>NZ_JANUED010000003.1:0-506488 GCF_024810155.1 Mycetocola sp. BIGb0189
TGGGCTGGCGCTAAGTCGGGAGCGATGGGGGTGATCCGGTCGGGGCGACAGGGTTTCGGTCGATAGCGGCCAGTGGGGATGGTGCCGTGCGCGTGCGCGGTTAGAGTCGCGATGCGCCGTGCCATGCGGTGAGTGAGCGGGGGAGCGCCCGGTCTGCGTGTGGCCACAGACCCTAAGGAACCCACGCATGAGCCATCCGTATTCGCCCGCCGAACCACCCGCCCAGCCCGTGAACCCGGCGAGTGCGCAGCTCGCATTTGGTTCCGGGCCCGGTGAGCCCACCCGTCCGCCGGCCAAGCCCGGTCGACGCTCGCTGATCATCATCCTGGCCTCGGCCGGGCTCGCGCTGATCCTGGCGGCCGTGGGTGGTGTGTGGGGTGGTCAGGCGCTGGGGGTTGCCGGCGCACAGCGTGCGGATGCGGCCCGGGTTGAACGCGTGGTGGCCGAATTTGATGGCAAGCGGGAATCCCAGTTGTACAGCGTCAACCGCTCCGATGATGAGGTCGGCGAGGCGGTCCTGCGCCGTGCGCTGCGTCAGACCGGCGTATCGGGCGACATTATCGACTACTACTACGAGCGTGGGGCGCTGGTTTCGGCGGAACTGACCCTGGATGCCGGACAGTTGAACGAGGCCGAGTGCCGCACACTCGCCGGGACCGTTTTGTATCTGATGGCCGTGCGGGATCACCCGGTGGGTGCCGTCGAGCTGGTGTCATACGACGGGCGCATTCGCTGCAGCTCACGCACGCCGCTTGATGTGACGTCGATCCCGTAGCCCACCCCACACCGAAAGCACACAGTCATGACCAGTAATGATCCCACTCAGCCTCAGTTCGATCCGCCGTTTGCTCCGCCGGCGCAGCCGACCCCGCCCATGCCGCCCTATGGTGGGGGCTACCCACCCGTTCCGCCGGGGCCGACGGTGCCCGCCACGGCGCAGGGACCGGGGTGGTTTGCTCGGCATCGCAACCTGATCCTGATCATCGCATCGGCGTGCGTGATCCTGCTGGTTGGCGGGGTCAGCCTGCTCGTCGGCAACGTCATTGGAGCCCGCTCTCAGCGTGAGGCGGTGAACCAGCACATCGCGGATCAGATTCAGGTGTTTCGGGATCGGGCGGCGGGAACCCTGCAGGACGAGGACGAGGACGAGGACAACGGATTTGATGACGGCGAGGATGACGATGCGGGCACCGGCGAGGACTCGGCCGCCGGAGACTCTCCCTATCGTGACTCGCCCTACTCGATGTTCCTGAAGGGGGTTGCCCCCGAGGATGACACCCTCACCAAGGTGACCAAGGTGAGTGAAACCGTGCTGAGCTCGGTCTCGACGCTGTGTGGCGGGGAGAGCTGTGTTCAGGATGTGACCGAAACCAGCCCCGGCGTGTTTGCGGTAACCCTCTCTAACCAGATGAACGACTCGGGTGTGAGCACCATTTCGACCCTGTTGAAGAGCATGAACAGGGTCGCGATGAGTTCGCTGCTCGCCACGGGAACGGCCGACATTACCTCGCTGACCTTCGCCACCGCGGACGGGGAACAGAGCGCCACCGCCACGTCCGATTCGACGGCCGGTTAGTTCGTTGGCCTGGATCGCACGTCATCGAACCCTGCTCTCCCTCCTCCTTGTGGTGTTTGTGGTGCTGCTCGCGGGTGGGGTAACCGTGGTGGCGGGGGCGCTCACGGACGCCCGGGCCCGGCCGGGTGGCGTGAGCGCGCCGCGCGACTCACCCGCCGCGGGCGGCACCGACGGCGACCGGGGCTCGGGCGGCACCGACGATGATCGGGACGCGGGTGGTGCCGATGGGACCGATCCCTTCCGACGCCTGATCACCGGGGTCACCCCGCAGGACACTACCGCCGAACGGATCACCAAGATCACCGGCAATCTGCTCGATTTCGACGGCAAACTGTGCGGAGAGGAGGGGTGTGTGCGTGCGGTGGAGGAGTGGGAGACGGGCCACTTTGTGGTGACCCTGGACACGCGTCCCGGAATCCGGGGCACCATCGAACGCCGCGACGCCATGCTCCGGGCCGCCACGATCATTGCCCGGGTTACCTGGAGCTCGGGCGGACGTGATCTGCACAGCCTCACCCTGACCACCGCCGAGGGGGATATGGGGGTCACCTTCGACCTCGCGGAGGATCTGAGCGTCCACAGCTAGCCGCGCGCGACGCGCGGGAGTTCGGCGCACACGCGGATCCTGCTAAGATAACAAGAGCGCCTTCGTATGAGGGCGACTACGCGTGCTCGGATCATGCACAACCCCCATCGGTCACCCTTTGAAAGAAGGGTCTGCGGGGCTGTGCCGGGCACCAGGCCGAACGCCGTCGGTGTTCGGATCAACCGAGAAACTATATAAGGAGTACGACCATGGCCGTCGTTACTATCCGCCAGCTGCTCGACAGCGGCGTGCACTTCGGGCACCAGACCCGCCGTTGGAACCCGAAGATGAAGCGCTTCATTTTCACCGAGCGTTCGGGTATCTACATCATCGACCTGCAGCAGTCGCTGGGTTACATCGACAAGGCTTACGACTTCGTCAAGGAGACCGTCGCTCACGGTGGCACCATCCTCTTCGTGGGTACCAAGAAGCAGGCTCAGGAGTCCATCGCCGAGCAGGCAACCCGCGTGGGCCAGCCCTACGTGAACCAGCGCTGGCTGGGTGGTCTGCTGACCAACTTCAACACCGTGTCGAAGCGCCTCGCTCGCATGAAGGAGCTCGAGGAGCTGGACTTCGAGGACACCTCGAAGTCGGGCTTCACCAAGAAGGAACTCCTCATCAAGAAGCGCGAGCTGGACAAGCTCCACAAGTCGCTCGGTGGTATCCGCAACCTCACCAAGACTCCGTCTGCGCTGTGGGTTGTTGACACCAAGAAGGAGCACCTGGCAATCGACGAGGCCAAGAAGCTGGGTATCCCGGTTATCGGTATCCTCGACACCAACTGTGACCCGGACGAGGTTTCCTACCCGATCCCGGGTAACGACGACGCCATCCGCTCCGTCAGCCTGCTGACCCGCGTGATCGCCGACGCCGCTGCCGAGGGTCTGATCCAGCGTCACCAGAAGCCCGCCGAGGGCGAGACCGCCGCAGAGCCGCTGGCCGAGTGGGAGCAGGAGCTCCTCGCCGGTGCCGAGGCAACCGAGGCTCCGGCCGAGGCTGCTGCTGAGGTCACCGAGGTTGCTGTCGAAGCAGCCGACGCAGAGTCCAAGTAACAACCGAACCACGAGGGGTTAATACCATGGCTAATTTCAGCATCGCAGACCTGAAGGCCCTCCGCGAGGCCCTGGGCACCGGTATGGTCGACACCAAGAAGGCGCTTGAGGAGGCCGGCGGAGACGTCGAGAAGGCCACCGAGATCCTGCGTCTGAAGGGTGCAAAGGGTAACGCGAAGCGTGCCGACCGCTCCACCAGCGAGGGCCTTGTTGCCACCACTGAGAAGGACGGCGTCACCTACCTGCTCGAGCTCGCTTGCGAGACCGACTTCGTTGCCAAGAACGAGCGCTTCGGCAAGCTTGCCGATGACGTACTGGCCGCGGTTGCCGCTGCCGGTGCCGACTCGGTTGAGTCCGCCCTGGCCGCTCCGGCCGGCGAGAAGACCGTTGCCGACCTCATCAGCGATGAGGCCGCCATCATCGGCGAGAAGGTTGAACTGCGTCGCGTCGGTGCCCTGAAGGGTGACGCGTTCGAGGTTTACCTGCACCGCACCAACAAGGACCTGCCGCCCCAGCTGGGCGTGGTTGTGGCCTACACCGGTTCGGACGCCGAGACCGCTCGCTCGATCGCGCAGCACATCTCCTTCGCAAACCCGTCGGTTCTGACTCGTGAGGACGTCCCCGCGGACGCCGTCGAGAAGGAGCGCGAGATTGTGACCGAGATCAGCCGCAGCGAGGGCAAGCCCGAGGCAGCCCTGCCGAAGATCATCGAGGGTCGTCTGACCTCCTACTTCAAGCAGGTTGCCCTGCTCGAGCAGGACTACGCCAAGGACAACAAGATCAACGTTGCCAAGGTGCTCGAGGACGCAGGCCTGACCGTTACCGGATTCCTCCGGTTCAAGGTCGGCGCCTAGTCTCACCCGATAGGAGTCCGGATTGCATTTGCGATCCGGACTCCTTTTCGCTGTCGCCAGCCAGGGGCGAAGCACTAGCCTGGACATTACAAACGAAACACCGAAAGGGAAATACACCATGGCCTCGAGCGAAAAACGACGCGTCCTTCTGAAACTCTCGGGTGAGGCCTTCGGTGGCGGATCCCTCGGTGTGAACCCCGACGTGGTGAGCGCCATCGCCAAGGAGATCGCCGAAGCGGCCAAGACCGTGGAGATCGCCATCGTGGTTGGCGGCGGAAACTTCTTCCGCGGAGCCGAGCTCTCCACCCGCGGCATGGACCGCGGCCGCGCCGACTACATGGGCATGCTGGGCACCGTCATGAACGCCCTCGCCCTGCAGGACTTCCTCGAGCAGGCCGGTGCCACCACGCGTGTGCAGTCCGCCATCGAGATGACCCAGGTTGCCGAGCAGTACATCCCGCGCCGCGCCGAGCGTCACATGGAAAAGGGCCGCGTGGTCATCTTCGGTGCCGGCGCCGGTCTGCCCTACTTCTCCACCGACACCGTGGCCGCCCAGCGCGCCCTGGAAATCGAGGCCGACGTGGTCCTGGTGGCCAAGAACGGTGTGGATGGTGTCTACACCGCCGACCCGCGTATCGACTCCACCGCGACCCGGATCGAGGAGATCACCTACCAGGAGGCGCTGCAGCGTGGCCTCAAGGTTGTGGACTCGACCTCGTTCAGCCTGTGCATGGACAACGGCATGCCGATGCGCGTGTTTGGGATGGAACCCGCAGGAAACGTCACCAAGGCCATTCTGGGTGCCGAAATCGGAACCCTCGTTCGCAACTAGTTCCACCCCAACCTGCTCGGGTATCACGCCGTTCCCGGTAGAATGAACCGAGCCCCTAAGAAAGTTGAAGGAGTCCCCGTGATTGCGGAAGTACTGACCGACACCGGCGAGCGTATGGCCAAGGCCGTCGAAGTTGCCAAGGAAGATTTTGCCGGTGTGCGTACCGGTCGCGCTAACCCTCAGATGTTCCAGAAGGTAATCGTGAGCTACTACGGCACCCCGACCCCGCTCTCGCAGCTGGCCGGACTGCAGAACATCGAGGCTCGCACCATCCTGGTGAGCCCGTATGACAAGGGTGCACTGCGCGACATCGAGAACGCGATCCGCGACATCCCGAACCTGGGTGCTAACCCCTCGAACGACGGATCCGTCATCCGCGTGACCCTGCCCGAGCTCACCGAGGAGCGTCGCAAGGAGTTCGTCAAGCTGGTTCGTACCAAGGGCGAGGACGCCAAGGTTGCCGTGCGCAACATCCGTCGTAAGGCCAAGGAAGAGCTCGACGCCCTCAAGAGCGAGGTCGGCGAGGACGACGTGACCCGTGGCGAGAAGGAGCTTGAGGTTCTCACCAAGTCGCACACCGATGCGATCGACGAGGCCCTGAAGCGTAAAGAAGCCGAGCTGCTCGAGATCTGATCTTGGTCATCATCTCGATCATCGATTCGCTCGGAGGCGCTCGTGGCTAAGGTCACGGGTGCCCCGGGCGATCCCGAGCCCGGCACCACGGGGGAGTCGCACTCCTCTCGTGAGGTGCTGCACGCTCAGTTGAAGGCTACCCGCGCCGATATCGAACGCAAGGTTCAGGAGACGCGCGCGCAGGTTGACCAGGTCAACGAGCGCATCGCCGCCCGCACCGGTCGCAACCTGGTGCTGGCGATCCTGATCGGTCTGGGTCTTGGCGGCGTGCTGCTGGTGAGCCTGATCGTGATCAAGGATCTGTTTGCGATCCTGGCGCTGGCCTTTGTGGTGTTCACCACGCTGGAGCTGGTCAACGCGTTGCGCCTGACGCCGCGCAAGGTAGACCCGATCCCCAATGTTTTGGCCGGTGCCGCCATGGTGGTGGCCTCCTACATTGCCGACCCGGTTCTGATCTGGAGCACCCTGCTCGGTGGAATCGCCGTCGTGGTGGTGTGGCGATTGATCGCCCAGATGATCGAGGCCGATGAACGTACGGCCCCGGAGATCCTGCGGGATGTTTTGGTGGTCTTCCTGGTTCAGGTCTACGTCCCGCTGATGGCCTCCTTCGCGGTGCTGCTCACCCGGCAGGAGCACGGCGAATGGTGGACCCTGGCCTTCCTCATCGTGGTGGTCAGTGTGGATGTGGGTGCGTATGCGAGCGGTTTGAGCTTCGGCAAGCACCCCATGGCCCCGAAGATTAGCCCGAAGAAGACCTGGGAGGGTCTGGCCGGCGCGGCGATTGCCGCGCAGATTGCCGGAATCCTGCTGGCCATTTTCATGCTCGAGGTGCCCTTCTGGGTGGGAATGATTCTGGGAGCACTGCTCACCGTTTCGGCCACCTTCGGCGACCTGGGCGAGTCCCTGATCAAGCGCGACATCGGGATCAAGGACATGTCGTCCTGGCTGCCGGGTCATGGCGGATTCCTGGACCGCATCGACTCGATGTTGCCCTCCGCCCCGCTTGCCTTTGCCCTGTTTATGATCTTTAGTCCGCTCTCTAGCGCGGTTCACTAGGCTCTGCCTACTCACCCCAGGAGGTCCCTCGTGCCTACGACTTTTCCCGAGAACAAGCGCGGTGTGCGCGGGTATCGTCCCGCGGATGTTGACGGTTTCCTCGAGCGCGCCCGTACCGCTTACGATGCCGCACCCGGTGATAAGGATGCGCTGACCAGCGCCCAGATCCGTGAGACCTCCTTCAAGTTGGTAAAGAAGGGGTACTCGACCGGACATGTGGATGCGGCCCTGGAGCGCCTGGAGGACGCGTTTGCCTCGCGCGAGCGTGAGATTGCGCTGGCCCAGTCCGGACAGGATGCCTGGCTGAGCCAGGTGCGCGAGACCGCACAGGTTCTCCTCAACCGTCTGGCCCGCCCCAGTCGCGAGCGTTTCCGTCGCGTGGGCCGCTTTACCCAGGGGTACTCGGTGGAGGATGTGGACACATTCGCCATCGAACTGCGTGGTTATTTCCAGGAGGGGACCCCGCTCTCGGTGGATCGCGTGCGTACGGTGACCTTCGGGGCTGAGCGTGGGGGATACTCCGAGGAGCAGGTGGATCTGGTGCTGGACGAGGTCATCAACGTCATGCTCTCGGTGCGCTAAGTACGTGGCGCTTTTGACATCGTTGGGCTAGGCTAGGGAAATCGTGGGCAAACACCGAGCTAATTCTCAGGCGCAGCAGCGCGTTCCCAATCGACCGTCGCGGAATGCGCGTCCCAGGGGACGGCGGGCGGTGGCGGGGGTCTCCTTTGCCGCGGTGTCCGGCTTCCTGATGGTGAGCATTATCGACCCCTATTCGGGAGCGACCGCATCGCCCTATTATCAGCTCGCCACCGTCGGCGAGGCGCGCACGGTGGATCCGGGTCAAACCCTGGTCAGTACCGCCGACTACGACAACTCCTTCTCTCGTCACGGCTATGAGATCGCGATGATTGAGCGGGCCCCCGAGCCCGATCCGGTCGATGATAAGACCGGCGCTAATGCAGACAAAACTCCTGGTCGAGCCGTAGTTGCCGATCCGGGTGGCGCACGCTCGGTTGCGCTTTCGATGGTGCGTGAGCGTGGTTGGGAAGATGAGCAGTACCTCTGCCTGGAGAAGCTCTGGCAGAAGGAATCCAACTGGCGGGTCAACGCCGCTAACCGCTCCAGCGGAGCCTATGGCATCCCGCAGGCGCTGCCGGGGCGCAAGATGGCCTCGGCCGGCGCGGACTGGGAGTCAAACCCCGCGACTCAGATTAAGTGGGGCCTGGGCTATATCTCGGGCCGCTATGGTTCGCCCTGCGGTGCGTGGTCGCATTCGCAGGCCGTGAACTGGTACTAGCCAGACACCTGAACCAATCTTTTTGCCCCAAACGGGGGGTCGCTGCTGGCCAGATCACGAATCGCCGCGTATGCTTTATCAAATCGTGACAAAACATCTAGCTCCCGCACCCGCCGCACCCGCGCGCCGCATTCGTAATCGGCGCCCGGTGCCCGTACGTCCCTTCTCCCGGGGTCGGGTCTTTCTTGGTTGCATCGCCTTTGCGGCATCCGCAGGCTTTGTGCTGACGACCGTGATTGATCCCTCCGGTGGAGCCGTTGCGTCCCCCTACCGTACTTCGCCCTTTGCGCCGGTCTCCGCAGACGTTCTGACGTCCGCGACCCAGGCGCTGGAGGCATCCGGGGAGTACTCAAACGACTTCTCTCGTGACGGCTTTGACGTCGCACTGATCCCCAAGGCTCCGCCCGTGACTCCGCCCCCCGCGGACGACACCGCGGATACCTCGGGAAAGACCGGCACCACGAAGACCACCAAGACGACCGGAAGCAACGCCCCCGCGGGTAACGCTTCGGCGCCGCCCGCCGGTCCGCCGAACGCGGGCTCCGCTCAGGCGATCGCCTTCGATATCGTGATGGGTCGCGGATGGGGTCAGGATCAGTACGCCTGCCTCGTCGCGCTCTGGAACAAGGAGTCCGGCTGGCGCTACAACGCGGCCAACCCCAGCGGTGCCTACGGCATCCCGCAGGCTCTGCCCGGCAGCAAGATGGCGTCGGCTGGTGCCGACTGGGCCACCAACCCGGCTACCCAGATCAACTGGGGACTGGGCTACATCACCGGCCGCTACGGCTCGCCGTGTGGTGCCTGGGCACACTCCCAGGCGCTGAACTGGTACTAATCGTTCGGCGATGATGAGGGGCCAAACGCCACGTGCGTTTGGCCCCTCGTCGTTTCCCCTTCCCGGTGCTGGCCTCATAGAATGGTCTGTATGCCTCGGAGTAATCGGCCGCGGGGACGTAAACCTCCCGCTCATGACCATGACGGCCTGCAGCACCTGGTTGCCGGCCTCAAACGCTCCGAGACGCGCCGCGGCATCGAGTATGCGGTGCAGCCGGTGTCCCCGCGCAGCGCGGTGAAGCCCTATGTCTGCCCGGGTTGTAATCTGTCCATCGAGATCGGCACCGCCCACGTGGTGGTGTGGCGCACCGATGGCGTGATGGGCGAGCGTGCGGGCCTGGAGGCTCGTCGTCACTGGCACAACCACTGCTGGCTGATCGCCTAGGCGAGCCAGGGAAAGCGAGAATCTGCGTGTCGTTAGTTGAGGTGCGTGCGGGTGTCATGCTGCCCGCCATCCGTGAGGACATCACCCTGCACACCGAGGACGGATTGGATCTGGTGGGGGAGCTTGCGCTGCCCGCCGAGCATCCGCCGGTGGCCACCCTGGTGACCCTGCATCCGCTGCCCACCGCCCAGGGGTTCATGGACTCCCATATCCTGCGGAAGGCCGCTGCACGCTTGCCGGCGCTTGCGGATCTGGCCGTGCTGCGCTTCAACACCCGCGGTACCTCCTCCCCGCGCGGTACCAGTGATGGTCACTTTGAGGAGGGGCTGGGTGAACGCCTGGACGTCGCCGCGGCGATGGCGTTTGTGGCCGAGCGCAACCTGCCCAACCCGTGGCTTGTGGGCTGGTCGTTTGGGACCGAGCTTGCCCTCAAATATGGACGAGAGCATGCGATTCGTGGCGCCATCCTGCTGAGTCCGCCGCTGCACCGGGCAAGCGCCGCCGAGGTGGCCGCGTGGCACGGCGACCCCCGTGAACTGACCGCGCTCATCCCCGAGCACGATGACTACCTCCAGCCGCCCGAGGCCGCCGAGAGCTTCGCCTCGGTGCCGGAGATGCGGGTGTTGCCAATCGAGGGCGCAAAGCACCTCTGGGTGGGGGAGAAGTACGTCAAGATCGTGCTGGATGAGATCGTCCGGGTGACCAACCCCGACGCGCTTCCGCTGCCCACCGAGTGGGACGAAGCCGAGTAGCGACAAATAAGAAGGGAGCGGGGCCGAAATTTCGGCCCCGCTCCCTCTTATTTCCGGTTCTGCCTGGGTATCAGGACCTGTTTGACGATCATCTGGATCGCGGCCGCGGTGGGAATGGCGATCAAGGCGCCCAGCAGCCCCAGCAGGGCCCCGCCACTCAGCGCGGCAATCACGACCACGGCACCGGGCACCGCCACCGCGCGGCTCATGATGCGCGGGGAAATGACATACGCCTCGATCTGCATGTAGATGAGGTAGTAGATGGCCGCGGCCAGGGCGATTCCGGGGGATCCCAACCCGGGGATCAGGCAGATCAGCGAGATGACCACCGCGGCGCTCAGCGTACCCACCAGCGGGATCAGGGAGAAGAAGAACGCGATCGAGGCCAGCACCTGGGGGAAGGGGGCCCCGATGATCGATAGGAAGATAAAGGAGAGGATGCCGTTACAGGAGGCTGTCGCGATCTGACCGATCACATAGCGTCCCACCGAGTCGGTAATCTGCTCGGACAGTTCGGCAAAGCGCACCCGCTTGCTCGCGGGCACCAGCAGGTACATGCCACGCTTCATCGCCGGCATCGAGGCGGTGAAGTAGATGGTCAGGATCGTCACCACGAGCGCACCAAACAGGAACGTTCCAAACCCGAAGGCGATCTGAATGGCCTGGCTACCGATATTCGAAATATTTGCGAGCAGGAAATTGGACACCTGATCCAGCAGCTGCGGAATGTTCAGCGCCGGGAACTGGGTTTCCAGATAGTCCACGATGTCGGTGTTGGTGAGCTGGCGCTGAATGTCGGGTGCCATCGCGATCAACCGGCTGATCTGCTCCACCACGATCGGGACCACCATGCCGGCCAGTCCGGCCAGGACGCCCAGCGCGGCGAGCACCACCGTGAGTACGGCGGTCCAGCGGGGGAAACGTTTCTTTTCCAGCCAGCCCACGATCGGGTCCAGGCCGAGAGCCAGGAAGAGGGCCGCGCCCACGTAGACGAGGATGGTTTGGAGGGAAACCACCGACATCAGGATGAGAATTCCCAGCCCCACCCCGAGCGTTCCCACCAGGCCAAGGCGGAACGCGTTTTTGATCTGCACCGAGTGGCTCCCTTCAGCCATCATTACTGCCCCGAGCTTAGCCCGAACGGGGGACCCGAGGCTGCCAAAATGGCGGCGAGCCAACGCTGGACGCTGAGAATTTCCGGATCAATCTGGGCACCCGTGTGCCAAGTCGGTTATCCTGAAGAGTCTGTGTGTGTGACCGCGTACCGAAAAGATGATGACCTGGTAGCCCGATTTGCGGTGACACAGAAGGAGAAAATCCGTGCGTTTTGTTTTGGCCATTGCCTCACTCGTGCTTGCCGCCGTCCTGATTGTGCTCGGGATCGCCCAGCGAACCGTGTTCCTGGGCCCGGATAAGGTGGAGCTGGAAACCAAGGTTTCCTCCTCCGAGCCCTACACCGTGATTGGTGGATCCGTGCTGACCTCACACGAGGGTACCCAGTCGGTGTCGGTGACCGGCGATGACGGCGAGAAGGTCTTTGTGGCCTACGGTCGCACGAGCAACGTCGAGGCGTGGCTCGGCCAGTCCAAGTACAACCAGCTCGCCCTGAACAAGGACGGCACGCAGCTCGTGGATCGGGTCAAGACCCCCGAGGTGAGCTCCACCATTCCGGCCAGCACCGCGCCCGAGGGCGTGAGCCCGGCAACCTGGGATAACCCCGCCGGATCGGACATGTGGCTGTGGGAGACCTCCGAGGACACCGCGGTGATCGCCCCGATCTCGGTTCCCGAAGACGTTTCGGTCATCATCGCCTCGGACGGTACCAAGCCGGCCCCCAAGAACATCACCGTCAGCTGGCCCCTGGATAACAGCACCCCCTGGGCGGGTCCGCTGATCGTGGCCGGCCTGGCCTTCCTGCTGCTGGGCATCATCCTGTACCTGCTGGGTGTGCGTCACATGCGTAAGTCGCGTGGACCGCGTCGAAAGAGCCTGGCACCGCTGCCCGAGGAGGGATCCAAGGTGAAGCTGCCGCGCGCACGCAAGTATCGTCCCGAGGGTGGGGCCACCGGTCCGCGCTTTGGGAAGCGGAGCCTGGTCGTGGTTCCGCTGGGACTGGCCACCGTGCTGGCCCTCTCCGGCTGTTCGGCCGCCTACTGGCCCGGCGGCGCAACCCAGAGCCCCGAGGGCACCGCGGCCTCGGTCGCCCCGCTGAACCCGACGGACCCCTCGGCCAGCCCGAGCGCCACCTCCGACGCCGATGCGCTGCCCAACCCGGTTGTCACCGAGCCCCAGGCTAAGCGCATCATTCAGCGCATTTCGGTGACCACCCATGAGGCCGATCAGGCGAAGAACCTCGACCTTGCCAAGACCCGTTTTGCCGGTCCGGCGCTGACCGAGCGCGAAATCGGCTACAAGATTCAGGGAGTTAATGCCGAGTTGGCTCCGCTGACCCCGGTCCCCGGATCTCCGCTGCGGCTGACCCTGCCCCAGGCCACCGACGGCTGGCCGCGCACGCTGCTGACCGTGGTCGCCGATAAGGATGACCCCACCCTGGCTCCGACCGCGCTGATGCTTGTCCAGGACAGCCCGCGCGCCAACTACGTGGTGCACTATGCAACCCGCCTTGAGCCCAAGGTCACGATTCCCGATGTGGCCTCGGTCACCGTGGGTGCCGCCTCGGTGCCGGCGGACTCCGCATTCCTGGCCATGGCTCCGGATCAGCTGGCCGCCGCCTACGGTGACATCCTCACCAACGGCGAGCAGAGCGAAAGCTATGGCAAGTTTGCCGCCGATGGCGACTCGCTGCGTACCCAGATTAAGAAGTTCCGTGACGATGTGACCGCGAGCCTGGCCGATAAGGCCGCAACCGCGGAATTCCGCACCGAACCCGGAACCGGTAAGCCGCTGGCGCTGGCTACCAATGACTCCGGTGCGATCGTCTCGGTGAGTCTGCACGATATTGTGAAGGTGTCGCCCACCAGCGCCGACGCCAAGGTGAAGCCCAGTGGTGAGGCCGTGGCGGCCCTGCTGGGGGCCGCGGAAACCACCAAACCGCTGCAGACCACCTACGAAGAGCAGCTACTGTTTTATGTGCCGGCGAAGGATAGCAACCAGAAGATCACCCTTCTGGGCTTCAGCCAGGCCCTGATTAAAGCCGAGGAAGTACAGTGACCGTAAACGAGTCCATCCCCGCAGGACTGCGCGGAGCCGCAGACCTGTCCAGCCTGGGCCGTCCGGCCCCGGCCGCCCCCAGCCAGAGCGCGTTTGGTGTGCCCGGCGAGCAGGCTTCGGCCTCGGTTCCCGCGGGCACCGAGGTGGTCCAGGTGGCCAGCCTGGTTCTGACCGCGACCGACGCGACCGTGAGCGTTGTGGCCGAACTGTCGGCCAAGGTACCCGTCGCCCTGCTGATTTGGTCCCCGCGCAGCCCCGAGAGTGACGCGATGCGCGTCCGTCTGGGCACGCTGGTGGAGGCCTTTGGTGGACGTCTGGTCCTGGCGACCGTGGATGGCGACGCCAACCCGCAGCTGGTGGGCGCCTTCCAGGCGCAGGCCGTGCCCACCGTGGCCGGTCTGATCGGCGGCCGTCCGGTCCCGATGTTTGAGGGCGACCAGCCCGATGCGCAGATCCAGGCGGTTTTTGCCCAGCTGATCGAACTGGCCGGCCAGAACGGCGTCACCGGTATCGCCCAGGCTAGCGGCGAAGCCATCGAGCCCGAGCCCGAACCGCTGACCCCGCAGCAGCAGACAGCCTTTGATGCGATCGAGGCGGGCGACTTCCCCGCGGCGATCGTGGCATACTCGGAGGCACTCGAACTGAACCCGCGCGATGAGCTTTCCCGTGCCGGCCTGTCGCAGGTGCGCCTGCTGGAGCGCCTGAGCCACGGCACCCTGGACGAGATCCGCCGCGCCGCGGCCGAGGGCCCCACCGATGTGACCGCGCAGCTCGCGGTTGCCGACCTGGACCTCTCCGGTGGCCACATCGAGGATGCCTTCGCGCGTCTGCTTGAGCTGTTCCCGGCGGCCTCCGCCGAGGACCGTGGACGCCTGCGCGAGCGCCTGGTGGAATACTTCGACGTGGTGGGGGCCGAGGACCCGCGTGTGCGCACCGCACGTCGCGCACTCTCCGACCTGCTCTTCTAAGCTCCGGGTTCGATGTCGATTTATCTCGATCACGCGGCCACCACCCCGATGCGCCCCGAGGCGCTGGAGGCGCTGGTGGCCGCGCATGCGCGGGTGGGTAATCCCGCCTCGATTCATGGCCCCGGGCAGGCAGCCCGCGCGGTTTTGGAAGAGGCGCGGGAGCGCGTCGCGCGCACCGTGGGGGCCGATCCGATCGAGGTGGTATTCACCTCCGGTGGAACCGAGTCGATCAACCTGGCGCTCAAGGGTCTGTACTGGCAGCGCAATACCGGCGCGGCTCGCCCGGTGATCCTGGTGCCCGACGGGGAACACCACGCGACCATCGACACGGCCGAGTGGTTGGCGACCCATGAGCGCGCCACAATCGTGGCGATTCCCCTGGATGCGACCGGTCGGATCCGCACCGACGCGTTTGCCGCGGCCCTGGCCGAGTACGGTGACGCGGTGGCGTGTGCCACCGCGATCTGGGCGAACAACGAGGTCGGGACGATCCAGCCGGTGGCCGAGCTGTCCCGGCTTGCCGCCGAGGCCGGGGTGCCGCTGCACCTGGATGCGGTTGCGGCCTATGGGCACGCCGACATTGACCTCCATGCGCTTCGCACCGAATCCGGATCCGGTGGAAATGCCGGACCGGTTGCGATCAGCGTCTCGGCACATAAGATCGGCGGTCCGATCGGCATCGGTGCGCTGGTGCTGGCCCGGAGCGCGGCGATCGAACCGCTGCTGCACGGGGGTGGCCAGCAGCGCCAGGTGCGTTCGGGTACCCAGGATGTGCCCGCGGCCGTGGCTTTCGCGGCGGCCGCGACGGTCTCCGAGGCGACCCGTGCCGAGGAACACGCCAGACTGATCACGCTTCGGGACCGGCTGATTTCCGGGATCCTCGCAGCCAATCCCGCCGCCACCCTGTCCGGTCTCGCCGGGGAGGAGCGCCTGGATAACAACGTGCACGTGGCCTTCCCCGGCGCGCAGGGCGACTCGCTGCTCTTCCTGCTGGACATGGCGGGCCTCGCGGTGTCCACCGGGTCTGCCTGCCAGGCGGGCATTCCCGAGCCCTCCCACGTGCTGCTGGCGATGGGCCGAGATGAGGACGCGGCACGCAGCGTGCTGCGTTTCACCCTCGGGCACACCAGCACCGAGGCCGAGGTGGACGCGTGCATCGCCGCGCTTCCGGCCGCCTATGCGTCGGCCGCACGCGCGGGGCTCTCCAGCCGATCCGTCTAACGACGCAGCCCGGACGAACAGGCGTGCACGGCGGGTTTGAGCGATCCCGCCGCGCCGCCGCGGGATGGGTTTCTTGCTCGAATGTGGGGATTTCCCTTCGGCGCGTAGACTTGTGGGATGAAGGTTCTTGCAGCAATGAGCGGTGGAGTGGACTCCGCCGTCGCCGCGGCCCGGGCGGTTGAAGCCGGGCATGAGGTCGTGGGGGTGCACCTGGCGCTCAGCCGGATGCCCGGTACCCTCCGCACGGGCAGCCGAGGCTGCTGCACCATCGAGGATTCGATGGATGCCCAGCGTGCGGCAAACATCATCGGCATTCCCTACTACGTGTGGGACTTCTCCGAACGCTTCAAACTCGACGTGGTGGACGACTTCATCGCCGAGTACTCGGCCGGCCGTACCCCGAACCCGTGCATGCGCTGCAACGAGAAGATCAAGTTCGCCGCGCTGCTGGAAAAGGCCCTGGACCTCGGCTTCGATGCCGTGTGTACGGGCCACTACGCGGGCATCGTCACCGATGCCGAGGGCAACATCGAGCTGCACCGGGCCAGTGCCTGGGCCAAGGACCAGTCCTATGTGCTGGGTGTGCTGACCGCCGAGCAGCTCAAGCACTGCTACTTCCCGCTGGCCGACACCCCGACCAAGGCGCTGGTTCGTGCCGAGGCCGAGGAGCGCGGACTGAGCGTGGCTAATAAGCCCGACAGCCACGACATCTGCTTCATCCCCGACGGTGACACCCGCGGCTGGCTGGCCGACCGCGTGGGCACCCAGACCGGCGAGATCGTCGACCGCGCCGGCAACGTCGTGGGCAGCCACGAGGGTGCCCACGCCTACACCGTGGGCCAGCGTCGCGGCCTGCACCTGGGTACCCCGGCGCCGGATGGCCGCCCGCGGTTCGTGCTCGAGGTGCGCCCGAAGACCAACGAGGTGATCGTCGGTCCGAAGGAGGCCTTGGCCACCGCCGAGATCGCCGGATCCCGCTACACCTGGGCGGGGCTTGCCCCCGAAAACCCCACCGAGACCTTCGACTGTGAGGTGCAGATTCGCGCCCACGCCGATCCGGTGCCGGCGGTTGCCCGCGTGGCGGAGACCGAGGACGGCACCGAGCTGCACATTATCCCCGAGACCCCGCTGGATGGCGTCGCCCCCGGTCAGACCGCGGTGATCTACGTGGGCACCCGGGTGCTCGGTCAGTGCACGATCGATCGCACCGTGTCGGCCGTGCCCGCGGGTGCGCTGGGCTAAATCCCGAAAAACCCAAAAAGGCGGCGACCGGAATTCCGGTCGCCGCCTTTTGTGTGGGAGCGTTAGTCCTTCTTCGCCACGTTCTTGCGAGTGAAGAGGGTCTCCGCCTGCTCGAGGCTCAGTCCATTGGTTTCGGGAATCTTGAACCAGACAAACACCAGCGAGGCGAACGCAAACAGCGCGTACATGCCGTAGGTCAGCGGGAGCGAGGCCGCGGCCATAACCGGGAAGCTCACGGTGATCAGGAAGTTGGCGATCCACTGGGCCATCGCGGCCACACCGAGCGCCTTACCGCGGATACGACCGGGGAAGATCTCGCCCAGCAGCACCCAGACCAGCGGGCCCCAGCTGGCCGCGAAGCAGACCACAAACAGGTTGGCGGCGATCAGCGCGACGGTTCCCCAGGCACCGGGCAGGTGCGGTTCGCCGTTGACCACGGTGGCGTTGGCGAAGGAGATCGCCATCGCGGCCAGGGAGACACCCATGCCGAGCGAACCGGTCAGCAGGATCGGACGACGGCCGATTCGGTCCACCAGGGCGATCGCCACCAGGGTTGCGACCACGTTGATCACCGAGGTGATCACACCGATCAGCAGCGAGTTGCTCTCGTCGAACCCGACGGCCTTCCACAGGGTGGTGGAGTAATAGAAGATCACGTTGATGCCCACGAACTGCTGGAACACCGACAGGATGATACCGATCCAGACGATCGGCAGCAGGCGACGGCCCTCAAACAGCGAGGCCTTCTTGGTTGTCTTATCCTCCTCGATGGCGCGGTTGGCCTCGCCCACGGCGGCCTCAATGTCCTCGGCCTTCCACATGGTGGCGAAGATCTTGCGGGCCTCGGGCTCGCGACCGTGCATCAGCAGGTAGCGCGGAGACTCGGGCAGGCGCAGGGCCAGGATGCCGTAGACAACGGCCGGGACGGCACAGGCGAGGAACATCCAGCGCCAGGCCTCGATACCAAACCAGAACTCCGATTCGGCCGATCCCGCGGCACCGGCGAAGGAGGCGTCGGAGAGCAGTGCGGCAAAGATACCCAGGGTGATCGCCAGCTGCTGCAGCGAGGCCAGACGGCCACGCTCATACTTGGGAGCAACCTCGGCGATATACGCCGGAGCGACCACCGAGGCGATACCGATTCCCAGGCCTCCCACGACGCGCCAGATGATCAGGTCCCAGGGTGCAAACGCGAAGGCCGCACCGAAGGAGGAGACCAGGAAGAGGGCGGAGCCCAGCAGCATGGTGAAGATTCGGCCGCGGCTATCCGCGATCCGACCGGCAAAATAGGCACCGATCGCACAGCCCAGCAGCGCGGAGGCAACCGCGAAGCCGATCAGTGCGTCGGAGAGTGCGAAGTGCTTCTGCATCGCATCGACGGCACCGTTAACAACGGAGGAGTCGAAGCCGAAAAGAAATCCTCCGACTGCTGCGGCCGCGGCAACCCCCACCACGCGCCGATGTAGCTTTTTCTGTTCCGCAGTAGAGTGCGGCCCCCTAGATTCGGACACGAATTCTCTTTTCTCGTTCGGGGAACTTACCCGCGTCCGGTCACTCGTGGCGTCCGGGCTCGGCCTACGGTTGCCCCCGGAGCAGCCGTAGATCGAATTAGTACGTCTCACACCATAAGCACGTTTGTGCAAAACACGGAAACCGAGACCGTTATGTATCCAAAATTCACGGTCAATATACGACAAATGTGTGTTGGCGGGGCGGATAGCCGTTGTCGGGGGTCCCTTCGTACAATGGATCTGTGACTAACAACGCAGGTTCCGACGCTCCCCAGTCCGCTTTGTCCGCGCCCGCAGCGGTGCCGGCGGATCCCGCTGTGCCGGAAGCCGCTGTGCCCGAGGCCGCCGAGCCGGAGCGCCAGGCCGCGGCAGCCGAGGTGGCCGAGCTGACCGAGCGCATCCTCTCCCTGCGTGATGCCTACTATGGGGGCGATGCCGCCCCGGTCACCGACGCGGAATACGATGCGCTCCAGCATCGCCTGGCCGAGCTCGAACGACTCTTCCCCGAATTACAGTCCCAGGACAGCCCCACCCTGACGGTCGGCGCGGCAAAGAACACGCTCTTCTCCGAGGTCACCCATGCCGAGCGCATGCTGAGCCTCGACAACGTGTTTAGCCTGGACGAGCTGCGGGAGTGGGCCGAGAAGGCGCGTGCCCTGGCCGGTCGTGAGGTGAGGTTCCTGACCGAGCTCAAGATCGACGGTCTGGCCATCAACCTGCGCTACCGGGACGGGGTCCTGGTGAGCGCCGCCACCCGTGGCGACGGCGTGGTGGGGGAGGACGTGACCGAGAACGTCGCGCTGATTCCCGGCATCCCGGACCGTCTGCACGGCGATAACCTGCCCACGCTGGTTGAGGTGCGCGGGGAGATCTTCTTCCCGGTGGAGAATTTCGATGAGATCAATCGCACCCAGCAGGAGGTGGGGGAGAAGGTCTTCGCGAACCCGCGCAACGCGGCCAGCGGATCGCTGCGGCAAAAGCCGGACCGGAAGACCTCCGCCCAGCTTGCGGCGATGAAGCTGCGACTGAGCAAGCTGGCGATGTATGTGCACGGCATCGGTGCCTGGGAAAACCCGCCGGTTTCGGCGCAGTCCGAGGTCTACGATCTGCTGGCCGGATGGGGACTGCCCACCTCGCCAAATTCGCAGGTGTACACCTCGATCGATGAGGTGGCCGAGCGGATCGAATTTGTCGGAGCCCACCGCGGGTCCTTTACCCACGAGATTGACGGCATCGTGGTCAAGGTGGACGAGTTGGCCCTGCACGCCGAAATGGGTGCCACCAGCCGTGCGCCGCGCTGGGCGACTGCCTATAAGTATCCGCCCGAGGAGGTGCACACCCGACTGCTCGATATCGTGGTGAGCGTGGGGCGGACCGGTCGGGCAACCCCGTACGCGGTAATGGAAAAGGTGCGTGTGGCCGGCAGCGAGGTTGCCCAGGCCACGCTGCACAACCGCGACGTGGTCAAGGCCAAGGGTGTCCTGATCGGTGACATGGTTGTGCTGCGCAAGGCCGGAGATGTGATCCCCGAGGTGCTGGGGCCGGTTGTGGACCTGCGAGATGGTTCCGAACGCGAGTTTGTCATGCCCGTCGGGTGCCCCGAGTGTGGGACCGAGCTGCGGGCCATGAAGGAGGGTGATATCGACCTCCGCTGCCCCAACGCCCGCTCCTGCCCCGCCCAGGTGCGCGGCCGGGTCGAGCACATCGGTTCGCGTGGGGGCCTCGATATCGAGGCGCTCGGTGAGGTGGCCGCGGCCGCACTGACCCAGCCGGTGTTCCCCGAGGTTCCGCCGCTGGTGACCGAGGCGGGGCTGTTTGCGTTGCGCCTGGAAGACATCTTCCCGATCGTGGTCGAGGTGCGTGACGGCGAAACCGGCGAGCCGCGCATCGATGAAAAGACCGGCGAGCCCAAGCGGCTTAACCCGTTCCGTCGAAAGCGCAGCAAGCGCGATCCCGAGTTTGACCCCGAGGGCGAGTTCTTCGGGGACGCCGACTGGGTGCCCTCCAAGAACGCCGAGGAGCTGCTGCGCAACCTGGAGATCGCCAAGACCAAGCCGCTGTGGCGTCTGCTGGTATCGCTGAACATTCGTCACGTGGGACCGGTTGCCGCGCGGGCCCTGGCCGATTACTTTGGCTCGCTGGATGCGATCCGCTCGGCCACCCGGGAGGAACTGGCCGAGGTTGAGGGTGTGGGCCCCACCATCGCCGACTCGCTGCTGGAGTGGTTCCCGATCGACTGGCACGAGGAGATTCTGACCGCCTGGAGCGCGGCCGGCGTGCAGTGGTCCACCCCGGGCCACCCCGGACCCGGTGCCTCGGCCGCGGCCGACGGTGTGTTGACCGGACTGACGATTGTGGCAACCGGGTCGCTGGAGGGCTTCACCCGGGAGGGTGCCGCCGAGGCGATCATTTCCGCGGGCGGAAAATCCGCCTCGAGTGTGTCCAAGAAGACCGACTATGTGGCCGCCGGGCCCGGTGCCGGTTCAAAGCTGGCCAAGGCCGAGGCGCTGGGTGTGCCGGTGCTGGATGCGGCGCAGTTCGCGCGGCTGGTGGTTGAGGGACCGGGTTTTTTGACCGACTAACGACCGATCGCCCCGAACTGGGGTGAAAGTACCGGACTCCAATTTCCACTGGGCATTCGCATTGAGTCGGAAATCCAATAAAAAGTATGTATGACCGTATTGCGGAGTCCCAACGTTCGTCATGGTGCGCTGATCGCCGCGACCACCCTCGCGGTTGCGGCCGTGATCGTGGTCCCCGATTCCATCCCCGCGGAGGCCGCGGCGGTCCACTCCACCGAGTATCCCGGACGCACCATCGGCAGCGGGGGATACGGCTATATCGGCCAGTTCGGGGTGAATAATCCTCGGAGTACACCCGCGGCCTTCGACTTCTACTTTCCCTACGGCATTTCGATAGCCGGGGACAAGATCTATGTGGCGGACTCGGGGCTTGCCCCGCGTGAGGTCGGCTCGCAGGATGCCGGGCACAGCCTGCAGGGGTTTACGCTGACCGGCAAGCCGGGACATGACGGCATCGCCTACACCACCAACGGTGAGTGGACGGTGAGCACCCATCAGACCGAACCCAACCCACAAAACCTGGTGCGGTCGGATCTGATTCTGGCCGGGGACCCCGAGGTGCGCGGTCACCGGGGTGTGGCGACCGATGCCGACGGAAACGTGTATGTGGTGACCTCCAACTCGTCCCCGTTCATCAAGAAGTACTCACCCGCCGGCGTTGAGCTGGCCCGCTGGGGCGCCCCCGGGGTCTCCTCGGATCCGGCTCGGATGACCTGGCCCGTGGGGATCGCGGTGGATGCCGAGGGAGACATCTATGTGACCGCCGAGGGATATGCGGCCGTCGTGGTCTTCGACTCCTCGGGGAACCTGCGCGGACGCTACCTCGGCGCGGCCACCGCCGATAAGCCGCTCACCGCCCCCGGTCGTCTCAACAGCCCACAGTCGATTGCGATCGATCGCACCGGCGGCGGCATCTACGTGGGCGACATTTATGCGGGTGGACGTCAGGGCAAAATTCATAAGCTCCGGGTGAATAAGGCGGCGGGACTGCCCGCGACCCCGGAAAACCCCAATGGCTGGGAGTGGAGCGTGGACACCTCGTTTGGTGCCGCCGGGGCCGTGAATGCCGGGCCGTTTAGCTCGGTGATGAGCCTGCAGGTGGACCAGGCGAACGGCGACGTCCTGAGTGTCCTGGGCTCTGGAGGCATCGCTCGGCGCGATTCCACCGGTGCCAACATCACCTCGATTGGATCGGTCGGCGGGGGTGTGCACGATGAGGGGCGCACCGGGACCGTCCGCGGTATGGCGGTGGATGCGCGGGGATTTGTGTATGCCACAACCCAACAGAACACGAATGCGTCCAACACCCGCTCGCTCGTGCAGATCTTTGCCCGGACGCCCTCCCCACTCGCGGGGCTCTCGGCGGTGGCCGGCCCCGAATCGGTGACCCTGACCTGGGACGCCTCGGCCGTGGGGCACGGTCAGGCCGACGTCCTGGACTACGTGGTCGAGCGCTCGAGTGACGGTGGCGCTACCTGGGCCACCATCCCGCAGGATGCCCGTTCCACCGCCACCACACGGGTGATCACCGGCCTGACACCGGGAACCGAAACGCAGTTCCGAGTGCGGGCGTTCAGCGAGGCGGGCAGCGGGGATCCGGCGACCGCGGCCGCGGTGCCCGAGGTGGTAATTGAGCCCACGCCGACACCAACTCCGACCGAGCCAACCCCGTCGCCCACGCCGACCGAGCCGAGCCCGACTCCCACTTCGACCCCCACGGATCCCGCACCCACCGCGACCGCGGGTCCAGTCCCGCCCTCGGCCGGTCCGTCCTCCTCGGGTACGCCGAGCATCGCCCCGGGAGGCCACGGCGGCCTACCCGGAACCGGTTCGGCCGGGGTTCCGTTGCTCGCTGGGGTCGCGATGCTGCTCCTGATTGCCGGCGTCTGGATCCGCACGCGACGTCGCGACGCCTAACCCCGCGGGGCACCGGCCACCTTCATCGGGGTGACCGCGCTCTCCTCCGGCACGGCACAACGCCCCTCCGTCCTCCCACAACCGGGAGTGAGGAGGGGCGTTGTGCGCGTGGACGACCTAGGCGGCGTCGAGCTCCTGGATCTTGGCGCGCACCTCGCGGCGCAGCACCTTGCCGATCAGCGAGCGGGGCAGTTCATCCAGCACCACGATCCGGCGCGGAACCTTATAGGGGGTGAGGCGTTCGCGCAGCCAGGTGCGCACCTCCTCCTCGTTGAGGCTCTGTCCTGCTTCAACGATCACGCCGGCCACCACGTCCTCACCCGAGTGGGTCGAGGGCAGACCCACCACCGCGACATCGGCGATGGCGGGGTGGGTTTTCATCGTGGCCTCGACCTCGGACGGGGACACGTTGAAGCCGCCGGTGATGATGAGTTCCTTGATCCGGTCAACGATGCGGGTGAAGCCGTCCTCGTCGATGGTGACGATATCGCCGGTGCGGAACCAGCCGTCCACAAACACCTCGGCGGTTTCCTCGGGCTTGCGGTAGTAGCCCGAGAACACCTGCGGGCCCTTGACCAGCAGCTCGCCGGGCTCACCCAGCGGCAGCTCGACGGTGGGGTTGTCGGGATCCACCACCTTGAGTAGGGTCCCGGGCATCGGCAGACCCACGGTGCCGGCCTTGCGGTTCTCGGCCACCGGATTAGCCATCAGCACGGGGGAGCACTCGCTCAGGCCGAAGCCCTCGACGAGGTAGCCGCGGCTCAGCTTCTCCCAGGGCTCGACCAGCTCGGTGAGCAGGGGCATCGCCCCGGAGATCGCGATCTCGATGCCCTCGAGCGAGATGCCGCGCTCTACGGCGCGCTGCATCAGTCGCTCGGCGATCGGCGGGACCGCGGGGAAGAAGGTCGGCGGGTGCTTCTTCATGACCTTGAGTACCAGGTCGGGATCAAACTTGGGGAACAGCACCAGGCGCGCGCCCATGCTCATCGCGAAGGTCAGACACAGGGTGAGCCCGTAGGCGTGGAACATCGGCAGGACCGCGTAGACCACGCAGCCGCCGCGGGTGATGGTGGGAGTCCAGGCCTGGGCCTGCATCGCGTTGGCCAGCAGGTTGGCGTGACTGAGTACCGCGCCTTTGGGGCTGCCGGTGGTGCCCGAGGTGTACTGGATGACCGCGGTCTCGGCGGTTTCAGGCTCGGGAACCTCGGCCGAAATCCGGTCGTTTTTGAGCAGCTTCTCCCAGCGGATGGTGTTCTCGACCTGGGTGGTCAGCTGCTTGCGGGAGGCGCGAGCCGAGGCGATCGGCAGGTGCAGTGCGGCGCGCATGGCCCGCGGCATCGCGGTGGTCACATTGACCGAGACCAGGGAGCGGACCCCGAGGTCAACCGGGAAGTCCTGCACGGTTTCGGCGACCTTGTCCCAGACGATCGCGGTCTGCGCACGGTGGTCCTCAAACTGGTGACGCAGCTCGCGCGGGGTGTAGAGCGGGTTGTGCTCGATCACGATCGCGCCCAGGCGCAGCACCGCGTAGAACGCCACGATATGCTGCGGGCAGTTGGGCAACACCAGCGCGACCGTGTCGCCGCGGCGCACACCGAGGCGGCGCAGGCCCTCGGCCACACGCTCGATCTGGTCCTGCAGCTGCGCGTAGGTGGTGGTGGCACCAAAGAACTCCAGCGCCACGGCGCTCGGATATTTCTCGGCCGAGCCCTGGACCAGGGCACCCAGGTTGCCCGAGGGGACGGCAATGTCCTCGGGGACGTTTTCTGCGTAGCTGGCCAGCCAGGGACGGGTTTCGGATGCGAAAGACGAGGTATTCACGGGCACCATACTACGCAGGCAGGTCCCGTTTCCGGAGGAAACCCGGGGCGTGGTGCGTGGTTGGCGTGCGGTTTACCCCGCCGTCACCGCACTTTTGCGGTGGCGGGAGGCGAGGGGAGCGCGCCCCACGATAGACTGAGGAGATTCTTCCCGCCCTCTGAGATGGAGCTACATGTCGGAAATTACCCCGGAGCTCGTGACGCACCTCGCGTCGCTCTCCCGGATCGACCTCAGCCCGGACGAAATCGCCAGCCTCACCACCGAGCTGGGTCAGATCGTCGACAGCATCGCGAAGGTTTCGGAGGTGGCCACCGCTGACGTGCCCGCCACGAGCCACCCGATCCCGCTGACCAATGCGCTGCGCGCCGACGTGGTGGGGGAGACCCTCACCCAGGAGCAGGTGCTCCAGAATGCGCCCGAGCAGCAGGATGGCAAGTTTGTGGTCACCGCGATCCTCGGGGAGGAGCAGTAATGAGCGAGTTGATTCGCCTGTCCGCGGCCGAGCTGGCCGCCAAGCTTTCAGCCGGTGAGGTCTCCGCTGTGGAGGCCACCCAGGCCCACCTGGACCGCATCGCCGCCGTTGATGGCGACGTCCACGCGTTCCTGCACGTGTCGGGCTCGGCGCTGGAGACCGCCCGCGGTATCGACGAGCGTCGCGCCGCCGGTGAGCAGCTCCACGAGCTGGCCGGTGTGCCGCTCGCGGTCAAGGACGTCCTGGTCACCACGGACATGCCGTCCACCTCGGGATCGAAGATCCTCGAGGGCTACATGTCCCCGTTCGACGCGACCGTGGTGGAGCGCGCCCGCGCCGCCGGCCTGGTGGCGATCGGTAAGACCAACATGGACGAGTTCGCGATGGGTTCCTCCACCGAGCACTCGGCCTACGGCCCGACCCACAACCCGTGGGACCTCACCCGCATCCCCGGTGGTTCCGGTGGTGGCTCGGCCGCGGCCGTGGCAGCCTTCGAGGCGCCGCTGGCCCTGGGTTCGGACACCGGCGGATCGATCCGCCAGCCCGCCCACGTCACCGGTACCGTCGGTGTCAAGCCCACCTACGGTGGCGTGAGCCGCTACGGTTCGATCGCGCTGGCGTCCTCGCTGGACCAGGTCGGCCCGGTTACCCGGACCGTCCTCGACGCCGCGCTCCTGCACGATGTCATTGGTGGGCACGATGCCCGCGACTCCACCTCGATCCCCGAGTCCTGGGTCTCGATGGCCGCCGCCGCGCGCGAGGGTCAGTCGGGCGAGGTCCTCAAGGGCCTGCGCGTCGGTGTGGTTAAGCAGTTCTCCGGTGAGGGCTTCCAGGCCGGTGTCGAGCAGCGCTTTGCCGAGACCCTGACCCTGCTGCAGGGGGCCGGTGCCGAGATCGTCGAAATCGACGCCCCGCACTTCGAGTACGCCGTTGCCGCGTACTACCTGATCCTGCCCGCCGAGGCCTCCTCCAACCTGGCCCGCTACGACTCCGTGCGCTTCGGTCTGCGCGTGCATCCGCAGGGTGGCGGCACCGTCGAGGACGTCATGGCCGCGACCCGTGAGGCCGGCTTCGGTCCCGAGGTGAAGCGCCGCATCATCCTCGGTACCTACGCCCTGAGCTCGGGCTACTACGACGCCTACTACGGCAGCGCGCAGAAGGTCCGCACGCTGATTCAGCGCGACTTCAACGCCGCGTTCGACCAGGTGGACGTCATCGCCTCGCCGTCGGCCCCGACCACCGCCTTCAAGATCGGTGAGCGCGTCAACGACCCGCTGGCGATGTACCTCAACGACATCACCACCATTCCCGCGAACCTCGCGGGTGTGCCCGGAATCAGCATCCCCATGGGTCTCGCACCCGAGGACGGTCTGCCCACCGGTCTGCAGCTGATGGCCCCGGTTCGCGCCGATGACCGTCTGTACCGCGTCGCCGCCGCCATCGAGGCTCGCCTCGAATCCGGCTGGGGACACACCCTCATTTCGCAGGCACCCGCCCTGGGAGGAAAGTAAACATGGCCAAGGACAAGATCCTCTCCTTCGAGCGCGCACTGGAACTGTTTGAGCCCGTCCTCGGGTTCGAGGTTCACATCGAGCTCGGTACCAAGACGAAGATGTTCTCGTCGGCACCGAACGAGTTCGGTTCCGAGCCCAACACCAACATCACCCCGGTGGACCTCGGCCTGCCGGGCACCCTGCCGGTGGTCAACGAGCAGGCCGTGCGCTACTCGATCAGCCTGGGCCTCGCCCTCGGTTGCGAGATCGCCGAGACCTCAAGCTTTGCCCGGAAGAACTACTTCTACCCGGACATGACCAAGAACTACCAGATCACCCAGTCCGACCAGCCGATCGCATATGACGGTTCGGTCGAGGTTGAGCTGGCCGATGGCACCATCTACCACGTGCCGATCGAGCGTGCGCACATGGAGGAGGACGCCGGAAAGCTCACCCACGTGGGTGGTTCGGCCGGTCGCATCCAGGGTGCCTCGGCCTCGCTGGTGGACTACAACCGTGCCGGTGTGCCGCTGGTGGAGATCGTGACCCGGCCCATCTTTGGCGCCGAGCACAACGCCCCCGAGCTGGCCAAGGCCTACGTGGCCGTGGTTCGTGAGATCGCGATCTCGCTGGGCATCTCCGAGGCCCGGATGGAGCGCGGTAACCTGCGCTGTGACGCCAACGTCTCGCTGCGCCCCCGCGGCCAGGAGAAGCTGGGTACCCGCACCGAGACCAAGAACGTCAACTCGCTGCGCTCGGTTGAGCGCGCGGTGCGCTACGAGATCCAGCGTCAGGCTGCGATCCTCGAGGCCGGTGGCACCATCACCCAGGAGACCCGTCACTGGCACGAGGACACCGGTACCACGAGCGCCGGCCGTCCGAAGTCGGACGCGGATGACTACCGCTACTTCCCCGAGCCCGACCTGCTGCCCGTCGTTCCTGGTCGCGAGCTGATCGAGCAGCTGCGTTCCGAGCTGCCCGAGGCCCCCGCCGCCCGCAACCGTCGCCTCAAGGGCGAGTGGGGCTTCACCGACCTGGAGTTCCAGGACGTCGTGAACGGTGGTCTGCTGGCCGAGATCAGCGCTACCGTCGCCGCCGGGGCTACCGCTCAGGCTGCCCGCAAGTGGTGGACCGGCGAGATCTCGCGTATCGCCAACACCCAGGGTGTGGACGCCGCGTCGCTGATCTCCCCGGAGAACGTCGCCGCGACCGCCAAGCTGGTCGAGGCCGGCACCCTGACCGATAAGCTGGCCCGCCAGGTTATCGAGGGTGTTATCGCCGGTGAGGGTTCGCCGCAGGAGGTTGTGGATGCCCGCGGCCTCGCCGTGGTGAGCGACGACGGCGCGCTGATCGCCGCCATCGACGAGGCGCTCGCCGCGCAGCCCGACATCCTGGAAAAGCTCCGCGAGGGCAAGGTCCAGGCCGCCGGTGCCGTGATCGGTGCCGTCATGAAGGCCATGAAGGGCCAGGCCGACGCCGCCCGCGTGCGCGAACTCCTGCTGGAGCGCGCCGCGCAGGCATAGTTCACGCCCCGCTCCACGGCGGCCCGCACTCCCTTCGGGGAGGGCGGGCCGCCGTTTTTGCTCGCAAAGTGAAGCCAGGGTGCAGCGATGCACGGGCGATTCCGGCTACCCTAGCGAGCATGGAGCCGCACATCATCTCGCTATTGCAATCCGATAAATACGCCCGAAACGCCGCGGCGCTGGAGGCCGAGATGGCACGGATCACCGAGGATCTGGGGTCAACCAGCGCCGAGACCCGCCTGCAGTCGGCACGAGCGCTGAACCGGCTGGCCCGTGCCGAGCTTAGCTGGATGCTTCTCCCCGTGAGAAACCACTTCCGTTCCGCGGATTTCCGAGACATCGTGGATCCGGCCCTGCGCGCCGCCGATGACCGAACCCGTGCGATCCTCCTCAACACCGTGCGAAACGCCTACGAACGCTATATCGTGCACCCCATGTGGGGAGACCTCCGCAGCGAGGATTACGGTTCGTGGTGGGAGGAGTGGCTGCACTCCACGGGCGAGACGTTTGTTGACAACGCGGATCTGCCCACGCGGTGCGAGGCCGCCTATCTGCTGGCACTGACCGGCGATCCGCGCGGGTGGGAGGCCTACCTTGAAATCGTGCCGCGACGCTCTGCCCTGCTGGGACAGTTAGAACTCGCGATCCTGCTGTGCCCCGATTCCCGCACGCCCACCCAGGTTGATTCGATTCTCGCCCTGACCGATGAAACCGAGCGGCGGTACCCCAAGCAGGCATTTACGGCGCAGAGTATCCGTGACGCGCTCGGTGCCGGACACCGGGAAGCGAATCCGGCATAGACTCTGCCCTCGCCGATGTCGGGGCCATTCATTACAAATACTGTCGTTTGCGAAGGGTGAGGTCCCCGCGACGAGAACAGAGAACGCCAATAAATCCGCAAGTGGCACCCAGCAGGACTATCGTTTCCGTGCCAGCATCACAGGCTGCGATGAGTGCAATGCTTGTGGGAACTAAGAGGGCAATGAACACCAGACCCGCAACCACTCCGCGGGCAAAGTGTCGCGGAGCCGTGTTCATGAGCGCATCGAGACACCAGAATGCGAGGGCTGGGACGGCCGGGGCAAAAAAAATGAGACCCCAGATGCCACCAAACGATGCCATCACGACGAGGACCGGCGAAAAAAATCGCCCAGGCGTGAAAGAAGTACCCCTAAAGCACCTGTCACCGCTCCGAGCGCGAGGACGGTCATGACATTGAATTCAAATGCAGCCGACAGGAGGGGGACAAGAGTGAAAAACACGATGACCACTAAAATCCCCGTGAATAGCCCCCGCCAGAGGCTGTGCTTTGGCCGATTCATCATGGCGTCAAGACCCCAGAACACCAAAACGGGGAGCAGGGGGATTGACCAAACCAGCCAGGTAAGTCCACCAAATGTTCCAAAGAGCAGCATCATCGTGACCCCGTAGATCGTGACGGCTCCCACCGGAATTGCCACAAGCGAATGGAGAAGGGCCCCGAGTCGACGCGAGCGCGGGCGGGTTACCTCCGGCGCCGGCGTGGACTGATCAGATCCGGTTTCCGCCTCGGGTACGGCACGGGGCAGCTGTGTCCCTTCGACGAAATTGTTCTGGTCCATCTCTATCCCCCATTTGTCGTAAGTGTTTCACTCTGTCATCCTTGCCGCACGTATTCAAGCTAAAACTCGTTATCCAATGGTGGAGCCTGAGCGAACCCTCATCACGTTAACCTGCGCCGATGTCGGGGGTCGGTGGGACAATGGGGGAGTGAGTAAGCAGGACGGGCGCGAGAGACTGGTGTCGGCGGCAAACGCCGACGACAGTGAGACCCCGATCCTGCACGTGGACATGGACTCGTTTTTTGCGTCGGTGTCGCTGCTGGATCGCCCCGAAGACGCTCATCTGCCGGTGGCCATCGGCCACCGTTCGGGACGCAGCGTGGTGTCCACCGCGAACTATGCGGCACGGCGCTACGGCGTCAACGCGGCGATGCCGATGGCCCGCGCACTCCAGCTGTGTCCCTCGCTGCTGGTGATCGAGCCAGACTTCGCCGCCTACCGGCACTACTCGGGCATCGTGATGAATATCTTCCGTGAGATGACTCCGATGGTGGAGGTGCTGGGTATCGACGAGGCATTCCTCGACGTGTCCGGCGCTCGCCGACTGCTGGGCAGCCCCAGCCAGATCGGGCACGAGATCCGTCGCCGGGTGCGTGAACAGACCGGCCTGGCCTGCACCGTGGGCATCGCCGCCACCAAGTTTGTGGCCAAGATCGCCTCCGGTAAGGGCAAACCCGACGGCCTGCTGGTCATCCCCAAGGCCGAAACCGGCGCGTTTTTGCGTCCGCTGCCAATCCGCGCGCTCTGGGGCGTGGGCGCGAAAACCGCCGAGTCACTCGAACGAATCGCGCTGCGCACGGTGGCCGACGTGGCCGATGCTCCCGAACGACTCCTGGTGCGTGCGGTCGGTCCGGCCACCGCGCTCAAGCTGCAACTGCTCGCCCGCGGCCAGGATGCCCGCCGGGTGGAGCCGGCGGTTGCCGCCGAAAAGAGCATCGGACACGAGGTGACCTTCGAGCACTCGATCTCCGACCCGCGGGCAGTTCGCCGCGAACTGCTAGGCCTGAGTGACCGGGTTGCCGCGCGGCTGCGGGCCGCGGATATGTCGGCCAAGACGGTCGCGATCAAGGTGCGCTTTGACGATTTCACCACGCTGTCTCGCTCGCGCACCCTCGCCGAGCCCACCCACGTGGCCCGGCGAATCTTTGAGGAGGCCGCCGACCTGGTGGACGCGCTGGAGATTGCCGGGCATCCGGTTCGGCTGATCGGCGTCCGCGGGGAACAGCTGCAGACCGGAACCGATCCGCGCGCCGCACTCTGGGACCCCGATGAGGACTGGCGCGAGGCCGAATCCGCGATCGATACGCTGCGTGCACGCTTCGGGGCCGGAGCGATCATGTCCGCCGCGCTGCTGGATCGGGCGGCACCGGCGCCCTCGGTCCCACCACACGGCATCGTCCGAGATCACATCGAGCCCTACGATCACTAAGCCTGGGCACACGGCATCGTCCGAGATCACATCGAGCCGTACGATCATTGAGGCCGTGCGTCTGGTTCCGACAGGCCGAGGAGTGCGGTCGGGAATCAGGACTACACTGCTCGTGTTACGTTCGAGTGTTCCGTGAGAATAACCTCTCCCGTGAGCGCTCCCCATCCCCGCACCGCCCGCTTTTCCGCAAGCCCGCGCGCCCACGTCACCCTGGAGAATCGCCGTGACAGACACCGATCAGACCCCCACCGACACACACGCCGCCACTGCGCACGAGGAGTTTGTGTATGTATCCCCCGAGGACCCGCGTGTAGAACCGCTGATTCGCGAGCTTGCCGCCGAATACGACCACCGGTACGGCGACCTCTTCGGGGAGCCCGCCTCCGCCGAACTGTACCGCTATCCGGCCGAGAACTTCCTGCCTCCGATCGGGGCCTTCGCCCTGCTGATGCGCGACGGCGTCGCGGTGGCCGGCGGCGCATTCAAACGCTTCGATCAGCACACCACCGAGTTCAAACGCATCTGGGTGTCTTCCCAGCAGCGCCGACAGGGTCTCGCCAAGCGCGTGCTGGCCGAGCTGGAAGACGAGTCCCGGCGTCGCGGCTTCACCCGCGCCTACCTGACCACCGGGCCACGTCAGCCCGAGGCCGTTCGCCTGTATCTCGGCACCGGGTGGACGCCGCTGTTTGATCCGCGGGGCACGGCCGAACAGATCGGCATCTATGGGTTTGCGAAGTCCCTGACCAGCGAGGACCTGGACGCTCGTGAGATCCAGGCTCGCTACGACGCCGAGCGCGCCGAGTTCCTCCCCGAGCTGCAGGCGGAGGCAGCCGACCCGGCAGGCGGGGCCGGGTCTGCGGAGGCAGCCGACGTGCCAAACTCAGCCGACGTGACCGCCGCAGCCCAGGCGCACACCGACGCGGCCTAGACGAGGACGGGGCCGCGTGCCGCCCGGAGCGAAAACAGCCTGGGTGCGCCGCGGCCCTGCACCAGATCGGCCAGGTATGTTCCCACCACCGGGGTGAATTTGAACCCGTGCCCGGAGAAGCCCGCACCCACCACGATTGGGCCCACCCGGTCGAGCACAAAGTGTGAATCCTCGGTGGTGGTGTAGGTGCAGCTGATCTCGCCGAAGGAGTCGGGGTCGGCCCCGGGCAGCCAGTCGCTGACATAACGCCGGAGGTCACGCAGCTGGGTCGGTTCGCTGCGGAAGGTGCGGGCATCGGGATCGGTGACCGGGCCCACGCCGTGCCATCCCGCCTTGATCCCCTCACCCAGGGTCTGCATGCCATAAATCGGCGACCGCCAGTACCCGTAGCGTGGATCCCGCGGGTCCGGCGTGTGGTTGAACCCGGGCCAGATCAGTCCCGGTTCGCGTTCGGCAAAGTGAGCGGGCTGTTCCTGCGTGACGGTGAGCCGGGGCAGGGCGATGTCCGGTCCCAGGAGCGCGGTGGTCCACGCCCCCAGGGTCACCACGGCCCGCCGAGCCTCCCAGAATTCGGCATCACCCCGGGCGGATCCGTCCGCGTTCTGGGGCACCACCGTGATCCGGACTCGATTCTCCCCGAGGACCTGTACCCGCGTCACCCGTGCGCCGTGGCGGATGTGCGCCCCGTGCGCCCGCGCCGATTCCTGGAGTGCGGTGACCGCGGCATCGGCGTTGAGTCGGCCGGCCTGCGGGGTGGCCAGCACCCGGGTATCGAACCGGATTCCCGGCCAGCGCCTTCCGGCGACGGCCGGGTCGAGGAACTCGGCCGTGAAACCGAACTCGGGCAGCAGCCGCGCCACCGCGTCAAAGGCCGGGTTTGCGCCGTGATTCACGATGCCCACTTGGTCCAGCAGCGCGGTCCCGGTGTCGGCCTCAAGCTCACGCCAGGCCGGAAGCGCGGCGGCGAGCATGCGCAGGTACACCGGCTCGGCATACGAGAGGTTGAAGTTGCGCGAGGCTCCGTGCGAGGCTCCCCGGGTGTGCCCCGGGGTGAAGCGCTCAAACAGGGCCACATCGATCCCGCGGCGGGCAAGTTCCCGGGCCGCGGCCGAGCCCATGGCACCGCCGCCGATTACGAGGGTGTCCACAGAATTGGTCATCGAGCCTCCGCAAGAAATTCCTGAGCCGTCCGGTCCCTGACGTCGGGTGCGGAGGCCCGAGAATTCGAGACATCGCTTGGCGTGGGAACGGCTGTGTCCGATGCTACCCGGTGCTCGGTGATCTCGGCCAGGCGGATCAGCAGGGCTCGCGCAACCCGATCGTTTTCACGGAAGGAGACGGCGTTGGTCCGGGGCCGGGAAAATGCCCCGACAAACGGGGAATTGGTATACGGGCCGATTGCGAAACTGCGTGGGGCGGGGTCGCCCCCGATGTGCACCACTCGGCGGTCCTCGGGTCGGACCGTGAGCTTCCCGGTGGGGGCGGTGAGTTCGGTTCGCCCCGACGTATGCGGATCCCGGGCGATCTCCTCAACCCCGTCGCCCGTGTCGATCAGGCTGCGCAGCAGCGCACTATCGCTGCGGGCGATGTTTGCGTCGGGCAGGCGGGCATCCACCAGCGCACGGGCAGACACGGTGCGGTCGTGGTTCGCCCCGCGGGCGCGGAACTCGCCGGTTTTTTCGTTGATATCGACTCGAATGTCCCCGCCGAGGAAGTCCACAATGCCCGCGGCCGACAGGGCCAGCAGCTCCTCTAGACGGTGTGCCGGAGGGCCGCTGGCAATGAAACTGAAGTAGCCCTGCCACCAGCCGTTGATATCCGCGACGCGGGAGCGAGCCGTCCACTTGGGGGAGGCCACCAGTTCGGCAAAGGTGAACATCGAGCCGAGGATCGAGAGGAACAGTCCCAGGGTCGCGCTGTGTTCGGGGCGGGTGCGCAGGCGCAGGTCGTCTTCGATATAGGAGCGCACCGCCCGCTGCAGATCCTCAACCCGGTCGAACTGGGTACCGGCGAGCGGACGATCAAGTTCGGGCAGGAACAGGCGATCCAGGGGGTCGGGGACCGAAGCCTCGATCAGCGCGGAGAGGGCCCGGGCGTCGGCCTCCACCGCGGCCCGATCCCGATCGTCGCGAATTCGGGGGAGTGGATACCCCTGGGATCCTGCGGACACGGACGCGTCTGGCCGCGTGGTGGAGGTTGTGTCCGAGCGCGCGGTCACGGAGGGCGCTGAGTCCGCGGGCGTCGTGCCCGGACCCACGGTGACAGGTTCGCCCGCCGCGGTGGCGATCAGCACCGCCCGCGGATCGATCGGCTCGAAGGCCCGGGAAAACGTTCCCCACGTGGCGTTCACCCGCTCGGGGTGGCCGGTGAAGAGTTCCCGATAGTAGCCCCAGAGCATCTCCTTGGCGATCAGCGGCCAGACATCATCGGCAAAATCCAGCGAGTCTCGCTCGGCCTCCAGCCGGGCCGCCACTTCGGCGGTGAAAAATCTCGGAGACGGGGCCTCCCCGGCGAGCGCCGAGCCGATCTTCGAGTGGTAGGGAACGCCGCGCCGGGATCCGACCAAAATCCGGGGTTCCCGTCCCGAGGGCACATAGCGCAGCGGGCCGCCGGGAAGCGGACGCTCAAATCGGCCGCCACGCCCCTCGGTGAGGAGCACGATCAGGTCTACGGCGGCGAGCCCGAATCCACGAACCAGGACGTTTTCGCCGGGCCGGAGCGCCCGGGTATCGGCATCCGCGGTGAAGGCCGGTGGCAGATAAAACAGGCCGTGTGTGGTTGCGAAGCCGTGCAGCCGGGCATGCTCCGGTTCCGGTTTTACCCCGGTGTGCCCCAGGGAATAGAGCACCAGGTCGGCGTCGAGGACCTCACCGTTATCCAGGTGCACCCGTCGCGATCCGTCCGCAGTTTCGCGCACCGACAGGGCGAGGGCTCGATGCTCGATGACCCGCACGCCGGGGCCGAGGACGCGCACCGCCTCGGTATAGAACCAGCGCAGATACAGACTCTGGACGCGCCGGGTGGGGAAGGATGCCGGCCCGAGGCCGCTCAGTTCCTCCCGGAGCGCATTATCCATGTCTCCCTCCTCGCCCGGGAGCACAATCGCGCCCGTGCGGACCCGCTCGGCCCACTCCACCAGCGAGGGACCGGGCCGGATCGGACCCTCGATGACCGAGGTCTCATCGGTGAACATCGTCACATCCGCGGCCATCGAGTTGAGCTTGAGGAGCGGCGACTGGTCATAACGCCAGATTCGGCCGGGACCCGCCGGATGCGGATCCACCAGGTGCACGATGAGGGGCGTACCGGCGGGCCAGAGCTCGGCAGCATTCGCGGCGAGACGCTCAAGCACACCCACCGCACGCGGTCCCGCGCCGAGCACAACGAGGGACGGCGCGGGCGCGGGCTGGGAGGAAAAAGTGGGGACTGACATGCCTGCAGGCTAAGCACTAAAACCCCCGATGAGCGTTGTGTGACACCGAGTGCACACTCATGACGAACTGTGAATCACCACCATTGTCGGGCCCGTTGCCACGGTGTTAGCGTCTCGCCACCGGATAGCGCCAGGCCCTCTCGACGCACCGACTCGACCGATTTGGAAAGGAAACTCCGTGCCCATCGAATTTCTCGGCATCGCCGCTCTCAACGATGGAAGCGAGACCCGTGCACGCAGCGGTTCCAGCTTCGATAAGGAATATACGCTGCGTCTGGCCCGTGCCCACGAGGATAACGGCTGGGACCGCATCCTCTTCGCCTACCACTCGGGTTCCCCGGACCCCGCAACCATCGCCGCGTATGTGGCCTCCAAACTGGACCACCTGAAGCTGCTGCTGGCCCACCGCCCCAACGTCTCGGCCCCGACCTATGCGGCCAAGGTGGTGGCAACCCTGGATCAGATCAGCGACGGACGCCTGAACCTGCACATCATCACCGGTGGTTCCACCGCCGACCAGGCGGCCGAGGGGGACTTCCTCTCCAAGGATGAGCGCTACGCCCGTACCGGCGAGTACATCAGCATCCTCAAGCAGGCGTGGACCAGCCACGAACCCTTCAGCTTCGACGGCGCTCACTACCGAATCGAAAACTTTGTCAGCGACATCTGGGCCGCTCAGCCCGGGGGACCGAAGATTTCGTTTGGTGGATCCTCCGCGGCCGCGTATGAGATCGGTGCCGCGCAGAGCGACATCTACGCGCTGTGGGGCGAGCCACTGGCGAACACCGCCGAGCAGATTAGGACCATTACCGATCTGTCGCTCGCGGCCGGACGCACCGAGCGCCCGCGGATCCAGGTCGCATTTCGGCCGATCCTTGGGGCCACCGAGGAGATCGCCTGGGAGAAGGCCGAGCGCATTCTCGGGCAGATTGAGCGCCGCACCAGCGCGCTCCCGTCCTCGTTTGTGGGCGACCTGCGCAATCCCGAGAATGCCGGGTCCCAGCGGCTGCTCTCGATCGCCGACCAGGGAGACCGCTTCGACCGCGCGCTGTGGACCAAGGTGGCCGCCGCCACCGGTGGCCGCGGTAACTCCAATGCGCTGGTGGGAACCCCCGAGACCGTGGCGGCGGCGCTGCTGGACTATGTGGACCTCGGCGTTGACATCATCTCGGCCCGCGGCTATGACTACGTGGATGACACCATCGACTTCGGTCGGTATGTGATCCCGCTGGTCCGGGATGAGGTGGCACGCCGGGACGCCGCCGCACAGGGTGCGCAGGAGAGATCCCGTGACGCTGCTTGATCACAACCCGACCCCGGATGCCGCCTCCGCAGGCGATGAGATTTTTGTCTATGTGAGCCCCGACGACCCGCGGGTGCTCCCACTGCTGACCGACCTGGAGCGGGAATACGACGCCCGCTACGGCGACGTGTTCGAGGAACCGGCCTCGGTCGAGATCAACCGGTACCCGGCCGCCGAATTCAGTGCACCGCGGGGCGCGTTTGTTCTGCTCCTACGGAACGGTGTCGCGGTTGCCGGGGGCGCCTTCAAGACCCTGGATGAGCACACCACCGAACTCAAACGAATCTGGACCGCCGCCGAGCATCGACGGCGGGGCCTCGCCCGTCGGGTGGTGCTCGAACTCGAGGACGAATCGCGTCGCCGCGGATTCACCCGCTCCTACCTGACCACCGGACCGCGCCAGCCCGAGGCGGTGCGCCTCTATCGCTCGGCCGGCTGGACCCCGCTCTTTGACGAGGATCTGCCACCCGAGCGCATCGGCATTCACGGGTTCGCCAAGTCGCTGACCAGCGAACCGTTAGACATCGCGGACATTCGCGCCCGGCATGAGGCCGAGCACGCTTCCCCCACCCCCTCACCCTCCTCGAATGGAGCCTCCTCATGACCGCACTCGCCCAGCGGCCCACCGACTCACCCCCCTCCGATCCCGCCCCCGCGGGAATCGATGCCCACCGTCTGGCCGAACGTCGAGTGCTCCCGCTGCGGCATCCACTGCGCTGGGTGATCACCGCGCTGGTCCTGGTTCTGCTGCTGAACTTCACCCAGACCCTGTTCACCAACCCGTCCTGGGAATGGGAAAAGGTGGGGAAGTGGTTTTTTAGCCCACCCATCCTGAAGGGTCTCCAGCTCACCATCGTGGCCACCGCGATCAGTGCCGTGGTGAGTTTCTTCGGCGGCATCGTGGTGGCCGTCGCCCGGCTCTCGGGTAACCCGGTGCTCAGCACCCTGAGTTCGTTCTACATCTGGCTGTTCCGCTCGGTGCCGCTGCTGCTGGTGCTCGTCTTCCTCTTCAACCTCGGTAATCTCTATCCCGAGATCGGCGTGGGCATTCCCTTCGGACCCCAGTTCACCGTCAACACGGTCGCGACCCTGACCCCGCTGGCGCTTGGTGTGATCGGACTCAGCCTGTCCGAAATCGCCTACAGCGCCGAGGTGGTGCGCTCGGGACTGCTCGCCGTGGACCAGGGGCAGCATGAGGCCGCCGACGCGCTGGGTATCCCCAAGCGTCGCCAGTTCACCCGGATCGTGCTGCCGCAGGCGCTGCGTTCGATCGTGCCCGCCTACGTCAACCAGATCATCGGGCTGATCAAGGCCAGCTCGCTGCTGTACTACGTCTCGCTGCTGGACCTGTTTGGGATCGCCCAGAACCTCGGCAGCACCTATCCCACCGACGTCATTCCACTGCTCGTGGTGGCCACGATCTGGTATCTGATCCTGACCAGCGTGATCGCCGTGGTGCAGTACTACATCGAGCGCTTCTACGCTCGCGGAACGGTGCGGGTTCTCCCGCCCACGCCGCTGCAGCGGGTGCGCCGGGCCTTTGGTTCGCGCCGAGCGACGGCGGGTGTGGCATGACCCAGGCCATTGCCGTGCACAACGCCACCAAGTCCTACGGGGATAAGACGGTGCTGCGGGGTGTGGACTTCAGTGTCGACGCCGGCACCGTGACCGTGATCCTCGGCCCATCCGGATCCGGTAAGTCCACCCTGCTGCGGGCGATCAACCACCTGGAAAAGCTCGACGAGGGATTTGTGTCCCTCAACGGAGAGTTGATCGGCGTGCGGGTCAAGGGGGAGCGGCTCAAGGAGCTGCGTCCCCGCGAGATCCTGCGTCAGCGCGCCAAGATCGGCTTTGTTTTCCAAAACTTCAACCTGTTTCCCCACCTGACCATCCTGGAAAACGTGAGTGAGGCACCGATCTCGCAGGGGATCAAACCCGCCGAGGCCCGCAAGACCGCCCGTGCGCTGCTGGCCCGGGTGGGCCTCTCCGATAAGGAGGCGAACTACCCCCGTCAGCTCTCCGGCGGGCAGCAACAGCGGGTGGCCATCGCCCGCGCGCTGGCCCTGGATCCCGACGTGATCCTGTTTGACGAACCTACCTCGGCGCTGGATCCCGAGCTGGTGGGCGAGGTGCTTGCGGTCATTCGCACCCTGGCCGGCAGCGGCAAGACCCTGATCGTGGTGACCCACGAGATCGGGTTTGCCCGCGAGGTGGCCGACCGGGTGGTCTTCATGGACGAGGGGGCCATCGTCGAGGAGGGCTCCCCGGAGCAGGTACTGACCGCCCCCGCACACTCCAGAACCCAGGACTTCCTGAGCAAGGTTCTTGCCTAGCCGCCCCGACCGGCACCGCCGGACAGCGCGACCCCAGCCCCGAAACACCCCCTAACCCGAACCCATCACAGAGGAACCATCATGACCATCATCACCTCCAAGCGGCTCCAGACCCTCGGCGCGCTCGCCGCCGCGGCCGCCCTGCTTGCCGGGCTTGCCGCCTGCTCCAGCAGCACCGAAGCCGCCCCCGCCAACACCGGAACCGTGACCGTTGCCGCGTTCTCCAACGGTGCCGGCACCGAGACCAAGATCAAGGTTTCGGCCGTAGAGGAGATCCGGAAGACCCTGCCCAAGAAGGTACTCGACTCGGGCAAGCTCACCATCGGGATCGGCGCACTGCCCTCGGGCTTCCCGCCGCTGGCATTCACCGGCGATGATAACGAAACCCTGACCGGTGCCGAACCCGACCTGGGCCGCCTGGTGGCCGGCGTCTTCGGACTCAAGCCCGAGGTGAAAAACGCCACCTGGGACAACCTGTTTGTGGGCATCGACACCGGTGCCACCGACGTGGGATTCTCCAACATCACCGACACCGAAAAGCGTAAGGAGAAGTACGACTTCGCCTCCTACCGCGGGGACAACCTCGCCTTCCAGGTCAAGGCCTCCAATAAGTGGGAGTTTGATAACAACTTCGAAAACCTCAACGGCCTGAATGTGGCCGTGGGATCCGGCACCAACCAGGAGAAGATTCTGCTGGAGTGGAAGACCAAGCTGGAGGCCGAGGGCAAGACCCTCACGGTCACCTATTTCCCCGATAACAACGCCACCACCCTGGCGCTGAACTCGTGCAAGATCGACGCCTACTTCGGCCCGAACCCGGGCATCGCCTACGGCAATAAGCTCACCGAGGGCAGCGCCAACCCCACCCGTACGGCCGGGATCTTCTCGGGGGCCGGGGAGACCCTGGAGGGCCTGATCGCCGCCACCGTGAAGAAGGACTCGGGACTGGCTCAGCCCATCGCCGACGCGATCAACTACCTGATCGAGAACGGCCAGTACGGCCAGTGGCTGGATGCCTGGGGCCTGAAAAACGAGGCCGTGAAGAAGTCCCTGGTGAACCCGCCGGGACTCCCGCTGGACAACAACTAGCATCCGGATTCGGAACCCCCATACCGTGCAGGTGTGGGGGTTTCGTGTGTCATGAACCCACACAGACCGGCATCGGGGTATCCGTATCCGGCCGAGCACGCTAGCGTGGGGGCATGACGAAAATCGCGTTGGACCTCGCAGACCGTTTTCAGAAGCTGGGCGTGCAAACCTCCTATGGTGACCCGGTCACCGTCGAGGGGGCAACCCTGATCCCGGTTGCGCTCACCGGCTTTGGTTTTGGCGCCGGGGAGGGTGAATTCGCCGAGGGCACCGAGGGGGAACCGGCCGGCAGCGGGGGCGGCGGAGGCGGCCTCTCCGTTCCCGTGGGTGTGTACGTGCGCAGCGGCAACGGCTGGCGCTTTGAACCCAACCTGCTCGCGACCATCGTGGTCTCGGTCCCGCTGGTCTGGGTGGCTGGTCGCATCCTCACCCGGCTGATCAAGGTGCTCAAGAAGTAGCCTGTCCCGAAGTATCGTGTGACGCCCGGTCCCCGCGTGGGGCCGGGCGCGCGCTATACTCGGGGTAACACGGGAGTCCGGGATCCACCGGGCTGAGAGGAAGGTACGTACCTTCGACCGTCAAACCTGATCTGGATCATGCCAGCGCAGGGAGGATAAGTTTCTCTAACCCGTGCCTCCATTTCTCATTAGAAAGGGGCACGTTCACAGTGTCTATTAAAGAAAATGCAGTGGTTCCGCCGCGTCTGAATTTCCGCTGGCGGGTTGTCGACATCGTTGTGGCCAGCGTCCTGGGTGTTGCCGTCGCCCTGATTTTTGTGGCGTTCAACCTCGGCTGGAGCGGGATCAAGGCCCCGTTTGAGGCCGTCCTGCCTGGATTCCAGGGTCTCCTGGAACCCGTCTGGTACATCGGTGGTGTGCTGGGTGCGCTGGTCATTCGTAAGCCCGGCGCGGCCATCTATGTGGAAACCGTCGCCGCACTGGTCTCGGCGCTGGTGGGAAACCAGTGGGGTGGTTTCTCCACGATTGAGGCGGGCCTGGTTCAGGGTCTCGGTGCCGAAATCATCTTCCTGCTCTTCGCCTACCGGGTGTGGAACCTGCCGGTTACGCTGCTGGCCGGGGCCACCGCGGGAATCTTCGGGGCGGTCAACTCGATCATCTTCTGGAGCCCGGGCGCCAGCTGGGGTTTCATCACCGTCTATGTGGGCGCTCAGATCATTGGTGGTGCGCTGATCGCGGGACTGCTGGTGTGGTTTGCGGTCAAGGGCCTCGCGGCCACCGGGGCGCTCAACCGATTTGCGGTGGGGCGCAGCCTGGGGGTTCGGGTTTAGCGTGACCTCGGCAACTTCGGTGGTACCGGCGGCCGTCAGCATCCAGAACTGGGGCTGGCGGCACGCCTCCCGACTCGCGTGGGCGTTGGAGAACGTGACCCTGGATATTGCGCCGGGGGAGCGGGTGCTGATCCTGGGCCCCTCGGGTGCGGGAAAATCGACCCTGCTGCAGGCGCTCGCGGGTGTCCTCGGCGGAGACGATGAGGGTGATACGCAGGGCAGCCTGACCGTGGATGGGCAGGACCCCGCGCATCAGCGTGGCCGCAGCGGCCTGCTGCTGCAGGATCCCGACTCGCAGATGATCCTCGCCCGGGTGGGCGACGATGTGGCCTTTGGCTGCGAAAACCTCGGGGTTCCCCGCGAGGAAATCTGGGTGCGCGTGCGCGAGGCCCTCGACGCGGTGGGGCTGGATGTCCCACTCGATCGCTCAACCCAGGCACTCTCGGGCGGGCAGAAACAGCGCCTGGCTCTCGCCGGGGTGATTGCGATGCGTCCGGGGCTGCTGCTGTTGGATGAGCCCACCGCAAACCTGGATCCGGTGGGCGTCGCCGAGGTGCGCGATGCCGTGGGCCGTGTCCTTGACCAGACCGGTGCCACCTTCGTGGTGATCGAGCACCGGGTGGATACCTGGCTGCCGCTGGTAGATCGCGTGGTGGTGTTGGGCGCCGGGGGCGCGGTGATCGCCGATGGACACCCGGATGTGGTGCTCTCCGAGCGCGGTGCCGAACTCGCGCGCGAGGGCGTCTGGGTTCCCGGCCATCCGCCCCGTGTGTCACTGCCCGCCGCGCAGCCCGCGGGGGTCGATCTCCTGGACGCCCGGAACCTGGTCACCGCCCGGGTGCGCGGGATTCCGGTGGGATCCCCGGTGACCACCACCGTGCGTGCGGGGGAGGTGCTGGCCATCACCGGGGAGAACGGTGCCGGTAAATCCACCCTCGCGCTGACCCTCGCGGGTCTGCTGCGCCCCGAAGGCGGTGAGCTGCGGGCCACCGCGGAGCTGAACCGCGGGCTCGGCGATTCACCCATCGCCTGGAAGTCCACACAGCTCCTCGAACGCATCGGGACCGTGTTTCAGGATCCCGAACACCAGTTTTTGGCCACCACCGTGCGACGGGAGCTCGAGGTCGGGCCGCGCGCTCTGGGGCTCGATCCGGCCGAGGTGGACGCGCGTGTCACCGACGTTCTGGACCGGCTGGGCCTGAGCGCACTGGATCGCGCGCATCCCTTCACCCTGTCCGGAGGCGAGAAGCGCCGGTTGTCCGTGGCGACCGCTCTGGTGTCTCGGCCGAGCATTCTGGTGCTGGATGAGCCCACCTTTGGGCAGGATGCCGGAACGTGGGCGCGGCTGGTCGAGCTGATCGGCGCGCTGCGCGCCGAGGGCTCGGCGATTATCACCGTCAGCCACGATGCCGAGTTTGTGGCGGCCCTGGCCGATCGCACCCTCACCCTGACGGCGGGATCCGCGGAGGTGGCCGCATGAGCGCGCTCGCCGGAACCGCCCCCGCACTCACCGCGCGCAGTACCGCGGTGATCCACCGGACCAATGCGGTGACCCGGCTGATCGTTCCGGTTCCGCTGACCATCGTGCTGCTGTTGACCCTGGACTGGGTCTCGGCGGCCACGGCGCTGGCCGCGCTGGCGATTCTGCTGCCCTTTGCCGGGCTGACGCCGCGGCAGTTTTGGCTGCGCACGCTCCCGGTGTGGATCGCCGCGCCGCTGACCGGCATCACGATGCTGCTTTACGGCCGGCCCGATGGGACCGTGTACTGGGAGTTTGGACTGGCGCAGATCAGCGACGGCTCGATCACGATCGCGATCGCCACCGTGCTGCGGGTGCTGGCCATCGCGCTGCCCGCGGTGGTGCTGTTTGTGACCGTGGACCCCACCGATCTGGCCGACGGGCTCGCGCAGATCCTCAAGCTTCCCGCCCGCTTTGTGCTGGGGGCGCTGGCCGGGATTCGGATGATCGGTCTGTTCCTGGATGACTGGCGTGCGCTGGAACTCGCCCGCCGCGCCCGCGGCGTGGCCGACCGGGGCAAGATCCGTCGCTTTGCCGGCATGGCGTTGGCGATGCTGGTGCTCTCGATCCGTCGCGGCACCAAGCTGGCCACGGCGATGGAGGCCCGCGGGTTTGGTGGCACCACCACCCGCACCTGGGCGCGGGAGTCCCGCCTCGGTCGCACCGACCTCGCGCTGTTTGCGATTGGTATTGTGGTCAGCGTGATCGTGGTGTGGACAAGCGTGGCGACCGGCCACTGGAACTTCCTCTTTGGATAGGGCGGCGGCCGCCTCCCCGCAGGCGATCGATCGGGTTCGCACGCTCCTGGGCGGGTGTGTGAACCCGATTCTGCTGATTGACGGGCCCAGCGGTGCGGGGAAGTCCACCTTCGCCGATGAGCTGATCACGCACTGGCCGGCCGAGGGGACACCCACCCTGATCCGAATGGACTGGATGTATCCCGGCTGGGACGGCCTGGAGCCCGCCGCCGAGGCCCTGGCCCGAGACCTGGTGGCGCCGCTGCGCCGCGGCGAACCCGGGTTCTGGCACGGCTACGACTGGGAACGCGGTGTGGTGACCGCGGCGACCCTGGTCGAGCCCGGGAATCCGCTGGTCATCGAGGGCTGCGGCACGTTGGGGCCCGCCGGGGACCTGGCCGACCTGGGAATCTGGATCGACGCCGAGGACACCTTCCGCAAGGCACGCGCCCTCGCCCGTGACGGGGAGGGATACGTTCCCCACTGGGATGCCTGGCAGGCGGATTTTGACACCTATGTGGCGCGCTGGAATCCGCGCGCCCGAGCCGATCTGCTGCTGAGCGCCGAGCCGGATCGCGTGGTGCCGCCGGCCTCACGCGGCTAACGGTCCTGGCCTCCGGGGCGTCCCCGCTACTTCACGTACTTCGTCCAGAGCGCCTGGATCATCGGCAGCGGGTGGCTCAGTCGCCACAGCACGTCCGGTTCGGTGAGTTCGGTATCCAGCAGCACCGGGATCTTCTGCTCGGCAATGTCCGGGTCGCTTGAGTGCACGGTCGCCGTTCCCACCGGTGTCCCGGCGGCCACGGGTACCGGAATCTTTCCGGGCGAAACATCGAGTTTGGGCGCCGTCTGGGCCCAGTGCGGCCGGGCCGGGGTTTCACCCGAGAGCCCGCGGGCCTTTTGCTCCCACGCGGTGGAGACACTCAGCAGGGGCGTGCCCGTGGCCAGGTCCGGTGCGGCGGTGACCCCGGCATCGGCGCTGGCCAGCAGGGCGAGCGTTTCCGTTTCCAGGGTTTTCCAGGTGGCCGATCGCAGCGAGGCCGACCCGAAGGTGAAGTCCCCGGCATCGGTTTTCATGGTGCGTGCAAACAGCAGGATGATGCCGGTCCGGTCGGTGTATCCGCGATAGAGGACCTGGATGTGTGCATCGGGCAGATAGGCGGATGGTACCGACATGCCGCGCTGAAGGGCCAGCGGATCGGGCACCTCGGTGAGCGCGGCGGTAATCCCCGGATCCGCGGCCGCCAGCGCGGAAATCCGAGCCAGGTCCGAAGCCGAGGCCACGTTGCCGAGGTCGACGCCGCCGGCATCGGTGATGACCAGGCTGGTCAGGCCCTCCTTGGACGCCCAGGCTTTGACGGCCTCCAGAAAGCCCTCCCGCGAGCCGTAGGCCCAGGTGGCTAGGGCGTCGGCGTGGTTGGTGCTGCCGCCCAGGAGCATGGCCTGCAGCATCGAATGCTGGGTCCAGACATCCCCCGGATAGAAGGACACCGTGGAGGCCCCGGCCCCCGCACGCGCCACAAAGTCGTTGTAGTTGTCCTCGCTGATGGTGATGTTCTGCCCCGGACCCTCGGTGAGGGGATACCGCTGGGCAACCACCAGGGCGGTCACCAGGCGCGCGGCACCGGAAATGGGCAGGGCCGAGGCATCGCCGGCATGGGCGAGAACCGTGGTCTGCTGGGCAACCGCGGTGGCACCGGTTTCGGGCAGTACCGGAGGATGCACGGGGGTGGCCGAAGCGGGAGCCGCGGCGACCGTGACATCGGGTTCGGGAAGGGGGCCCAGCAGCACCGCGGGGCCGTACCCGACCACACCGATCAGCACCAGCGTGCCCAGGGTGATACTGATGCCACGTTTGGCCATGACGTTCCCTTCGTCGATCGGGGTCTCTGCCGCGTCCGGGGTGTGCGTACCGCGATGTAGTCAGCGTAATCGAGGCGTTCGGCCCGGGTGGGCGGCGCGGCCGAAAATGCGGCGATTTGACGGCAACGGGGGACTATCCCCAGCCCAGACGGTGCAGTTCCTCGTCGTCGATGCCGTAGTAGTGCCCAATCTCGTGCACCAGGGTGATGCGGACCTGTTCGCGCAGGTCTTCCTCGTCCTCGCAGTAGTTCAGGAGCGGCAGACGGTAGAGACTGATCAGATCGGGCATCTCGCCAAAGCCGTACTGCCCACGTTCGGTGAGGTCCACGCCGTGGTAGAGGCCGAGCAGGTCGAGGCTGCCGTCCTCGGGGAGATCTTCGATTGCGATGGCCACGTTCTCCAGCCCCTCGGTGACCTCCTCGGGCAGCGCCTCAAAGACGTCGTTGACGAGCGTGTCGAAGGTATCCGGATCCATTTCCATCACGAGAAAAATCCTATCGAGAATCTCGGCCGATGTGAGGATCTCGGGCGTGGCGCTGGCCCGGTGTCGGCGTGTCGTTTCGGGGGAGGGGGAGCCAAAATTTGATGCCGCGAGAACGGGTTTTCATCGCCTCGGGCGTGTCGTTCGATGTCCGTTTTCTCCGGTTAAAACAAAAAGAGGAGCATATATATGCTCCTCTTTTCATATTTACTTGGGGTGAGTAACGGGGCTTGAACCCGCGACCTCCTGAACCACAATCAGGCGCTCTACCAGCTGAGCTATACCCACCATGTCACTACTCGATACTAGCGCTTCTTTTCGCTGGCTGCGAATCGAAGTTTTCGTGTCGTGCGGTGCAACATGATTAGTCTATTACATCTCCGGAGCGTATTTTGACACCACGTCCTCGGCGATGGCCTTGGCCTCCTCGGAGGTGGGTCCGGGCTCGGCCACGAAAGCGGCCGCACGGTAGTACGCCAGTTCGCGAATCGACTCGAGGATGTCGGCGAGTGCGCGGTGGCCGCCGTCCTTCTCGGGGGAGCGGAAGTACACCCGCGGGTACCAGCGGTGGGCAAGCTCCTTGATCGAGGACACGTCGATGTTGCGATAGTGCAGGTGGCCATCGAGCTCGGGCATGTACTTGGCAAGGAATGAACGGTCCGTGCCGATCGAGTTTCCGGCCAGCGGGGCCTTCTTGGCCTCGGGTACATACGTGCGCACGTATTCCAAGACCTGATGCTCGGCCTCCTCGAGCGAGAGTCCGCCGTCGAGCTCGGTGATGAGCCCCGAGGTGGTGTGCATGTTGGTGACAAACTCGCCCATCTGCTCCAACGCCCGGGCGCTGGGCTTGATCACGAGGTCGATTCCGGGTGCGACCGGTTTGAGGTCGAAGTCGGTAATCACCACCGCGATCTCTACGAGTTCGTCGACCGCCAGGTCGAGTCCGGTCATTTCACAGTCGATCCAGACCAGTCGGTCCGCCAGATTTGCCATGCCCTCATGTTAGCCCGCCCCGCCGACAGATGGCGGATTCTCGCCTAGAATGAGCGGGTGACCCCGCTTCTGTGCATCCTGCTTCTGATCAACGCCGCCTACAACGTGATTGTCTGGCCGCGCTTCTGGACCCGCGTGAAAAACGATCCCCGCGCTCGCGACGCCGAGGGCAAGGCCACCGCGTTCCTGCGGGTGCACGCGATCCTGATCGCAATCGCCCTGGTGATCGCCGCGGCCTCCGCGGTCGCGGGTGTGCTGGGCTTCTTCCTCTAGCGATCTGCGTGCGGGGCCGATGTGGCTCGTGGTTTCTGACCGCTGCCCTGTCGCATCGCACCCGGAATCCGACGCGCCCGGCGGGTCCGCCGCGGGCGGCGCATTCCCGCGCCTGAATCACCGCACCCGACGTTCGCGCTACACTTGTTTCGTCCGCCTCCGTAGCTCAGAGGATAGAGCAGGAGCCTTCTAATCTCTTGGTCGCAGGTTCGATTCCTGTCGGGGGCACCACCTCACAACGGCCCCGCGCTCACCGTATTTCGGTGCGCGCGGTGCCGTTTTTGTGTTTAGGCCGCCCGGCACTGCGCCGCCAGTCCCGCGACCACCGCGAGCAGGCCGCGGCGGAACAGGCGTTCGGAGGTGCCCATCGGGCCGCCCACGTAGGCGCGCACGCGGGGGAGGTTGTCGCGCTCGGCGGCGGCGAGGATCTTCTGCGCGAGCGGGGTGTCCGCCTCCAGGGTGCGTTCGGGTTCCACCCGGGTGAGGAGGGCTCCGAGGACGTAGTTCCAGAGCGCGCGATAGGTATTGAGGGCGTCCACCGGGGTTGCACCCAGTTCCTCGGCGGCGGCGATGAACTCCTCGGCGAACCACAGCGCGCCGGTGCCGGTGCTGCCGCCGCGACGGAGGATATCGACGATCCAGGGGCGGGTCACCAGAACCGCGTACATCCCGAGTCCGATCGCCAGCATCCGATCCTGCGGGGTGCCGTGGGTCGGAGTGCGCGGAATGTCCTCGGAAAAGCGATCGAGCACCGCGCTCAGCACACCCTCTTTATCACCCAGATGGCGGTATATCGCCGCCAGTGTGGTGCCCGATCCACTCGCCAGCCGGCGCATCGTCAGGCCCTCGATTCCGCCGTTCATCAGCATCAATCCGGCGGTGTCGAGGACCCGGTTGCGGTTGAACTCGACCGGACGACCGGGCCTGCGTGGGGGAGAAGTGTCGGGCATGCTGTCCAATCGGTTAATAACGAGAACGCCGTTGCGAAACTGTGTGCCGCGGACCTAGCGTACCCAGCAGAACACACAATGGAAAGGCACCCATGCAGCCCCAGGTTTCGGACACCCCGTCCACCGCAACCAAGCCTCAGATCCCGCTGGTTCTGAGCGCAGTTTTCCTGGTCTACCTCGGCCAGATGACCCTCAACCCGATCATCGCCCCGCTCTCGCGCGAGGTGGGGCTGGCCGAATGGCAGGTGGGTGTGATGATCAGCCTGGCCGCGGTCTGCGTGGTCCTCAGCAGCCAGTTCTGGGGGCGCGCCTCGCTCTCCCGTGGCCGCAAACCCGTCCTTGTTGCGGCCATGGGCACCGCGGTGGGCGCGATGGCTCTCTTCGCCCTCCTCGCCCAGCTGGGGATGCAGGGGACCCTGCGCGGCACCGCACTGTTTATCCTGCTCCTGATCACCCGCGGGCTGCTGTTTGGGCTGGCCATCGCCGCGGTTCCGCCCACCGCTCAGGCCTATATCGCCGATGTGACCACCACCACCGAATCCCGGGTGCGCGGCATGGCCGGGGTTGGCGCCGTCCAGGGCCTGGCGATGATCGGCGGCGCGGTGGTGGGCGGCGCGCTGGCAGGCTTCGGGCTGATGGTCCCGCTGCTGTGTGTGCCGGTGATGATCGGGATCGGGCTGATCGCGGTGATGCTGTTCCTGCGCCGCGAACAGCGCCACGAGCTGATCGAAAACCCGCCGAAGGTAAGCCCCTGGGATCCGCGCGCCTGGCCGTTCCTGCTGGCCGGATTCGGGCTGTTCACCGGGCTGGGGTTTGTGCAGATCATCACCGGCTTCATCGTCCAGGACCGCTTTGCCCTGAACGCGGGGGCCGCGGCCGGCATTACCGGTGCGGCGCTGCTGGCGGCCGGGGCGGGAATGGTGATCGCCCAGGCGGTCCTGGTGCCCCGGTTGGGATGGCGGCCCGGCACGCTGCTGCGCGTGGGCGCGGCCGTCTCGCTCGCCGGATTCCTGGTCCTGATCCCCAACGCCGGCATTCCGCCGCTGGTGATCGCGCTGTTCCTGATCGGCCTGGGCCTCGGGCTGGCCATGCCCGGCTATACGGCGGGCCCCTCGCTGCTGATGAGAGCCGAGGAACAGGGCGGCATCGCCGGACTGATCGCCGCCAACAACGCCCTCACCTTTGTCCTGACCCCCACCCTGGCGACCCTGTTCTATACGTGGTGGCCGCCGCTCCCGCTGATTGTCAGCGCTCTGGTGTGCAGCGCCGTGCTGGTGTTTGTGCTCACCCATCCACGATTCCGCGCCACGGTCTAGGGTCGGATACTCGGCAACTGCGCGGTTCCGGGTAGCGTGGAGGGGACACACAACGCACGGGGGTAAACGGTGATCAAGATTCGCGCGCAACTCGGGGACATCACGGCCGTCCACGCCGACGCAATCGTCAATCCCACCTCGCCGGCCATGGTTGGTGCCGGCGGGGTGGATGCGGCCATTCATCGTGCGGGTGGCCCATCGTTCCGGGCAAACGTGCGTGAACGATTCCCCGAGGGGATGGGGAGCGAAAACGCGGTCTGGAGCATCGCCGGGAAGCTGCCGGCCCGCTGGGTGATTCACGTGACCGTGCCGCCGTTTGCGACGGCCCAGAAGGACCGCGCCTACCTGGTCGCCGGATATCGCCGCATTTTTGCGGTTGCCGATAGCCTCGGCGTGCGAACGCTGAGCCTGCCGGTGATCGGGGCCGGAGCGTCGGGCTGGCCGCTCACCTGGGCGGTGATCGACGCCATCGACACCATCCTGGCCCTCGATACCGGCGTACAGGAGGCGATCCTGGTGAGCCCCGATTCGCACACCATCGACGGCATCAACGGTGTGCTTGCGCGTCGCACCGGGCTGAGTATTCTCGATGCCGTCCGAGTGGTTCACGCCCGCGGCTATCACCGGGTGCGGGTGTCCTGCGGGATGAACGCTTCGGGCTCAAATTGGCGCGTGACCATCTGGGACGATTCCTCGGGGAGCGGGTATATCCCGGCTAATCCCGATGGATATGTCCTGCGCTACACCGACGGGATGGGACCCAACTTTCTGGACACCCAGGTGCCTCCACTCGCGGATCCCGACGCGCTCGCCGATCGTATTATCGCGGCGCTCCCACACGTTCGGCCGCTGCGGGATGACGCCGAGTATGCCGCCTGGTTCGCGGGCCTGCAAAACCTGTGCCGGCGTGAAATCAGCGTGCCCATCGGCTACGCCGACTACTTTGATGACACCCTGGGGTGGGAGATTGGCTGGGGTTCGGGAGTGCGCTATCCGCTGCCGCCGGATCCCGCGCCCGTGGCGGATGCCACGTTTGGTTCGACCTCCCCGTAGGGACCCGCAGTCGGGGCACGGGCACTCGCGGACCGAATGACTCCGGCCCCGCTAAGCTGAACTGAGCCCCAAGAACCACTGCGACGACGAGGACAGACGGATGCCCAAACGCGATCATGACGAGCCCGTTCGGCGCCGAAACCCGCTCTTTCACCGGCGGGAGGCCGCTGCACCGACTCCATCGGCGGGCGGTGGGTCCACCCTGCGCACCCGGTATGTAATCGACGGGAGCCTGCGTCCCTCGCCGGAAAACGTCTCGGTGGCCGAGTCGCTGGAATTCGCCGATGCGGCCCCGAACCGGATCGCACTGAGCCTGTTCCCCGCCCCCACACCCGAGGATGTGGAGGAACTGGCGGCCGCCTGGGACCTGCATCCGCTGCTGGTCGAGGATTTACAGCACGCCAAGCAGCGTCCCAAGCTGGAGCGCTACGGGAACGTCCTGTTTATGGTGCTGCGCTCGGCCCGCTATGACGATGCCGCCGAGGATGTGGACTTCTCCGAGTTCCACGTGCTGGTGCGTCCGCATGCGATTGCCGTGCTCTGCCAGGATCGCCGCTGGATCGACGGCACCGACGAGGCCACCATCGCCGGGGATCCGGCGGACATTGCCGATCGTGGCGGCCGCACCCTGCTGGATGATGAGCACCTGCTGAACCTCGGGCCCGAAGCCGTGGCCTACCGCCTGCTGGATGCGATCGTGGACGGGTATACGCCGGTGCTGCGCGGCCTGCTGATCGATAAGGAACAGATCGAGCGTCAGGTGTTCAGCGGCGACCCGGCCGTGGCCGAACGCATCTACCGGCTGAGCCAGGAGGTCATCGACCTGCAGCACACCACCTCCTCGATGGCAGACGTGCTGGTCGCACTGCGCCAGGGATTCGATCGCTACGCGGTGCCCGGTCCGCTTCAGGCCTACCTCCAGGATGTGTCCGACCATCTCGCCCATGCCAGCACCCGGGTGTCCGAGCTGCGCGATGCGCTGTCGCAGATCCTCAGCGTCAACTCGACCCTGGTGGCCCAGCGGCAAAACGAGGACATGAAAAAGATCTCCGGCTGGGCGGCGATCCTATTCGCCCCCACGCTGATCGGGGCGATCTACGGGATGAACTTTGACCATATGCCCGAGCTGCACTGGGCGTTTGGATACCCGCTGGCGCTGGGATCGATGGTGGCGTTCGGCTTGGCGCTGTACGGCGTATTCAAGTACAAAAAGTGGATGTAGCGCCGCCCCAGATGACGCACACGCGGCGGTGGCGTGAATCTTTCGTATCGTGACACGCGTGCCAATTGTGGGGGTCCGGGAGGTACGGTGAACTAGGGATGTTCGGCATGTGGCCGAACGCCTATTCACGGAGTCACACACATATGAAAACCTGGCTGCTGCTTCTGGCCGCAATCTTGACCGAGGTCACCGCCTCGGTCAGCCTCAAAGCCGCTCAAACGCATCCGATCTGGTACCCGCTCGTGGTCCTCGGATACGTCGCATCCTTCTACCTTCTCTCCTGCGTGCTGCGCCTGGGCCTGGGCCTCGGTGTGGCCTATGGCATCTGGGGTGCCACCGGCGTCGCGCTGACCGCGCTGGCCTCCGTGCTGTTCTTTGGTGAACCACTGACCCCGCTGATGATCGGCGGGCTGATCCTCATCATCGCCGGAGTCCTGGTGGTGGAGTTGGGATCCCAGCGCGCCCACGGTGCCGCCGAGCGGGCCGCCGCTGCCGCAACGGCCGCAGCCACCGCAACGGCCGCCGCTGCCGTCACAACCTCCGCCGAGGCACCCACCGAGGCCCCCGCATGATTGCCGCGATCCTGCTGGCGCTCGCCGTGGGCAGCGAGGTGGCGGCCACCGCTTCGCTGCGCGCGGCCGTGGACGGGAGTCGTCGCTGGTACATCCTGACCGTCGGCGGATACCTGGCCGCCTTCTCCCTGTTCGCCGGTTCGCTGAGCTCGGGCATGCCCCTCGGCGTCGGGTACGGAATCTGGGCCGCCAGCGGAGTGGCGATCACCGCGGTGCTCGCCAAGTACCTGTTCAAGGAGCCACTGACCGCGCTGATGTCGCTGGGCATTTTGCTGATTATCGGGGGCGTGGTCCTGGTTGAGGTGGGTTCGGCCACCGCCCACGCGGCGCTCGGCTAGTGCGCACTCCCGAGAGTCTCGCACGCGAACTCGGCACCGCCGCCGCACCCCATCGGGTTGCGGTGGCGGTGCCGCCGGGGGTGGCGCTATTTGATCTGGCGATCCCCGACGAGGTGTTTGGCGAGGTACGGGTGGACGGGCGAGCACCCTATGTGGTGACCGCCTACGCGTTTGGTCACGAGGCGGGCGTCGAGGTGGCCGGGGGGCTGTTTCTCCCCGGACGCGGTGATGTTGCGGGCTTTGAAGGCTCGGATACGCTGGTTATCCCCGCCGGTGAAAATCTAGAGGAACCACCTCCGGCGGCCCTGATCGAGGCCATTCGGCGCGCCCATGCTCGCGGCGCGCGGATTGTGGGACTCTGCACCGGGGCGTTCACCCTGGCCGCGGCCGGACTCTTGGACGATCAAATCGCCACCACCCACTGGCGCTACGCCGATGCGTTGAGCCAGCGGTATCCGCGGGTGAGTGTGGACCCGGCGGTGCTCTACACGTCCCATGATCGCGTCTTCACCTCGGCGGGAACGGCCGCCGCAATCGACCTGTGTATCGAAATTGTGCGCCGCGATCACGGCGGCACGGTTGCCAATGAGCTGGCCCGGACGCTGGTGATGAACCCGCATCGGGCCGCCGACCAGGCACAGTTTGTGCCGATCCCGGTCCCCGAATGCAGCGATGAGAGCCTATGGCCGGTGATCGAGTGGGCGCGCACCAACCTGGATCGTCGCATCGGCGTGGGCGACCTTGCCGACCGCGCCCACGTGAGCGTGCGCACCCTGATTCGTCGCTTCGACCGCGAGTACGCGTTGACCCCCAGCCACTGGCTGCGGCTCGAACGTGTGCGTCGCGCCCAGCAGCTGCTCGAGGGGACGGACCTCGGGATCGACGAGGTCGCCCGGCAGAGCGGCTTCGGCACGGCGACCAGCCTGCGTCAGGCCTTTGCCGAGCGCCTGCACACCTCCCCGGCCGCCTACCGAGGCGCGTTTAGGTCTCGCGTTTAAACACGTATGCCTCGCCCAGCGGCGAGGCATACCTGGCGAGCCGGGCACGCCGCGGCTACGTCTGCGTGACGGGCCGGGCGGCCGCGGCTACTTCTTGGGGGAGCGCAGTGAGCGATCCAGGACGGTGAGGACCAGCGCAGAGGCGGTCAACCCGGCCACGATCCACCCGATGGTGTTGAGGCCCGCATCGCTCGGGGCCTGTCCGTAGACGATGCCGATGATGCTTGAGGCGACAATCGCGCCCAACTGAACCGATGTCCGAGACAGCCCGGCGGCCACACCGATTTGTCCCGCGGGTGCCTGGCGGTAGAGCGCCGCCTGGTTGGAAATCGAGGCGAGACCCTGCGGCAGGCCAAACACCGCGAGCACCACCAGGATGTAGATGGTGGGATCACCCGAGGAAATGCTGGAGAGCAGCAGACCACCCACCATCGGTGCGGCGGCGGCAATGATCAGCGGGCCCCGGATGCGCTTGGCGCGGGCGACCAGAACCGAGCAGATGCCCGCAACAATCGCGGTGGGGATCTGATAGAGCCCCGCGGTGGAGGGTGCCAGTCCCACATCCGTCTGCAGCCACTGGCTCATCGCGTACACCACCAGGTAGGAGCCGGTGAACACCAGCATCAGGCGCAGGTAGGTCCGGGCCAGCGGGCCGTTGTGGACCAGCATGCGCACATCGATAAAGGGAACCTGCGCGCGGTACTCCCGCCAGATCAGCGTGCCCAGCGCCACCGCAGCGATCGGCAGGAGCCAGTAGAGTCCCGAGCTGAGGTCCAGCAGGAACATCAGCAGTGCGACCACGGTGATGGCAAACAGCAGCAGTCCCGGCGGGTCAATCGCCTTCCAGGCCGACACCGTGCGGGCACCGCGCACCCGGGTCTTGTCGCCGGGGAGCCACAGCCAGGCCAGCACAAACGCGATCAGCGCGAGCGGAATGTTCACCAGGAAGATCGACTGCCAGCCGAACGCATGGATGAGCACCCCACCCAGCACCGGGCCGATCGAGGAGGTCACCAGGCTGGAAATCGACAGCCCCGAAAGCAGCACCTGCGGGGTGGGTTTTTCGAGCCGGGCCGACTGATCGGAAATTAGCGTCATCGCCGAGGGATACGCGGCCGAGGTGCCCAGCCCGAGCAGCAGCCGTGCCAGCAGCACGCCGCCGAAGGTGGGCAGCAGGGTCGGGATGATGCCCGCGGCGGCGACGATCGCCAGTCCGGTGAGATACACCCGGCGCGGCCCAAACGTGTCGGCCAGCTTGCCCATCGCCGGCTGGCTCACGGCGCTCACCAGGTAGAGGCCGGCAACCAGCCAGATCACCGTGGCTGCCGAGACGTTCACGGCGTGGGCGATCGGGGTCAGCGCGACCGCGATCATCGTGGTGTTGATCGGGTTGAGGGCGGGACCGATCAGAATCGGGATCGCAAATTTGGGGCCAAACCCGATGGATTCGGCCCGAGTGATGACCGCGCTCATTTGCGATCAAGACCAAAGGCGACCCGTTCCATCAGCTCGACGCCGGCGCGCAGGGTTTGACGCTCCTCGGCGCTCAGGTCGGTATCCATGAGCAGGGCCAGATCACGATCGCGCACCCGGTTGACGGTGTCCAGGACACGCTGCCCGGCCTCGGTCAACCGGATCAGGTCGCGGCGGCCGTCGGTGGGATCGGGGGCCTTGTCGACCAGCTCGCGGGTCACCAGGTCGCCCACCACGCTGCCCATTGACTGTGGGCGCATCTGCTCGCGCCGGGCCAGATCCGCGATGCTCAGCGGGCCGTGCCGAAAGAGCAGGCTCAGGACCGCCTCGTGCGTGCGTCCCAGACCCTCGACCGTTTCGATTCGGCGCAGGGTGCGGCGCAGACGGTCGACATTGAGCCGGAATCGCTGGGCGGTTTCCAGGGACTGCGGATCGGGATCGGGGGTGTTCATCGTGGGGGCCATGGTTTCAGCCTAGACTTCGACAGGCAATCTTGCAAGTTTACCTGTCGAGTTATGGGTTGGGGAGGTCCAAAGGAGACCTCATGACCCCACCATTCCTCGGTTCCCTGCTGCGCGGAGTTCGCGCATCCGAATCTCGAAGCATCATTCACGATCCCGCCCTGCACACCCCAACACGTTCACGCTGACCAGTTCCGCGTTCATCGACGGCGTGCGCATTCCCCAGCGCCACGCCGGAACCGGGGTGGGGGATAACGTGTCACCCGCGCTGTCCTGGCACGGCGCGCCCCACGATACGTCCGCTTCCCGGCCACGGCGAACACCGCTACGGATTCCACCTTTTTGCGCTGAATATCGCCGTTGATCCCACCTGCCTTCCCGATTCGCGCCATGCGCTGCTGCGCCAGGTGAGGGGGCATGTGTGTGCCGCCGCGCACCTCTACGGGGTCGCCAGTCACGAGGATTTCACGCCACGAAACATTGATGACCGTGGTGAGCCCAACCGGGGGTAGATTAGAAACATGAGTGAGCTACAGCAACAGATCATCTCCGAACTTGGGGTTCGGCCCACAATCAATGCGGCCGAAGAAATCACCCGCCGGGTGGATTTCCTCGCCAACTACCTGCGCAGCACCGGGGCTCGTGGCCTCGTGCTGGGCATCAGCGGCGGGCAGGATTCCTCCCTCGCCGGTCGCCTGTCCCAGCTGGCCGTAGAAAAACTGCGGGCCGAGGGAGTGGATGCCCACTTCACCGCGATGCGTCTGCCCTACGGCGTGCAGCACGATGAGGATGACGCGCAGCTCGCGCTGGAGTTCATTCGTCCCGACCGTTCGGTGGTCCTGAACATTCGTGGGGGAGTGGACGGGGTCGCCGATGCCTTCCGCGAGGGCACCGAGGAGCCGCTCTCCGACTTCAACAAGGGCAATATCAAGGCCCGCGTGCGCATGATCGCCCAGTACGCCGTGGGCGGGGCCGACGGGTACCTGGTGGTGGGCACCGACCACGCTGCCGAGGCCATCACCGGTTTCTATACCAAGTTTGGTGACGGCGGGGCCGATGTGCTGCCGCTCTCGGGTCTGAGCAAGCGTCAGGGTGCGGCCCTGCTGCGCGAGCTGGACGCCCCGGCTCGCCTCTACGAGAAGGCGCCCACCGCCGATCTCCTGGACGAGGTCCCCGGACAGACCGACGAGTCCAGCCTCGGTGTGCGCTACGCGGAAATCGACGACTACCTGGAGGGGCACGAGGTGGACGCCGATGTGGCCGCCGCCCTCGAGGCGCGCTTCCTGCTGACCCGCCACAAGCGTGCGCTTCCGGTCACCCCGGATGACACCTGGTGGGTCGCCGGCTAACCCCCGAAACCCACGTCTCCGATGGCCTCCGCGAGCATACTCGCGGGGGCCATCGTCGGCGTCTCGGCCGCCAGATTTCCCCAGGGGAGAAGGGCGATCAGCACCAGCACGGCGACCACAACCAGCAGGATCAGGACACCAAAGACCCGCCGCAGCAGGGGCTTGAGCGCCTCGGCATGCTTGGAACGAGCACGCGCAGTGTCGCGGTCATCGACTCCCAGCTCGCGCTGCATGACCGGTACCAACGTCTTGAACGCCCGGCTGGCTGCCCAGTACCGTCTGCGCGCGAGCAACGCCTCGGCCACATCGCTGCGCGAATCCAGGGTGTCGCGGTGGGTCGGACCCAGGACGCGTGCGCGATCTCGCGCCACCGCCCGGTAGATCGCCTCGGCCTCCTCATGCCGACCCAGAATCGTGAGTCGGCGTCCAAGCCGTGAGCGCAGTCCCAGCGCGTCGGCGGAATCGGGCGCAAACGCGGTCGCGCGGGCGATCGCCGCCCGCTGCTCGACCATGCTCTGCTCGATGTCTCCATTCTGGAAGAGGCCCTGGGCGAGGCGGCCCTGCAGCATCGCAAACCCGAGCGGGTCGGCATCGGGATCCAGGTACGGAATCACCTCACGATAGGCGGCCACGGCCTCGGCGGGTGAGCCGATACGGAACACGGCATCGGCCACGCCGCGGCGGGCCTGAAGGGTTTCCGGATGGGTGGGTCCCGCCACCTCGCTAAACGTGTCGGCTGCCTGACGGAAGGCGACCAGGGCGTCGGCAAAGCGACGCTGATCGGCCAGCAGGATCGCCCGCCGCAGCGAGATGCGCGCACCGGAGAGCCCGGCAGCCCCCTCACCCAGCGAGGCAAGGGACTCGGCGACCACCGCGCTGGAGGCCTCGGTGTTACCCCGTGCTCGCTCCACATCGGCCAGGTTGTCCACCGTATCCAGGGTGCGCGGATCCTCGGGGCCGAACACGCGGGTGCGGTCGGCCAGGAGGGCGCGGAAGCGTTCGGCCGCATCCTCCAGATGCCCGGCGCGATACGCCGTCCAGGCACGTGCGCTGCGCGAGGAGAGCGCCTCGGTGCTATCGGGTCCCTGCGCCGCGATCCGGGCTTCGATCAAACGATCGAGCTCGGTGATGGCCAGGTCGTAGTCGCCGAGATGTTCGTGTTCACGAGCCAGGTTGTGGCGGGTGGTGAGAATATCGGGGTCCGCATCGGCCGTGCGTTGGCGGCGAGCCTCGTCGGTCACGTCGATGTCCGCCATCTGGTTGCGCAGGAGTTGGATCCACTCGTTTCGGGCGCGGTCATGCTGATCCAGTTCGCAGGCGATGAGGGCCAGGTTACCCAGCACCCGTCGATTTCCCGGAGTGTTTTCGGTCAGTGCCTGGGCGCGCAGCGGTTCCAGGAGACGCTGCGCCTCAATGTAGCGATCCGCGCGAATATAGGCGACCGCCAGATCATTCTGACTGGCCGGATCCTCCGGGGTGCTCAACTCACGCAGAATCGAGATGGCTTCGTCATCCCGGCCCACATCGGTCAGGGTCATGGCGAGTCGGCGACGCACCACGTCGCGAGATGCCGGGGTGATTTCGGGGATATCCAGTGCAGCCTGGAAGGTGGCGATGGCCTCATCGGTGGCACCCAGCGTACGCAGGGTGAAGGCAATCCGGTCGCGATTTTCCAGGATGTCGTCGGGGGTGCCCTCCTGGGAAATCAGATCGTCCAGGCGTCGATACTCCTCGAGGGCGCGTGCGTGACGCAGCGTATCGATCAGACGTGCAGCCCAGCGCTGCCGCATCAGGATCACGGCCTCATCGCCCGCACCCGCCTCCGTGGTGAGGCGTTCGATCGAGGAGGTGAAGACCTCATCGAGGGTGTCGCCGGTGAGTGCCCCCTCCAGCTCGCCGCGTTCGGTGATCACGATGCGTCGACGCAGGATTGTGCCCAGCAGGTCGGGATGCGGGTGGGTGCGAAGATCATCCAGCAGATCGGTATAGGCGATCTCGGCGTCTCCATAGCGCCCCAGGAGCCCCAGCAGATACGCCACATCCTCGCGGACATCCAGGGTCGTGACCGCTCGCGGTCCATCGGACTGTTCCAGTGCGATCAGAGCCGCGCGATAGGACTCCAGGGCCGCCTCGTAGTCGCCCGAGGTGCTGGCGATTCCGGCCACGATGCGGTGCGAACGAACGGTGTCTGGATGTAGGGGCCCCAGGGCCGAGAGGCGCCGATCTCGTAGGTCGTGGGCCATCTCCAGGGCCTGCGGATAGCGGGTGAGATCGGCGGTCAGCCGCACCCGAATTTCGCGCACCCGGAATGCCTCAACCGCATCCTCACCGGCGACCGCCTCGATGTCCGCAAGCAGACGCGTGCTCTCGGTGAGGGCCGCGTCCTGCTCGCCCGAAAAGGCGGTCGCCAGGACCCATTCGACCCGGGCACCCAGGGATTCGGCGGAGTCGGCACCATTGAGCACGCTCCACTGCCGGGAAACCTGTGCCCACAGATCGGCGGCCTCATCATCGCGGTCGATCATATAGAGCAGCGCGGCCTTTGCCGCTAACGCACGGGTGGCCTCGGCCGAACCCGCCGCGCTCAGCGAGGCGGTCGCAATATGTTCGTCCAGAATCTCAAGTGCGCGAACGGTCCCCTCGCTGCGCAGGAGCTGAAGGAGTTCTTCTCGAGAATCAAAACTCATCGGAGGCCTTTCGCGGGATGTGCGCCTAGCCTACTCCGAGCGGATTAGAGCGGGTGCGGGGTATTGCGCTCGGGGTCGGTGCTGGCGGCGCGTGCCGAGGGATCGATAGCCGCAACATCGTCGATCAGCTGCTGGGTACGGGTGTCGGCACCGAGCACCGCGCCCTCGGAGGCCGCGCTCTCGGAGGCCGCGGGCGCGGCGACCCAGGCGTCGGAGGAGGGGGACACCCGCGGGTTTTCGGTGACGTCGGTGCGCCAGCGCAGCAGGTCTTCCTCGAAGACCTTCTTGGCGCGACGCGGCTTGTTCTGCCACTCGATCAGGCGGTCACGGAACTCGGCCACCACCGGATCCAGCTGGAAGCCGAAGGCCGAGGAGTTGCGCTTGAGTTCGGCCAGCTGATGTGCGGACCAGTTGGCCGCCAGGGCCGACCCGTAGACGGGAAGCAGGCGCAGGGTGATGTCTGCCTGACCTACGGCACGGTCGGCGAGGACCTGTTCCTGCGGGGTGAGCGAAGCCCACACGGCGGCCTCGGTGGAGGCATCCACCAGGGCCGCGATGGCCGCGGTTTTTGCGTCGCGGTCGCGGCGATTGATCAGCGCACGGATGGCCCCGCGCACGATCAGGCCGGAGACAATCACCGACACCAGAATGGCGACCGCGGTGACGGCGGCGGAGAACAGGGTCGGGTGGGCTGCGTCCGAGCCAATCCAGGAGATAAAGTCGTGCCAGGTGTCCATAGTTCGCACCCTACCCGCGATCTTGTCGCTCGGGCCGTGCCGCGGCCACCGTGTCGCGAAATTTTGCGGGAATTTCCCACCCAAGCACGCGTCGGGGCCGTTTGTTAGGCGCAGCGCAGGCAGTCGACCGCGTCATCCGCGGACCAGAACTCCCCGAGCGGAGTGAAGGACCCCGCTAGGGGGCTGAAGCGCTTGGCCACAAAGACCTCGCCCTCGGGGGTGTCCCGGGCTTCAAGATGGCCCACGATGCGGTCATCGCGCGCGATGACGCGCCACAGGGCGGGGCGTACCGGGTGCAGGCGCAGGCCTCCGTGGGCCTGGATGAGCGTCGGAGTTGTCATGTGAATGACGGTACGTCCACCCACCGACACCGGGACACGCCCGAACCCGGGGCGCGAATCCGGTGAAAGGCCGTGAATGCATCACGTCTGGAATGCGCGGGCCCCGGTGCGGGTTATAGTCGCAGAGAATACGTGCCCGCGGGCGGGTAGGGAAAGGACTGAAATCATGACCACGAGTTTTGTTTTGGCCGGCGGATGCTTCTGGTGTCTGGACGCGGTCTATCGCACCCTGGATGGCGTGAGCGAGGTGGTGTCCGGGTACACCGGCGGCACAACCCCCAACCCCAGCTATGAGGCCGTCTGCACCGGGCATACCGGTCACGCCGAGGTGGTTCGGGTGGTGTTTGACGAGAGCGTGATTCCCGCGGACATCATCCTGGATGCGTTCTTCACCCTGCATGACCCGCGTCAGCTCAACCGTCAGGGCAACGATGTGGGCACCCAGTACCGCTCGGCAATGTTCTACACCGATGAGGCCCAGCGCGAGCTGTTTGAGGCCGCCCGGGAACGTGCCGCCGATATTTGGGACGGTGAGGTGGTGACCGAGATTTCGCCGCTGGGGGAGTTCTTCGACGCCGAGGACTACCACCAGGACTTCTTCGCCAAGAACCCGGGCCAGGGATACTGCCTGGCGGTGGCCGTACCCAAGGTTAATAAGGTACGTCGCCGCTTCGCCGAGTACATCGTCAGCTAGCGAGCCACCGGGGTTATCCCCAGGCGCGGCCATGATTGGGGTTATCCCCAACCGTGGCCGCGTCGTGGTTTTTTGACCCGCCTTCGCCAAGACTGAAAACGGTTGCTCCCGCGAGGCTCCCTACCCATCCGGCACACACCTGGTCTCGCGGGGGCATCCGATTGGCCGTGGGGACGCACAGTAGCGGCCCGGTGCGCCCGTGTTTTCATCGTTCATGCGTACAATCGGAGGCACGCGTGCCGGGACCCACCCCGTGCGTCGTGAGAATTTTCCAAGAGAGAGATGGTGGCCCCGTGAAGATGACCCGGAGCGTGCGTGTTGGACTGGTACTGGCAGCCGCACTCGCCCTGGCCGGATGTACGGCAACCCCCACCCCTCGGCCGTCGGCCACGGCGAGCTCCGGCACCAGCGAGGCCCCCGCGGTGCCCGCCGAGCTCAAGCCCGAGGGTACCGCCGAGGAAAACCTGCCCTTCTTCGACCAGGTGAACCGTGCCACGGTCGCGGCCAAACCCGAGGCCGTCGGAAAAGACCTGATCGACGGTCTGGTCGCCGCCGGATTTGATAAGGCGGCGATGCAGGTATCCGAGGATAAGACCACGCTGGGCCGTCCGGTGGACGCCATCGAGTTTGCGGTCCTCTGGAAGGATCAGTGCCTGGTGGGTCAGTTCGGTGCCACGGTGCAGGGCTATCACTCCACGGTGCAGCCCAAGCTGGACAACGGCGGTTGCCTCATCGGCAAGACGCGCACGATCGACTGGTAACACTCCGAATCGTTGCCGGCGGGTGACGAACCGGGGAAGCCTGCGCGGCCCGCCGTCGTTTCGGGCTGACGTGGACGCCGATCCCCACTAGACTGGTGTCGATATGGCTGAATACATTTACTCGATGGTCCGCGCCCGCAAGGCGGTTGGCGACAAGGTTATTCTCGACGACGTCACCATGGCGTTCCTCCCCGGAGCGAAGATTGGTGTGGTTGGTCCGAACGGTGCCGGTAAGTCCACGATCCTGAAGATCATGGCGGGCCTCGACACCCCCAGCAACGGTGACGCAAAGCTCACCCCCGGTTTCACCGTGGGCATCCTCATGCAGGAGCCCGAACTGGATGAGACCAAGACCGTGCTGCAGAACGTGCAGGATGGCCTCGGTGAAATCAAGGTTCAGGTAGACCGCTTCAACGCGATCTCCGCCGAGATGGCCGAGCCCGACGCCGACTTCGACGCGCTGCTGGAGGAGATGGGCAAGCTGCAGGAGGCCATCGACGCCGCCGACGCCTGGGACCTCGACTCCCAGCTGGAGCAGGCCATGGACGCCCTGCGTTGCCCGCCCGGTGACGCCGAGATCTCCAACCTCTCCGGTGGTGAGAAGCGCCGCGTTGCGCTCTGCAAGCTCCTGCTGCAGAAGCCCGACCTGCTGCTGCTCGATGAGCCCACCAACCACCTCGACGCCGAGAGCGTGCTGTGGCTTGAGCAGCACCTGTCCAAGTACCCCGGTGCGGTCATGGCCGTGACCCACGACCGGTACTTCCTCGACCACGTGGCCGGTTGGATCTGTGAGGTCGACCGCGGTCGCCTGTACCCCTACGAGGGCAACTACTCGACCTACCTGGAGAAGAAGGCCGAGCGTCTGCAGGTCCAGGGCAAGAAGGACGCCAAGCTGGCCAAGCGCCTGACCGAGGAACTCGAGTGGGTGCGCTCCAACGCCAAGGGTCGTCAGACCAAGTCGAAGGCTCGTCTGGCTCGCTACGAGGAGATGGCGGCCGAGGCCGAGCGGACCCGGAAGTTGGACTTCGAGGAGATTCAGATCCCCGCGGGTCCGCGTCTGGGCTCGGTTGTGCTCGAGGCCAAGAACCTGAACAAGGGCTTCGGCGACCGCACCCTGATCGACGGTCTGAGCTTCTCGCTGCCGCGTAACGGTATCGTCGGAATCATCGGCCCCAACGGTGTGGGTAAGACCACCCTGTTCAAGACCATCGTGGGCATCGAGCCGCTGGATGGCGGCGAGCTCAAGGTTGGCGAGACCGTCAAGCTGAGCTACGTTGACCAGTCCCGTGGCGGCATCGACCCGGAGAAGACCCTGTGGGAGGTTGTGTCCGACGGACTCGACTACATCCAGGTGGGCAACGTCGAGATCCCCTCGCGCGCCTACGTCTCGACCTTCGGATTCAAGGGTCCGGACCAGCAGAAGAAGGCCGGGGTGCTCTCCGGTGGTGAGCGCAACCGTCTGAACCTGGCGCTGACCCTGAAGCAGGGTGGAAACCTCCTGCTGCTCGATGAGCCCACCAACGACCTCGACGTGGAAACCCTCTCGAGCCTCGAGAACGCCCTGCTGGAGTTCCCCGGTTGCGCCGTGGTCATCACCCACGACCGGTGGTTCCTGGACCGCATCGCGACCCACATTCTCGCGTATGAGGGCACCGAGGAGAACCCGGCCTCCTGGTACTGGTTCGAGGGTAACTTCGAATCCTACGAGGAGAACAAGATCGAGCGTCTCGGCCCCGACGCCGCGAAGCCGTCGCGCGCCTCGTACCGCAAGCTCACCCGCGACTAGCTGATTCTCGGCGGTCTGCGGCGGGGAAACCCGCCCAGGCCGCCGTTTTTCATTCCCCGATGGAGGTTCTGTTATGAAGATTGATGTGCCACTGCCCCTGCGCTGGTCGGACCTGGACGCCTACAACCACGTCAACAACGTGGAGTTTTTCCGCCTGCTGGAGGAGGCCCGCGTGCGGGTGTTCTGGACCCGGCAGCCCGGGGAATCCGATCTGCCCGCCGATCTGGCGGTCATCTCGGCCGAGGCCGGCTCGGGCATCATGACCCTGATCGGGTCGCAGCGGATCGAATATTTGGCACCGCTGTCCTACCGCCAGAAGCCCATCATCATTCGCCTGTGGGTGGCGCGTCTGGGTGGTGCCTCGATGGAGGTGCACTACGAGGTGCGGGACGGCGCCGCCGAGGATGCCACGGTTTTTGCGATCGCCTCGACCACGATGGTCCTGGTGGATGCCGCCTCGGGTCGACCGATGCGGGTACCCGCCGAACAGCGTGAGGCGTGGACGCCGCTGCTGGAGGACCCGGTGGTCTTCCGCGAACGCTAGCCACAACCGGAAACGGCCCCGATTATTCGGGGCCGTTTCTGCGTGTGGAGCCTAGTCGCGCGCGTCGGGGACCCGAACCATGCCCTCCTGGGCGATGCTGGCAACCAGGTTTCCGGCACGGTCAAAGATCTTCCCGCGGGACAGGCCGCGACCGCCGCGAGCCGAAATCGACTCCTGGACGTACAGCAGCCACTCGTCGGCGCGGGCCGGACGATGCCACCACATCGCGTGGTCCAGGCTGGCAATCTTCAGGCCCGGGGTGGCCCAGGGGATGCCGTGGGCGCGCAGGATCGGCTCCAGGATCGTATAGTCGCTGGCATAGGCGATGGCGGCGCGGTGCAGCAGGTCGTTATCCGGCATGTCTCCCAGGACACGCATCCAGACGGCCTGGTGCGGGGTCTTTTCGGGCACCTGGAAGTAGATCGGCGTGGGGATGTGTCGAATATCGAAGGCGCGGCCGGTGGCCCACTGCTTGGCCACCGGGTTGTCGATGCCGGCGAGCATATCGGCGGCGCTGGGCAGCGTTTCGGGATCGGGGATGCCCGCGGGCATCTCATCCTGGTGTTCGAGGCCCGGATCCTCGTCCTGGAACGAGGCGATCATCGAAAAGATCGGGCGTCCGTCCTGATAGGCCTGGGTGCGCCGGGTGCTGAAGGAGCGACCGTCGTGGATGCGGTCCACCGAGAAGGTGATCGGCAGATCGACGTTGCCGGGCCGCAGGAAGTAGCCGTGCATCGAGTGCACAAACCGGTCATCCGCCACGGTGCGGGCGGCGGCCACCACGGACTGTGCGAGTACCTGTCCACCAAAGACGCGTCCGCCGGGGGCCCACTCCGAGGGTCCGGTGAAGATGTCCTCGCTGGTTCGGGCACCGGTATCGGTCAGATCCAGCGCGTGCAGCAGCGAGTCGAGAGGGGCAGACATAGAACTCCTTGTTGGTAAAACCTACGGGCTCTAGTTTAGGCCGCCTCGCGACGGCGGGTTGGGAATGCCGGGGCGTCCCGGATAGTTTAGAGGTGTGATGGATACCTCCTTTACCCTGGCCGATTCCGAAACCCGATCCGACCTGAGCGTGTTTGTGCAACGCGCCGGACGCGTGGATCGGGAGGCTGTGCGCCTGGTGGGCGCCGGGGGAGTGCTCGCGGTGTCCAGCCCGGTTTTGGTCCCGCGCGGCATCCTGTCCAGCGGACCCACGATCCTCGGGCTGCGCACGTTTGCGCTGGCCGAGGACGCCTCCTTTGACACCGTGGTGGCTCCCGCCTCGGTTCTGGAACGGTTGGCCCGGCTCGATGCGCTGGGGACCGCGCTGCACGAGGTGCGCCTGCCTCCCGCCGAGGTTCGCGCCTCCTGGTCGGGAATCGCCGCGCCGCGCGGGGGCTGGGAGCGCACCGGAAGCGTGAGCGCGGGGGTACTGCGGGCCGGTGCCCGCGCCGGGGTCGCCGAGATTGCCGCCGCGCTGCCCGCCAATGCCGGGGATCCCATCGTGGCCGGGGTGCGCATGGGCGTCTGGGGACGCGACCTTGAGGACGCCCCGGGCCTTCCCGGCGGCGTGGCCTTCGCCGCCGATGCGCTGGGTTTCCTGGGACCCGATGACGCCGAGGAACTTGCGATTTTCACCTCCGGGTCCTGGACCCGAATCACCAGCCTGCGCGGTCACGTCCTGGTGCGTCGCTCGGGCGGCGGCCTGCTGGTGAACTAGTGTCGCGGCCGGTATCGACACGCTGTGACGAGTCGCGGCGGGACACATCCTCGGCTCATCTCCGCCCGAGGCTTGCCCGTCACCGGGCCTGCTCGGATAATAGGGTGATGGACCTGCCCTTGCCGCCCAGCGCCCCGACGATTCCGATCCGGGAAGATCTGCGGCTTCGCCCGTGGCGCGTCGGCGACGAGGATGTCTTGACCGCCGCCTGCCAGGACCCGGAGATTCAGCGCTGGACCACGATCCCCACCCCGTACACCCGCGAGAATGCCGACTTTTTCTTGGAGATTACCGCGAGCGATTGGGCGTCGGGCGCCGGCGGGTCGCTGGCGCTGGTGAACCCGAGGGAGGACGTTCCGTTTGGCTCATTCGGTTTTGTGAGTATCCGCGCCGACCATCGAGCCGCCGAGATCGGTTACTGGCTCGCAGCTGAGCAGCGCGGCCACGGCTATGCGTCCTCCGCGGTGATCGCGCTGAGCGAGTACGCGCTGGGTCTGGTCGGCCTGGACGAGGTATACCTGCGCATTGATCCGCTCAACCTTGCTTCGGCGGCCGTGGCTCGCCGCGCCGGATTCGAACGCACCGAGACCGCGGTGGCCGATGCCCGGACCCCCGAGCTACTCGACACCTACACCCGCTTCGCCGCGCGCGCTGGACACTCCGCCCGCTAGTCCCGGGAGCGAGTCTCGCCGCGCGCCGCGTCGTGTGGCGTTTGGGTTACTCCTCGAACGTGTTGACCATCGCGGTGGCGGCACGGGAGAGGTAGTCCCAGAGGATCGCGTCATCGGCGGGGGAGAGGTTCATCTTGTCGACCCCGGCGCGCATGTGGATCAGCCAGCGGTCGCGCGCGGCGGGGTTCACCTTGAACGCGTTGTGACGCATGCGCAGGCGGGGGTGACCGCGCTGCTCGGAGTATGTGGTGGGTCCGCCCCAGTACTGCTCCAGGAACATCAGCATGCGCTCGGTCGCCGGCCCCAGATCTTCCTCGGGGTACATCGGGCGGAGGATCGGGTCGTCGGCGATGCCGCGATAGAACTCGTTCACCAGGATCTCAAAGGCCGGGCGGCCGCCAAAGCGCTCATAGTCGGTGCGACCGAGCAGGTTTTTGGGATACTGACCCTCGGGGGTGGACATAACGCTCCTTCTCAATCCTCCGGCACGTATCCGGCCGGGCACCTGGGTGCCCTTCCAGCCTACTCGGTGGGCGGAGTCTGCCCCGCCGGGTTATCCCCGGTGGACTTGCGTCGCGGCGCACGCTTGGAGGCGGGCTTGTCATCCGCCGGCGGCTTGGTGAGGCTCTGGTTGACGGTTCCGATCGGGCGGGTGCGCGGCGGCTTGGCCCCGAGGACGCTGCCCGCGCTGTCGAAGCCGGACAGGACCACGGCCTCGAGCGAAGTGAGCGGCACTTCCTGCTCGCGGAAGTCCTGGAACAGGCGGGTGCGCAGCTCGCGGGAGACATCATCCTTGGCGGCGGTGCGGGTTTTGACCACCACGCGTACCACCAGGGCGTCGGCCGACACCGACTCGATGCCCCAGACCTCGGGGCGATCGATGATGCGCGAGCGCCACTTCGGCGTGTGGGCGAGCGTGTTTGCGGTTTCCAGCGCCAGCTCCTGGGCGTGAACCACATCGGAGGTGTAGGGCACCGCGAGGTCCACGATCACGCGGGACCATCCCTGAGAGGTGTTTCCCACTCGGAGGACCTCGCCGTTGCGGACAAACCAGAGTGTGCCGTTGACGTCGCGAATCTGTGTGACCCGGATTCCCACCCGCTCCACTACGCCGGTGGCGAGGGTGGTGGCGCCGCCAAGCTCCACCACGTCGCCCACGCCCAGCTGATCCTCCATCACCATGAACAGGCCGTTGAAGACGTCCTTGACGATGTTCTGCGCACCAAAACCGAGGCCGGCACCGAGGGCCGCGGTGAGCAGGGAGAGTGAGCCGATGAGCTTATCGTCAATCACGTTGACGATCATCACGATAGCGATAATCACCACGACCACGTTGACGATGTTGCTCATCACGGTGCCCAGGGTGCGGGTGCGCTGGACCAGTCGGACCGCGGCGAGCGGGGAGACACTCAGCGCCTGCGTGTCCTCGGCTCCCTGGTTCTTTTTGACGCCGTTGACGATCTGGCTGACCACCCGGCGGATGAACAGGCGCAGAATCCACGATGCGATGATGGCGCCCGCGATGATCAGTGCTACCTGCACAAGCTTGCCCAGCGGGCTCAGCATGAAGGCGCCGATGGTGTCCCAGATGTTCTGTACGACGACGTCCGGGGTGGTGGGGGTGTCCGGTGTGGTTGCCATGCCTGAAAGTGTAGCGGCGGGCACCCGGGAGATCCTGGATGCCCGCCGCTAACGGGTGGTGTCGCGCGTGGCGACCGCCGAATGTACCGGCTTTAGATTAGCCCTGAGCGTCGCGTAGATTGGCCCTGAGCGTCGCGTGGATTAGCCCTGAGCGTCGCGCTCGCGTGCCGCCAGGGCGCGCTCGGTGCCGGCGACGGCCTCGAGAACGATCCGGCGCAGTGCGGCGGGGCGCTCGGCGTTGGCCGCGAGCCAGGCGTGGGCGGCGTCGCGCAGATCGGAGTCGATCAGCGCGGACGGGTACAGGCCCGAGATCAGCGGTTCGGCCACGTGGTAGGCACGCTTTTCCCACAGGTCGGCGATGGCGTCGAAGTACAGGGTGCGGAAGGGCTCCTGATCGGCGGCATCGTGCAGACGCTGGAAGCCCAGCGTGGTGGCCGAGACGATGGCGTTGGCGGCGGAGTCATCCACCACCACGCTGTCCCAGGCGCGCTGCTTGGCGGCGACACCCGGCAGGGCGGCGCGAGCCTGAGCGGCGGCCTTGGCTCCACCGGCGGTGTTGTCGGCGGCCAGGGCGGCGTCGATCTCGGCGTCACCCACGCGACCACCGGTTGCCAGGGCGCTCAGCAGCTCCCAACGCAGGTCGGTGTCCACGGTCAGCTCGGCGAGGGTCTCGCTCCCGTCCAGCAGGGCGGCGACCACGTCGAGGTGAGCGTCGGTGTTGGAGACGGCGGCGAAGAACTTCACGAACTGGAACTGGGCGTCGCTGCCGGCCTCGGCACCGCGGGCCAGGGCCAGCAGGCCGTCGCCCACCTTGGCCAGGGTCTCCTCGCGGGTGTCCTCGGCCACATAGGCCTCGGCCGCGAGCAGCAGCTGGTTCAGGGTGGTGCGCAGGGTGGTGGACTCGGTCTCGGTGGCGATGTGGTTCAGCACCAGGTCGACGTAGTCGCGGGCCGGGGTCTCGGCATCGCGCGTGGCGTCCCAGGCGCTGCTCCACACCAGGGCACGGGCCAGCGGGTCACTGATGTCGGCGAGGTGCTGTGTAGCAACCTCAAGGGAGGCGGCATCCAGACGAATCTTGGCGTAGGCCAGGTCGTCGTCGTTCAGCAGGACGAGGTCCGGACGGGTGCGACCGATCAGCTCGGCCACCTCGGTGCGCTCGCCATCCACGTCGAGTTCCAGACGGTTCTCGCGGACCAGCTTGCCGTCGACCAGGTTGTAGAACCCGATGGCCAGGCGGTGCGGGCGGATGGTGGGGTAGTCGGCCGCGGCGCTCTGCAGGATCGCGAACGAGGTGATCACGCCGGCCTCGTCAACCTCAATCTCGGGACGCAGCGTGTTGACGCCGGCGGTCTCCAGCCACAGGGTCGACCACTCGGAGAGGTCGCGGCCCGAGGCCTTTTCCAGCTCAACCAGCAGGTCGGCCAGCACGGTGTTGCCGAAGGCGTGCTTCTTGAAGTACGCGGAGACACCGGCGTAGAACGCGTCGATGCCAACCCAGGCGGCGAGCTGCTTGAGTACCGATCCACCCTTGGCGTAGGTGATGCCGTCGAAGTTCACCAGCACGTCGTTGAGGTCGTTGATCTCGGCGACGATCGGGTGGGTCGAGGGCAGCTGGTCCTGACGGTACGCCCAGGCCTTCTCCATGGCGGCGAAGGTGGTCCATGCCTCGGTCCACTCGGTGGCCTCGGCGGTGGCGATGGTCGATGCCCACTCGGCGAAGGACTCATTCAGCCACAGGTCGTTCCACCAGCGCATGGTCACGAGGTCTCCGAACCACATGTGGGCCAGCTCGTGCAGTACGGTGACCACGCGACGCTCCTTGATGGCGTCGGTGACCTTGGAGCGGAAGACGTAGGTCTCGGTGAAGGTGACCGCACCGGCGTTTTCCATGGCACCCATGTTGTACTCGGGCACAAACATCTGGTCGTACTTGGCGAAGGGGTAGGGCACGTCGAACTTGTCTTCGAAGAAGGTGAAGCCCTCGCGGGTCTTGTCGAAGATGTAGTCGGCGTCCATGTACTCGGCCATCGAGGCGCGGGCGAAGACACCCAGCGGGATCACGCGGCCATCGCTCGAGGTGAGCTCCGAGCGCCAGACCTGGTACGGACCGGCCACCAGGGCGGTGATGTACGAGGAGATGCGCGGGGTAGGCTCAAAGCTCCAGGTGCCCGACCCGTTGCCGTTGTCCACAGGATCGGGGGTGGGGGAGTTGGAGATGACCTGCCAGGCCAGCGGCGCGGTCACGGTGAAGATGAAGGCTGCCTTGAGGTCGGGCTGCTCGAAGACCGCGTAGACCTGGCGGGAGTCGGGAACCTCGAACTGGCTGTAGAGGTAAACCTCGTTGTCGGCGGGGTCGACGAAGCGGTGCAGGCCCTGACCGGTGTTGGTGTAGGCGTGGTCGGCGTCGACCACCAGCACGTTGTGCTCGGCCAGGCCGGCCAGCGCGATGCGGCTGTCATCGTTGATGGCGGCCACGTCCAGCGCGGTGCCGTTCAGGGTGACCGAGTGTACGGTGCGGGTCACGGCGTCGATGAAGGTCGAGCTGCCCGGGGTCGCGGTGAACGTCACGGTGCTCACGGTGCGGAAGACCTCGTCACCGGTGGTGAGGTCAATGTTGATGTCGTAGGACTCGACCGAGACGATGGAGGCGCGCTCGGCGGCCTCGGTCCGGGTCAGGTTTTCTCCGGGCAATTTCACTCCTTGCAGTGGATGGGATTGTGTCCAACATTCAGCGTACCGCGTGATCGGCCCGGAATACCGGGGTTGTGGAAAGCCCGCGGTGTGTGACGACTTGTGGAGGAAAGACACGCCGGGTATTGTTCTAGTTGAAGTAGAACAAGTGGAGGTGGAATGTTTCTGACGGTAGATCCACAATCGCCGGTCACGCTCTATGAGCAGCTTGCGGCGAGCGTACGCGCGGGCATCCTAGACGGCAGCATTGCCCACGGCGAGCGCCTGCCCAGTGCCCGCGAACTCGCCGGATCCCTCGACCTGAACGTGCACACGGTGCTGCGTGCGTACCAGGCTCTGCGCGAGGAGGGGCTGCTCGATCTGCGCCGTGGCCGCGGTGCCGTCATCACCGCGCCCAGTCGAGATCTGGCCGAGGTGACGGCGGCGCTGGACGCCCTGATCGGCGCCGCGAGCGCCGCCAGAATCGGCCCCGACACCCTTATCTCGCTTGTTCGCGCCCGCTTATCATCCACCCAGACCACCCAGGAAGGCCCCCGATGAACCTCACCGTCACCCCCACTCGCACCGCGGCCCAGACCCGGCTGGTGGCACTGTTTGCCCTGATCCTTCCCGCCCTGGCCGGTCTCGCCGCGGCGGGGCTGATTCGCGCCTGGCGCGATGACCTGCCCGCCGAGGTGATCACCCACTGGGGTCTCGCCGGCGAGGCAAATGGCTGGACCTCGGTCGCCTGGCTCCCCGTGGCGGTGGGACTCCCGATACTCGGGGTCGCGCTGCTTCTGGGCCTGCTGATTCTGCTTCCCAGCGCCGCGCGCGGTGGACGCCTGGGCATCGCCCTGCGCTCGGGGTTTTCCTGCCTGATTGGTGGGCTCCTGGCCGCCCTGCTTCCCGCGACCGTGATCCGTCAACGCACGGGACCGGGCCAGGATGATCCGTCGGTGCTGATTCCATTTTTTGTGGTGGCCGTCGCCTGGGTAGCGCTCAGCGTCCTCGGGACCATCCTCATCCGGCGGGCGTTTCCCGCCGATGTCGCGACGCCCGAGAGCGAGGCGAACGCCCCAACTCTGGACCTCCCCGCCGATGCCCGTGCGGTGTGGATCGCCTCCGCCTCCATCGGCACCCTGATGCGGGTGGTACTCGGTGTGGTCCTGCTCGGCCTGATCACGCTGCTGGCCTGGCAGCTACTGGTGGATTCCGAATTCAACCCGGTCGCCGCGATCATCACCGCGGTCATCGTGGTGGTGCTGGTGTCGGTCCTCTCGATGTTCTCGTGGCGGTTGCGGGCCGATCGGGCGGGCTTCCGCGCGCACGCGACCCTCGGCTGGCCTCGGGTGGAGATTCCACTCGACGAGATCGTGGGCGCACACGTGGTGGAGGTCAACCCGGTCGCCGACTTCGGTGGATGGGGATGGCGCGTGGGCGCTAACAGACGACTGGGGATCATCCTGCGTTCCGGCTCCGCCCTCGAGGTAGAGCGTCGGGACGGGCGGCGCCTGGTTATCACCCTGGCCGACCCGCAGACTCCCGCGGCTCTGCTGAACACCCTGGTGCAGCGAGGCAAGTGGCCCGCGACTGCCGCGGACTAGCCCCGCGCGGCCACTGCGCCGTTCCGTATCTGTCGCGGACTCACCCTGCGCGGTCAATGCGACATTATGCGACGCGGCCCATGCTCGGCGCAGACCCGGGGGTTACGGTGAGGGGGAACCCGACACACACCTGTGACAATCGGGTTCACCCCGATGATTCGTGCCACCTGCAGGCCGAGATCATCCGCACCGGTGGCGATTGAACCCCCTTCTCGCCACCGGTGTATTCCCGGTAGGCTCGGATCACCCGCCGAGCAAGGAGCCCGTGATGAGTGCAGAGGATGCAGCCACCCCGACCGGATCGCGTGTGCGCACCCGGGCTCGACTGTTGTTTTTGGTGCCACCGATGATTCCCGGGGTGATCGGTTCCCTGGTGCTGGCCCTCTGGTCTCCGCGTTTGCCCGTGCAGGTGGTGTCGCAGTGGTCGATGATCACGGGCGAGGCAACCAGTACCATCCCGCTGGGCTGGACCATCGTGTTCCCGCTGCTATTTGCGCTGCTCATCACGCTGATCATCGCGGTGCCCGCATTCTGGGTCATCCGTGGACAGACCCCGGCCAATACGATCGCCGTGCAGCAGGGCATCGGGACGGCTATCGCCGGGGTCGGCGTGGTGATCCTGCTGTCGATAACCGTGCTGCAGCTCAATCGTGACGGACAGACCTGGGCCAACTCGGTCCTCCCGATCCTGATCGCCGGGGCGCTGTGGTGCATCATCGCGAGTGTGGCCGCGGCCAGGGTCCGCCGGATCATCCCCAAACTGCGCGCCGTCCGCGTGGAGAACGGGTAAATTCCCCTCCGCTCCTGCGCAAATTCCCAGCCTTGCCGATTGCGCATGCGTGGCGTTCACGAATGCGATTGAATAGGGACATGGATACCGTAGATTTCTGGTTTGACCCGTCGTGCCCCTGGGCCTGGATGACCTCCCGCTGGGTCGATAATGTGTCCGCGCAGCGTGAGCTGAATGTGACCTGGCACCCGATGAGCCTCGCCGTGCTCAACGAAAACAACGCCGACCTCACCGAGGAGCGTCGTGCGGGCCTGGCCAAGGTGCTGCGGTACAACCGCCTGGTGACCGGTGTGGCCGAAGAGGTCGGCCCCGAGCACATCAAGCCGCTGTACGACGCCCTGGGCACCCGCATTCACCCGGGTGGACGCACCGATCAGGATGCGATCATCGCCGAGGCGCTCGCCGAGGTGGGCCTGGATGCCGGCCTGGCTGCCCTCGCCGATTCCGAGGCGCACGATGTCGCGCTGCGTGAGAGCCACGGCAGCGGAATCGCGCTGGTGGGTCAGGATGTGGGCACCCCGATTATCGCCGTCAACGGCACCGCCTTCTTCGGTCCGGTCATCTCCCCGGCACCCGCCGGCGAGGAGGCCCTGCGCCTCTGGGACGGAGTGCTCGCGGTATCCTCGTACCCGGGCTTCTTTGAGCTCAAGCGCTCGCGCACCGTCGGCCCCATCTTCAACTAAAGGATTTTCACGAATCATGCGTATTCACGTCGCCACCGATCACGCCGGCCTCGAATTTAGTCGCGCGCTGCAGGACCACCTGGTGAGCCTGGGCCACGAGGTGGTGGACCACGGTCCCACCTCCTACGATGCCCTGGATGATTACCCGGCCTTCTGCATCAACGCGGCCGCCGCGACCGTGGCCGACCAGCGTGCCGGCGTTCAGGCGCTCGGTGTGGTGTTTGGCGGATCGGGCAACGGCGAGGCCATCGCCGCCAACAAGGTTGAGGGTGTGCGCGCCGCGCTGGTGTGGAACCACTCCACCGCCACGCTGGCTCGCGATCACAACGACGCCAACGTCATCTCGATCGGCGCCCGCCAGCACGAGGAGTCCGAGGTGCTCGCCTTCGTGGAGGCCTTCATCGCCGAGCCCTTCTCGCAGGATGAGCGTCACGTGCGTCGCATTGCACAGCTGGCCGAGTATGAGACCACCGGTGATATCGCCGGTAAGGGTGTCGAGCGCCCGGTTTCGCGCGGCTAGTCGACCGTGCCCGAGGGACACTCCGTACACCGCATCGCGCGGCAGTTTGAACGCAATTTTCTGAACACCCCCGTGTTTGCATCGAGCCCGCAGGGGCGCTTTGCCGAGGGTGCCGAGGTCCTTAGCGGTCATGAACTGCTGCGAGTGGACGCGGTCGGAAAGCAGATGTTTGCCGAGTTTGATGGGGACCTCTGGCTGCGGGTGCACCTCGGGCTCTACGGGGCGTGGGATTTTGCCGGAAGTATCACCACCGATCCCACGATTGCCAGCGCATCGGGGCGGATGGGGCAGACCAACCAGCGCGGAACCGCGCTGGATCCCGGACTGCTGATCGATCGCGGCGGGGAGGACTCGATCGCCTCGATCGGCGCTCCGCGCAACGCCCGGATGCGCATGTCCGAGCAGACCAAGGCGCTGGCCGGCACCGAGGACGAGACGTTCCCACCGGAACCGGTGGGCCAGGTGCGCCTGCGCCTCCTCACCGAGACCGCGGTGGCGGACCTGCGCGGCCCGACCGCGTGCGAGGTCATGACCCCGGACGCGGTTCAGGCAAAGATCGACTCCCTGGGCCCGGATCCGCTGACCGATGACTCGGCCGCGGCCGAGGAGAAGTTTGTGGCCGCCGTACGCAAGCGGCAGGTCGCCATCGGGCAGCTGCTGATGGACCAGTCGGTGGTCGCCGGGATCGGCAACGTCTATCGCGCCGAAATGCTCTTCCGGGCCGCGCTCAACCCGCATATCCCGGGCAAGCAGGTCCCCGAGGATGTGGTGCGTGGGCTCTGGCGCGACTGGGGTGTGCTGCTGCGGATCGGCGTGGAAACCGGCCAGATGATGACCATGGACGACCTGGATCCCGAAGCCTATGTGGCGGCGATGGGGAACCTCGCCGATCGGCACTGGGTCTACCGCCGGGCCGGTCTGCCGTGCCGACGCTGCGGCACCAACATCGCCCTTGAGGTGATGCAGGCCCGCAAACTCTACTGGTGTCCCGGCTGCCAGCTCTAGACACAACACGAACCCCGGTCCACTCGGACCGGGGTTCGTGTTTTTAGCGTGGTGCAAAAACCTCTAGCGCAGCGCGGAAATCGCGTGCACCAGGTTTTTGGCTTGACGCAGGCGTGCCTCGTAGGTCGCGCCCACCACCAGCAGGAGGACTCCGCCAAGCCCCGCCCACACCGCCCAGGAGAGGGTGTCGGTGATGGCGCGAATCAGCGGGAACGCCTGCACGATGACGTGTGCGAGGAGCACAGCGGTGCCGATCACAAACGGTGCTTGGAGCCTGCCCAGCACACCCCAGAGCACCAGGGCAATGCACACCACGCCCAGCCCCACCAGGCGGGTGGGGTACGGATCCACCCAGCCGGCGATCAGGGAAATCACGGTACCCAGGGCGAGTGGCAGCCCGAGCACGGGCATACTGCGCAGGGCCGGGGCGCGGCGCAGCACCAAGATTCCGATCCCGGTGGCGGCGAGGATCGCGGGTGCAACCCCGAGTTCGGCCGCGGCGTGGGCCAGCAGTCCGGCCAGGATTCCATACACGCCGGACACCGTCAATGCGGTGATCCAGAATGCCCTGCCCCAGCGTGAGAGCGCATAACCGGCGACCGCGATGATGGCAAAGAGGATCGCCAGGAGCAGCAGCGTCGTGCGCCGATGATCGGTGCCGACAACGCTCATCACACTCACCACGACAAGCGCGGCAAATCCGATCAGACCAATCGCCGAGTCGACCCTCCCGAAGGATTCGCGCCGCATTCTGGGCAGGAAGATCAGGACCAGCGCCACGAGCATGCACGTCCACAGTTCCTCGGGGCTCGGGAAGGCCGAGCGTTCTGGACCGGTGAGGAACAGGGCCCGGACGCTCGCGACAACCAGCAGGGTGCCCGCCGTCGGCCAGAGGGTCAGCATGCGCACCGGCAGGTTGCGCCACTCGGCGGGGAGGAACCGCGCGGCTCCGGCCAGGAGTAGGGCAACCAGGCCGATGAGCAGGGCGTTGACATCCCCAAACCGAATACCGTCGATCGCCACGCTGAGGGCCGCACCGCCCGCCACGATTCCCAGGCCCAGGGCCGCACCCGAGGGCTTGGGGTGGACCGGGTTGCGCGCGATGGTCAGCAGAATCAGCAGGGCAAACAGTGCCGCCGAGGGAACCACATAGGCGCTGGCCGTCTCGATCTGGGCCCGGCCCAGGGCAACCCAGAGCGCACAGCTGGCGATTCCCAGGGCGAGGACCAGTTGAAAGCGCCGTGGCCCGCTGGGATGCAGCAGCGGATTTCCGTGTGCACCGGCGGATATACCCGCGGCCACCGCCAGAATCGGCAGCGCGGCCCAGGCGTCTGGAAGGTTCAGCCCGGCAAGGAAAACCGGTAGGGCGATGAGCAGAAGGGACACATCGGTGATGACCCGGACCCAGGGGATCTCACTCAGCCGGGTCGAACCGGAGGTGAGCGGGTGTGCCAGGCGGCGCACCGCGGCGGCAGGAGCACCCAGGAAACGCTCGCGCAGCGGAGTGTTTCCCGCCACGCTGAGCAGCAGCACCAGGATTGCCAGCGGAATGGTCACCTGCACACCGGCACTGAGCGATAGCGCGGCCACGGCCAGCGCGGTGAGCAGGATCGTGGTGCCAATGAGGAGTTGCCGCATCCCGGTGTGAATGCGCGCGGGACGCAGCACCGGCACCAACGCCCCGAAAACGCCCACCACGGGGAGCAGCGCGCGCAGCAGGTCGGGACGAGGCTCAACGATCAGTCCGGCCGCAAAAAACATGCCCGCCACGATCAGGAGGAACGCGGCACCGACTCCGGCAAGACGCGCCTCGGAGGCCCCGGCGGAACTCACCCGGAAGCGGCGCGAGAGCGGGGGAATCACGCTGAGTAGGATCGCGATAGCCGAGGCATACACCATCTCCCAGCCCGCCACGATCGTGAGGGATGCCGGGGCCTGCGCCAGTACGATGCGCCAGACCAGAGCGATCCCGAGCACGAAGGCCCCGAGGGACAGGATCCAGCGCTGGTGGATCGGGGTGGCATCCTGCGGATCCTGTTCGGCACGGATTCGCCAGAGGATAACCGCGGCCAGCGTCAACGTCAGGATCCCGATGCTCGCGATCGGCTCGGAGGGGGACCGCACCAGGGCCAGGAGTATGCTCGCGCCGGCGAGCGCGGCCGGGACGAGCCAGAAGGTCACCCCGGGGAGGCGTCGCGGCAGACGGATGGATGTTTCGGCCAGTAGCAGGACAATCACCAGGATGAGCGCGGACTGGGCGAACCGCGACTCCAGCGCGAACACGCTGAGGGTGGCCGCCAGGGTGGCCGCGGCGAGGAGCCAGGGCAGGACATCACGCAGGGCGCGCAGGCGTTGAGCGGCATATCCCAGCGGGACCAGGGCGATCACCAGCATCGCCAGCCCGGGAAGGGCGGTGCCGAGGAAGTCGGCCGCGTGCGGCGACGCCGATTCGGCGGCCCGTTCGGAGACATACCAGCCCAGGGCGCTCAGGGTCACCACGGCCGAGACGACCCAGCCGGTCCACCCGGGGAGCAACGTGGCCGGGGAAGGTTCCTCTCCGCGGCGAGTGAGGAACCAGATGCCCGCGGCGGTTACCGCGCTGGAGAGGACCACCGTTAACAGCGCGGGGAGTGCCGGCGGGGAGAAGGCCTGGGCGACCTCAAATAGTGTGCTCCCGAGCAGCCCCAGCGGGGTGAGCGCGCCCAGGAGGGCGGCTCCCGTGCGCCCGGCTATGCGGAGCGCCGGCGACGAGGTGAGGAGGGCAAAGCCCAGCCAGGCCAGCGCGGTCGCGCCCAACAGGAGGACGAGGAGGATGCTGCCGCTTTGGGAGACCCCAATCACACTGCAGGTGGCGACGCTCACGAAGCCCAGTCCGAGCGATTCCAGGAGGACACGTTCGGGGGCGCGGCGGGCGCGTGAGCGCAGGAGCCGGGATCCGGCAACCGCGATGACCAGGGCCGCGAGCGCCCCCAGCCAGACGGTCTGGGAGGCGTTTGCCCCGAGCGATCCGGCTAACCCAAACGCGGCCAGCGGGAGCAGGAGGGCGGCGATGAATGCGTAGCTGCGCACGTGGGTGAGCCGCTCGGCAAGGATCGCCAGTGCACCCACGATACCCACGCCCAGTCCGGCCGAGAAGACCGGGTCCAGGCCCGAGATCCCCGCCACATCGAAGGCGCGCACCAGGCCGGCATCAATCAGCGCGAGGATCGTGCTGAGGATTGCCAGCGCCTGGGCCGTGGAGGGCAGACGTTTCACCAGGAATCCGGACACCGCGGCGGTCGCGGCGGCCACACCGAGCAGGATCACCGCGCGCACCGGCGGGGTGGTGCCCAGATAGGCGAGTGTCGCAAAGAACAGGGCCGCGGCGACCAGCAGCACCACACCCAGGGTGAGCAGCGTGGTTTGGATGCTGGAGCGGCGCGGGGCACGGTCGTTGTCCACCTGCGTATCGGCGGGGCGTCTCGGAGGGGCCGAGGCATTGGGACGGACCGGCGCAACCGGATGAGCCGGGGTCACCGGGTTGGCCGGGGCAATCGGGGCAACCGGGGGGCCTGCGATTACCGGGGCAACCGTGGCCGCGGGCCGTGGCTGCGCGTACGGTGCGGCGGGAACGTCCTGTGCGGACATTGCGGCCACGGGGGCAATCCACTCGGGTTCCGATGTCCGGTGATTGTCGCCCTCGGACTCAGACTCGGTGTCGGGATCGGTGTCGGTGTCGGTGTCGGGGTCTGGGCCGGCCGGATCGATGGCTATGGGTTCGACGGTATCGCCGGTGATGACATGCTCGGCCGTCTCGGCCGTCTCGGCCGTCTCGACCGTCTCGACCGTCTCGATAGTCTCGGCTGTCGGCACTGTCGGCACTGTCGGCACTGTCGGCACTGTCGGCACTGTCGGCACTGTCGGCACTGTCGACAGGATCGGCGGCAGCGCGGAAATCGGGGGCGCGGCGGGCGGCGCATGCGGTGCCGCGATCGGAAGGGCCAGGATGGCGCGTCGCCGCTCCTCGGCCAGGTCCCCGGCGGCTCGGCTCACCTGGGCAAGCTCCACCGCATCATCATGGTTGAGCGCGAGCCCACACGACGCACAGCGCACACCCGACAGCGCCGCAAAGCAGCCCGGGCAGCGCGAGGGATCCATTAGCGCCAGCGCGCTCGGCGGCCACGCTAACGTGTCCGCGGTGCCCGCGGGAAGGCTCTGTCGGGACCGCATCGTGGCGATCAGTCCGGCGCGCTCGAGCAGCGCCGCGTCCAGTGCCTGGCTGCGGAGGCGGATCAAACCGGCAACGCTGGTGCGGACATCGAGGTCGCACCGCCCACAGATGCCAATCGCCGGGATCCCAAAGCACGAGGGGCAGATCCGAGAATCACGCAATTGGGCGATATCGGAGGGCCACGCGGGGTATCGAGTGAGGGTCATCTTGTCCTTTGGCGCCGGGGCAGTGAGAATCCTGCCTGCCTGGCAGACTACGGAAAAGCGGAGCGGAAGGGGGCAAATTGAACGCGAATTGCCGAAAGTCCCGCCTTTTTCGTCGCATCGATGGAAAATAAACCCCTGATTGTCCACCATTTGGGGGACTCGCAGTCGAGATGGAGACAGAGGAGAAGGCGACCCCGTGAGGTCGGGGGTGGAGCTACTCTGCGGACATCGCGGATCGCCAGCGATACTCGCTCTGCGGTCGCCCCGGCGTGCCCAGGCGCGGGGTTCGTTCCACACTGCCGCTTGCGGTGAGGTATTCCAGGTAGCGGCGAGCCACCACCCGAGACATCCCCACCTCCTCGGCGATCTCGGCGGCCGAACACGCGCCGTGCGTGCGCAGCGCATCGGTGACCAGCTGTAGCGTATCGGGGGCGATGCCCTTGGCCGGTGCCACCCGGGTTGGCGGGCGGAGCGCGGAGAACAGCGAATCCACCTCCTGCTGGGTGGACTGACCGCTCGCGCAGAGATCTCGACTGTGGAAATCCCGAAACTGGGCCATCCGTTCGTAGAAGGTCGCAAAGGTGAAGGGCTTGATTAGATACTGAGCCACGCCCAGGGCCAGCGTGCGGCGCACACTCTCCGCCTCCCGTACGCCACTGATCACGATCGCATGGGTGTCGGTCCCGCGGGCGCGGATGTGTCGAAGCACGTGGAGGCCGCTACCGTCGGGCATCGTGATGTCCAACAGGATGAGATCGATGGGGTGGGCGTCATCGCGTAGGATCGCCACCGCCTGATACGCCCCCACGGCCTCGGCGACCACCACAAAACCGGGTACCCGCTCCACAAATGAACGGTGCAGTTCCACGATGAGGGGGTCATCATCCACAATCAGGACCCGAATATTTTCCGGTTCGGTCATCGTGAATCCTTTCCCGTGGCGGCGGGGAGCGAAACCCGGAGTGTGGTGGGATGCTCATCCACCGCGATGTGCCCGCCCGCCCGGGTGACAATGTCCCGGACCAGGGCAAGCCCGATTCCCCGGGTGGCCGAGGGGGCTGCCTTGGTCGAGTAGCCGTGATCGAACATCCGTGCTCGGGATTCCTCGCTGAATCCCGCCCCGCTATCGGTCACCGAAATCTCCACGGTCTCGGCACCGGCGGCGCGGATTTCCAGGTGCACGGTGTGTGGCCATTCGCCGGACGCCGCGGCGTCAAACGCATTGTCAATCAGGTTGCCCACGACGGCGATCGCATCGATGGGGCTCAGCGCGAGTGCGGGGGCTTCGGGATCGATCACGGTCTCGAAATCGAGTCCGCGCTCCGCCGCCTGAGCGGTTTTCCCGAGGAGAAGCGCGTTCATCGTGGATTCGGAGGTTGCGGGTACGGCCAGGCTATCCACGAGCTCCTGGTTGTGATCGGCGGTTTCGGTCAGCAGGGTGATGGCCTCCCGGGTGCGACCCAGTTCGAGCATCGCCACGGCCGTGTGCAGACGATTACCGTGTTCGTGGTTCTGGGCACGCAGGGCCGCCCCCAGGGTGCGCAGCGATTCAAAGGATGTGGTGGCATCGCGCACATCCGCGGCGCTCAGGTCTCCGGTGAGGCGTCGCGTGTAGTGCCTTCCCAGCAGGGCACCCACCACTCCGGCTGCCAGCAGGCCGGCGGTGAGGGTGAGGATCAGGGGCAGCTCATCGCGAATCGATGCGCCAACCGTGCCCAGCGTGACCCCGGCCGATACCCATCCCACAAGCTCGGTGCCGCCCGGGGCGAACACCGGGACGATCGTGCGGATCGAGGGGCCCAGAGTGCCGTCAAAGACCTCGGTCAGCTCGGTGGGGGTGTCCGGGATGGTGCCCAGGTAAAAGTCACCGATCTGGGACTCCTCCCGATGGGTGAGCCGGATGCCGTCGGTGGTCATGATGGTTATGTAGGTGATGCCCGCCCGATCGATGAGTGTGCGTGTGATCGGCTGGAGGGTCGTGGAAGCCTCGACTCGCTGGGCGGGGCCCGCGTCCACCCCGGCCAGTGCCTGGCGGGTGGTGGGGGAGAGCGCGAGGGTTGTGGCAATGGCCTCGGTTGCCCGCTCGGCCTCGTGTTCCCCGGCGCGCTGACGATCCCAAATCAGCAGCCCACCCACGGCAAGGCCGAGGATCACGGCGATCAGGCTGAGCGCCAGAAACACGCTCGACGATGCGCTGCGGGTACGTTTTTGGACCATTCCGTCATTGTGCCACGCGGCCGGCACACGCGGCGTTTTGTCGCGACCAATACGACCAAAACTCCGGGGTGCGCTGGGTGCGGTCGTAGCGTGAGGGAAATTGATCTGGTGCCCTGCCCGCACCGCATCCGAACAGAGACGTTTCAGGAGGAACTCGTGGCACAAAACGTTGTACATCGCACCGTCCCGCGCCGGCCGCGGCGCTCGTGGGATCGACACACCTGGCTGTATGTATCGGTGATTATCGCCGTGGTTGCCGGAGCCCTGCTGGGGCTCATCGTCCCGGATGTGGCCATCGCACTCGAACCCCTGGGGAAGGCGTTTGTCTCCCTGATCAAGATGATGATCGCCCCGATTATTTTCTGCACCATCGTGATCGGGGTCGGGTCGATCGCCAAGGCCGCAACCGTCGGCAAGATCGGCGGTCTGGCGCTGATCTACTTCCTGATCATGTCGACCTTCGCGCTGGCCATCGGCCTGGTGGTGGGCAACCTGATCCACCCGGGCGAGGGCCTGGACATGCGCGGTGCCCACTATGAGACCAAGGGGGAGGCCGCGGGAACCGTGGACTTCATCCTGCAGATCATCCCGCCGACCTTCTTCTCGGCCTTCACCGGGGAGAGCGTGCTGCAGGTCCTCTTTATTGCGCTGCTCACCGGTTTTGCCCTCCAGGGGCTGGGCACGCGCGGCGAGCCCATTATCGGCGCGATCAAGCAGCTGCAGACCCTGGTGTTCCGCATCCTCAGCATGATCCTCTGGCTCGCCCCGATTGGTGCCTTCGGCGCGATTGCCGCGGTTGTGGGTAAGACCGGTGCCGCGGCGATCTGGGGTCTGGGGATCCTGATGATCGCCTTCTACATCACCTGTGTGCTGTTCATCGTCGGGGTGCTGGGCTCGCTGCTGTACTTTGTGACCGGCCTGAACATCTTCAAGATGCTCAAGTACTTTGGCCGCGAGTACCTGCTGATCGTGGGAACCTCCTCATCCGAGTCGGCGTTGCCGCGGCTGATCGCCAAGCTGGAACACGCCGGGGTATCGAAGCCCGTGGTGGGCATCACGGTGCCCACGGGCTACTCCTTTAACCTGGATGGAACCGCGATCTATCTGACCATGGCCTCGCTGTTTATTGCGACCGGGATGGGGCAGCCGATGAGTATCGGCGAGCAGATCGGTCTGCTGGTGTTCATGATCATCGCATCCAAGGGTGCCGCCGGGGTGACCGGGGCGGGACTGGCGACTCTGGCCGGCGGTCTGCAGGCGTACCGTCCGGATCTGGTGGATGGTGTGGGAGTCATCGTGGGGATCGACCGCTTCATGTCCGAGGGGCGTGCGTTGACCAACTTCACCGGTAACGCGGTCGCGACCTTCCTGATCGGTACCTGGACCGGTCAGATCGACCGGGCCCGTGCCCGCAGCGTGCTGGCGGGGGAGTTGCCCTTCGACGAGTCGACCATGACCGCCGATGGACACGGTGACTCCGCCGCACAGCCCAAACAGGAGCCGGCGCAGGCACCCACGCGCTAGGTCGTGTGGAACGTCCCGCGCCGAGCGTCGGCGCGGGACGTTCCGTCGACAGCCGTATCGCCCCCGTCTGTGTCCTACACACGGGGGCGATACGCCGTTAACCAGCGCCGCGCCCTCGCCCGAAGGCGAGAGCGCGGCGAAAACCCGGGGAATTACTTGCTGAGGTGAGCGACCAGGAACCAGCGGTCCTTGTCCAGGCCACGAGCGATCTCGATCGCAACGTCCTGGCTGGTGGCGTCGAGCTCGGCGAGCTCGTCGATCGCGGTGTTGACCGAGACCAGGGCGGCGTCGATCTGGGCGATGACCTCGGCGATGGACTGGTCGGACTGCACGAATCCGGCGGTCAGCTCACCCGTGGTGGTCTTGGCGGCGACGGTTGCGAGGCGAGCGTCTACCGGGAGGCCGAGTGCAACGATTCGCTCGGCGGCGAGGTCGGACCAGTCCTGGGCGTGCTCCACGACGGTGTCGAAGAGTTCGTGGACGCCGACGAAGTTGGCTCCGCGCACGTGCCAGTGGGCCTGCTTACCGTTGATGACAAGAGCCTGGAGGTCGAGAACGACCGGGCTGAGGAACTGGGCAACTCCGGCGGCAACCTCTGCGCTGACGGAACTGGTGGCGACGGTCTGGGTGTTGGTCATTTTTTCCTTCTTTCCTCGGTGTTAGATACAACGGTACGCGGATAAAAACATTCCGCAAGCAAGATTAGGCTCGTCTTACGCCGTGTTTCGGCGGTTTTTGGGCCCCCAATGCGGGGCCGTTTGACCGCGAGATGACGCGTGTTTTCGATTCGAATTCATGATTCCTTCAGCCCGTACTCAGCATCCAAAATTCATCTAAAAAGGTTCGAGACTAGGCTGAAACCATGTCTGAGACTCCGGATTTTTCGATCCTTACCCTGCCCGATCTCCCCGCTCCGCGCATCGCCGCGGATGCCTACGTTGCCCCCGGTGCCCGCATCGTGGGGGATGTGAGCGTGGGCCCGCGGGCGAGCGTCTGGTTCAATGCGGTGCTGCGCGGGGATAGCGCCTCGATTGTGCTGGGCGAGGGGAGCAACCTGCAGGACGGCGTCGCGGTCCACGCGGATCCCGGGTCCCCGGTGCTGATTGGACGCGATGTCTCGGTGGGACACAACGCGGTGGTGCACGGCTCCACGATCGGCGATGGTGTGCTGGTGGGGATGGGCGCGGTGGTCCTCAACGGCGCGGTGATCGGGGAGAACTCGCTGATCGCCGGCGGCGCCGTGGTACTCGAGGGGGCCCAGATTCCCGCGGGATCGCTGGTAGCCGGTGTCCCGGGAAAGGTTCGGCGCGCACTGACACCCGAGGAGATCACCGGGATTCGAGACAATGCCGCCCGCTACCGGGCGAATGCGGCGCGATACTCGGCTCTGTAGGGGGGCGTTTGGGACCTAGCGCTTGGATTTGCGCTGGGCGCGACCGCTAGCGGCGAGAAAGATGATGCAGACGATCATCATGAGGACACCCGGGCCGAATCGACCAAGCCCGAGCAGGATCCCGCCGATCAGAAAAACCACCGCTCCCACCAGGGTATAGACGGCGGCGAGTGAGCGGAGTTTCATGGTGAACGGAGTGGCTTTCTCGGGGAAGTAGGCGAGTGCGGGGCGCCATTGCCCCGTACCCTGTGCGCCAGTCTGGCACATGCGGGAGTGGGCATCCGGCCGTTTCGGGTGGGCTGTGACCTGATCGTTAGGTTCGAACAGGTGTTTAGTAATCGTCCTCGTCGACGGGCGGTTTGGGGCCGCGTGCCGAGAGTCCACTGAGTACCAGGGCGAAGATGGTCAGGGTCACGCTTACGGTCGCCAGCGGGTTGGCCACGCCGATCCCGATCTCCTGGGCAATCTCGCCGCCGCTGAGGGACACCATCGAGACCAGACCGTGTTCGGTGATGTCGGGCACCAGGAAGCCGAAGCCGATGCCGCATACCCACGAGATGATCAGAGTTGCCACGGCCGAGGGGCGCAGGTTGTACCCGCGTTTTGCGGTGAGGATGATGTTGCGGGCAACAAAGATGTTGAGGATCGCGTAGACCGGCCCCAGGCTGTAGGCAAACCAGCGCACGAGGTCGCCGTCGATACCGACCAGGGTGCGTCCGGCGACGATCCAGAGCGCCACCGCGATGCCGATGACCGCGGCCACATACCCAAAGACCCCGGCGTGCGGGGTGCGGACGGGATCGGGGCGCACGCTCTGCCGCGGTGCCTCCCAGGCATCTGCGGGCGCCTGCTCCGCCGCTCCGGATCCGGCGTGAGATTCGCGCTCCGCCTGAGCATCCTGCGTAACTGCGGGGGACGGCTTCGCTGCCTCGGGGCTGACCGGATACTCGGACGGGGAATCGGACACGGGCACACTACCTTTGAACGCGCATTGGGGACCCCTCCATTATCGCCCGCATTTTAGACGCGCGTGCCCGCGCGGCGCGGTGGATGGTTTTTCGAATGTTTCCTCCGAGTCGCGCGCTGATACGCTGGCCGCGATGACTCTCCACACCGACTATCTCCGCGCCTACGATCTGCAGCTACGCACCACGCCCGAGGTGCGCACGGCCGAATCCGTTTTTACACTGGGTGCGCTCACCCTGGCTATCTTCCCCGGCGGACACGGCTTTGTGACCTATGCGGGACTGGATAAAACGTCTCGGGCGTCGATTGTTCAAACCGTGAATGATGCGCTCGCGTTTTTTGTTGAGCGCCCCGACATCGTTGATGTGGAGTGGAAGACCCGCGCCCATGATGATGCTCCCGATTTACACGCAGTCCTAACCCGAGCGGGTTTTGTGGCCGAGGAACCGGAATCGGTGATGATCGGAGCCCTGACCGACCTCATTTTGGACGATCCCTCTCCGGCGCTTGCTCGGGAGGGGATCACCGTGCGCCGGATCACCACCGAGGCCGAGGTTCGGGCCATGAGTGCGATGTCCGCCGAGGCGTGCGGCGAAGAGGAAGACTCGGACAGGCTGGGGGAGCTGCTGGGCGAACTCGCGAGCGAAAACGGAACCGAGTTTTGGGTGGCCCTGGCGGATGAGCGCATCGTCAGCGCGGGACGCCTCGAGCCCGTGCCGGGGACCGAGTTTGTGGGCATCTGGGGTGGGTCGACCCTGCACGCGTATCGCGGTCGGGGGATCTACCGGGCACTCACCGCGGCCCGTGCCCGATCCGCGCTCGCCGCGGGGAAACGATTTGTGCACTCGGATTCCACCGAGTTCTCTCGACCGATTCTGGAACGCTCGGGGCTGATCCGCGTGACCCAGACCACTCCGTACCTTTGGGAACGCTAGCGCGACGAGGGGTGTGGTGTTGACCTATCCGCTGGAATCTTCCCGGCATGAGGCGCGCCACGTGGACGCCGACTTCTTTAAAGAGGAGTGGACCACCCTCGACGTCTTCGCGCAGCTCGCATCGGAGCGTTAGCGGCGCTGCCCGCTCACCGTTGTCTCGGGTGCGTCGACGAGGCGGATCGGCGCGGTGTCGGAGGGGCGCAGCCCGTCTAGAACATCAAGGCGTGACAGCTCTGCATCATCATCCTGGATGATGTGTGAGACAAATCGGGCCCATAGCTGCTTCATATTTCCACGCTAGATCGCCGTTTTGAGCGGTTCCCGTGGAAAGACCGTAGGAATGCTGTGTGTGTCGCATCCCGGCGTGGTGCGAGCGCTCTCCGCATCACACAAAAAAGCCCGGCACTCGTTTCCGAGAGCCGGGCTTTTAGCTGGAGGGGATGACGGGAATCGAACCCGCATCATTAGTTTGGAAGACTAAGGCTTTACCACTAAGCTACATCCCCACTCCGGAAGGTGACTTCCGGGGTGTGATTTCATCGTAGTACACGTTGGCCTCGGTTGCGCACTTCGCGGTGCAACCCGGGCGCGGCGCGACAAATTGGGGCGCCTCCGACACCCCGGGTTTTGAATTGGTGTCGGGACGGGTGTTTTTGTCAGCTAGACTTGCGGAGGTCAATTAGCCTGCCGTGCATGCGCGGAATTGACTAAAACCGGCTTTACTAGCCGGGGCGTAGCTCAGCTTGGTAGAGCGCCCGCTTTGGGAGCGGGAGGTCGCAGGTTCAAATCCTGTCGCCCCGACGAGGCCCACTCCTCACCCGAGGACGAATTTCCAACAATCAGGAGAACACATCATCGTGAAGTCGACGGTCGAACAGCTCAGCCCCACCCGCGTCAAGCTCAACATTGAGGTGACCCCGGAGGACCTGCAGCCCGCCATCAAGCGCGCCTACGCACAGATCGCAGAGCAGATCAACGTGCCTGGTTTCCGTAAGGGCAAGGTGCCCGCAGCCATCATCGACCAGCGCGTCGGTAAGGGTGCTGTCATCGAGCAGGCAGCCAACGAGGGTCTGGACGGTTTCTACCGCGCAGCCGTCGAGGAGCACGGTGTGCGTGTTCTGGGTCGCCCCGAGGCAGACATCACCGAGTGGCCCAACGAGAAGGACTTCTCCGGCGACCTGAAGGTCACCATCGAGGTTGACGTTCGCCCCGAGGTCACCCTGCCCGCCTACGACGGCATCAAGCTTGAGGTTGAGGCCGCAGAGGTTACCGACGCCGATGTGGCCGAGGAACTCGAGTCGCTGCGTACCCGCTTCGGCACCCTCGTCACCGTCGACCGTCCGGTCAAGACCGGTGACTTCGCCCAGATCGACCTGATCGCCACCATCGAGGGCAACGAGGTCGACAACGCCTCCGGCATCTCCTACGAGGTCGGCTCGGGCGAGCTGATCGAGGGCATCGACGAGGCCCTGGACACCCTCACCGCCGGTGAGACCACCACCTTCACCGCCCCGCTGCTCGGTGGCGAGCACGCCGGCAAGGACGCGGAAATCACCGTGACCCTGACCGCCGTCAAGGAGCGCGAGCTGCCCGAGGCCGACGACGAGTTCGCTCAGATCGCTTCGGAGTTCGACACCATCGCCGAGCTGACCGAGTCGCTCAAGGAGCAGGCCGCCAGCAAGAAGACCTTCGGTCAGGGCGCAGCCGCTCGCGAGAAGCTGATCGAGCACCTCCTGGAGACCGTTGAGGTTGCCGTTCCCGAGAAGCTCGTTGAGGACGAGGTGCACCGTCACCTGGAGAACGAGAACCGTCTCGAGGACGACGCTCACCGCGCCGAGGTCAAGGAGTCTTCCGAGAAGACCTTCCGCACCCAGATCCTGCTCGACGTGATCGCCGAGACCGAGAAGGTTCAGGTCAGCCAGGAAGAGCTGACCCAGTACCTGATCCAGGGTGCCGCTCAGTACGGCATGGAGCCGGGCGAGTTCATCCAGGTTCTGGACCAGAACGGTCAGATCCCCGCCATGGTCGGCGAGGTTGCCCGCAACAAGGCCCTCGCAATCGTCCTGGGCAAGGTCAAGGTTGTTGACGCCAACGGTGCCGACGTTGACCTCTCGGGCTTCATCCCCTCGGAAGAGGAAGAGGCCGCCGAGGTTGAGGCTGCTGACGAGAAGTAATTCTCCGATTCACTAAAACCGCCCCCGAGCAATCGGGGGCGGTTTTTGTTTGTTAGGGCGAGGCGGTGCCGCCTGCCGTGAGAAGATAACTTCTGTTGTGGGCGCATATGTCCGCACATGGTTTTCCAGAGAAAGACGGCGTGTGCCCGACATAACCCCTGCTGCCGAATCCCCGCAAGCGCCCGGTCCCTGGTGGCGGCTCAACGTGGCGGGTGTGATCTTCGGGTTGATTCCCGCGTACCTCTCGCTGACTCCGTCGCTGCTGCCACGACCGGCGATCCTCCAGGGGGTCATGACCGCCGTCATCTTCCTGCTCGGCTATGCGTTCGGGCGCTTGCTGTGGGCCATCGGGCGACGTGTGCTTCCCTGGCGAGTCTCCGCGCGGGTGCGGCGTAACGTCTGGATCGGCGTGCTGGTGGTGACCGCAATGGGTCTGTCTGGCCTGGGGGCCGCGGCCCTCGCGTGGCAGAACGAGGTGCGCGAGCTGGTGGAGATGCCGCCCGGAGGCGCGCCGCATGCGGGGCTATTCATCCTGGGACTGCTGCCCGTTACGCTACTGGGCCTGGCCATCGGCCGTGGATTCTCGACCCTGTATCGTCGCAGCCGCGCCCGTCGCGGGACCCCGATTGCGCTGGGAATCTCGATCCTCGTGGGAATTGTGGCCGCCGCCGTGATCGTCTCCGGGGCGATGTTCGGGGTGGACCGCATCTACGCGGCCTCCAATGCCGAACCCGCCGAGGGCCTGCGCGCGCCGACGTCCTCCGAACGTTCGGGTGGGCCCGGATCCGAGATCCCCTGGGACACACTTGGCCGCCACGGTGCCGCATTTGTGTCCGAGGGGCCCGATGCGCAGCAGATTCGCGATGTCACCGGGCAACCGGCGATCGAGCCGATCCGTGTGTATGCGGGCCTGAAGTCTGCTCCCACAACCCGGGAGCGCGCGGCCTTGGCCGTGCGTGAACTTGAGCGCACCCACGCGTTTGATCGCGATGTGCTCGTGGTGGCAACCGCGACCGGGTCGGGCTGGCTCGAACCGCAAACCGTGGATGCGGTGGAATACCTGCACGGGGGTAACACCGCAATCGTCTCGATGCAGTACGCGTACACCCCGAGCTGGGTCTCGTTTGTCTTTGATCCCGATGCCCCGGTGGCCGCGGCCCGCGACCTGTTTGATGCGGTCAGCGCGGCGATCCACGCGCTGCCCGAGGGGGCACACCGCCCCAAGCTCATCAGCTACGGGCTGAGCCTCGGTGCTCAGGGTGCCCAGGCCGTCTTTACCTCCCTCGCCGACGTGCGCGCTCGGACCGACGGCGCGCTGTTTGTGGGATCACCCAACGGGACGCCGCTCTGGCAGAAGCTCCAGTCCATGCGCGACCCCGGCTCGCCCGAGTGGCAGCCGGTGCTGGACGAGGGTCGGGAGGTGCGCTGGATGGCCAAGTCCGGTGACCTCGACCTGCTGCCCGGTGCCTGGGACTATCCGCGGGTGGCCTACCTGCAGCACGCCAGCGACCCGGTTACCTGGCTGGGGCCGGACCTGCTCTGGCAGGAACCCGACTGGCTGACGCCGGGACAGCGCTCCGACCAGATCAGCCCGGATATGCGCTGGATCCCGGTGGTCACGGCCGCCCAGGTTCTCATCGACATGCTGATGGGAGAGTCGGTGCCCGCGCGTCACGGACACAACTACGGCGATCTGATCGTCGAGTCGTGGCAGGCGGTGACCGGATCCTCGGTCACCGATCCGGCCGCCCTCGCGCGGATTCAGCACACCATCATGCAGATGGCGAGCATCCAGCCCTTCGGCGGGTAGGCGCGGCTAGACCGAGGGGATCAGACGCACCAGGGCCTTGCCGAGGTTGGCCCCGGTGAACAGACCCTGAAGGGCGTCGATCGCCTGGTTGAATCCCTGCGTCACGGTCACCTCCAGGGGGACGTCACCGGAGAGGATGTGCGGAATAAGGAAGTCCTCGAACTCCTGCTGCAGGTCACGGTAGGAGGCCACCAGGTATCCCTCCAGGCGCACCTGCTTGTCCACCAGGGTGAAGAGGTTGCGTGGGGCAACGGGAGGCTCGGTCGCGGTGTATTGGCCGATGGCCCCCACCCAGGCGATGCGGCCTCGCGGCTTAACCAGGTCGATCGCCAGGGCCAGGTGGTCGCCACCCACACCCTCCAGTACCGCATCGAATCGACCGGCACCCTCGGCGCGTAACCGGGCCAGCGCCACGGCATCCCGGGAGGCGATAACCCGGTCGTAGGCACCACCGGCGAGCAGTCGCGTGGCCTTCTCCGGGGAGCTGGTGATGCCCACGATGGGACTCGCGCCGAGCAGCCGGGCGATCCTCGCCGCCGCGGTGCCCACGCCGCCGCCGGCCGCGGTGACCAGCAGCGCCTGACCGCCGCGCAGCTCGGCGATGCGAGTGAGGCCCACATAGGCGGTCAGCCCGGTACCGCCGAGGATACTGAGGTAGGCCTCGAGCGGGACGCCCTTGGGCGGCGTGATCTTTCGCGCCTCGGCGGCGGGAACCAGGGCATGGGTGGAGTACCCACGGCGGTGCAGCACAAGGTCGCCGGGGCGAAACGCCGGCGAGGTGGACGCCAGGACTCGCCCGGCCGAGCGCCCTTCGAGTGGGGCGTGCAGCGCCCAGTCGCCGTCCATCATTTCGCGATGGTAGGGGTCCACCGAGAAGAGGACGTTCTGCACGAGCAACGTCGGCGGGGCAAGCCGGGGGAGTGCGGCGAGGTCGAGCTTTTCGCTCACCACCTCGAAGTGCTCGGGCCCGGGCAGTCCGGTGGGCCGGGCGACCAGCTGAAAGCGGTGCGACAGAACGGACACGGGGCACCCTTCGGTTGGTGGTGGGATCGTCTTCCCTCTATCCTGGCGTGAATCATCGCCCGCGTGCCCATAAATGACGGCCATGTTGTTAGCCCCGAGCGAACGTTTTAGCAAGATGCGCGCCACGGTGCTCGCGTGTGTTGGTGCTGTGCGAACCTGCGGTGTTGTTTGCCCCGAGCGAACGTCTTACGTGACGGTGCTCGCGTGTGTTGGTGCTGTGCGAACCTGCGGTGTTGTTTGCCCCGAGCGAACGTCTTACGCCACGGTGCACGCCGTGGGCGAACACGCCAGCGCGATGCCTTCGGGCGCGATAGATTCAATTCGACGCACAAAACGAATGGAGCGCGACATGGCCGACATCACACCCCAGCCCGGTGTATTTGACCGTCTTCTGAAGGACCGAATCATCTGGCTCGGCTCCGAGGTCCGCGATGACAATGCAAACGAGATTGCAGCCAAGCTGCTGCTGCTTGCTGCCGAGGACCCCGAAGCAGACATCTTCCTCTACATCAACTCCCCGGGTGGTTCGATCACCGCCGGCATGGCGATCTACGACACCATGCAGTTTGTGCCCAATGACATCGTGACCGTGGGTATCGGTATGGCCGCCTCGATGGGCCAGCTGCTGCTGACCGCGGGCACCAAGGGCAAGCGCTACATCACCCCGAACGCACGCGTGCTGCTGCACCAGCCCCACGGTGGCTTCGGTGGTACCTCTAGCGACATCCAGACTCAGGCTGCCCTGATCAACGACATGAAGCAGCGCCTGGCGAAGATCACCGCCGACCAGACCGGTAAGACCGTCGAGCAGGTCAACGAGGATGGTGACCGCGACCGCTGGTTCACCGCCGAAGAGGCTCTGGAGTACGGCTTTGTGGACCACATTCGTTCCTCGGCTACCGACGTCACCGGTGGCGGCGGAACCGAATCCAAGTAACCGGCGCGAAACGACAGGATAGAGAATATGCAGACCCCTACTTTCCAGGCCGGCGGCTCGATGCTGCAGAGCCCGAGCTCGCGCTACATTCTGCCGAGCTTCGAGGAGCGCACCGCCTACGGTTATAAGCGTCAGGACCCGTACGCAAAGCTCTTCGAGGACCGCATCATCTTCCTCGGTGTGCAGGTGGATGACGCCTCGGCCGATGACATCATGGCGCAGCTGCTGGTACTGGAGTCGATGGACCCCGACCGCGACATCATGATGTACATCAACTCGCCCGGTGGATCCTTCACCGCGATGACCGCGATCTACGACACCATGCAGTACATCCGTCCGCACGTGCAGACCGTGGTGCTCGGCCAGGCCGCGTCGGCCGCCGCCGTGCTGACCGCCGGTGGTACCCCGGGCAAGCGTCTGGCACTCCCGAACGCCCGTATCCTGATCCACCAGCCGGCCGTGGGCCAGGGTGGTGGACAGGCTTCGGACATCGAGATCCAGGCCGCCGAGATCGCCCGCATGCGGGTGTGGCTTGAGGAAACCCTCGCCCGTCACACCAAGCGCACCGTGGAAGAGGTCCACAAGGACATCGACCGCGACAAGATCCTCTCGGCTCAGGAAGCACTGGAGTATGGTCTGATCGACCAGATTCTGGAGAGCCGCAAGAACCCGCTCGCGATTACCGCGTAGCAACTGCTTTACCCGCGAGGCGCGTGCTGAGATTCTCAACACGCGCCTCGCGTGCATTCCACGCCATAACGGTCGTGAAGGAATGCGGCGGGGCCGGACACACGACGTCGGTGGCCTCGACTAGGCTCAAGGTGACGGTAACCTTGGGGGTAACCCGGATCTGGAGGAATCATGGCACGCATCGGTGAAAGCGCTGATCTACTCAAGTGCTCCTTCTGTGGCAAAAGCCAGAAGCAGGTGCAGCAGCTGATCGCCGGTCCCGGCGTGTACATCTGTGACGAGTGTGTCGAGCTGTGTAACGAGATCATCGAGGAGCGTTTGGCCGAGGCCGGCACCGAGGAGACTCCCGAGTTTGACCTGCCCAAGCCGCGTGAGATCTTTGACTTCCTCGAGGAGTACGTCATCGGTCAGGAGGGGGCCAAGAAGGCTCTCGCCGTGGCCGTCTACAACCACTACAAGCGCATTCAGGCCGGCGGCACGCTGGCCAGCGCCGAGGATCGCGCCGATGAGGTGGAGATCGCCAAGAGCAACATCCTGATGATCGGACCCACCGGTTGCGGTAAGACCTATCTGGCCCAGACCCTGGCCAAGCAGCTCAACGTGCCCTTCGCGGTGGCGGATGCCACCGCGCTGACCGAGGCGGGTTATGTGGGTGAGGATGTCGAGAACATCCTGCTCAAGCTGCTTCAGGCAGCCGACTTCGATGTGAAGCGCGCCGAGACCGGCATCATCTACGTGGACGAGGTCGACAAGATCGCCCGTAAGGCCGAGAACCCCTCGATCACCCGCGATGTGTCAGGTGAGGGTGTGCAGCAGGCGCTGCTGAAGATCCTGGAGGGCACCGTCGCCTCGGTGCCGCCGCAGGGTGGGCGTAAGCACCCCAACCAGGAGTTCATTCAGATCGACACCACCAACGTGCTCTTCATCGTGGCCGGTGCGTTTGCCGGGCTGGAGGAGATTATCTCGGCCCGCGCGGGCAAGAAGGGCATCGGTTTTGGTGCCCCGCTGCACGCCGATTCCGATGGCACCGACTGGTTCTCCGAGGTGCTCCCCGAAGACCTGCACAAGTTTGGTTTGATCCCCGAGTTCATCGGTCGTCTGCCCGTGGTCACCGCGGTCACGCCGCTGGATCAGCAGGCACTGGTGGAGATTCTGACGGTTCCGAAGAACGCCCTGGTCAAGCAGTATCAGCGCATGTTTGCGCTCGACGGTGTTGCGCTGGAGTTCGAGCCCGAGGCCGTCGAGGCCATCGCCGATCTCGCGGTGCTGCGCAAGACCGGTGCACGCGGATTGCGCGCCATCATGGAGGAGGTGCTGGGGCCGATCATGTTCGAGGTGCCCTCCACCACCGAGGTGGGCAAGGTCATCATCACCCAGGCCACCGTGGTGGAAAATGCCGCCCCGACCCTGGTGGTGCGCGAGCGTCGAGTGCGGGAGAAGTCCGCATAGCTCAGCTTGATCCATCGCCGAAAAGGCCCTTCACGACATGCGCGTGACGGGCCTTTTTGACGTGTTCACCGGAAGTTCACGGCCCACCCAAAATGGTTGTTCGGCACGCCGTGGGAGCCCTGGAACTCAATACATAACGAGCGTAAAGTTATTGGTGGGAGGCGATCCCTCCCATCCGGATTACGAGTGAGGAGCATCCCATGAAGGCAGCACGTTTCTACGACCGCGGTGACATTCGAATCGACGAAATTGCAGTACCGGAGGTGACCGCCGGTACCGTCGGAATCGATGTGGCCTGGTGTGGAATCTGTGGTTCCGATCTGCACGAATATCTGGATGGGCCGATCTTTGTTCCGCCGGCGGGACACCCGCACCCGATCTCCGGCGAGGAGGCTCCGATCACCCTCGGCCACGAAATGTCCGGGGTGGTGTATGCGGTGGGCGAGGGCGTCACCGATATCGAGGTGGGCCAGAAGGTTGTGGTGGAGCCCTACATTATCGACCCGCAGTACTCGACTGAGCCGGGCACCAACTACCACCTGACCCCGAACATGAACTTCATCGGCCTGGGCGGCCGTGGCGGCGGGCTGGGAGAGAAGATCACCGTGGAGCGTCGTTGGGTGCACCCCATCGCCGACAACGTGCCCCTGGACGAGGCCGCGCTGATCGAGCCGCTGTCGGTGGGATATCACGCCTATGTGCGCAGCGGTGCGCAGGAGGGCGACGTGGCGCTGATCGGCGGGGCCGGCCCGATCGGTCTGCTCACCGCCGCGGTCCTCAAGGCCAAGGGGGTGACCGTGGTGATCTCCGAGTTGAGTGAGCTGCGCCGTCAGAAGGCTCTGGAATCCGGGGTTGCCGACCACGCGTTTGACCCTTCGAAGGTCAACGTGGTGGAGGAGGTCAAGGCGCTTACCGACGGCCGCGGTGCCGATGTTGCGTTCGAGTGCACCTCGGTGAACGTGGTGCTGGATACCCTGGTGGACGCGATCAAGGCCGGCGGTACGATCGTGGTGGTCTCGATCTGGGGCAAGCTGGCGACCGTGGACCTGCAGAAGCTCGTGGTTAAGGAGATCGACCTGCGCGGCACGATCGGCTACATGGGGAACCACCCGGACACGATCGCGCTGGTGGAGTCGGGCAAGATCGACCTCAAGCCGTTCATTACCGGCAAGATTGGGCTGGATCAGCTGATCGATGAGGGCTTTGACACCCTGATCAACCGCAACGAGACCGCGGTGAAGATCCTGGTCTCGCCCTCGGGCGCGGGACTCTAGACGCTGGCTGCGGGCGTCTAGTCCCTAGATGAGCGGGCGACCGGCCGGTTTCGGTCGGTCGCCCGCGGCCTGTTTTCCCGTCGGTTATGGCGAGGTGAGGACGAGGGTACGATCGCAGGCGGCCGCCAACGCGGTCGAGTGCGTGGCGATCAACACGATGCCGCCGGACGCCGCCCGCTCGCGCAGAACATCAAGGACGATCCGTTCGTTCCCCGCATCGAGGGACGCGGTGGGTTCGTCGGCGAGGATGATCCGCGGATCCTTGACGATCAGCCGGGCGAGCGCGACCCGCTGCTGTTCCCCGCCGCTGAGCTGGTATACGGGCGTGCGCTCGCGCCCGCCGAGCCCGACCCGGTCCAGTGCCGCGGCCGTGCGCGCGGCGAGGATTTTACGGCCGGGGGAGCGCACCAGGCCGAGCCGGATGTTGGCGGCGGCGCTGGCCGAGCCGACCAGGGCGAAGTTCTGAAAGAGGTAGCCGAGCACGTCTCGGCGAAACCGGCGGGCGCGGCCGGGGCCGAACCGAGTGAGCTCGTCCTCGCCGACGGTGATCCGCCCCGAGCTTGCGGGTTCGAGCAGGCCGATCGCGTTGAGGAGCGTGGACTTGCCCGAGCCGCTGGGGCCGGTCACCGCGACCAGCTCCCCGGGCGCAACCTCGGCGGAGAGCTGATGCCAGAGCACGCGTTCGCCGTAGCGCTTGCTCAGATCGTGCAGGGTGAGTGGTGCGGGGTTAGTCATCGGAACCTCCGGTGCGTCGGCTGCGGGTGGGGAACAGGTGGAGTCCGGCAATCAGGACGCCGGAGGAGAGAGCAACCACGGCGACGCCGGCCAGGAAGACCGGGAGCATGGAGGGTTCGACCGGGTCACTGCTGCGGTACTGTGATCGTCTAGCGATCTCTGCCACGAGGATCCCGAGCCCGGCCACGGCAAGAATTACCTCAGCGAGGAGGATTCGCCGGAACCGCCTGGTGAACCGCCATCCCGAGGCGAACTGGACAAATAGCTCGGTCGAGCGGTTGCGCGTGGTGAACTCGGCGGTACCCAGCGCCCCGCCGATCAGGACCAGGAGCGCGGCGATCGTCCCGAACACCGCCCCGGTCAGGTCACGCGCGGTACGCTCACGCTCCACCTGCGCGGTCTCGCCGGCGGGTTCGTAGGAGCGAATGATCTCTCCGAGGCCGGCGGCTGTGATCTGCGTGCCCTGGGGTATCGCGATTCAGCATGATGACGCCGCCACCCGAGGCTGTCGCGGCCAGATTATAGTCGGAGATCGTACCGGAGCCCGTGGGAGTGACAAGGATGATCGTGTCAGTGAGCCGCGCCGGGGAGGCCTCGCTCGCTCGCTGGGCAAACGTGAAGATCGACTGTCCGTCGCGGATTTTCTGGGCGTCCACCGACGGCGGTTCGTTCGGGGGAGCCGAACGGTCTTCGGCGTTTTCGCGGCTGCTTTTGACCGCGGCGACGAGGGCGTCGCGCTCTGCCCACCGAGACGCGGGAATGAGAAGTGTGAGCGCGGCAGGATCGGGCACCACGACGGTACCGCGGTCATCGTGAAGGGGTTGAGAGTCCAGAAACTTCGGATTGACCCGAAAAACCGGCAGTTCGCCGGTGACCGAAGTGAGCACGTCCGACGATGCCAAAATGATGGTTCCGGACTGCTCCTCGGCGCGAATGAGCGCCCCGAGCGCGGGCATCTGCGCCTCGGCCACCGAATTATTTTGGGCACCGCTGAGGTTGATGAAGTTGGCGGTGGGGTAGGCCCGCCACTCTGTGAATGCCTGATTCTTCTCCTCTAGATCCGCACGGGTTTGAACCAGGGGAAACATGAGAATAAGCGCGAAAACCAGGGCGGGCACGCGAGTAACGAGGAGCAGCGGAAGGGAACCGCGTGCGATCGAACGGCCGGTGAGTGCGCGGTGGATGGGCACTCGGGTGGTGATCAGGATGGCGGTTGCGTGGCAGGCGATCAGCAGTGTTAACAGCACGAGTGCGGTCTTCGCCGCGACCGTGAGATACAGCGGCAACTGGTTACCGCCGTTGCCGCAGACGACTAGCACAGTAGCGCCCAGGATCAGAAAAATCCACGCGGGCCAGAACCCGAGGAAAACATCGGCGAGGTCGCGGCCGAGGAGGCGGAGGATGGTCGCTCCGTGGAGCCGTCCGATCGCGTAGCGACGAACGGACGTCAGTGCGCTGAGGACCGTGAGGAGCACGCTGAGGAGGGCAAGTGCGATGAGACCCGGGGCCATCGGTTCCTGGATGAACCAGATGAGGAACGGCCGTGGGTCCGAGAGATCGACGAATTGAGTGGTGTAGCCCGCACGCTCGAATACTGCGGCGACACGATCACGATCGTTGGGGGACCCCTGCAGCACAAAGTCCCCGGCGAGGTCTCCGGTAATTTGTGGGTCAAATGCTTCCACTGTGGCACTGGTTCCCCGTCCAAACTGTGGGTAGCCCGAGCGCACCCACTCGGCCAGATCGCTGCGCGGATCACCGATGATCATGTCCCACGTATTTTGGTTTGCTGGGTGTTCGGGATCTGCGCGAAATCTGGCGAGGGTGTATCGCCCCTCGGTGGCGACTCGGGTGAGCTTCGACAGTGTATCGGCAGCCGGGGCAACACCCCGATCACTCGCCACCGCCTTGAACGCGAGATTCCAGCCGAGGGACCCCGTTCGGTCCTCCATCACTACGAGCGTCGCAAACACGCCCGCGAGTACCCCGGCCAGCGCAAGGAAATACGCCAGCCGGAGTCCTCTGGTCATGGTGGCATCCCTTGATTAGTGTGTGGTGGAGCCTCGATGGGGCGAGGTGGCGGCCACGGTACGCGCCGAAACCTGGGAGTCAGATAAAGAAACCGAAGTGTGACGCCGGGTGGCGCCAGGTTTCGTTTTGCCGTGGGAAACCATGAATATGACATCCAAAACGTCATAAAAGGGGTCTGGAATCATGGTCGTAATTGCGCCACGCGGGAGAACGGGCGTGATTCCGTCACACGGTCGGGGGCCCTCAGTATCGACTCCTAGGCTGGCCCTATGGCAAGTATGGAACGGTACACGCTGGGGCATCACCCCAGTGTTCTTCGCACTCACTCGTGGCGGACGGTCGAGAATTCGGCCGCCTATCTTTCCCCGTATCTGCTTGCTGGCTGTCGCGTCCTCGATGTAGGAAGTGGCCCCGGAACCATCACCACAGACATCGCCCAGAGAGTATTTCCGGGCGATGTTTTTGGTTTAGACGCCTCCGAATCGGTTACCCAGCAGGCTACTCAGCGTGCGGCCGGACTCGGCGTCGACAACGCCCACTTCCTCGCCGGGAGCGCGTATGAACTGCCCTTCGAGGACAACTCCTTCGACATCGTGCACGCCCACCAGGTACTCCAGCACCTCGGCGACCCGGTTGCCGCACTCCGTGAAATGCGCCGGGTGACCAAGCCCGGCGGCATCGTCGCCGCGCGCGATGTGGTGTACGGATCCGCCTCCTGGTATCCACTCCTGCCCGGCCTGGATGAGTGGATGCGCGTGTATCAGGAACTGGCCCGCTCCGGCGGGGGAGAGCCCAACGGTGGCCGCTTCCTCAAGGCCTGGGCATTGGAGGCAGGCTTCACCGAGGTGCGCGCGACCGCATCGGTGTGGGGCTTCTCCGAACCCGATGAGCGCGAGTGGTGGGGCGGAGCCTGGGCCGAGCGCGCGTCCTCCTCCAACTGGGGACCGGACGCGATCAGCCAGGGTATCGCCACCGAAACCCAGATCCAGCAGATCGCCGACGCCTGGACTGCCTGGGTCGCCGACCCCGCCGGTTGGTACGCGATGCCGCACGGGGAGATCCTGGCGGTCGCGTAGCCGTTCGAGGTGCCCGCGACCCACGTCGTGGGCCTCGGGCACCTCGCGCACCGGTGTGTGGTCCCGCGCGGAGTAGACTCCGAGCATGAGTGACCTGGACCTGCGCAAGCTGCGCTACTTTCTGGTGGTGGCCGAAGAGCTGAACTATGGGCGCGCGGCCGAGCGGCTGCACATCGCGCAGCCCGTGCTGAGCCGGCAGATTACCGCGCTGGAGGGGGAGCTGGGCGCGACCCTGTTTGAGCGGTCGAGCCGCGGTACCCGGCTCACCGAAACCGGGACCGCGCTGGTGGACGACGCCCGCGCGCTGCTCGCCGGGGCCGCCGCGCTGCAGCGCCGGGCGCGCACCGCGGGACGGCAGGGACCGCACCTGACCATCGGATTCATGCCGGGCCTGATCATCACCTCGGTGGTGCGCGACCTGGTTGAGCGGTTCCCCGGGCTCACCGTGGATGTGCAGCGCACCGGCTGGGACACCCAGGTCGAGACCCTGCTGGACGGCAGTATCGACGCGAGCTTTGTGCGTCTGCCGGTGCCGCGTCGCGGCCTGCACGTGATCGAACTGTTGCAGGAACCGCGCGTGGCAGTCCTCCCGACCGGACATCCGCTGCTGGAGCTGGAGGAGATTACCCTCGCCGCGCTCACCGCCGAGAACCTCCTGCAGGATCCCGACGCGGTACCCGAATGGCGCGACGCGGTCCTCACCGTGCGCCCGAACGCGCTCTCGCTGGATCGGATCGGCCTGCCCGTGGTGAACACGGTCGAGGAGAAACTGGAGTACGTGGCCGCCGGGCGAGGCATCGTGATTTTGCCCGCATCCACCGCGGCGTTTTATACCCGCGGAGACGTGGTGAGCCGGGCGGTGAGCGACCTGCCACACGGTCGAGTCGGGCTGGCGATCCCCGCCGATCGGCAGACTCCGGTGCTCACCGCGCTGAGCGAGATCGCCGAGCGGGAGGTAGACACACTGATCGCCGAGCGGGTATCCATCATGGACGTCTAGCCGCTCATACCCGCAGGGTATTGAAGCGAGGGAGAAGGGTGTTGGACGGACGGGTGCGCCCGGGCGCATCTTGGGGATGAACGAATCTGATCATCCGAAAGGCACCCCGTGTCCCACTCCTTTCTCACCGCCCGCGGCACCGCGCTGCTGGCGGTATCCACCGGCCTGATAGCCGCGAACCTCTACTATATTCAGCCGCTAATTCCCACCATTGCCGCCGACCTGGGGATCGCGGTATCCACCGTGCAGGTGCTGCTCACCGCGAGCCAACTGGGGTTTGCGCTGGGAATCCTGCTGATCCTGCCGCTTGGCGACCTGATCCGCCCGCGCACCCTGATCACCGTGCTGCTGAGCATCGAGGCGCTCGCGCTGGTGACCCTGGCCCTGTCCACCAACGCGGTGGTGCTGGGGATCGCCGTCACCGTGGTGGGCATCACCAACCTCAGCGCCCAGGTGATCGTGCCCGCCGCCGCGAACCTGGCGGCCCCCGGTTCGGCCCCGCGGGTGGTCAGCACGGTGATCGGTGGCCTGCTCACCGGCATCCTGCTGGCCCGCACCGTGGCCGGGCTGATCGCGACCCCGTGGGGATGGCGACCGGTCTTTATCGGCGCGGCGATCCTCATGGTGGCGCTGATCCCGGTGCTGCGCCGTGTCCTCGGCGGGGCCGCCCGCCCGGCCGCCCCCGGCACCCGCTACTCGGCGATCCTCGCCGGGACCGTGCGGATCTTCCGTGCCCATCCCGAGCTGCGCATCCGCTCGCTCTACGGCGCGCTGATGTTTGCCCTGTTCAGCCTGCTGTGGTCCACCCTCGCGCTGCTGCTGGAGCGCTCACCCTATGGCTACTCCGAGGCGGTGATCGGGCTGTTTGGACTGCTCGGTGTGGCCGGCGCCCTGTGTGCGACCCTACTGGGGCGCATCCGCGGACTCTCGGCCGGAACCCGGACCGCGCTGCTGATCCTGGTGGCGCTGATCGGGGCGGTCGCCCTGAGCGCCGGAGCTACCAATGTGGCGGCGCTGATCGTGGGCATCCTGTTGGTGGATGTGGCGGTCCAGGGCATCCACGTGACCAATCAACACGTGATCTATGCGGTGATTGCCCCGAGTGAGCGCGGCCGCGCCAACGGCGTGTACATGGCCGGATACTTCGGCGGTGGAGTCATCGGGACCGCGCTGGCCACCCTCGCCTGGGGCATCGACGGCTGGTCGGGGGTGGCCACCGTGGGCATCGCGATCGTTGTGATCACGGGCATCGTGCGCCTCTTCGACCGGCCCCGGACCGCCCCCACCTCGCGCGATACCGCCCAGGTATCAACACACGCATAAAGGGTCTTGGACGCCCACACCCCACAGGATTGAGCATAGAAACATGACAGTAAACAACACCTCAAAGATTGTTATCCTTGGCGGAACCTCGGGCCTCGGCCTGGCCGCCGCTCGTGCCGCGGCGCTCGCCGGAGCACGGGTTTTCATCGGATCCCGCAACCCCGAATCGGTGCGCCGGGCCCTCGCCGAACTTCCCGAATCGGTGACCGGTTATGCGGTGGACGCGGCGGACTCCGCGAGCGTTTCCGCCTTCTTCGACCTGGTGGGGGAGTTTGACCACCTGGCCTACACCGCCGCCGAAAACCTCGCCGCGGTTCCGCTCGCCGACTTCACCCCGGAAAAGGCGGCCGCATTCTTCGGGCTGCGCCTGTTCCACGCCCTCGACGCCGTGCGCCTCGCGGTTCCGCACCTGCGAGCCGGAGGGTCGATCACGCTGACCAGCGGCACCGCAGCTTTCCGCGGAGGCCCCGGCTGGCTGCTCGGATCCGCCGCCTCGGGTGCCACGATCTCCGCGATGCGCTCGCTCGCGGTGGAACTCGCCCCGCTGCGGGTCAACGCGGTGGCACCGGGCGTGGTGCGCTCGCCACTCTGGAACGGCATGAGCGAGGCCGACCGCGAGGCCATGTATGCGGGCACCGCCGCGGGCCTGCCGATGGGCCGGGTGGGCGAACCCGAGGACGTGGCCAAGGCGTTCCTCGCCCTGATGGATCAGGACTTTGTCACCGGGACCGTCTCGGTTGTGGACGGCGGGACGCTGATCGTCTAGGTAACTGGCACGGAACGCCCGTGGGATCGGTGGATCCCACGGGCGTTCCGTTTGTCTTGCACGCTAGACCCGCGGCGTCACGAACTCCAACAGGTTGCCGAACGGATCCTCGGAAATCAGGCGGCGATACGGCGGGAAGAACTCGTCCATTTCCACCGGGAGGCCGTACTCGCGCAGGCGGATCGAGAGCAGGTCGAGGTCCCGGGTCATGATGCCGGGGCGGGCGCGGCGGGCCGGGCGGAAGGGATCCTCGACACCCAGGTGGATTTCCAGGGCGTCGCCGCGGAACCAGACGCCGCGACGCGCGATCAGCACCGTGGGCTTGCGGATCTCGGTGAGGCCGAGCAGTCCGCCAAAAAACGCTCGGGCGTCGTCCTCGCCGCCGCGCGGCATCGCCAGCAGGACGTGCTGGAGGCCCAGACCAAACGGGGTGTCCGGAACCGGATCCTCTCGGTGGGGCAGCGGCTGCGGAATCACGGGGCTCCTTGGTGTGGTGCGGCGTCGGAGTATCGGGGCGGATCGGGTAGCGGTCCGGTGCTGGCCGGGGGAGACCCGGCATTGGTGCGGGGAGGGCCGGCGGCCGGTTTACCAGTCGTCGTCGGTGTCGGGGGTGCCCGGCTCGGTGACGCTCGCGGCGCTGCCGTCCGGGTTCAGGACCAGCAGGGTGCCGTCTTCCAGTTCCAGGTGCGGGCGGCCCTCCAGATAGGTGAGGGTCCAGCGCCAGTGTGCCAGCTCCGCCGCCGAAAACGACAGCTCCCGGACCGCCTCAACCTCGCGCACCGGAACCTCGGCGGCCGCGGGCAGGGCGGCGGGCAGTGCCGCGCCAAATGCCCATCGAGTACCCAGCTGCATGCTAGTTTCCCACCTCCACGGTCCGGTCATAAATAATGTACGGGGCCTCCTCGGCCACCTGCGCGTACAGCGCACGTGCCCGGGTGTTATCCGGGGCGGTGATCCAGCGCACCGTGGGTGCGCCTCCCGCCCGGGCAAACTCGGCCACCCCGTCCAGTAGCTGACGGCCGAGGCCCTGTGCACGCACGTCGGGGTCGATCACCAGGTCTTCGAGATAGAGGCCCATCTCGCCGGCCAGCGGCCGGGCGATCCAGCGCACGTGCGCCAGACCGACCGGCCGATCCGAATCATCGGTGACCACCAGGGCGTGCAGCTGGTGCTCGCCCCGGGTGATCCAACCCCACACCAGTGCCGCGTGCTCCTCGCTCACACCGTCTCGGAAGAGCCCCGCATAGGCGGAGAAGAGACGATGCCAGTCGGTGAACTCGTCGGCACGGATGGGGCGGACACTCATGCTAGGCCTCGGGAACCTCGGCGAAGACGATCTCGGTCACGGTGAGCTCATCGCCGATCGCGGTCTTCAGCTCGGCGATGCGTCCCACACCCTGCAGGTCGGTCAGGGCACCCTGCAGGAGGGCGATCTGCTCGGCCGAACCGGCAATGGTGGCGGTGTCTACCGGGGTCTTCTGCGAAGCCTTGGCGTCGGTCTTCGCGCGGCGAATACCGATCAGTGCGGCGCTCGCAAGCGAGAACAGTGCGGGGTCACCGGTCGCGGGAACCTCATCCGCGCTCGGCCAGGTGGCCGAGTGGATGCTGCCCTCGCGGAACCAGGACCATGCCTCGTCCGTGGCGAACGGAATGAACGGCGCGAACAGGCGCAGCAGCACGTCGAGTGCCAGGTGCAGCGCGGCCACGGCGCTGGCCTGGGCGTCGCCCGGCTCACCGTAGGCGCGCTCCTTGACCAGCTCCAGGTAGTCGTCGCAGAACTCCCAGAAGAAGGACTCGGCGATTTCCAGTGCCTTGGCGTGGTCGTAGTTCGCAAACGCGGCGGTGGCATCGGCCACTACCTTGTTCAGCGTGGTCAGCAGGCTCTGGTCCAGCGGCTCGGTGACCGCGGCGCCCGCGGGGGCCTCGAAGCCGAGGATGAACTTGGTGGCGTTCAGGACCTTGATCGCCAGGCGGCGACCGATCTTGATCTGCGTCGGGTTCTGCGGGTCGAATCCGGCATCGGTGCCCAGGCGGCTGGTCGCGGCCCAGTAGCGGACGGCGTCCGAACCGTGCTTTTCCAGGATGTCCGCCGGGGTCACGACGTTGCCCTTCGACTTCGACATCTTCTTGCGGTCGGGGTCGAGGATCCAGCCGGACAGCGCGGCGTCGCTCCACGGCTTGCGGTCGTCCTCAAGGGTCGAGCGCAGCATGGTCGAGAACAGCCAGGTGCGGATGATGTCCTGACCCTGCGGACGCAGGCTGAACGGGGCAACCAGGTTCCACAGCTCGGGGTCGCGCTCCCAGCCACCCGCGAGCTGCGGGGTCAGCGAGGAGGTGGCCCAGGTGTCCATCACGTCAACCTCACCGATGAAGCCGCCGGCAACGCCGCGCTGGTCCTCGGTGTAGCCGGGTGCGGGGTCCGCGGTGGGGTCAACCGGCAGCGACTCGGCGGTCGCGGCGATCGGGGCGTCGTAGTTGGGCTCGCCGTTTTCGTCCAGCGGGTACCACAGCGGCAGAGCCACACCGAAGAAGCGCTGACGCGAGATCAGCCAGTCGCCGGAGAGTCCGTTGACCCAGTTCTCGTAGCGCACGCGCATGAAGTCGGGGTGCCAGTTCAGCTCGGTGCCGAGCTCCAGCAGGCGGGCGCGCAGCTTCTCATCGCGGGCACCGTTGCGGATGTACCACTGACGGGTCGAGACGATCTCCAGCGGCTTGTCACCCTTTTCGAAGAACTTCACCGGGTGGGTGATCTTCTTGGGCTCGCCGATCAGCGCGCCGGCCTCGGTCAGCAGCTCGACCACGCGGGTCTTGGCGCTGAACACGGTCTTGCCCACGAGCGACTCGAAGGCGGCCTTGCCGGCCTCGGAGGTGATGGCCTCGGGTGCCTCGGCGATCACGCGGCCGTCCTTGCCGATGATGGTGCGGTTCGGGAGGTCGAGCTCGCGCCACCAGATGACATCGGTGAGGTCACCGAAGGTACAGATCATCGCAATACCGGCACCCTTGTCGGGCTGAGCCAGGTGGTGCGCGAGCACGGGCACCTCAACACCAAACACCGGGGTGGTCACGGTGGTGCCGAAGAGGTCCTTGAAGCGCTCGTCATCGGGGTGTGCCACCAGGGCAACACAGGCGGCGAGCAGCTCGGGACGGGTGGTCTCGATCTCGATGGTGCCGCCATCGGCCTTGGCGAAGGACAGGCGGTGGTATGCACCGGGCTGGTCCTTGTCCTCCAGCTCGGCCTGGGCCACGGCGGTGCGGAAGGTTACGTCCCACAGGGTCGGGGCGAGGGCCTGGTAGGCCTCGCCGCGCTCGAGGTTGCGCAGGAATGCCAGCTGGCTGGTGCGGATCGCCTCGGGGGAGATGGTGCGGTAGCTCTGATCCCAGTCGACCGAGAGGCCGAGGTCGCGCCACAGCGACTCGAACTGCTTCTCGTCCTCAACGGTCAGCTTCTCGCACAGCTCGATGAAGTTGCGACGCGAGATAGGCAGCTGATCGGCGGCCTTGCTCGACTTGCCGTCGCCACCCTCGTGCGGCGGCACGAAATCGGCCACATAGGGCAGGGTCGGGTCGCAGCGCACGCCGTAGTAGTTCTGGACACGACGCTCGGTGGGCAGACCGTTGTCATCCCAACCCATCGGGTAGAAGACCTGCTTGCCGTTCATCCGCTGGAAGCGGGCGACCACATCGGTGTGGGTGTAGCTGAAGACGTGACCGATATGCAGCGAACCGGAGGCGGTGGGCGGCGGGGTGTCGATCGAGTACACGCAGTCGTGACCGGCCTCGAGGGCGGCGGCACGGTTGAAGCGGTAGGTTCCGGCGTTTTCCCAGACCGAGCCCCACTTGGCTTCGAGGCCTTCGAGGGCGGGCTTGTCGGGGACGGGGGTGCTCATCGCATGCTCCGGTTTCGTTATGGGCGGCACGGTGTGTACGTGCCTAATGGGTGACTAACGTCCAGTTTAGCGGAGAGGCGTCCGGCCGCGTGGCGAACTGCCGTGTCGAAGTCGCGCGTCGGCCACGCACGGCTCGTTCGCCGGGAGAATCGCCAGTATGTGACGAAAAAAGCCGAATCCCTTCTGAGCGTCCAGCGGCTACCCAAGGTCTGGTGTGTGACTTGTCGAACCGGGGACAAATTGTCGCCGGCGATCACTGAATCAGGAGAACATGATGAACAGGATTGGAAAGCTCGTCACCACGGTCGCCGTGAGTGCCGCGCTCATAGTAGGCGGAGGCATAGCCGCAAACGCTCAGGGGAACTCGACCGATTTTGGCGGGATTCTGAACAAATATCAGCAGTCGCGGTACTTTGTGACGCAGTCGAAGAGTAGCAACGAAAACTCATCCATCAATTTCAGCGGTATCGGCGCAAACTACTCGGCGAATGTGAAGGCCGAAGATGTGAACTCCGGAAACCAGTTTGAGGAGAAGAAGGGGCTCGGGACGGGAGTCAATCACGAGATTCCGAACGGAACCCCGGCGGGCGGACGGACCAGGCTCATCCTGACCAATAATGTGTGGGCGGTGGTCGATGTAGCGATCAGTGGCTCGTTCACCACGAAATAGCTCACGGTGACGCTAGCAAGGGTAAAAGTGTGGCGGCGGGGGAGCGTCCCGGCATGGGGGTTTCCCTCCGCCGTGCTTCTTGCCGTGCTGATACTCGGGCTGTATACCGGCTTGCGGGATTCCTCACACAGCCTCGTAAGCGGTCCCGAGGGTGTGTACGCCTCCTTCGCCGGCAGCGGCATTCGCCTGTTGCTGCCGCTTGCGGCCGCATATCTGGGCGGCGGTCGACTCGCCCGTGAGCTGCGTGCGGGGTGGATTCCCTTTGTGCGGGCACGAATCGATATTCGTCGATATCTGGTGACACTGCTGGGGCGTGGGGTCGTAGTTTCGGGGGTGGGGTTTGCGCTAATCGGGCTGATCTGGTGGATCGCCGCCGCCACGATCGTTCCCACCCTGTTTCCTCGCGCCATTGTGCCCGAGGAGTTTGGGCCCTCGGCCGAAGCCGTGCGGACGGCAGCCGAATTGGGTGGCCCGCTGGTGGTGCTGCTGCGCGGTGGCGGAGTGATTTTTGGTGCCGGTGTCGCGCTGTGGCTGGGCCTACATGCGGCCGTGTTCGCCGCGCTGGGCTTTGTTGCGGCACTGGTGATTCGGAGCCGTGTGCTGGCGCTGCTGTTTCCGCTGGCCGTGTACATGATTCAGAGCGTGATCGCGCAGGTTGGGAGCAGGCCGGAACTCTCCTTTATCATTGGTGCCGTCTATCCGGGTGGGCTGCAACGCTTCACGCTGGGTGATGCGCTCGCTCCGGGGCTGATCCTTGCGGTTCTGGTGGCTCTCGCTCTGGTGATCGTGCTGGCACGTTCCCGATCGCAGCCGAGACTGGCATAGGTTCCCGGCATGCGACGCTCCCTTTTTCATGGCTTTGGTCAGGGGCTACACTCACCCGCGGGACCGGTCATGATCGCGCTCATGGTTGCGCTGGCCCTGGCGGCATCGACGGTACGCCCGCCGAGCCCGGATACCAACGCATGGGACCTCTATTTTGTGGTGGTGGGGAATCCCCAATTGGGCGGGATTCTGATCCTGCTCTGGGCGGTTCCCGTGGCGCGGGCGCTCAGCCGAGTAGCCCACCCGGACACCCTGATGCGTTCCGGATCCCGAGCCCGCGCCGTCGGGGAGGCGACGGGAGAACTCACGGGGAGGGCGTTTGTCCACGTGGTGATGGTCTGCGCCGCCGCCCTGGCGATCGCCGCGCCGCGCGGCCTGGGAGTGGGCTGGAGCAGTCAGGCACTCGGCCGCACCTCGGCGGAGCCTGCGGAGGATGGCGCGAGCAGTTTTGCCAATTACCTTGATCTGCCAATCGTTGCGGTATTGCTTCACCTGCTTTGGGTCATGCTCGCCCTCTCCCTGCTGACGGTAATCGCCCTCGCGCTCGCCGCTGCCGGATTCACGAGGGCCGCACGAGTGATCGTCCCGATCGCCGGAACACTGATCACGCTGGCCGCATTTGGTGCCCTGCCCTGGCCGGATCCGCCCGCCCGAATCGGGACGGTATCGCCCGTCTGGAGCATTGACCCGGCGAGCCTGGTAGATCCCGGTCATGCCCTGAATACCGGAACGTGGCCGGGAGCATGGACGCTCCTTGGCCTACTCGTCTTCGCCTCGTTGCTCGTCCTGTGGCACCGTGACGGAGGCCGTCTCCGGGGCGGACCATGGCTGAGCGTGGGTGCCCTGGTTGCGGCAGGTATCATCACCGTGTGGGGCGCAGGTGACGTGGCGGGCACCCCGAATGAGATTGTGGCAACACTCTTTCCCGGCAGGTTTGGGGACCCGATCGGGTATGTTCGCACACTGCTTTTGCCCCTGGTCGCGGCCACTCTCGTGGCGCACTATCTGTCGGTCCCGGGGGCTGCCTGGCACCTGCAGCAGGTGCTTCGCCGAGGTAGCCACACCCGATGGCTGAGTGTAACCCTGGTGCGGTTCCTCGTCCTGGCCGTGGTCACGGCCAGCGTCGGGCTGATTCTTGTGCTGATTCGAGCACCGAGTGTGATCACTGCCGAACCTGGTCACGCGGGCACCCGCGGCCTCGGTGTGCTCGCGATTCTCACCCTGGGCCTGTGTGCGCACACACTCATGCTGCTTCTGCTGGTACTCCTGCTGTGGTGGGTCCGGGCAATCGAATACGCGTGGCCGGTGGCGCTGGGAACATATGTGGTCCTCGGTTATCCAGCCATCGTTTCGCTGGGACCGATCGCCCCATTCATGTCGCTGGGGATCGATCCGGGCCATTCCGCACACCTGTGGCCCGATCTCGCCGGTCCGCTCATCCCGGCGTTAGGTCTTGCATTCACCCTGGGGATTCTTGCACGCACGCACATCCCGTATCCGCTTCACACGGCTCTGGAAGGAGCTCCCTCATGATTATCACGGTCACCGAGCTGGCCAAGCGTTTTCGCGGTCAGGCCCTGTACGAGCGAGTAAACCTGGAGATTAGACCGGGCATCATCCATGCGTTGGTGGGGCCAAACGGCTCGGGGAAATCGGTCTTGCTTCGGCTGCTCTGCGGCCTGCTGAAGCCCGATAGTGGGGATGTGGTCATTGACCCGCAGTTCCTTGACCGGCGCAGGGTGTTCCCGGATCGTTTTGGTGTTCTCATTGATCGTCCCGGCGCACTGCCCCATCTCAGCGGTATCGCCAATCTCACGGCGCTGGCCCGGATCCGCCATCGCACCGGCAACGCCGAACTCGCGGCACTCATGCGCTCATTTGGTCTGGACCCGGAGAACTTACGACGCGTTCGACACTACTCGTTGGGGATGAAGCAAAAGCTCGCACTCTGCCAGGCATTTATGGAAGATCCCCGGGTACTCATTCTGGACGAGCCCTTCAACGCGCTTGACGAGATCTCGGCACAGAACCTTCGAGAACGGTTAAGAGGTCTGGCGGCGGACGGCGTCACGATTGTATTTACCAGCCATGATCCGCGAGATGTGGAACTCCTGGCCCAGCGGATCTTCGTGATTGAGCACGCGCGCGTGGTGGAGCGTTCCCCGGTGCCCTAGATCGTCGTGGTGAGCCTAGGCTAGGCCGACGGGATCTCGGGGACGGCGGTCTCCGCGTTCATTCGGGCCGCCTCAAGCTCGGCAGCGTCGCGCTGGAACTCCTCGGCGGATGCGCGGGAGAGTGCGGTCTGGTTGCCGCAGTAGGCGCAGGAGATCATGTATTGACCGTGCCCAAACGGGAACACCGGGATGAAAAAGAGCGTGAACATTGAGCGAACCCGGACCAGGCGCTGGGCGGCCTCGGCGTTGCAGAATGTGCAGACGAAAAACAGCGCGGCAACGATGCGCTGGGTGGTGCGTGAACCAAAAATGATCATGACGGTGTCCCCCTGGATGTATCGGCCCGAATCCGAGCCGATACACATGCTGTCACGCGGCGGAGGAGCCTGAGCCAGGGTGGCGGATAACGGTGTGAGGGGCGACGCACGCGGTGGTGTCATCGTGTCCGATCGGTGTCGGGATCCCCAACCAGACACCGATCGGACACGAACCCGCGGCGGGGTAACGCGGCGGGACGCTCGCCTCTCACCCGGAGTCGCGGCAACACCGAGACGGTGGGCGCGGGTGATCGGCGGTAGGGCTATCCAATCGTGCCCGGTCGACTCGGTCAACTCCGCATTGCGCCCGATGATGATGGATGACCGAGTGTTGCGTCGGGTTGCGCGGTGAGGCGTCACGGCACGGAGCGCGGACACCAACCTGCTAGTGTTCGGCGCGGTGAAAATCTCGTTCGATGCGGGCGAAGGCCAGGTCCCGGGCCTCGGCCCAGGCCGCGAAGGAGTCCAGCACATCGGCACCCTCGGGGAGTGCCTGCCCGGTCTGATCGTCGATGGCTACCCACCCATTCTTCCGGGCCAGGGTGCGAATGCTGGTCACGATATCGAGGTTGTTGCCACGGACACAAAAGTGCACGGCCACGGGCCCGTCTGTCGGGGGCGTGGCGGGCAGATCACGGTCGTCGGGAGCCCGCAGCGTACCTGCCACGCCCTCCCGCAGGGTGTCGAGCACCGGCGCTGCCGAGGTCAGGGAAATCTCGGTGAGCCCGGTTGCCGACTCCCAGAGCCCCTCGGTCCTGCTCAGCCATTCGGCTCCGGCAAAGACGGCGGCAATGCGTGCGTGAAGATCGTCCGGGTCACCCAGCGGATCCAGCGCGAGCACATGCTCGGTTGAGCGGTTCATATTGGGGCGAATCAGCGTTGCATCCCAGCTCATGGCACTCCTCGATCGGGCCGTCAGATAACCCAACCACGCTAACACCGGGCGAGATCCCTCCGGGGCTCGGGGACCGATTTTGCACAGTCACTCGGGAGAGCGGATTTCCGGTTATGTGCGGGACCCGGGAGTGGGGGCTTCGAGTCCACGTCGAAACGTCGCCAGGACCGAGTCGAGGGAGGTTTCGATGCTCCGTGGCATCTCGAACGCACCGGCGAGGGTGAGCTCCACAAAACCGTGCAGCAGTGCCCGCAGCCCCCGAATTGCGTCTATTCGTTCGTCCGGTCCCAGCGAGAACTCCGCCAGCGCCTCCTCGATGCGTTCGAGAACCCGCAGCGCCGCCGCCTCATGGTGGGTGTTTTCGGGATCGGGGGCCCGCAGCGAGGCGCGGTAGAGGCCGGGCTCGGTGCGAGCGAAGGCGAGGTAAGCATGGGCGATGGTTTCCAGCGAGGGCGCATCCCTCAGTGCCTCATCCAGCGAGAGGACCGCCGAGGCGGACACCGCGGCGCGCAGGGTGTCGAGATTATCGACGTGATTGTAGAGACTCGGTACTCGCACGCCGAGTTCGCGGGCAAGGGCGCCGAGGGAGAGCGCTTCAAACCCCTCGGCGCGCACCAGCTCGATGGCCGCCTCGCGCACCCGGTCGGGGGTGAGTCCCGCCCTAGCCACGCTGCGCCCGGGCAAACTCGATGATCGCCGGGGCGACGATCTCCGGACGCTGGGACTGCGGATAGTGCCCGGCCTCGGGGACCATGAGCGTGTGGCCACCGGTCTGAGCGGCGATCCACTGTGCCTCGGCGCGAGCGTCCTTGAAATCGGGGTCCTTCTCGCCCATGACCACGAGGGTCGGGGTCTTGGTGGTGAGGGCGGCCTCGGCCGGGGCGTGGTCCGCGCGGGTGGTGAGGCGGAAGGCGTGGAAGGCATCGCCCGGGCGCAGCGCCTGGCGGACGCTGGCCAGGTACTCGCCCTGATCGGCGGGCTTGGTGCCGGCATAGAGGTTGGGGAGGTAGCCCATCCAGACCGCGCGTCCCCAGAGTGGCTGCAGCAGAATGTTGAGGATCCAGCCGAGGTTGCCCGTGGGGTTGCGGACAAAGGGCCCCACCAGGACGTTGCCACGAACGTGGGAGGACTCGCGGGCGGCCATCACGGCGGCACCGGCGGCCATCGAGTTGCCCACCACAATCGCATCCTCGTTCAGGAAGTCGAGCAGGGCAACGATGTCGGTGGAGGTTGCGGCATCGCCGTAGTTGGTGAAGGTCTTGTCGCTGTCGCCGTGACCACGCAGGTCCATCGTGATCACCGAGAAGCCGGCGGCCACGAGGGCCGGGGTGGTGTGTCGGTAGGAGGTGCGCAGATCGCCCATGCCGGGAATGCAGACAATGAGCGGGCCCTCTCCGGTGCGCTCGAAGGCGATGCGCCCCTCGGGGCGGGTGAGGTACTGGATGCTGTTTGTCATCTCAAATCCTTTCGATGACTTAAAACTAACGCTATTAGTTTTTGATGTCAATCCGGTCTGCCAAACTGAGTGGATGAAACGAATCGACCCGCTTCCCTCCGGTGATGAGCGCGCCATCCTGGTGAGCCTGCTGGACTACCATCGCGCGACCCTGCTCGACAAAACCGCGGGGCTTGACGCCGCACAGCTAGCCGAACGCACCACCGTCTCCACCCTGACCCTCGGTGGCCTGCTGCGTCACCTCACCTTCGTGGAGGACGTCTGGATGGTGCGTCGATTCCGAGGCGAGAACATGCCCGAACCCTGGGCGAGTGCCCCCTGGTCCGATGATCCCGACTGGGAACTCACCTCCGCCGCGGGGCTTTCCGCGGAGACACTGCGCTCGGACTATGTGGCGGCGATCGAACGCTCCCGCACCATCCTCTCCGAGGGAAACTTCGATGCGCTCGCCGCTTTGCCCGATCAGTATGGTGCTCACTGGAACCTGCGCGGGATCATCGCGCACCTGATCGAGGAGACCGCGCAGCACAACGGTCACGTCGATATCATCCGTGAGGCGCTGGATGGGACCGTGAGCGACTAGGGTGCAGCGAGCGCGCCGGATCCCGGTGGGCGTGGCCCGGGTGGGCTAGCGGTGCGCCGCCGTATCGGCCAGGAGCGCCCGGGTGTACTCGTCCCGCGGATCACCGAACACCCGCTCGGCGGGACCCGACTCACGGATCTCCCCGTCCTTCATGACCGCAACCGTGTCGGAGACATGGCGCACCACGTCGAGGTCGTGGGAGATGAACAGCAGTGAGAGCCCGCGCTCACGCTGAAGCGCATCCAGCAGATCGAGTACACGTGCCTGCACGGTGAGATCCAGTGCCGAAACCGGTTCATCACACACCAGGATGTCGGGGTTTTGAGCCAGGGCGCGGGCGATCGAGAGCCGTTGTCGCTGACCGCCGGAGAGCTCCCGCGGTCCGCGCCGGGCCAGTGTCCGGGGCAGGCCGACCGCATCCAGCGAGTCGGTGATGGCGCGCTGCCACCCGGCGGCGCGCAGGGTCTGTCCGTTCGAGTGTGCGTCGGCGAGGATCTGATCGACGCTGAGCCGGGGATCGAAAGTGGCCAGCGGATCCTGGAAGATCGCGCCGATCCGGTGCCGTCGCGCCCGCCGGGACGATTCGGGGGCGGGCACCCAGGGCTTGCCCGCCAGGGTGACGGATCCCGCATCCGGGGTCTCCAGCCCCAGAATCAGGCGCGCGAGGGTACTCTTGCCCGAGCCGGATTCGCCGATCAGGCCGAGCGTGGCACCCGGCAGCAGGGTAAGTGTGGCATCCTGAACGGCGGAAACCCGGAATCCTCGGGTGTCGAAGGTCTTAGACAGGCCGTGGGCCTCGAGGATCGGCGTGGCGGTGGCGGTGACGGCCTGTCGGGTGAGGTCGTTCGGGGCCTGGGCTGATCGAGGAGCCGGCGCGGAGAGCAGCGGCACACCCCGGGGTACGCTCGCGGGGGAGGCCGCCAGGAGGATCCGGGTGTATTCCTCGGCGGGCTGTTCCAGGATCCGGGCGGCCGGACCGCGCTCGATGATCCGCCCCTCCGACATCACCGCTACCGTGTCGGCGATTCCGCGCACCGCATCCAGGTCGTGACTGACCAGCAGCAGCCCGGTGCCCGCATCGCGCAGCGATCCGAGCAGGTCGAGGATCCCGCGACGCACCCGCGCATCCAGGGCGGTGGTGGGCTCATCGGCGATCAGCAGCTCGGGTTCCCCGGCCAGGACGCTGGCGATCAACGCGCGCTGACGGAGCCCGCCGGAGAGCTGGCCGGGACGCTGCCGGATGCGCGCCTCCGGCTCGGGCATCCCCACCGCGCGCAGCAGTTCGAGCGCCCGCGCATGCCGTGCGGAGGCCCCGAGTCGGGTGTGGAGCTGAAGGGTGCGATCAATCTCATGGCCGATCGGGCGCAGCGGATCCAGGGCACCCAGTGCGTCCTGGGGAATGAGCCCCACCCGGCCGCCGCGGAGTCTTCGCAGGGCACGCTCGGAGAGACCGAGCACGTCTGTGTCGCCCACGCGCAGAACCTCGGCATCCACCCGCGAGCCGGTTCCGGCCAGGCCGAGGATCGAGCGGGCGCTCACGCTCTTGCCCGAACCGGATTCGCCGACGAGCGCCACGCACTCACCCGGCGCGATGCTCAGGTCGAACCCCGCGACCACCTCGGTGGTGCCAAACCGGATGCGCAGCCCGCGCATCTCCAGCAGCGGGGTGGGGGGAAGGGTGCTCATGATGCGCTCCGATCGGTGCGGGCGAGCCCGCGGCCCAGGACCGTCGCCGAGACGGCGGTCAGGACGATGAAGAGGCCGGGGAAGAACGTGAGCCACCAGAAGGTCGCGATGAACTGACGTCCCTCATTGAGCAGCGCACCCCACTCGGCGGCGGGGGGAGCGACGCCGAGACCCAGGAAGCTCAGCGCGCATACCCAGACGATCGCCTGACCGAGCCCCAGGGTCGCCAGGGAGGCGAGCGAGCGCGCGGTGCCGGGAAGAATGTGCCGGGTCAGGATGCGCACCCGCCCGCGTCCCTGTACTCGGGCCGCCTCGACGTAGCCGGATCCGGCAATCTCGCGCACCCGTCCGCGAATGATGCGGGCGTAGCCGGGAGCGGTGGCAAGTCCCACGGCCACGGTGGCACCAAACGCGCCGGGCCCGGAGATCACCATGACCAACAGCGCGAGCACCAGGCCGGGGAACGCCAGCAGCACCTCGATCAGTCGGGAGGTGCCAAAGTCCAGCCAGCGCGGGCCGAGACCGGCCAGGAACCCAAGAACCGTGGCCAGGCCGATGCCCAGCGCGGTTGCGCCGAGGCCGATCAGCAGGGAGGGGCCGGCACCGTGAATCACCCGGGTATAGAGGTCACGGCCCGACCCGTCGGTCCCGAACGGATGGGCGCCGCCGGGCGGCTGGAATCCCGCGGCGGGATCGATGGCCAGCGGATCACCGGGGGCAAACAGTGCGGGGAAGATCGCGGCGATCACCAGGAACAGCAGGACCAGCGCGGCGATCAGCTGGGGGATGTCGCGGGCGCGCAGGCGGAAACTGTGTGGCTTGGGCGCGCGCCGAGGGTGGGTCCCGTCGGCGGGCCGTGGGGACCGCGCGTTGGGGGTACGGTCGGGGCTCGCAGGCTGCGTGATTTCTCTCATGCGCCAGCCTCCGCTTCGGAGCCAATGCGCAGCGCCGGGTTCAGCACGCGCTCGGCCAGATCGGAGAGCACACTGACCACCAGATACGCGGCCGCGGCCACCAGGGTCAGCCCAATCACCAGCGTGACATCACGCACCTGCACGGCCGACACCAGGGTGCGCCCGAGGCCCGGCCGGGCGAAGATCGTCTCGACCACCACGGCACCACTCATCAGCGATCCGAATGCCCAGCCGGTCAGCCCGATGGCCGGTCCGGCCGCATGCCGCAGCGTGTGCCGGGCAAACACCGAGACGGCGGATTCTCCCCGGGCCTGCGCGGTGAGGACAAAGGGCTGTGCGGCGGCATCCTGCAGGGCCTCGCGCAGCAATTGAGCGAGGAAACCGGCCAGGGGGATTGCCAGGGTCAGCGCGGGCAGGATGATCCCGCGCGCATCCGGGGTGGCGATCGCGGGCAACCAGCCCAGACCGGTCGCAAACAGCAGGATCAGGACGCTGCCCAGCCAAAAGTGGGGGAGGACCGCGGCGGTCATCTCGATTCCGGCGGCGATGCGCGCGGCCACCGGACCTCCGGCCACCGACCATAGTGCGAGGCCCAGCGCGATGATCCAGGCGATCGCCAGCGACCAGAGCGCGAGCTCCAGGGTGCCGGCGAGCTGTTCCCCCACCACCTCGGACACCGGGGCATGCAGCGAGTACGAGGTGCCCAGCTCGCCCCGGAGGAGGCGACCAAGGTAGTCGAGATACTGCTGCCAGAGCGGCAGATCAAAGCCGTTCTCGGCGCGCACTCGGGCCAGAGCCTCGGCGGAGGCCTGGGATCCGGGACCGCCGAGGAACGCCTGGGCGGGATCACCGGGAATCAGCCGGACCGCAAAAAACGTTGCGGTGGCCGCGGCCCACAGCACCAGGATCGCGCCGCCGATGCGCAGCGCGACCGCGGCGATGATCCCGCGGGAACCACGAGCGCCCGCCCGCACCGAAGCGGTGCGGGCGGGCGAGGCGGCGCCGGGCCGAGTGGAGCTAGCCGGCAAACGAAACCCCGCGCAGCAGCGGGTTGCCCACCGAGTTGACCTCGCCCACGCCGGTCAGCTTGCCGGAGTAGAGGAAGTGGTTCTGCTGGTCGTAGAGCGGCAGGATGTAGTAGCCCTCGAGGATGGTCTTCTGGGCCTGCTCGTACAGGCTGGCCCGCTCGGTCTGATCGCCGGTCTCGGCGGCGCGGGTCAGCAGATCATCCAGCGCGGGCAGGTTGACCTGCGCGTGGTTGGCGAAGTAGCCACTGGGAGCCGGGGTGATACCGGAGGAGTCGTAGAGGATGCGCAGCACATCCGGACCCACCTTGGTGTACGGAGCGCTCACCAGGTCGTAGTCGTTTTTGCCCAGTGCCTCGTACCAGGAGGAGAGGTCCAGCGGGGTGATGGTGATCGCGATCCCCAGCCCCTTCGCCTGCTCCTGAATCTGCTCGAACAGGGACTGCTCGGCGGGGATGGACTGGTTGGTGCTGACCGGGAAGGTCAGGCTGAGCTTTTGCCCATCCTTCTCGCGGATGCCATCCGCGCCGGGCACCCAACCCGCCTCGTCCAGGAGCTTCTTCGCGGCGGGCACGTCGGTGTCAAAGAGCTTCGGCTCGGAGAATCCGAGCTTTTCCACGCTGGACAGCGGCGAGTAGGAGCGCTTGGCGGTCCCAAAGAACAGGGTCTTGATGCCGGCATTGACGTCCACGCCGCGCACCAGCGCCTCGCGTACCCGCTCGTCGGCAAGCGGGCCGCGGGAGGAGTTGAACTCGATCCGGTTGACCGATCCCGGACGCGGGGCATCGAGGTGCTTGATCTCATCGGAGGCGGCGCTGGCGGCGATGGTGTCGGGCTGGGCATTATCGATCATCTGCACATCCCCCGAGCGCAGTGCGGCGATACGGGTTGCCGAGTCGGGGATGAAGCGCCAGGTGATCTTTGCCAGCGCGGGCTCGCCCTTTCCGGTGGTGTAGTGCGGGTTGCGGCTGAGGGTCACGCTGTCCTGGCGCTTCCAGGAGTCGACCACAAACGCGCCGGTCCCGATCGGGGCCTGGCAGTTTTCATCCTGGCTGCGGGCGAGTCCGGCGGGGGACTCGATTGCGAGCCAGGGCTGGCTGAGGGATTCCAGCAGCGCGCTGTCGGGCTGGCTGAGGTTCAGGGTGACCGTGTGGGCATCGGTCGCGGTGGCCTTTTCCACCTTGGCGAGGGCCAGGTATCCGGTCGAGGACTTGGTCTCGGGATCCTGGACGTGCTCGATGTTGCGCACCACGGCGGCGGCATCCAGCGGGGTCCCGTCGCTGAACTTGACGTTATCGGCCAGGGTGAAGGTCCAGGTGAGGCCGTCCGGGGAGGTGGTCCAGGACTTGGCCAGCCACGGTGTGAATCCGCCATCCTTGTTCTCGGCCACCAGCTGCTCGAGGAACTGGGCCGCGAGGAGCGACTGCGGGTAGTTGCCACCCACGTGTGGGTCCAGGCAGGTGGGTTCGGCGTCTCCGCTGGCGTAGACCAGGGTCTTGTCGGTGGAGACGGGATCGGTCGGGGCCACGGCCGAGCAGGCCGAGAGCGCGAGGGCCGAACCAAGAAGCAGCGCGGGCGCGGCGAACCGGCGCAGGCGACGATGGGTATTCACGGGAACCTTCCTGCCGATCCGGGTTTTTGGATCGGGTGCAAGAACCCAGCCTAGCGCGAGTGCGGCGTGGATGTAAAACGTGTGTCGGACGCCCGCTAGGCTGGGGGAAAATCTGATGAAAGGACACCCCCGGTGACCGAAGTTCCTCCCGCCGCCCGTGTGGGCCGCCCGCGCCGGTCCTCCCGTCAGATGCTTGAGGATGCCGCGGCAGAGTTGTTTCTGGAGCAGGGGTATCCGGCCACCTCGATCGAGCAGATCACCCAGCGGGCCGGTGTGAGCCGAAACACGTTCTTTAACTACTTCGGGGCCAAGTCGGATCTGCTGTGGATTGACCTGGATCAGTCCATCACCGCACTGGTTACCGCGCTCGGGTCGCCCACCTCCGAGGAGGAGGGGACCCGGCTGGAGCGGCTTTCCGCACTCATTCTTGCGGTGGCCGCCGAACATCCGGCCGCCCGCGTCCCCTGGGCCTTTAGTCAGGCCGAACTGATGGGGACCCGGGCGGATTTGGAGGCGTCGGCCCCGGCACGCCTGCTGGCGCTCGCCGAGGCGATCCAGGCGTTTGTGGCCCCCGAGGAAACCGAGTTTGTCGCCCGCACCATCGGATCGGTTGCGGCCGGGGCGATTGCCGCCGGCGTGGCCGCCTGGATTGCCGCGGGTGTGCGCCGCGAACGCCTGGAAATCTACGTGGCCGATGCCCTGCACCCGGCCCTGGCCGGATTCACCGATCTCGCGAAGGGGACCCGATGACCGAGGCCTGGCCCGCACCCGTCTATACCCCCATCGAACCGCCGAAGCGTCGCCGTCGCGGTCTGATCATCACCCTGAGTGTGCTCGCGGTCCTGGTCCTCGCCGCCGGGGGTGTCCTCTTTGCGCTGGGTCAGGGCGCGGGAAGCACCGCGACCCTGCGAATTGTCCAGCAGAATAATGCCCACGCCGACGCCTCCTATGTGCTTGCCGGATGCGAAATCCAGGCGGGGCAGACCGAGTGCACCGCAACCAATGGTGAGGTATGCAAAGGTGCGGCCGACGGTCAGCAGTGCACCAAGATTCCGATTCCCGAGGACCGCCGACTGCGGGTGCAGACGGCACTCGGCCAGGACGCCGCCTGGGTGACCGCGCAGCTTGGATGGGACTCGTTCCAGGGGGCCGGGGATGCGAGTGACGCCGGATCCTGCACCTTCATCGGCGAACCCGGGCAGTCCTTCACCTCGCACCCCTTCGGCACCGAGGTGGACTATACGATCACCCGCACCAACGCCTTCGGCCAGACCGAGACCAGCGAGGCCCTGCACGGTTTCCGTATGCTGGGCCACGCCTGCGGCGAGCCCGAGGACCCCGATCACGACCATGACGAGGATGGCGAGGGCGGGCACTAGTCCGCGGGTTCCGGCGTGGTCGCCGGATCGGCCGTGATGACCGGCCGCCGAGCGCATGCAATCCAAAAGGCGATCAGCCCCCAGGGCACCGCCCAGAGGAGCGTGAGGAATGGCGATCCGAGGCGATCGCCGAGTTCGGGTTGCATCGCCGTGGTGAGGATAGCGCTGCGTAGCTGCACTGCCGCGGCACCGACCAGCGCAAGCGTTCCAAACGCGCTGGCGGCAGACCAGCGACCCACACTCTGGTCGAGGGTAATGACGAGGGTCACCGCGATGATGGTGCAGAATATCGTGGGCACTAGGGCACCCCAGAAGATTTCACTCTGATCTTGGTATCCATCCGGTATCCCGGCAAGGGTCCAGTGTGTGGCGACTGGTCGCTCGATGACGGGCTGGCTGCCTGCGGATCGGAGGAGTGCGATGAGCGGGAGCAACGTCAGTAATGCGGCCCAGGCAAAGCGAATTTTGACTCTCAAGATGCTCCTTCTAATGCCGGTTGATGACCGCGTTCGGATGTCTTGAGGGACGGTGGTCCATCCCCGACGTTTCGGATTCGCCGGTTGCGATGACGGGGAGGTGTGTGGGGCCGAGATTCGGGGGCGGTGTGTAACGCCGTGGAGGGAAATCCGAGTCCTGGATTGAGGCGCTACGATCCTCCCACCTTCCATACGCGTTTGGCTGGGAGTCCGCGGTGTACCCGGAAGGGTGTCGTGGCACTCGCGGCGCGGGGATTTCATCACACCGTTAATGAGAATCGCTCTCATTAAGCTACGCTGTGATGTGTGACCGACAACAGCCGTGCAGCCACCCTCCCATCCGCCCCCTCGCCGCGTCGCCCCGCGCGCTCTCGGACCGGGGTCTGGGTGCTCCTGCTGAGCGTCGCGATTCTTGTGGTGCTCCTCACCTCCGCCGCCACCGGTCCGCTGGGCACGACGCCGCTTGAGGCCGCGCGCATTATCCTGGGACACCTGCTGCCCGGGATGCCCTGGATGAGTGATGGCAGCCTGACCGGTGCCCAGGACCAGGCCGTGTGGATGTTCCGACTCCCGCGCACCCTGCTGGCGGGCATTGCCGGGGCGAGCCTGGCGCTGGCCGGAGCCCTGCTCCAAACGAACGTACGCAACCCGCTGGCCGAGCCCTACATCCTCGGGGTGTCTGCCGGCGCCGGGGTGGGCGCCGTCCTGGCGATCGTGGCCGGATCCACGGCGGTGGCCGGGTTGAGTCTCAACGCCGCCGCCTTTGTTGGGGCGATCGGGGCCACCTTCCTGGTGTACGTGTTGGCACGTCAGGGCGGGATTATCGCCCCCTCGCGCCTGATTCTTGCCGGGGTTGCCCTGGGGTCCCTGCTCGCCGCGATCACCAATTTTCTGACCCTGACCACCTCGGCTCAAAACGTCTACAGCGTCCTGTTTTTCCTCCTGGGCAGCGTCTCGGCGGCCACATACGGCCAGCTCCTGCTGCCGGCCGGCGCCCTCGTGCTGGTGGGAACCTACGCGCTGCTGCGCTCGCGTGCACTCAACGCGATGCTCGCCGGGGATGAGACCGCCACCGCGCTCGGGGTCAACGTGCCCGCGCTGCGTCGCACCCTCCTCCTCGCCACCGCCCTGCTCACCGCGACCACGGTTGCCGTCTGCGGCGGCATCGGATTTGTGGGGCTCGTGGTGCCACACGTAATCAGGATGATCGTGGGGGCGGATCATCGCCGGATGATCCCGCTGGTCATGCTGGGCGGAGCCTTCTTCCTGATGCTCACCGACCTGCTTGCCCGCAGCGTCGCCCAGCCCGCCGAGATTCCGTTGGGAATCCTGACCTCGGTGGTGGGTGCTCCCTTCTTCCTCTGGATCATGCGCACCTCGGGTGCTCGGATGGGTGGGACCCGATGACGGGCGTGGAGTTTCAGTCGGTCAGCGTGGAGTTGGGCGGTCGTCGCCTGGTCACCGAGGTCAGTCTGAGTGTGCCCGCCGGGAGCGTGCTGGGCATCCTGGGGCCCAACGGTTGTGGAAAGTCCACGCTGCTGCGCACCGCCTATCGTGCCCAGCGTCCCGCATCCGGGCGGGTGCTGGTGGATGGATCGGATGTGCAGACCATGTCCGCGCGGGATGTCGCCCGGCGCGTGGCCGTCATGGCGCAGGAATCCATCCAGGAGTTCCCCATCTCGGTACGTGACATGGCGATGCTGGGACGGGTCCCGCATCAGCGTGGCTTTGGCGGAGACTCCGAGCGCGACCTCGACCTGGTTGATCAGGCGCTGAGCGATGTGGGCGCCACCCACCTGGCCGAGCGTCCCTTCACCGTGCTCTCGGGTGGGGAGAAGCAGCGGGTCCTGCTCGCGCGGGCCCTCGTTCAGGACGCCCCGATCCTAATCCTCGACGAACCCACCAACCACCTCGACATCTCGTTCCAATTCGAGCTGATGTCCCTGGCTACGAGCCGCGGACTCACGGTCATCACGGCCCTGCACGATATGAACCTGGCCAGCGAGTTCTGCACCCACGTGGCGCTCATGCGCGCGGGAGAACTGCAGGGCATCGGCGACCCCCACGACATTCTCACCCCGCGGAGCATTCGCGCAGTCTTTGGGGTGGACTCGCGGCGCATCACCCATCCGATCACCGGTCGGACCCTGATCGCCCTGGCTCCCGCACCCTCCCATCCCACCCAAGTGAAAGTGATACCCGTATGACAACAAAAACCCTCCTTCCGCTGGCCGGACTGCTCCTGGGCGGATTCCTCCTCAGCGGCTGTGGCCAGGCCGTGTCGACCCCCGATACCGGCGCGAGTGGGTCGGCCTCCGCGGTCACCCTCACCAACTGCGGCCGCACCCTCAGCGTGGATCGTGCCCCCGAGCGTGCGGTGGCCATGAGCCCGGCCCAGTCGGAGATGCTGATCAAGCTGGGCCTGGCGGACCGCGTGGTCGCCGAGGCTCAAACCCACGGCCAGCCGCTCGCCCCCGAACTCGCCCAGGACGGCACGGTGAGCCAGCTGAGCGACCAGATGCCACCCTCCCGCGAGGTCCTGCTGGGGGTATCGCCGGACTTTGTCTACGCGCCGACCACCTATGAATTCACCGCCGAGCAGGGCTTTGCGGACATTGCGCAGCTAAAGGCCGCGGGTGCGAATGCGTACGTGGCCACGGCCGGATGTTCGGATCGCCGCAGCGTGGCCGAGGTGAGTGACCTCCTGGAGGACATCACCAACCTGGGCCAGATCTTCGGGGTGCCGGAGCGCGCCGCCACGGTGGCAAACGAGGCACAGGCGGCGCTGGACGAGGTTGCCGCCCGCACCGCCCAGCAGCCCAAACCCAGTGTGGCCGAACTCTTTGTGGAGGGCACCAGCATCTCGGCGATCGGCGCGGGGATCGAGTACAACATGATCCAGCTCGCCGGCGGTGACAACGTGTTTAGCCCCGAGGATCCGGCGTTTGCCAGCTTCTTCTCGGCGGTCATCTCACCCGAGACGCTGATCGCCAAAAACCCCGAGGCCATCGTGTTTACCACCCTGGATGCCGCCCACGAGCAGGCCACCCGGGACTACCTGCGGGCCACGTTCCCCCAGGTGGCGGCGGTTGCCAATGACCGCCTGATCGCGATCGCCTCCGACGATGTGATGCCCGGAACCTGGGGCAACATTCGTGCGGTGCAGCAGATCGCGCAGGGGCTGCACGCGTCCTAGTCGCACAACAGAGGGGCCCTGGCCGATCGAATCCGATCGGCCAGGGCCCCTTTGTTGTGGTTAGCCCCTCGGCCCGGGTTCGCGGTGCAGTGCGGGGAGCTGCACCACCCGGTCGCAGCGGGCGAGGGTTGAGGGACGGTGCGAGATGGTGATCACGGTGGTCTCCCCGCGCAGCGCCTCCAACGCATCCAGCAGACTCGATTCGGAGCGCGCGTCCAGGGATGCGGTGGTTTCGTCCAGGATCAGGATTCGCGGCCGCCGGACCAGGGCGCGGGCGAGTGCGATGCGGGCGCGCTCGCCGCCGGAGATGCCCGATCCCGCCTCGCCCAGCTCGGTGTGGACCCCGGCGGGCCAGCGGCCGGGGTCCAGGGTGAGTCCGGCCCGGGGCAGGGTGTGGAGTGCGGTGTCCTCCGTCAGGGTTGGATCGGCCAGGCGCAGGTTGTCCCACAGGGAGCCGTGGAAGATCGTGGCGTCCTGCTCCACCAGGCCGACGTGGCTCCGGTAGCCGGACAGATCCAGGTCGCGCAGATCGTAGTGTGCTCCGGTTTCGGCGGTCAGATGAATGCTGCCCCGATCCGGCTCCCAGAGCCGAGCGAGCAGACGAGCCAGCGTGGTTTTGCCCGACCCGGATCGCCCGGCGATGCCGATGTGCTCACCGGCGGCGATGGTGAGCCAGGTGGGAGCCAGGGCGGGGGCATCCGGGGCGTAGGAAAACTCGACCGCGTTGAGTTCGAGCCCGAGCGGGCCCGCGGGCATCCGCATCGAGGATCCTCGGCGCGTGGACCCAGGCGAGGGATACTCGGCGGGCCGCTCGGAGGACTCCACGATGGGTCGCTCGGTGGATCGCTCGGCGGACCCCTCGATGGCCCTCTCGACAGGCCCCTCTGTGGGCAGGGAGATTCCCGCAACAACCGTGGCCGCGCTGGCACGGTGCGGCTGCAACTGGGTGAGGACCGCGACCGCCTCGGTGAGCGGCGCCAGCACGGTGAGGGTGCCGGCGATGACCGCGGGAATCCACACCCGCTCAAGCCCCGGCTGATTCCAGGCCAGCACAAACACCACAATCAAAATTGCCAGTGTGCAGAGCTCTCGAATACTCGCCGCGGCGCTCTCACGCACCCGCAGACGCCGCTCCAACTCGACGATTCGCCGCGTGGAGGCGGAGAGCTGCTCACCCACACGGTCCCGCAGATCGAAGCTCAGGATTTCGCGGGTGCCCGAGAGGACATCCACAACGAGGGCCGACTGATCCGACTTCGCCCGCTGGATGCGCTCGCCGAGTCGCGCATTCTTGCGCAGCAGCGGGAGGCTGAACGCCACAAGCGCCGCGCATCCCAGCGCAAATCCCACCGCCAGCGTCGGGCCCAGGCCACCCAGCGCGAGCAGCGCCCCGATGAGGAGGACCGCGGCTCCGGCCAGCTGGGTGAGCGTGTGCGCGTAAAAGAACTCAAGTTTTTCGGTTTCGCCCATCGCGGTCGCGGCCAGGCGGCCCGTGTGCTGATCGGGTGAGCGGGAGGGGACGCCGCGGGCGAAACCGTCAAACAGTGCCATCCGAAGCGCCGCCAGTACCCGATAGGCGATCGAGTGGGAGATATCCATCTCGTGCCAGGTGAGGACCGCGCGCAGCAGGACCGCGCTCGCCGCGGTGATCCACCAGCCGGGTTCGGCCAGGCGATGCTCCACCAGGGCGAGCGTGACCGTGTACGAGCCGGCCACCGCGAGGAACACCAGCGCGAGGTTGTTGGCCAGGCCCACCAGGCCAGTCCAGATCAGGGCGCCGCGGTGGGCGGAGAGGGCGGGGATGAGCGCCCAGAGCGGATCGGTGCGGGGCGGCGTGGTACTCATCGAGTCTCCGTGACAGTCGGGATGGGTGTGGACGTAGGTGTGGATGTGGATGTGGGCGCTGCGGCTGGGGTTGAGGCCCGGTGCAGGGTCCCCGCGCGCAGCGTGAGGACGGTATCGGCGGCCGCGAGCGCCTCGGCCCGGTGCGCGATCATGATCACGATTCTGCTGCGGGCCTCCTCACGCAGGGTTGCCAGCAGGTGTGCGGCCAGCTCGGGGTTCAGTGCCGAGGTGGGCTCATCAAGCAGCAGGATCGCGCGGTTGGCGAGGAGGCCGCGGGCCACACTCAGGCGCTGGATCTGCCCGCCCGACAGGGACCGCCCGGACTCGGACACCCGGGTATCAAGCCCCAGCGGCCAGGATGTGAGTTCACGGCCGAGCCCGGCTCGGTGCATCACCGCGAGCATGTCCGCATCCGAGGCATCCGGGGCCACCGCGCTCAGGTTGGCGCGGATGGTGCCGGGGAACAGGTAGGCGTGCTGGGAGACCACGCTGATATCCTCGGGCCGCAGGGGCCGACCATCGAGGCGGCACTCGCCCGATGCCGGCAGAAATCCCAGCAGCACATCAAAGAGCGTGCTCTTGCCCGTGCCGGAGGGGCCGGCCAGCGCGGTGATGCCGCCGCGGGTAATCGTGGTGGTGACCTCGTTGAGTACCGGGGGTGAGTCCGGGGCGTAGGCAAAACCGAGCCGATCGAGTCGGAGCACGCCGCCGCGAGACGGATGCGGTTCGTGATCTCGAGACTGCTCGTCTGGTTGGTGTGGTTCGCCCTTACGGCGCTCCTCCCGGTCCCGGTGCGTCCCGCCGTCCGGGGCACCGGGCCGCGTATCGGATGCCGCGGATTCGGCCGGTGTGTCGGTGTCTCCGATGGCGGCATCGATGCTGCCCAGCGCCGACATCCCCAGGTACCCGGCGTGCCAGTGCCGAGCCAGGTCCCGCACGGGTCGGAACAGTTCCGAGGCGAGCATCAGCGTGAACAGGCTGAGGGCCGGAGTCCCGCCCAGCAGCCCCGAGGGCAGGACACCCAGCGCGCTCAGGGTGGTCAGCGCGGCGGCGGCGAGCAGGCCCGCCTGGATGCCGAGGTCGGCGAGTGCCGTATCCGCTAGGGAAACCCGCATCGTGCGAACCGTTGCCCGGTGGAGCGCATCGGACCGGTCGTTCAGGCGCACACGAAACCGCGGCACGGCATCCAGGATCTTCAGGGTGCGCATGCCCTGGAGCCCCTCGGCAAAGTCGGCACTGAGCGCCTCATAGGTGTCCCAGTGGGCACTTCCGCGCCGGGTGAGCAGGCGGCTCCACAGCCGGGGTGCACCCACGGCGATGAGGAGCGCTGCGGCCAGGGCGGCGGCGAGAAGCGGATTGATGATCGCGATCACGATCAGCAGGATCGGGCACAGGATCTGAAGCTGCAGGGCGGCGGGAATATACGCGATCACATAGGGCTCGACCCCATCGGTGCCCTCGCCGAGGGCGAGCCTGCGGGTACCCGCGCGCTCGGACGCGTCGCGCAGCCGCCGGGGATGCAGCAGCGCCCGGGTGAGTGATCGTCGAACATCCTCCCGCACCCGGCCGCCCAGCGTGCTGGCCACCCGGACCTGAACCTGGGTGAGCAGCGTCCGGGCGAGTCCGCAGGCCAGCACGGCGGCCAGGCTGAGCATCACCCGACCGACATTTTGGGGCTGGCCGGGCAGGAGGCCCGAGAGTGCGGCGGCGAGAAACCAGGCCTGCGCCCAGTAGGTCGCGGTCCCCGCGCACACCACCAGGGTGAGTGTGTTTCGCAGGGCGTGGTGCGGGCGGGTGAGCGCCCAGAGACGCCGATTAGTGAGCACCGTGTGCTCCCTTCGATTGTTCGGAGCGAAATCCCAGGCCGTGCAGGGTCAGCGGGGTGCCGGGATGGGCGTGCCAGCTCCCGATGGGACGAAACCCCAGGGGGAGACCTGCGCCCAGGCAGGAATAGAGGATGGTGGCCGCGCTGGTGGATGCCCACCACACGGTGGCCGGAGTGGGTGACCGGTCGGTGTGAAAGCGCACCAGGCCGTGGAGCGAACGGATCCAGTGCTGCCCGGCGCACGAAGCAGCGAGCGAGGGATCGGCGAGCCCGTCGGTGCCGATCACCTCGATCCGGCAGTCGGGTGGCGGCTGGATACTCGCGAGGGCGGTGAGGACGCGTTCGGTCGCGACCTGCGCGGCATCTGGCGCCTCGGGGGCGTGCAGCGGAAGGCTGCGTCGCCGCGCGAGTGCGTCCGAGGCCAGGGGATGAACGGGGGAAGGTGCGGAAACCGACCCCAGGAAATCCCGGTCGAGGGTGTCCACCCAGGCCACGGTCTCCGGGTCGGTGTGCGACTCGCGTTCGGGGAGTGGGCGGGGACCGGCGTCGGCCCGGGGGCGACCGGTTTCGGCTGCCATTTCCTCAAGGATCACCGAGGCATCGGCCCGCCCGAGACGCTCCGCGGCTGCGCGCGCTCGCCGGTTCGGGTGGCCGATCCACAGCGCGGTCAGCAGGAGCTCGGGCCCGGTGCCCGGCCAGACCTCCTGCCAGCGCGCGTAGGTCGGTAGCCCCAGCACCCGTGCCAGCTCGCCGGGGGCCGCGGAAATCCGCTCGCACTCCAGTCCGTATGCCGCCGCCCGGTGGATGATGCCGGACAGGGCATAGGCGGTATCGGCGATGAGCAGCGGCGGGGTGCGGTGATGGTACTTTCCGCGGGTGCGCTGAGGGAGGACACCGAGCACCACCAGGGCACCGCGGGGTGTGCGGCCGGGCTGAACCATCCCCGCGCGGCGCACGAGAGTGGCATCCTGCGGATCGAGCGCAAACGTTCCGGGGGAAAGATCGCATCCGTCGCCGGCTACCAGGTGCACCTGGACCGGATAGCATCCGCCGGCGGATGGAATAGCCCGCCGTGCGGTGCCCGTGGGCTCCCGGGTGAGCGAGTCCGGATGGAAACCGCGCGGACGCCACAGCTCGTGCAGAATCGCCGCGATCGGGACCTCCGCCAGAGGCCTGGGCGCGACCCGCTCGCCCCGATCCCAGTGGTTCTGACGCGGGCCCGGATGAATCGTGTCCGCGGGCACGCGCGAGGACCAGGCCTCGGCGAAGAGCTGCCGGGCATGGTCGGCGGGTGGGGGGAGCTGGAAGGGGGTCATGGTCCTACATGTGGGGTGGCGGCACGAGGGTGAAGTCCTCGGGCTGGGTGGGGATGCGGGTGCGCCAGCCGCGAGCAAGGGCGGCCTCGGCGAACCGCGGGCAGCCCAGATAGGCAAAGGCCGCCGGGGCGTTGGGCACCAGGCCCTCAACCACCACCCGAACCACGCTGAGTCCGGTTGTCGCGACGTCCGAGGTGGTCAGATCGCGCGTAAAGATCTGGTGGCCGGCATCAATCAGTCGGCGATACACGTCGGCGGGGACGGTCGCCGGGATGTCCGCGATATCAACCAGCCCGAGGGCGGGCTCCTGGAAGCGCCGCGCGAGCGGGTGAACCTCGGGATCCAGCCACACCTGGACGTGGGCACCGAGGTCACGCACCCGGGAAAAGTGGGTCCCGGTGTCACTCAGGTAGCGCCGATCCTCCCGATGATCCAGGTAGAGTCCGCGCGCCATCAGCCCGGCCTCGACCGCCTGGAAGACCCAGCCATCCGCCTCGGTGATGCCCTGCGTATAGACCCACGTATGCACGGCCTCCAGGACGGCCTTACGGGCGGCCTCGGCCGGATCGGTCTTGCAGGAGAACCCGGCGGCATACAGCCCGGTTTCGGGATCGAAGACCAGGGCTGCCATGACCGGAGCGAACTCGCTGGGCAGCTCGACGATCCAGTACCTCAGGTGACTGCCGGCCATCGCCTCGGTGAGCCCGGGAACCGACTCGGGACGAATGCCCCGGGCCTGACCATCCAGGTGCCACCACACCTCCAGGGCGTCGCGTTCGATGGTTTCCAGCAGTGCACGATCGCGGGCGTCGGCATATCCCTGCCCGGTGGCGATGCCCGCATAGTTGAGGTGATGGATGCGCGGCAGGTGGGCAAAGCGTCGCTGCCGCCAGTTGAGCGAGACCAGGCTGGCCGGAAGCCACACGTCCTCCCCGTCGGGGTAACGGGTGCAGCGCATCCAGAGGGTTTCGGTGTGCTCGTCGAGGTTGCGATACGGAAAATCGGGGGATTCCAGCTGCCAGGCGGCAAACCGAGGCAGCGCACCGAGCTCAACGATTCGGTGGCCCGCGGCTCGCAGCTCGCTCGCGGTGCCGATCAGGTGCTCTGCGTCGGGGACCTCCCGCGGGATGAAGTTGCCGCAGTATCGCTCCATGCCCTCGGCGACCGCGGCAATCCAGGCCTGTCGGGGATCACCAAACGTGGTGCCCAGCGAGACGCGGTCGGCCGGCCAGTCGCCGAGCCAGCGGGCATCGGACACCTCGGCGGTCATCGAGGTGTAGGCGGGCGGCGCGTTTTCCGGGGTGAGCACCGAGCGGACCCGGCGAATGATGCCCGTGTGCTCGTCCACCAGGGTGTGTAGGGGGAGCAGGTTGAGGGCGTCGGCGGTGGTCATCGGGAGTCCTTCCAGGGGGTGGGCATCGTTGGATCGGTGGAGGGGGCGCGCGCATCGGTGACCCACGGAGTATCGGGATCCCCGGTGAAGCGGTGGGCGGACGGGAGCATCGCGGCGTCGCCGAGGACGTGTTCGATGCGTGCCATCAGACCCCCGTGAGCGCGCAGCACGCGGGCGGTCTCGGGGGCGAGGTCCGCGGTGAGGCCGTGCCCCCAGGGACCGGTGAGATAACCGGTGCGCCCTCCCGCCCAAGCGCGGGCAAGGAGGTGTGCCTCCCGAGTGAAAAAGTCGGTGTCTCCGCCGATGACCAGCAGTGTGGTGGTACAGGAGCCATAGCGCGCCGCGAGATCGAGGGGCCGGGCCTCCCAGAGTCGCTGCCAGAGGGCCGGCGCCTCCGCTCCGTATTCGGAGGGGGAGACCACGCCGGCAACGCCGTGGTGCCGAGCCCGCTCAACCCGCCGATCCAGCTCGGCGGGGCTCAGGGGAGTGCGGGAGGTGCGGGCGAACCCGTGTTGGTGCCACCATCCGATGCGGTCACGCAGGCGCGGTGTGCCGTCTGGATCATGCGCGGTTTCCCAGAGACCCAGGGCGGGCACCATCGCGATCACCGCGCGGACCGTGGGAACCCGTGCGGGACGGGTGTCGAGCCAGTGGGCGGCTTCCAGGGCGCAGTGGGCATCGTAGGAGGCGCCTACCAGGAGGACCTCTCCCTCGATGAGTCCGAGTCGTTCCATTTCGACCACCGTGCGTCCACCGTCCGTACCCTCATGGTGATAGGGGTGCCAGCTGCCCGGGGACCCGTATCGTCCACGCACGTCCTGAACCGCGACCCGAAAACCGCGGCGCACCCAGGAGAGTGCGTGCTCTCGCTGGGCGACACGAGCGTAGGGCGTGCGGATCAGGACGGTGCCGCGGGGGCGGCCCGGCGCGGGTTCATACAGGTCGGTGGCGAGGTGGATGAGCGGATCGACGGCGATCCCGAGTGTGCGTGGCTCGGTCATCACGGCCGGGATTGGGAACGGGGTTGCGGCCTCGCGGCGGGCTCGGGAAACGCCAGGACCGGGTGCTCGGAGGCGGCGAGGGTCGCGCAGTCCAGCATCCAGAGTATGCGGCGCAGCCGGGGCAGCTCGGCCGTGTTGTGCTGCCAGGCGGCGATGATCTGGCGCAGCCGGGCCCCGGCCATGTCGAGCGCGACCGGATCGAGGTCATCCAGACCAGGCCTGTGCTCTCCGGCCGTGTCGAGCCAGGCGTTGAGGTCCGCGGCGGCCGGGGAGGCGGCGATGCGGCGACGCAGAACCTGAGAGCCGGTGGGATCTTCGGGCCCAAGCATCAGGGGGTCGATCAACACCAGATCGCCCTCGCGGTAGCAGCGTAAAACCCCGGTACCCGAGGCTGCCAGATGGTCCAGCTCGCGGTGCTGGGTGCGGTCGGCGACAACCTGCACGATGAGGGCGCGATCGGGTGAGGTGGGGGAGCGGGGTGTCGCGTCGAGGCCGAGAAGGGCCGGCGCGAGTGCGGCCAGATCGGCGGGATCACCGGCGATGGTGATGCCCTCGCGTCCGGGAATCGGGGCCGCGTGTTGTGCGGCGCGCGCCGCCAGGCGTTCCCCAACCTGTCGGTGCAGGTCCGCCGCGGAGGCCGCGGTTTTGCTCGCGGTGACCCGGAGGAAGGTGCCGTCGGATGCCCGGACGACCGTGTGTCCATCGCGGGTGAAGAGCTCGGGTGTGGTGTTCACGGGTGTCCTTGCCTGATGGTGGGCGGGCACCCCGCGAGGCGAATCCGAGGATCCGCCCCGCGGGGACTGTGACCGACTAGTCGAACGGGTTCTCGACGAGTGCGTTCGAATGGCTGGCAGACAGGTGGGCCAGCTGCTCGGTCTCTTCAACTTCGGTCAGTACCACGGTGTTTTCCATGGGGTTCCTTTCGTCGGTGTTTCTTCGTGCTGCCGGTCGGCAACGACTTCACCCTATAATTAAATGATAATCATTATCAATAACAGTTTCGAGGGAGAGCCCAGATGGACGTACTCGTGGTGGCGGACCAGCGCGGAGAGGCGATCGGATTTATCGACACCGATTCGGCCTCGCTGACGGACTGGTGGCGCGGTCAGGTTGTGGCCGAACATGCCGGAATCCTGCCGCTGGGCGGCGGAAAATGCGCCTGGGTGGACGACGCCGGCGGTGCCCTGGTGGTGGTTGACGTTCTGGCCCGGGAGGTGCGCGAACGGGTGTCGGTGGCGATCCCCGGTGAGCATCTGGCGTGTGATCCGAGTGGTCGTTTCCTCGGCGTGTCGACCGGGTTGGGTGCCTCCTGGGAGCCGTGGAGTGACCTAGTGAGCGTGGTGGATCTGGACGCCCCCGAGAGACCCCGGTCCCGCCGGGTGCGTACCCGAGCGGGGGAGCCCGGTGTCATCGTGACCGGGGGTGTACATCCACCCCGCGTGGTGCTGCGCCACCGCGAACCGGGCGCACTGGAATCGCTGGATGTCGCGGAGATTCTGCGGGTGGGTGTGCACTGTCCCGAGCTGCACGCGGACGAGATATTGCCGATCGGTGACACCGGTCACGGCGATGTCTACGATCCGGTTTCCGGGCAGATGTGGGTCGCCACCGACCAGGGACTCGAGTGCAGTGATGTGATCGGAGTGGTGCCTCGGGCGCGGGGTGTGCGCCCCTGGGAAGCACCGGGCCGCGCCTACTTCCTGCGCTTTTGCCCGAGCCGCCGGATCATCGTCGCGGTCCTCAGGCAGGGCGGCGATGCTCCCCGCGACTGGGCCGACTGGGAAAACACGCTCTGGGTACACACCATTGATACCGGACAGACGCGCACCGCTCCGCTGGGGAAGGGGCTGATTTTTCGATTCGCACTCACGGCGACCGGGATTGCGGTGGCGCGGGTGCACCCCGAGGGGGACGACCTGGCGGTCTTCGACCTCGACGCGGCGGAGGTGCAGGTTGAGAATGATCCGGCGATGAGTCTCGCGGCCCAGACCGTGGGCGAACGCGCGCCCGCGGCGGGGGTGCCCCTCGGACTGCGCGGAACCTGGAGCCTGGCTCCGATGGATCGGGCCCCAAGACCCGGGGTCGAGCCCTGGGACAATGCGGACCGCCGGGCCATCGCCGCATCCGCACGGGATGAGCGTGTCGCGCTGACCCGGGGTGGACACGGCGAGGTCCTGTTGATCGACACGGCCAATCCCTCCGCCTCGCCGGTCACCATTCGGGTACCCGGGGCACTGCGGGACGGCGGACACCTCTCCTGGATCGACGCTGCGGCACCCGCACCCGGGGATCTGGTGGGGCGATGAGCGACGCCAGCGTTCTCGATGCGGAGGGCGCCCGCCGGGCGCGCGCCTACTTCCGGGAGGCCCTCACTCGCTGGGACACCACCGCGCGGCAGGGAATGCCGCAGATTGCCCGAGGCATGGCCGTCTACACCTGGCGTGGACGGGGGGAGGACTTCCCCCGTCTCTACCGCGAATCCGCATCCACACTGGGTGCCGCGTGTGCGCCCGGGCGCACGCCGACCCCTCCGGACCCGGGCACGGCACTGCCGGTGCCCGCGGGCCGGGTGGTGCGTGGGTTTGCGCTTGATCCCACCGGAAGGCGGGTGGCCGCGCTGCTGGGCACCCCCGATTCGGAACTCGCCGAGGTGTGGATCCTGGCCGCCGACACCGAACCCGTTCGCCTGGACGTTCCGCCCGTGTGGCACGCGCGCCCGGTGTGGATCGATGCCGGGCCGCACCACGAGGCGGTCCTGTGGGTCCTCACCGGCAAGCCGCCGATTCATGAGGTGTGGCGGGTGGAGGGAGCATCCGGGGATGCGCGTCCGTTGGGTCTGCCCGCGGAACTTGCCCACACCCCCGAGGGGCTGCGGCTGCGCATTGAGGGCGGTTCGGGCGGCGTTCGCCTCATCGCCCGGCACCCGGGGACCGCGCCGACCACCTGGATTTTTCGGGAGGGTGGCTGGGTGTCGGAGCCCGGCAGCGCGGCATCGCTTGTGCCTGTGCCTGCAACCGTGCCTGTGCCCGTCCCCACGGCTGGCCGTGTCGCGCTGGCTACCTCCCTCGGTGAGGTCACCGTGCGCGAGGGGGAGAACGCGGTGGTGCTGTCACTCGGAGGAACGCCCGTCCATGCGCTGTCCGCGGCCGAACGGCTCCTTGCCCTGAGTGTGAGCGAGGATCAGACCGGGGTGGCCCTCTGGGTGCACAGCGCATCGCCCGAGCGCCCCTCGGGGGTTGTGTGTGTGGACCTGGCCCGCGCATCGGTATCGGCATCTGCGTCGGCAGCGGGGGCGGGTCGCGGCGACGAGCTCAACACGCATCTGCACCTGACGGTCCTCGCCCGAGATGGGGTTCCGGTTCCGCTGGTGGTTTCGCTGCGGCGCGAGTTTTTGGCGGGGGACCGTCCGCGAAGCCCCCGACCCCTCCTGCTGTCGGTCTACGGAGGATTCGGGGTGCACCATCGCACCGAGGCGGAGCCCACCGTGGCGGCCTGGCTTGAGGCCGGGGGCGTGTTTGTGGCCGCGCAGGTGCGGGGCGGCGGCGAGCTGGGTCCCGAGTGGCATGAGGCGGGGCGCGGGGCACGGAAGATCCGGGCGGTGCACGATTTGATCGATGTGGCCCACGCCCTGGTGGCCGGAGGATGGACCCGCGCCGAGGATCTGACGGCGCTGGGTGCCTCCCACGGCGGGTTTGTGGTGGCCGCGGCGGCACTGATTGATCCGTCCGCGTTCGGGCGCGTCATCGCGGTGGCCCCCGTGCTGGACACCGTGGACCTGCGCCGCCACGGCCTGGGAACGCAGTGGCTGCACGAGTTTGGTGTGGATGGGGAGACGACGCCTGCCCAGCGCGCCGAGTACTCACCGCTGCACCTGGCGATCGCCCGGGAACGCGCCGAAAATGTGCCGCCCATCCTGTGCTGCATTCTGGGCCGGGATGAGCGCGTGGACAACACCGCGGCCCCGCGGTTTGCCGCCGAGCTGAACAGCCGCGGCGGGCGGGTGACGCTGCTGACCGCGGCGGGCGACGGTCATGCCCAGCGTGCGGCGGGGGCCCTGCTCGAGTTTTCGGCGACCCTGCTCGGCTTCGCCGCGGGGACAACCCCGTGGATGGGGGTGTCCGCGACGTAGGGGGCTAAACCGTCCCGATCAGCGCCACCACGCTGGCCCACACACAGGCGGCAATCGCCACGCTGAAACCCAGCAGCCAGAAGACCGAGGGGATGTGGGTCTGCCGGGCGAGGATAAAGGCATCCGAGGATTCCAGGTTGCGGTGCTTTCGGCCGTGCGCGGCAAATACGTTCCCGAGGCCTCGAAGCGATCCCACCAGCAGGGCCAGGCCCACGGTGATCAGCGCATAGGTCTGCATCACCGAATCGGCGTAAAACCACAGCGCCGCGCCGCCGGCGAGGGTGGCCAGGGCGATCAGGATCGCGCCCCACCCGCGCAGGAAGATCAGCGAGAGTACCACCAGGATCGCGCCGCCAAGGATCGCCGCCCGGGTGTAGCCGGCGGTCGCGGTGAGGATCAGTGCGGCCCCCACGATCGCCGGCGCCGGGTAGCCCAGGAAGCCCGAGATGACCGCGGTGAAGGATCCACCCGAGCTGATCGTCGAGCCGCCGTGATTGGCCCCCACCCGGATCGCGCGCACCCGGCGACCCAGCAGCCCGGCCGAGAACGCGTGGCCCAGCTCGTGAACCAGCGTGGTGAACATCCCAAACCAGCGCCAGGTTACCCGCGGCACGCTCAGCAGAATCGCGGCCAGGATGATCGATCCGAGGATCAGCGGCTCCAGGGTCACCGGTGCGGTTCGTCCGAGGAACGCATCGAGGGTGTCGCCCCAGGAGGCGGGGGTGTGGGCGAGGGAGTGCAGAGAAATGGGGGTGCCTTTCGCGCGGGGAACACCCTATTCTCCCGAGCTTCACTGAACGTTCGCGCTACGCGCACCTGAGCGCTCGCCGCACCCCGAATTTGCCGGTACACTTGTGGATACCAACATCGATCCGGCCATCACCGGGGAGTTTTCGGAAGAGCGCGGCTGCGGCCGCGGGTAGAACCGAACGGGTCAGGCCCGTCACAGCCCAATGAAGCGATTCGCCCCCTGCCCGGGGATCAGCGAATAAGCGAGGTGGTACCGCGGCTCATGTCGTCCTCGCAGGAGAAAATCTCACTGCCAGGAGTTGCACATGTCGTATCCGAAGTCCCAGGACTCCCAGCCCGGTGCCGCGTTCGGTATCCAGGCCTCGCCGCGTTTCCCCGAGATCGAGGAGCAGATCCTCGAGTTTTGGCGTACCGATGGGACGTTCCAGGCCTCGATTGACAACCGCGAGGGTGCCCCCGAGTGGACCTTCTATGACGGCCCTCCCTTCGCCAACGGCCTCCCGCACTACGGTCACCTGCTGACCGGCTACGCCAAGGACCTGTTCCCGCGCTTCCAGACCATGCGCGGCAAGCAGGTCCACCGCCGCTTCGGTTGGGACACCCACGGTCTGCCCGCCGAGCTCGAAGCCGAGCGTGAGCTGGGCATCACCGATAAGAGCCAGATCGAGGAGATGGGTCTGGCCGCGTTCAACAACGCCGCGCGTGAGGGTGTGCTGAAGTACACCCGCGAGTGGGAGCGTTATGTGACCCGCCAGGCGCGCTGGGTCGACTTCGAAAACGACTATAAGACCCTCGACATCGACTTCATGGAGAGCGTCATCTGGGCGTTCAAGCAGCTGCACTCCAAGGACCTCGCCTATGAGGGCTACCGGGTGCTGCCGTACTGCTGGCGCGACCAGACCCCGCTGTCCAACCACGAGCTGCGGATGGATGACGACGTCTATAAGGACCGTCAGGACCAGACCGTCACCGTGACCTTCCCCTTCGCCGGCGAACGCGCCGACGCCCTGGAGCTCACCGGTGTGAAGGCCCTGGCCTGGACCACGACCCCGTGGACCCTGCCCACCAACGTTGCCCTGGTTGTGGGCCCGGCCATCAGCTACGCCGTGCTGCCCGCGGGCCCGAACGGTGCCCACGACGGTGGCGACGCCGCTTCGCAGTACCTACTGGCCGCCGACCTGGTCGGCAGCTACGCCAAGGACCTGGGGTACGAGGATGCCGCCGCGGCCACCGCCGCGATCACCCGCACCCTGGTTGGCGAAGAGCTGGTGGGCACCCGCTACACCCCGGTGTTTGACTACTACCAGTCCACCGAGGACCTGGATATGTCCAACGCCTGGCAGATCCTCTCCGACGACTACGTCAGCACCACCGACGGTACCGGTATCGTCCACCAGGCCCCGGCCTACGGTGAGGACGACCAGCGCATCTGTCAGGCCGCCGGCATCCCCGTGGTGCTCTCGGTGGACGAGGGTGGACGCTTCCTCCCCGAGGTGACCGACGTGGCCGGCGAGCTGTGGTTCGAGGCCAATAAGCCGCTGACCAACCTGCTCAAGGAGAAGGGACGCCTGCTGCGTCAGGCCAGCTACGTGCACTCCTACCCGCACTGCTGGCGCTGCCGTAACCCGCTGATCTACAAGGCCGTGTCGAGCTGGTTTGTCAAGGTTCCCGAGTTCAAGGGTCGCATGGGCGAGCTCAACCAGGAGATCAACTGGGTTCCGGAGAACGTCAAGGATGGCCAGTTTGGTAAGTGGGTGGCCGGTGCCCGCGACTGGTCGATCAGCCGCAACCGCTACTGGGGTTCGCCGATCCCGGTGTGGAAGAGCGACAACCCCGACTACCCGCGCATCGATGTTTACGGATCGCTGGATGAGCTTGAGGCCGACTTCGGTGTGCGTCCGACCGACCTGCACCGCCCCTACATCGACGAGCTGACCCGTCCGAACCCGGACGACCCCACCGGCCAGTCCACCATGCGCCGGATCACCGATGTGCTGGATGTCTGGTTCGACTCGGGCTCGATGCCCTTCGCCCAGGTGCACTACCCGTTCGAGAACCAGGAGTGGTTCGAGAGCCACAACCCGGCCGACTTCATCGTCGAGTACATCGGGCAGACCCGCGGCTGGTTCTACATGCTGCACACCCTGTCCACCGCACTGTTTGACCGTCCGGCGTTCAAGAACGTCATCAGCCACGGCATCGTGCTGGGTAACGACGGCCAGAAGATGAGCAAGTCGCTGCGTAACTACCCGGATGTGAACGAGGTCTTTGACCGCGACGGATCCGATGCGATGCGCTGGTTCCTGCTCTCCAGCTCGGTCATCCGCGGCGGCAACCTGGTAGTCACCGAGGAGGGCATCCGCGAGGGTGTGCGCTCGGTCCTGCTGCCGATGTGGAACTCCTGGTACTTCTTCTCGATGTACGCCAACCTCGCCACCGAGGGCGGCTACGACGCCAAGCGCCGCACCGACTCGACCGACGTGCTGGACCGCTACATCCTGGCCAAGACCCGTCAGCTGGTCATCGAGGTCACCGATCACCTGGAGCACTTCGACACCCCGTTGGCCGCGGCCGCTCTGCGTGACTTCGCCGACGTGCTCACCAACTGGTACGTGCGTCGCTCGCGCGACCGGTTCTGGGCGGGCGTGGACGCGGACGGTAACGGCAGCGAGGCGTTTGACACCCTCTACACCGTGCTGGAAACCCTCACCCGGGTGGCCGCGCCGTTCCTGCCGCTGGTGACCGAGCAGATCTGGAAGGGTCTGACCGGTGGCCGTTCGGTGCACCTGACCGACTACCCGAGCGCCGATGAGCTGCCCGCCGATGACGCGCTGGTGGCCGCGATGGACCAGGTCCGTCAGATCGCCTCGACCTCGCTGGCCCTGCGCAAGAAGGCCGGTCTGCGCGTGCGTCTGCCGCTGGCGACCCTCACCGTGGTGGCCGCCGACACCGCGGGCCTCGCGGCCTTCGAGTCGACCCTGCGCGATGAGCTCAACGTCAAGTCCGTCGAGTTCGTGGAGCTCGCCGAGGACAGCGCCGCAAGCTACGGCATCACCTCGAAGCTCGCCGTGAACGCCCGTGCCGCGGGTCCGCGCCTGGGCAAGGAGGTGCAGACCGTGATCAAGGCGGCCCGCGCCGGCGACTGGAGCCAGGACGGTGACGTGGTCACCGCCGGTGGCATCGCCCTCGAGCCGCACGAGTACGAGCTGACCCTTGAGGTGGGCGATGGTGGTTCGGCCGACAACGCGCTGGCCCTGCTGGCCGGTGGCGGATTTGTGCTGCTGAACACCGTGACCACCCCGGAGCTGGAGGCCGAGGGCCTGGCCCGCGACGTGATCCGCGCGGTGCAGGACACCCGCAAGGCCGCCGGCTTTGAGGTGTCCGACCGGATCCGCCTGGACCTGGTCTTCGCCGACGCCGCCGACGCCGAGGCCGTGACCGTGGCCACCGAGCTGGTGGACATCGCCGGGGAGACCCTCGCCACCGAGTTTGGCCTGATCGGTCTGCCCGAGGGTTCCGCCCTCGCGGCGGCCGAGGGCACCGACTGGCTGGCTGAGGTGCTCGATGAGCGTCCCGAGTTTGCGCAGTCGATCGCCGCGGGCAAGTTCGCCAACGCCGGTCGCTTCATCGTGGCGGTTTCCCGCCTCGATGCCTCCACCGACATCTAATTCCCACCTTATTTCACACTCAGTAGTGCGATCCGGGTTCGTCCCCGCGGCCCGGATCGCATATCGAAGGGATCGGCTCTTATGACTCACTCCTCCAACGAACCCGAACTTCCCGCCGACGCGGCGGCCGAGGACGCGGCGGAACTCGCCGCGCTTGGTGAACCTGCCCTGCCCGCTGATGCGGCGGCCGAGGACGCGGCGGAACTCGCCGCGCTTTCCGGTCCGCTGGGTCTTCCCGTCTCCGATCCGTCGGATGTGGGGGAGGACGCCGAAACCGACGTGGATGAGGAAATCCTCAACAGCGAATTCGACACCGACCGTGCGGCGGTCGTGTTTGCCAAGCTGATGCAGCGCACCGGCGAGGTGGCCCCCGAGCCGCGCCTGGATGCCACTGCCCGCGTGCTGGAGCTGCTGGGTGACCCGCAGCACCAGGTCCCGGTGATTCAGATAACCGGAACCAACGGTAAGACCAGTACCTCGCGGATGATCGAGTCGCTGCTGCGCGCCCACGGGCTGCGCACCGGGCTGTTCACCAGCCCGCACCTGGTGCACTTCACCGAGCGCATCTGCATCGACGGTAAGCCGATCGCCCACGCGGCGGTGGCCGATAACTGGGACGACATCGAGCCGTTCCTGGAGATCGTGGACGCCGAGCTGGTGGCCGCCGGCAAGCCGAAGATCACCTTCTTTGAAGCGCTGACCATCCTCGGATTCGCCTGCTTCGCCGACGCCCCGGTCGATGTGGCCGTGGTTGAGGTGGGCATGGGCGGCACCTGGGATTCCACCAACGTCGCCAACGCTCAGATCGCCGTGCTGACCCCGGTGGACCTGGATCACGTGGGCAAGCTCGGCCGCAACATCGCCGAGATCGCCGCGACCAAGGCGGGCATCATCAAGCCCGGTGCGATCGTAGTGTCGGCCGCGCAGAAGCCCGAGGCGCTGGAGCAGATCAACGCCCGCGCGGCCGAAGTGGGGGCGACCGTGGTGTTGCAGGATCGCGACTTTGAACTCACCGAGGACATCGTGGCCGTGGGTGGTCAGCAGATCACCGTGCGCGGTCGCGCGGCCACCTATTCCGAGCTGTACCTGCCCTTCTACGGGGATCACCAGGCGCAGAATGCGGCCGTGGCGATCACCGCGGTCGAGGCGTTCCTCGGCGACGGCGAGCGTCCACTGGGCGAGGAGCCGCTGACCGAGGGTCTGGCCCTGGCTACCAGCCCGGGACGCCTGCAGCTGATCGGCACCGACCCCACCATCCTGGTGGATGCGGCCCACAACCCGCACGGTGCGCGTTCGCTGCGCGCGGCGATCGAGCGCTACTTTGACGTGGATGAGGTGGCCCTGGTTGCCGGCATCCTCAGCGATAAGGACGCCGCCGGAATCTTCCGCGAGCTGGCCCCGATCGTGACCACCGCCCTGGTGACCCGCTCCAGCTCGGAGCGTTCCACCGACGTGGATGCGCTCGCGCAGATCGCCCTGAGCGAGCTGCCCGACACCCTGGTTGCCCCGTATGAGGAGCTGGTGGACGCGCTGCTGGCCGCCCGCGAGTGGGCCGATGAGGCGCCGCGCCGCATGGTTGTGGTGACCGGATCGATCGTGCTGGGCGGCGAGGCGATCGAGATCGCCGCCGACCGCGAGTGGAAGGCGTAGTCGTGGCGGGACGAGTCCGGCGCCAGCGCGGCGTCAAGGAGATGCTGCTGTCGATCATCCTGGGTTTTGAACTCATCATCATCGGCCTGGCCTCCCTGACGGTGTTTGGGCTGAAGGCCGCACCGGGCGAGCCCTGGTATGCGCTGGTGGGTGGCGGCGTGGTCATCGTGATCATGCTGGTCGCCCTGGCCACGCTGAAGAGCCCGCTGGGCGAGATTCTCGGCTGGGTGGTGCAGGCATGCCTGGTGGCCGCGGGCTTCCTGGTGGGCGAGATCTGGGTGGCCGCCGCTCTGTTCCTGGCACTCTGGATCTACGGTGTCTACAAGGGCACGCAGCTCGACGAGCGCAACGCCGCCTTCCGCCGGCACCAGGAGGCGGCCGGCGAATAGCCACCGTTTCCCTGCCACCTCTACACACGCCGCGGCGCGGGTCCTCCGGGATCCGCGCCGCGGCGTTTGTGCGTGTCTGCGACCGTGTCCACCTTGTCCTGCGGCCAACGCCTGGCTCTCGGCCAGATCCCCAGAACCGCGGCATTTTTCCTCTTGAAGGCACGTTCTTTTCTGGCGAAGCCTGGGATTCGTCCACCCTTCGACGTAGCGTTCTCGCAACGGACACCGCTTCGAGTGTCGCGTTCTTTAGCGGGAAGGGTGCGGGGAGTGCGTAAGCGCGGGGTGGCGGGGATCGCGGTGGTGGCCTGTGTCCTCACCCTGATTCTTGCTGCCCTGATCACCGACTTGCGGGATCGTTCCCTTCCCGAGGCGGTGGGGGCACGGGCGAGTGTCGTGCTGACGTATCCGTCCGGTGCGACCGACGACGCCCGTCTCAGATCCGACCTTGCCGCAGCGAGTGCGCGATTCGGGTTGGGGCTGGTGCGGGCACTTCCGGCGGCAGTATCGGGAGGTGGATCCGTGTACGCGGAGCTCGAACGGGAGCGTGATCGCCCCAAGAGCGTTCCTCGATTCGGTCCGCTGCCCGCGGCTAGCCTGGTTGGGGCAGATCGGCTTGAGTCGAGCCCGACGGCGGGGGAGTATCTGGTTACGGGGACAACCGCGGACCGCGCCGGTTTCGCTCGCTGGGCACGTTCGGTCGCAATCGATATGAGTTGGCGTCAGGACTCCCCGGGGGAGACTATACGCCTGGTGCTGAGCCAACCGAGCTTTCTCATGGCGACGCTTGCGGTCTTCGGGCTGAGCATTGTTTCCATGCTCGGCTGGCTCACGGTCCGAGCGCGCGGGCGAGCGCTCAGTATCCTGGCGGGGATCCGTCCGAGCAGGGTTTTGCTTGCGGATATTCGCCTCTTTAGCGGCACGTTCCTGGGAACCTCCACCGCGCTGACGGCCGTGACGGCGCTCATTGTTGGGCTGTGGCGCGGCTGGGTATTTGTGCCGCGAATCGCCACCCTCCTGGCGGGCGGAATTCTCACTGGGTGGATTCTGGCTGTTCTGGTGGGGGTCTCGGTAACGGCCGCATCTCTTCCGACGTCACGGATGCTGGCTCGGCGGATACCGCCCATGCGTGCACTGGGACGCGTGGGTGCGATCGCTCGAGTGATCCTGCTGGCCGCGGTTTTGGGAACGCTGTCGCCCGCACTGAGTGCACAGGCGCAGGCTTCGGACGCGGCGCGTCAACTCTCGCAGTGGGAAAGTCTGGGACAGCGCACGGAGATCGTGATCCCATCCGGTACCGAGGAGCGGTGGCAGCGTCTGAGAACCCCGGTTGCGGCCATGCTGCGCGCTGCCGATGAGCGCGGCTTGGCGGCGCTATCGATCGTCTGGGAGCGGGAGCAACTGCGTGAGTATGGGGTAACCGGAAATATCCCGGCGGCGATCATGTTTGCCACGCCGCGCTGGTTTCCCGAGGATCGAGTTCCCGCGGGAACCCGCAATCGAGCCTCGCAATCACTGCGCGAATCCTTTCGGCAGGATCTTGAAAACTGGACCGGGACGTCCGAGCAGGCTCGTTCTGTTTCAGAAAGTCTCGAGCTGTTGACTCCGGTGCCGGGCACCGATGTCCTCGGAGTGGGACTCGGAAACGGCACCCTGGACGCGCGACCAGGGGTGGGAATCGTGATGTTTGAAAACCTCAACGTGTTCAATAATGATTTTCTCGCCGCACTCGCAACCAGCGGCAATATCGTGCTTCGTGATCGTGAATCGGCCCAGCAGCTGCTCGCCGAATTTGGGCTACAGGGTGAGGTGCGCGCACGCTACATTGCCGAAAACGGGCTGGTTCAGGCGCAGTTCGCCGCGGGTTTTGCCACGCTGAGCGCCGCGGCCTTGGCCGCACTCATACTGGGGCTCGTGTTGGCCACCATCCTGGGGGCGCGCATTCACGCGGAGGTGAATGCGCGGGCCGACCATCCGCTGCGGGTGGCCGGCGTACGGCCACTACGTGTGGTGGCCGCCCGGGTGCGAACCGAGAGCATTCAGGCGGCCGCGGTGGTTGTGACCATCACCGCAATCGTTGGCATCGCCCAACAACCGGGGTTCTGGATCGTTGCCGGTGTGGGGGTGCTCGCGATCCTCCTGACCCCGCTCACCCATATGCGCGCCGGACAGCGCGTGTTTGTCAATCTGCGCCACCGACGTATTTAGGGAAGACCATGCACGTTGAAACCCAAAACCTCGAGGTCCGCCTCGCCGATCACACACTGATTCGGGGAGTCTCACTGTCCTGTGCCCCGGGAACCATCACCGCGCTCTCCGGGCCCAGTGGCAGTGGTAAGACCGCCCTGCTGCATACACTCGGGCTCCTGATCCCGATTTCGGGCGGCAAGCTACTGGTAGACGGGACCGATTTTTCCCGCGCCTCGGAGCGTACCCGTCGCGCATTCTGGCGTGAGCATGCGGCTTTTGTCTTTCAGGACTATGGCACCATCGAGGAGCGTACGGTTGCAGCCAACACGGTTATGGCGCTGGGCCCACTCGGGGCCACCGTGCGTGGAGACGCCGGAAAACTGCACGCGGCGCTGGAACAGGTGGGGCTCTCCGGGCGCGAGCGGGAGCTTGCCGCGCGGCTCAGCGGTGGCGAAAAGCAGCGGCTCGCGATTGCCCGTGCCATCTATCGGCAGGCGCACCTGATCCTCGCCGACGAACCCACCGCCTCACTCGATGCCGGCAATCGCGCACGAGTGATGAGTCTGCTGCGTACGCGGGCGGAGGCCGGCGCAACGGTGGTCATCACAACCCACGATGAGGACTTTGCCGATACCTGCGACACCCGATTTCGACTCGGATAGTCACGTGCACCCGTGTGAAGGGGGATCCTTATCCCGCGGCGTCCGCACTACCGCGCCACCACCTCCACACCCAGGCCGGTGCAGAAGGTGATCAGCCGGGGGAGTCCGGCCGTGGGGTCGTCGAAGTCCCAGTGGAGCTCGGATTCGGGGGCGAGGGCCTGGGGTGCGCGGTCTCCGAAGAGCACGAATGCACGGTCCGAGTTGCACTGGCGGCTCATATAGGCGATGCCGTCGAACCCCGCTTCGTGGGCGGCGCGTGCCCAGTGCACCGTGTGTTCATAGTGGGCGGCGGGGGTTGCGGTGACCTGGTCGGCGCTCACCCCGAGCCGGCGTAGGCCGAGGCCCAGCAGCGCGGCAAGGCGCAGCGGGCGGGTCGTGGTGATTCGGGAGAGACGTCGGCCACGGTACGCGGAGGGGAGCAGGATGCCGCCACTCAGCGGGGTGTCGTGGAGCAGGGTTTCGGCGATCGCCGCCTGCTCGGTTTCGGCCGCATAGAGCACCGGAACGACCGGATCCCCGAAAAAGGCGAACCGGCTGGGTGCCCCGTACCCGGGATTAAAGGTGGTCGCCAGGCGCTCGGCCGCGTGCACGCGAAACAGGTCTTGGCCCGCGGGGAGCTCGATCGTCTCGGGATCGAACGGTTCCGGCGGTGCCGGAACTACCAGCCGGGGTTCCATGCGCGCCGGGCAATCTCCAAAACCCGCTCGGGATCGGTGTCGATGAGGTCGACCGGACGGGCGCCGTCTGCGACATACGTGGTCGGCGAACACAGCCACAGGACCGCGTCGATCTCATCCCATCCGCTCGTGTGGGCGAGTGCCACCAGCGGTTTCACGAGGGGCTTCACTCGGCCGCGCTCGCGATCAAACTGGAACCCCGGATAGACAAACCGGTTGAGCCGTTTCAGGGCCAGGAGCTCGCCGCGCCCGCGCATATCGCTCGCCAGCGCACGAATGGCGCTCGGGGTGGAGGAGGAACCGAGGATCTTGGCCACCTCTGCGCTGGTGAGTAGACCAAACTCGGTTTCGATCGCCCGGATCGCGTTTTCACCCGCCTGGGCACCGCGGGCCAGGGCCGGATGTGGGGTGTGGGTCGTGCGGGCGAGAACACCGGAGAGCTCGCTCACCGCGGTCCGGGCGCGTACCCGGTCCAGGAGGTCGGCCACCTCTGCGGGGGTCGCGTCGGCACCGGTCACCGCGCGCACGGCCTCGTGTACCAGGGCGGCGTCGGCGGCGGTGCGCTGCTGCTTGATCGGCATGATTCCTCCGTTTCCTACGATCGAGTCTAACGTTGGTATCGCCGGAGATCCAGGTTTTCCCGCGAAATTCCGGGCTTTTCCGCATCGCTGAAAAAACATGCCGACTGTTTTGTGACGATCCCCGTGCCGGAAACGTCCTAGTAGTGTCGCCGCTTCAGGCGATCCGCACCACCGAGTGCGGACAGGTTTGTGAAGGAGAACATCATGGCTAACGTAACCGGAACCAACCCCCAGACGAAGATCGACCCGACGGCCGCGGCCGCCGGAAGCCTCGGTGGCAAAACCACCATTGATGACGGAGTCGTCGCCAAGATCGCCGGTATTGCCGCCCGCGAGGTTCCCGGCGTCTACGCCCTCGGCGGAGGTGCCGCCCGTGTGGTCGGCGCGATCCGCGATGCACTGAACACCACCGATCTCACCCAGGGCATCAGCGTCGAGGTGGGCGAGAAGCAGGCCGCCGCCGACGTGACCATCGTGGCCGAGTACCCGGTATCCCTGCAGAAGGTCGCCGATGACGTACGCGCCGCGATCTACCGGGCGATCGAGGACCTGGTGGGTCTCGACGTCACCGAGGTCAACGTGACCGTCAACGACGTCCACATCCCCTCCGAGGATGACAACGAGGAGCAGAAGGCTCCGCAGGAGGCTCGAGTCCAGTGAGTAAGTCGGGAGTGGGGGCCGCAATCGGTGCGGTCCTCGCCCTGACCTGGATCGTGCTCGGCTTCTGGGCCTTTGTGCTCGTGGCCGTCGCGATGCTGGTGGGAGCGGGGATCGGGCGGATTGTTGATGGCCGACTGGATGTGCGCGCCCTGGCGGACGTGTTCCGTGGACGGCGTTCCTCGTCATGACCGGGGACGTCCGAGCCGATACCGGTGAGCGCAAACTCATCGGACGGACCACCGTCACGGGCCGGGCGCTTCAGCATCTCGCGGTGGGGCTGGTGCGCGATGCCGCACGGGTGACCGCCCAGGACGTATCGGTTTCCTTTTCGGATGAGGCCGGCGCGTTGAAGGCCACGGTGACCGTTCCGGTTGCCCTCGGCCAGCGTCCGGGGGACACCCTGATCACCCGGGCCGAGGCGCTTCGTGAAGCGGTGATCCGTGGGTTGGAGTCGCTTGCCGGACGCACCGTCTCGGTGGTGGACATCCGCTATTCGGGTGTCCGTGAAGTTCGCGAGAGGAGGGTTCTATGAGTATCGACACACAGGTGTACACCCGCGTCCTCCGGCGCGAGAGTCACGATTCACGCACCGCTCCGGCGGTGGTGACCGCGAGCCTGTTAGCCCTCCTGCTGGGTGCCCTGCTGGTGCTGGGTATCTGGATGATCATCGATGACCGGGTGGCCACGGGGGTGGCCGAGTTCCTCTCCGGACGTCACGTCGCATTCGATGTGGGGGCCGTGGCGCTGGGCGGCGGAATCCTTCTGCTGCTCCTGGCCATCCTGCTGATCTGGCTGGCGCTCGCGCCGGGTCGTCGCGATCGTCGATCGCGCAGCACCGACCGGCTGGCGATCCTCGTGGATAACGGGGTCCTCGCCGATACGGTGGCCGATCGGGTCGCCGAAGCCGAGGGCTTGGACCGCAGCAACGTCTCGGTGGTTGTGGGTCGCACTCGGGCGAGTGTGCACGTCACACCCACCAGCGGTGTGGCGCTCAATCCCGAATCCGTGCGTGAGGTCGCCCGGGAGACCCTCACCGCGGCCGGCTTTGTCAGCGAGGTTCGGGTACGAATCGCCGAACGGGGAGTGGTCTCATGAATGCAACCAATCGCATCGTGAATCGTGCCCTGCTGCTGGTCACCGGGCTCGCGCTCGCGGTTGTCGGCGCATTCCTTGCGCTGGCCAGCGGGCGTCTGCCCGCCTGGGCCGATGGTGTGCTGGATACCGTGGCCGGCTGGCTATCCGGGATCGGCGACTGGCTGGGATCGTTCTGGTTTGAACTGCCCGGCGGGGTGGCCCTCTCCGGGGCGGCCGTGTTGGCCATCGCCAAGATCATCGTTTTGCTGGTCCTGCTGATCATCTTCCTCTCCACCCGGGGAGGAGGAAAGACCGCCACCGTCCTGCGGGCCTCGGGGGAGCAGGGGGAGACCGCGCTGGATGCAAATCTGGCCGACACCCTGATCGCCGCCCGACTGCGGGAGAGCACCGATGTGCTCTCGGCCAGCACGAGCGTCTATCGGGTGCGACGCGCCCCGGCGATCCGGCTTGCCGTGACCCTGCGACGCGGAGCCCGGCTCCCGCGCGTGCTCGATGAGGTTCAGCACGCCGTGCGTGACTGGGATGCCCTGGCCGGCACAACAATTCCCGTGATTCTGCACCTGCAGGGTCGGGGATGGCTGGACCGGTGGCGCTCGGCAACGCGGGTGCGCTAGGTCGTCAATCTCAACAATCGTCAATCTCAACAAAAGGAGTGGTACGGATGCCAAAGAATCTCTTAATCATCGCAATCCTCGTGGCGGCGGCCTATTTTGTGGGCGTGCAGTCGGCAAAAAACCGCGGCAAGAACTATGAGGATCTGCGTCACCAGGTTGAACGTTTATGGACGAGTCCGGACGCCAAGAAGGCCCGGAAGAAGCTCGCCAAGAACGCCCAGAAATCCCTCGAGAAGACGCGTAAGTCTCTCGTCGGCAACTAGATCATCACGAAACAGAGGAGTCTCATCATGAGTGCAGAAAACCGAATCAAGGCAGCAGCGGACACCGTCGTCGGAAAGGCCAAGGAGGTCATTGGCACCGTCACCGACAATGACAAGCTGGTCGCCGAGGGCAAGGCCGATCAGGTCAAGGGCGATGTGAAGGACACCGTCGAGGACGTCAAGGACGCGTTTAAGAAGTAGTCGAGTCGGGGGCGAGCCACAGGGCTCGCCCCCGTTCACGTGACGATAGATAACGAATGGACAAAATACTCTTGTTTCGCGCGAGGCGGCGGGAGAGGATGAGTGCACAGCCAAGCCGCGGTCGGAGAAATCCGGGTGTGGCTGGCGGCGAATACTCATCGACTGAGGGGGACGGGGTATGAGCGGTGAACGGTTCTCTAGTGCGCTGGAAAACGCGGATGACCGGATCGTTGCCGGGCGGGCGGCCGACGGTGACACCGCGGCCTTCGCGGTCTTGGTCCGCAGGTATACACCCATGATGCGCGCCTATGCCCGCCGCATCCTACCCGGCAGCGCCGAGGTGGACGATGTGGTGCAGGACACCTTTATCACCGCCTGGGCGCAGCTGCCCGAGTTGGAAAATCTCGAGCGGGTGAAGAGCTGGCTGATGAGGATCACCAGCCGCAAGGCCGTGGATCGACTGCGCAGTAGCAAACCCCATGCGGATATTGACCTGGTGGAACCCGTGGCATCACCCGCCGCGACCCCACCACGTCGAGCCGAAGCGCTGGCGAGTGTTGCGGCTCTGAGCGCCGCGCTGAAAGAATTGCCGGACGCGCAGCGTGAGTGCTGGGTGCTCCGGGAGCTTGGTGATTACGGGTATGACGAGATTGCCGAGGAGCTGGATCTGCCACTCTCGACCGTCCGAGGCCTGCTGGCCCGCGCCCGAAAATACATCATCGTACGGATGGAGCAGTGGCGATGACCGGTGAACCAGACTATGACCTGAAAACCCTCGGCGTGGAGCCGGAGGAACTCGACGGGTTTACCCTCGAGGACCTGACCGACTACCTGGATGCCGGGCGCACGCCCGCCAATCCGGCGATCGAGGAGTCCGCGGGGTGCCGACTCGCGCTGGACGCCCTGGAGCGCCTGCGCGCGCTCACTCCCGAACTGCTGGCCGCGGATGTCGCGGCGGAACCGGCCACCGACGAGGGCTGGGTTCAGGGGATCTTGGCGGGGATCGCCCTGGATGCTCGGGCCGGCCGTCGCATTCCGCTGACCGAAGAGGTGCCCGGTGTTGATCTGGGCATCACCGAGGGTGCGCTTCGTGGACTCATCCGGGCCGCCGAAACCGCGGTCCCGGGTGTGCTGGTGGGACGCTGTCATCTCGACGGGGAGGTGGAGGAGTTTGGTGCCCCGGTCGGAATCCGGCTGGAGGTCGGCGTGGCCTTTGGCACCCCGATCCCCGCGGCCATCGCGCTGCTACGCGCAGAGATTGCCACACGTCTGCACACCCACACCGGGTTGAAAATCACCGGGATTGACGTCTCGGTGCGTGATGTGGCGGCACCGGACACCACCGGTCAGGGTGACCGATCGCAGGGAACCGAGCCGGAGGAAAACCGATGAGTACCGTCGAAGACTTTGAACTGGCCGCCGAGATTGAGGCGACCGTGCGCGCACTGCCGGGCGTGACCGGGGTGTTTCAGGCTGGGCTTACGGTGGCGCGGGTGGTCGAGGTGGGCGCTCGCCTGCTGGGGCTGCGCGATGGGGCGGCCACGCTTGTGCTGCTGGAGCGGGAATCCGATACGGTCCGGGTCAGCGTCGCAATCGGCGTGGACTCCGCATTCGGGGCCACCGAAACCGCCCGGCACACCCACGATGCGGTCGATACGTTACTGCGGGCCAGGGGGGACGCCGCCTCCAGCATCCAGTTGACGGTTGTGCACATCGAGGAGACGGCAGCACCCCGATCCATCCTGCCCGAAGCGGACGGAATAGCCCCGGTGTTGCCTGATCTGGTGTGAGGCTAGACGCGGGTCAGCCCTGGCGAACGTCCACCGGTAGTCCCGGGGCTCCCGCGCGATCATCACGAATAAACCACACCAGGACGAGTGCCGCCGCGATAACCGCGAAGTTGCCCAGCCCGCCAATCGCCGTGAGCGGGGAGTCCACCGAGTGCGCGGTGGACAGGAAAATGGTGGGGTCGGTGGAAGCGTGCAGCAGGATCGGCCAGATCAGGTTCCCGGTGACCCGCAGGGCAAGGTACATGCACAGGCCGAACGCGAACGTGTAGACCAGCTGGAATGCGGTAGCAAATAGTGGCTGGCCGGTCAGCAGGTTACTGGCGTGGAGGCCTGCGAACACCGCCGAGGACACCAGGGCCACGGTGATCTCTCGGTACCCGGCGTTGCGCAGCAGCCGGATCACAAGACCGCGGGTGAGGAGCTCCTCGGCAAAGCCGATGAAGAGCCCCGCAAGTAGCCAGGTGGCAACAATCTCAAATCCGTTGGCTGCATAGTCGATGGTGAGCAGGTGCAACACGTTGAATGCGAGCACCACGATGACGGCGATCCACATCCAGCCGCGGCCGGTGATGGGTTGGCGTGCAAACAGTGGTCGCAGCCATCCCAGGGAGAGGGAAAACCCGACCAGCAGCGCCCCGCCGACTGTCAGCGGCAGGATATAGCCCACCAGGATTGCCGCGGCCGAGCCCTCCGCGGTGTGCTCGGCCAGGGGGAGGAAGGCCAGCGAGAACACGTTGTACAGCACGATGTATGCGACCGCCAGCACGATCGCTCGCCACCATCCACCACGCTCCCAAAACCGTGCCCATGCGCTGGTCGTGCGTACCGAACTCGTCATGTTTCCCCCTTCGCGGTGAATCTCGCACCTCGACGCTGCCCGCGCAACGCCGTGTTTCGGCGTGGCACCGGCACCCCGCTACTGCGAATGTAGCGTTAGGTCTCGGCTCAAGAACAGCGTTCCCGCTCCCGGCGTGCACCCCAGTTCAAGGGGGTGCGCGGCGGGTATGAACGTCAGATGTTCGTCCGCCGCGCCGCCACGGTTCCCCGTCGGATCACCGGGCTTGTTATCGTGTGTGTGGGCTTTTGCCCTCCCCCTTTCCCAGACCTAGGAGGTCCCCATGGCCGTTGAAGAAACCCTCGTCCTTGTTAAGCCGGACGGTGTTGCCCGCAAGCTCAGTGGCGAGATCATCCGCCGGATCGAGGCCAAGGGCTACTCGGTTGTTGACCTGCGCATGGTCCAGCCGGAGCGTTCGCGTCTTGAGCAGCACTACGCCGAGCACCAGGGCAAGCCGTTCTACGAGCCCCTGGTTGCGTTCATGCTGGAGGGCCCGGTTGTGGCCATCCGCGTTGCCGGTGACCGCGTGATCGAGGGCTTCCGTGTCCTTGCCGGCACCACCGACCCGACCCTCGCCGCCCCCGGCACCATCCGTGGTGACTTCGGCCGCGACTGGGGCCTGGCCGTGCAGCAGAACCTGGTCCACGGATCCGACAGCGTCGAGTCCGCACAGCGTGAGCTGGGCCTCTGGTTCGACTAGGAGGCATCCAAAAAACGGCACCCCGAGGGGTGCCGTTTTTTGTTGGGGCAGAGTGCGTTGTGCCGCGTCTCCCGTGGTGAGACCTCGACCGATGCGTGGCCCTAAACCGTGACTCCCGGACGCTTGATGGCCGCGCCCACCACGACCGGTTCGGCGCTCTCGATCGGTAATTCCGCCAAGACTTCGGTGGTGAATTGGTAGAGGTGCTCCAGGCTGGCAAACCACGCCGCCACGTTGAGGCTGAAGGCTCCGGCAATCGCCAGGGCACCGTGAACGGCCGGATGGCGAGCCAGCGCCTGGCCCACGGCCTCCAGGTGGCGCGGAGAAACCCGCATCCAGAAATTTACGTCGATGGGTAGGCCCAGGCGCGCCGGGTTTACCGCCGTTTCAAACAGGACCTGGCCGGAGGCGCGCAGGGCCGTAAGGCGGCGACGCACGGTGGATTCCGGGGCGTCGATGCGGGCGGCGATCTGCGCGGCGCTGGCGCGGGGCTGCGCGCCGAGGGCCCTGATGATTGCCGCATCGCGGGCGCTCAGGGACTCGGCGGACGGTGGCCGCGAAAACGTCTCGGGCGGGGTAAGGGCCCGGCGCTCTTCGGCGCTGAGCACGTTGAGTCGCCAGTTCCTCGCCTCGGAGAACACGTGCAGAATCGGGTGGGCCGCGACCGCGGTAATCGCGCCGGAGGCGGGGAGCTGGCGCGCCACCAGCTGTCCGGCCACGTCGGACTCGGCGATCAACACCGCCGCCAGTTCATCGCCCCCGATGGACGCGTCGATATAGGGGATGTCCTCCCGTCGGGCCAGGGCCCGCCCGAGCTGGTCCAGCTTGCCGCCGAGGATATGGATCCGCAGCATGAGCGCCGTGCGAGTGGGCGGGGGAGTGCGGGCGATGATGCGCAGCTCACCCGAGTCCAGTAGAGTGTTGAGTCGCCGTCCGGCAGGTCGCACCCCGAGGCCCAGGACGGACGCGAGGTGCTCGATCGAGACGCGCGGGTCGCACTGGAGGGCGGCAATGATGCGTTGATCCGTGAGGCTCAGTGCTAAATCGCTCATGTATCTGATCCTACCGGCATATACCGCTCAGATTCTGAGCAAGATGGGACCGACATGGTCCGCCGGTCCCATGCTCAAGAGATGAGCACACACACCACATCGATCTCGTCCCTCTGTCAGCCGATCGACATCGCCCTGCGCGATGCCGGCGCACACCTCCTGACCCGTCCGCGGATCGCCCCCACCCCGACCATGTCCGCGTTTCGCGCGGCGTTCGACGCCCTGGAAACCGACGTGATGGCCATTCTGCGTCCGGCCCTGGCCGCGCTTGTGCCGGAGGCCACCTGGATTGATGAACTCGACGCCGCCGCCCTGCCGCGGGGCCGGGCCTGGCTGGTCGACTCCGTGGACGGCGCGGTGCAGTACATGCGCGGGCTTCCCCAGTGGTGCCTGACCGCGACCCTGCTTCAGGACGGTGAGCCGGTCCTGGCGGTGCTGCACAATCCGGTCCTGGGTGAAAGCTACACGGCCATGCGCGGGGAGGGTGCGTGGCGTAACGGTAATCCGATTGTTCCGTCGGAAACCGGCGATATTGCCGTGGCTCTGGTGTGCACCAGCCAGCCGCCCTTCGCCGCCCAGGATCCCGCGTCGGTGGCGTCTGCCGGCTCCTCGCTTGCGCGGGTGCTCGGCGTGGCCGGGGCCGTCCGCAATCTGGGTCCCACCTCCTGGCAGATAGCCGATGTGGCGGCCGGACGCCTGGATGGCTTTTGGGAGTACGGTGATGACCGCTCCAATCTGCTGGGGTCCGTGCTGATCGCCCGTGAGGCTGGCGCATTCGTCACCGATACCGCCGGTGAGCCGTGGACCCCGAGCTCGCCCTCGATTCTGGTGGCCACCCCGGCGCTAGGCGATACCCTGCTGGACGCCCTGGCTCGCTAAACACACAGCCCGCCCGGTTGCTCCGGGCGGGCAATGTGGCGGCGACGAACTATCGGATAATCGCGCGGCGCAGCAGGCGCCAGGATCCGAGGCTCGCGGCGATAATGGCGACGCCCGCGGCGATGGCCAGCCACCAGGGCTCAAACGCGGCGATAATCTGGGCGGCCTGGGGAACCAGGATCAGCACGGCCACGACGAGCACCAAGCCGATGCCGATGCCCAGCAGGATCGGTCCACGGTTGCTGAAGCGAATCCAGGCGGCCCCGAACACCCCGGCCACGGTCAGGATTGACAGCACACCCAGGAGAACGATCACAAAGGTCGCGAACAGGTTGCCCGTGCCGAGGATCGCGATGTCAAAGATGTAGAAGCCCACAAACCAGTGGTTGGTCGCCAGTTCCAGCGCGGCCAGGACGGTCAGCACCACGGCCAGGTAGGTGGCAATCACCAGGTTCCACAGCAGTGTGCCCAGGGTGAAGGCCCGCCGGGTGGCCCCCAGGGTGATCGCGAACCGGAACGTGGTCGCGGTCGAGGACACACCCATGTAGCCCAGGAACCCACCCAGTGTCCAAACCAGCCCGGGGTTGGATCGGGAGCCCTCGATCCACCCGGTCGTTCCCGGCTGGCTGCCCGCCCGCCAGAAGATCAGCGAAATCAGAATCGATAGCACCGCGACGATGCCCACGTAGAGCACCGGCACCCCGAACGTCATCCGCTTTCGTGTGAGGTGCAGTTGAGTAACTGCGAGCACTGAATTCATGGTGGGTCCCTTCGTGGAGGTGGCGGGAATGAGCGTCTGGGCGGAAGCCTCGAGTACGGTCATGCTGCCACCGCCTCGGCTGCGGAATCGCTGCCAAACGCGGTCACCAGATCGGCCACGCTGACCTCCTGGATGCGCGCCCCGGCTCTGTCTGCCCGGTCGATGAAGGCGGCGTCGGCGGTGCCGCGAATGGTGGCCGAGGCGAGGCCGGGGACCGTCTGGAGTCGCAGGACCTCGCGATCCGCGACCAGCTCGCGAATGGCATCATCTCGTCCGCTCACGGTGAAGGCGAGACGGGGAATCTCCTCGATATCCGCGTCCAGCAGGATTCGTCCCGAATCCACGATCAGCACCCGGTCAAAGAGAGACTCGGACTCTTCAACGTGGTGGGTGGAGAGGATCACGGTGCGTGGGTACTCGGCCACATCGCGCACCAGGGCCTCATGAAAGTAGCGGCGTGCGTTGACATCGAGCCCGAGGTAGGGCTCATCCATCAGGGTGAGCGGAGCGCGAGATGCCAGCCCCAGCACGATGGCCACCGCGGAGAGCTGGCCGCGGGAGAACTTCTTCACCGACTGATCCAGCGGTACCCGGAAGCCCGCGACGAGCTGCCGGGCAAACTGCGCATCCCAGTGGGGGAGGAAGCGCGGGGCAATGGTGAGCACGTTGCGCACGGTGAAGTCATCGGGGTAGCGCTGATTATCGCGCACCAGGTTGATCCCGGCCAGTGTGGGGGCGTGTTCGAACGGGGAGTGTCCGTTGACGTGGATGCTTCCCGCGCTGGGCAGATCCTGGCCGGCGATCAGCGAGAGCAGCGTCGTTTTGCCCGCACCGTTGCGCCCCAGGAGGCCGCAGATGCTGCCGGCGGGCAGGGTGAAGGATACGCCGTCGAGTGCGGTGTGTGAGCCGAAGCGTCGGGTGACGCCGTCGAGGACAAGATGGTCGGTCATGAGGGTTCCTTTGCGATGGTGTCGCGGACCAGGCGCTCAATCTCGGTGGGGCCTAGCCCGAGCAGGTTTGCTTCGCGAACCAGGGGTTCAACAAAGTCGGCGCGGAGTCGTTCTCGACGCTGAGCGAGCAGGAGCTCTCGAGCGCCGGGGGCGACAAAGATGCCGATTCCGCGTTTTTTGTAGAGGGCGCCCTGTTCCACCAGGAGGTTGACGCCCTTGGAGGCGGTGGCCGGGTTCAGATCAAAAAACACGGCCAGGTCGGTCGCCGAGGGCACCGCCGATTCCTCCGGGTAGGTTCCGGAGACGATGTCATCGGCGAGCCGTGTGGCGAGCTGCTGAAAGAGGGGAGTGGTACCTGTGAACACACCACCACTCTAGTCCATTAGTTGACTAATGGACCAGTGGGCCGAGGAATTTCTTTTGGGAATGTTTTCTCCGGCTGCCGGGTTGGCCTGGGTATGACTGAACCCATCAAGGTAGACATCTGGTCCGACATCGCGTGTCCGTGGTGCTTCATCGGCAAGCGCAAGTTTGAGGCGGGCGTCGCCGCCTTCGCCGCCGGTTCCGATACTCCGGTCGAGGTGGAGTATCACTCCTTCGAACTGGCACCGGATACCCCGGTTGGCTTCGAGGGAAGCGAACTGGACTTCCTGGTGAACCACAAGGGCATGCCCGCCGAGCAAATCACCGAGATGCTGGGGCGCGTGACCGGAATTGCCGCCCAGACCGGCCTGGAGTTTAACTTCGACAAGCTGCGTCACACCAACACTGTGCTTGCCCACCAGGCGCTGCACTTTGCCAAGGCACACGGTAAGCAGCGCGAGCTCGCCGAGGTGCTCTTCCGGGCATACTTCACCGACGGAAAGCACGTGGGAAACATCGCCGACCTGGCCGAGCTGGGCGCCACCGTGGGATTGGATGCCGCGGAGCTGACCGCCGCCCTGGAATCCGACCGCTATCTGGCGGATGTGCGTGCCGACCAGGCGCAGGCGCAGGGATACGGAATCCAGGGCGTCCCGTTCTTTGTGATCGACGGCAAGTATGGGGTGTCCGGCGCGCAGGAGGCACAGGCGTTCGAGCAGGTTCTCACCCAGGTCAGCGCGGAGCGCGGCGCATGAACGGCCCCTTCACGCTGATCGGCGACCCCGCGGCCGAGGCCTGCGGACCCGATGGCTGCGCAATCCCGGTTGATCATCCCGCACGCATCTCGGCGGGCGAGCCCGATGCGACGGCACCGACAGCGGAATCGGCGGCAATGCTCGAGGGCTAGCGTCACCATATAAAAACACCGTGTCACCCCTACTGGGGGACACGGTGTTTTTATGTGCCGAGCGACACGCCCGGAGGTTAGAGGCTGCCGAGAACATCCAGACGCAGCTGGGCGATCACGGCGACGATGATGTAGATGGCCAGGGTCAGCGGGATGATCCAGGAGAGCAGGGCGCCGGCCACGCGGCGCACACCCGCACCGGCGGGGATGTTGCCCTCGCGCAGGTTGTAGAGGGTGACCGACAGGAACGAGGGGATCATGACCGACCAGGTGAGCATGCACCAGGGGCACAGGGTGCCCAGGACGAAGATCGACTGGGTGATCAGCCAGATCACGAATACGATGCCGCCGAGCATGCCCACGTTGAAGACCACCCAGAACCAGCGCGGGAACCGGGCACCGGCCAGGATTGCCACGCCGACCACGATCGGTGCGATCCAGGCACCGAGGCCGATGATCGGGTTCGGGAAGCCAAAGACCGCGCCCTGCCACGAGTTCAGGTTTGCCGAGCACTGAACCAGCACGCTGACGTCACACCCCAGAGCCTGGCCGGGATTGGTGAGCGCGTGGAATTTTTCGACGGTGAGTTCAAAGGCGGCAAACCATCCCACGAGGCCGGCCACAATCAGGAAGATGGCGAGCAGGCGTGGTTGACGCGTCGTTTCGGTGCTGGTCATGCTCGAATTATGACATAGCGATTTGGGAAAAATGCGAAGGTCATTCGCATGTTGATGCCTCCCGCGTGCGATAATGAGAGCTGTGCAGGTTTCGCCGCGCGAAACCTGGATGAACGAAGGCTTGTCAGGTGCCGAGCGCGCCTGATGCGCGAGTGAGCGTTGGGAAACGCCCCCGCAAAGCGATCCGAGCCACGGGGCCGATCGCTGTAGTGCATAGGATTTGGTGAGTTGAACGCCCAGGCGTAGAGATTCGCCCAAGATTCCCGGATGGTAGCGCGGCTACTAATCGGATGAGGAGTGCACCAGTAATGGTGAATAAAAACAAAAATGAGGCAGTACCTGCCGGCACTAATGACGCCACAACCGATGGGGTTTCGGAGACGAACCCCCCGGTGACCGAGGAAGCCTCGTCGCGTGCCCCGCGCCGGGCTCGCGCATCGCGCCGAGTGAGCGCCTCCGCCGGTGCGGCCACCGCACCGAGCGACGCCGTGGTCACCACCGAGGCATCCTCGGGTGCCGCACCCGAGGTTCCCGCCACGTCTGCGGTTTCGTCGTCGGCGGCCGCCACCGAGACTCAGGTCGATGAGGCCAGCGGCGCACAGGCCGCCGGTGTCGAGCCTGCGGGTGCGGAAGCCGCCGAGCCGGCGGCACCGCGTCAGCGTCGTCGGGGTCGCCCGACCAAGGCTGAGCAGCAGGCCAAGGCGGAGGCCGCCGAGGCCGCCGCACGTCAGGCCGCCGGGGCCGAGGGTGCCGCCGAAGCGGTGACCGGTTCCGAGTCGCCCGCCGGGTCAGTGCCTGCTGAGTCAGTGTCTGCCGGGTCAGTGCCTGCTGAGTCAGTGCCTGCCGGGTCTGCGTCTGCCGGGTCAGCGCCTGCTGAGGCTGTGTCTTCGTCTGCCGAGTCTGCGACCGCGGGTTCCACCGCTGTAGCCGCCGAGGCCGCCGCTCCCGCGGCCCCCGAAGCCGCCGGTGCCCCGGCTGCCGAGTCGTCCGCCGCTGCCTCGGATGGTGCCGAAGCCGCTGCCGAGCCCGCCGCTGCCGAGACAGCCGTCGTGGAGGTCCCTGCGGCCCCGCGGATTGTCAGCCCGCTGCCGGTGCCGTTTGTGTCGGCACCCTCCACCGCCCTGATCTTCCTGGCACCGGACCTGCCCCCGCTGCCCGCCCGCCCCGCGCGAGCCGAGTTTGAGCCGGAGGAGGACGAGGAGTACTCGTCCACCCGTCGCCGCTCGCGTCGTCGTGGCGGCAACCGGGACAACGCTCGTGACGAGCGTCCGAGCGCCCGCGATAACGTTCGCGACAACCCCCGTGACGGTGGCCGCGATGGCTACCGTGAAAACTCGCGTGACACCTACCGTGACGGCGATCGTCGCGAGAACACCCGCCCAGCACGCGAGCCGCGCGAGGCCGTGCTGATCACCGAGCCGCAGAAGATCAAGGGCTCGACCCGCCTGGAGGCCAAGAAGCAGCGCCGCCGCGACGGTCGCGATGCCGGTCGTCGCCGCGCCGTGGTCACCGAGGCCGAGTTCCTCGCCCGCCGCGAGGCCGTGGATCGCACCATGGTGGTGCGTGAGAAGAACCAGAAGATCCAGATCGGCGTGCTCGAAGACAAGGTCCTGGTTGAGCACTACGTCGCCCGCAACGAGGAAGCCTCGCTGATCGGCAACGTGTACCTCGGTCGTGTGCAGAACGTGCTGCCCAGCATGGAGGCCGCGTTTGTGGACATCGGGCGCGGTCGCAACGCCGTGCTCTACTCGGGTGAGGTCGACTGGGAGGCCGCCGGTACCACCGGTAACCAGCCCCGTCGGATCGAGCTCGCGCTCAAGCCCGGCGACAAGATCCTGGTCCAGGTCACCAAGGACCCGGTGGGTCACAAGGGTGCCCGCCTGACCAGCCAGGTCTCGCTGCCCGGTCGCTACCTGGTGTACGTGCCCAATGGCTCGATGTCGGGTATCTCCCGCAAGCTGCCGGACACCGAGCGTGCCCGTCTGAAGAAGATCCTCAAGGCCGTTCTCCCCGAGAACACCGGCGTGATCGTCCGCACCGCGGCCGAGGGTGCCACCGAGGAGCAGCTGACCCTGGATGTGAACCGCCTCACCTCGCAGTGGGCGCACATTTCCGAGCAGGTCAAGAAGGCCAACGCCCCGGCCCTGCTGCACAGCGAGCCCGACCTGCTGGTCAAGATCGTCCGCGACGTCTTCAACGAGGACTTCCAGTCGATGGTGATCGCCGGAGACGATGCCCGCGAGATCATCACCAGCTACCTCCAGCAGGTGGCTCCGGACCTGGTCGATCGCGTCGAGCGCTACGAGGGTAGCAAGGACGTCTTCGACGAGTACCGCATCACCGAGCAGATCGAGAAGGCCCTGGACCGCAAGGTGTGGCTGCCCTCGGGTGGTTCGCTGGTCATCGACCGCACCGAGGCGATGACCGTGATCGACGTCAACACCGGTAAGTTCGTGGGCTCCGGCGGAAACCTTGAGGAGACCGTCACCAAGAACAACCTGGAGGCGGCCGAGGAGATCGTTCGTCAGCTGCGACTGCGCGACATCGGTGGCATCATCGTGGTTGACTTCATCGACATGGTCCTGGAATCCAACCGTGACCTGGTGCTGCGCCGCGTGATCGAGTGCCTGAGCCGCGACCGCACCAAGCACCAGGTGGCCGAGGTCACCTCGCTGGGTCTGGTTCAGATGACCCGGAAGAAGCTGGGTCTGGGTCTGCTGGAATCCTTCAGCGAGCCCTGTGAGACCTGCGCCGGCCGCGGTGTCATCGTGCACCACGACCCGGTTGTGAAGCACAAGCAGACCCCGCAGCCCGAGCAGCGTCGTCGTGGCAAGGGTGGTGCCGGTCAGCAGCAGAACACTCAGCAGCAGAACGGTGGCCACAACAACGGTGCCGCTCAGCAGCAGCCCGCCGCCAAGGCCGCGACCCACGCGATCACCGATGATGCCAAGAACATGCTGGCGCAGATTGCCGCCAGCACCATCGCCGGAACCCACGAGCACGAGGGTGCCGCCGAGGCTACGGCCGAGGCCCCGGTGGTCGAGGTGCGCAAGAAGCGTCGTCGCGGTGGAAAGAACCGTGACTCGCAGCTGCTCCTGGAGCAGACCGAGTCGCCGGCCGCCGAGCTGGCGGCCCTGCTGCAGCCCGTGACCGAGCCCGCTCCGACCGAGTCGGCCACCCCGGCCGCCGCCGAGACCGCGTCCGCGCCGGTGACCGAGGATGCTCCCGCCGAGCGTCCCGAGCGTCCGGCCCGCGGTGGCCGCGGTCGTGCGAGCCGTCGCGGCGGACACGAAACCCTGCCGCTGCTGGACATCCCGCTGGAAGCGGTTCGAAAGAACCACAAGGTGGACGTCAAGGTGGCCGAGGATCTGCTGGGTTCCGTCCTGGACGCCCTGCCCGAGCCCAAGCAGCCGGGTAAGGGACGCAACCGTAACCGTCGGGTCAGCACCCAGGCGCTCACCGGTACCCCGGTGCGTCACGACGGTGAGGCTCAGCCCACCGCGGAATAGGCACAAAAACGGCAATCGCCGCCCCGGCTTCGGGGCGGCGATTGCCGTATGTTCGGGGGATTAGTCCTCGCGCAGGAACCCGTTGGAGTGGGTGGCCAGCGCGTAGGCAAACTCGTCGGCGATGCTGAGCTCGCGGTTGGTGACCCACTGCTGCTGGAGCCCGTCGGCCAGGGCGATCAGCGCGCGGGCGTCGCGAGCCCGTTCGGGCAGCGGGCGTGTATCGCCCCGCATCTCCAGGAACTCGCACAGCTCGTCGGTGATTCGGGTGTAGCGTTCCCGGAAGTACGCCGCCGCCGGATGTTCGGGGGAACTCGCCGCCGCAGACATCGTCACAAACAGCTCCACCAGTCCGGGGCGCGAGGTGTTGGCCTCCAGGATCGCAATAAAGTCACGGATCGGGTGCTCGGGGGTGATGGTCGCCCCGTCAACCTCGTCGCGTCGCTGAAGAATCTGCACCAGCAGGTCCTCGCGGGATTCGAAGTAGTGCATGACGCCGGCCAGGCTCAGTTCACAGCGCGCGGCAACCGTGCGCAGCGAGGTGCCGCGGTAGCCCTCGTCGGCAAACACCTCGAGCGCCACGGTGAGGATCTTTTCGCGTTGTCGGGTGCCTTTGGGGGAGAGGGGAGTGCGATCAGACATTGGCCCATCGTATATCAGACAGGGGGTTTCGGAGTAAAACCGTTCACTGTATGCTTTTGAATGTCAGCGTCGACCAAAAGGAGCATCGTGACACACGCACCACTTCCCACCGACGCCCCCGCACCCGGGGGCGAACCCGCGCGTTTTGACCGTAAACTCGGTGTTCTGCTGGGCACGCTGCTTCCCGCCAACATCGCGATGTTCATGGTGTGGGGTGCCACCGCCTCGCTGCTGCTCTCGTTGCAGATTCAGGAGATTGACCCGAAAAACAAGGAGACCAACCTCTCCCTGGTCCTCACCGTCGGTGCGTTTTGTGCGATGATCGCGCAGCCCCTGGCCGGCCTGGTGTCCGACCGGACCCGCAGCCGGTTTGGTCCGCGCGCCCCCTGGATCGTGGGTGGCGCCCTGGTGGGTGGCCTCGCGCTGGTGGGTATGGGGCTCGGCACCTCGGTCTGGCAGATCATGATCGCCTGGATCGCCGTGCAGATCGCCTATAACTTCGCCCAGGGTCCGCTGAGCGCGGTCATGCCGGACCGGGTTCCCCGGCCCCTCCGCGGAACCTTCTCGGCGATCATCGGCCTAGGGCTCATGCTCGGCATGGTTGGCGGCCAGATGGTGGGCTCCCAGTTCGCCCGAAACATCCCCGTGGGCTACGTGTTCTTTGCCGGAATTGCGCTGGTGGTGCTGACGCTGTTTGTTGTTCTGAATCCCGATAAGGATAACCGCGAGCGCCCCCGCGAACCGTTCAACCTGAGGGTCTTTTTGAGCGGGTTCTGGGTCAACCCGGTCAAGCACCCCGACTTCTTCTGGGCCTTCACCGGAAGACTGCTGCTCAACGCCGGTTACCTCATGGTCAGCACCTACATGATTTTCATCCTCCAGGAATACATCGGGGTCAGTAAGGAGCGCGCAATCGAGCTCACCCCGCAGTTTGCGCTGCTGAGCATGGCGGCCCTGCTGGTCTCCACGCTGGTGGCCGGGCCACTCTCGGACAAGCTGCGTCGTCGGCGTGTGTTTGTCATGGTCGCGGCCGGGATCCTTGCCCTGGCCCTGTTGGTCCCGCTGCTGATGCCCAATGAGGGCGGCATGGCGCTTTTCTCCCTGGTGTCCGGCTTTGGATTTGGCGTCTTCCAGTCGGTGGATACCGCGCTGATCAGCGAGGTGCTGCCCAGCAAGGAGGATTTCGCCAAGGACCTCGGCGTGATCAATATCGCCGCCACGCTACCGCAAACCCTCGCGCCGGCCCTCGCCGGGATTATCGCGCTGAGTTTTGGCTACGCACTTCTCTTTCCGATCGGCATCGTCCTGGTTATCCTGGGCGGGCTTGCCGTGATTCCTGTTCGTTCCGTTCGCTAGCTAGTACACCCCCTGAAAGGTCATCATGTCACAACACCCGCAGACCGAATCGATCCTTGCTGGACTCACACTCGAACAGAAGGCTTCGCTGCTCAGCGGTGCCACATTCTGGGAGACCGAGGGGATTGAGGATGCCGGCGTGCCCTCAATTATCGTTTCCGATGGACCCCACGGCGTGCGCCGTCAGTCCACCGGAGGCGACCACCTGGGCCTGCTCGACGGCGAGCCCGCCACCTGTTTCCCGCCCGCGGTGGGCCTCGGATCCAGCTGGGATCCCGAACTCGTCGAGCGCGTGGGCGAGGCCCTCGGCCGCGAGGCGCAGGCCAAGCGGGTGAGCGTGCTGCTGGGCCCGGGCATCAACATTAAGCGCGACCCGCGCTGTGGCCGTAACTTTGAATACCTCTCCGAGGACCCGCTGCACGCGGGTGTGCTGGGCAGTGCGTTTGTGCGTGGCGTGCAGTCTCAGGGCGTGGGCACCTCGCTCAAGCACTATGCGGCCAATAACCAGGAGACCGACCGCCTGCGTGTCAGCGCCGAAATCGACACCCGGACCCTGCGTGAGCTCTACCTGCCGGCCTTCCGCCGCGTGGTCACCGAGACGCAGCCGTGGACCGTGATGTGCTCCTATAACAAGATCAACGGCACCTTCGCCTCCGAGCACAACTGGCTGCTCAACACCGTGCTGCGTGATGAGTGGGGTTTTGAGGGTGTTGTGGTATCGGACTGGGGTGCTGTGCGTGACCGTGTGCCCTCGCTGGCCGCGGGCCTTGACCTGGAGATGCCCACCACCGTCGGGCGTACCGACGCCGAGGTGGTGGCCGCGGTGAAGGACGGTTCGCTGGATATCGCCGTCGTGGACACCGCCGCGCGACGCCTGATCGACCTCGCCCTGAGCGGCCAGCAGGGCCTGTGGGAAAACGCCGAGCTCGATGTGGACGGACAGCACGCTCTCGCCCGCGAGATTGCCGGGCGCAGCATCGTCCTGCTGCGCAACGAGGACGCCATCCTCCCGCTGACCCCGGGTGCCGGCCCGGTCGCCGTGATCGGTGAGTTCGCTCGTACTCCGCGCTACCAGGGTGCCGGAAGCTCGCAGATTGTGCCCACCCGCCTGGATAACGCGTTGGACGCCATTCGCGAGATCTCCGGTGAGGACGTGCCGTTCGCCGCGGGCTTCACCCTCGATGGTGTTGCGGATGCGGCACTGGCCGACGAGGCCGTGCGTGTGGCCGCCTCGGCCGAGACCGTGCTGTACTTCGCCGGGCTGCCCTCGAGCGCCGAGTCCGAGGGCTTTGACCGTGACGACATCGAGCTGCCTGCCGATCAGGTTGCGCTGCTGGAGCGTCTGATCGAGGCCAACCCCCGCATCGTGGTGGTGCTGAGTAACGGTGCCGTGGTGCGCGTCTCGGACTGGAACGAGCGGGTGCCCGCACTGGTTGAGGGCTGGCTGCTCGGCCAGGCCGGCGGCGGCGCGATCGCCGATGTGCTCTATGGCGCGGTCAACCCGTCGGGTCGCCTCACCGAGTCGATTCCCGAGCGCCTGCAGGACGTGCCCGCGTTCACCTCGTTCCCGGGTGAGCAGGGGTCGGTGCGCTATGCCGAGGGCCTCTATGTGGGCTACCGTCACTATGACACCCGCGAGGCTGCGGTGAGCTATCCGTTTGGATTCGGGCTGTCCTACACCTCGTTTAGCTACGACCACACGGCCGTTCGGGTGGACGAAGACACCGTTCACGTGAGCGTCCAGGTCACCAACACCGGCAAGCGTGATGGTCGCGAGGTGGTTCAGGTTTACACCGGCCTGCCCGGCGCCGAGGTCTCACGTCCCGTGCACGAGCTGCGTGCGTTTGCCTCGGTGGAGGTTCCCGCGGGTGAGACCCGCGAGGTCGCGCTGAGCTTCCCGATTTCGGAGCTGGCATACTTTGCACCGGTCGCCGACGCGTGGAGCGTTGAGGGGGGAACCTATGTGGTTGAGATCGCCGCGTCCTCGCGTGACATCCGTGCAAGCCTGGAGATCCAGATCGAGGGCGACCCGTCGCCGATCCCGCTGAGCATCAACTCGACCCTGGGTGAGTGGCTCGCCCACCCGATTGGCGCTCCGATCCTGAATGCGGCCCTCGCCGAGGTGCTGGCGTCAACCCCGGCCGTGGGAGCGATGCTGAACGACCCGCACATGCGCAAGATGGCCGAGCAGATGCCGATGACGCAGGCCGTCTCCTTCGGCGCGGTCACCACCGAGCAGGTGCAGGCGCTCGTGGCCGCGGTGGAGCAGGCTAGCGCCTAGGCCTCACCGCATACGGTGCGGGGCGACATCCATTTCGGATGTCGCCCCGCTTTGCCGTCTAGTGGTTCTGCAGGCTGTGCGATTCCGCTCGTGCCAGGCGACGCTCGCGCTCGGTGATCCGCAGGCCGCTGGCGATCAGGCGACGGGTCAGCGTCTTGGGGGAGACCGGGGTGGCACCGGCGGCGATCAGGCTCTGGTAGACCCGGGCCGGGACGTCATAGTGGTCCAGGTCGAACCCACGGCGCGGAATCTCATTCTCGGCGGCGAAGGTGTGCAGCTCGTCGAGGGACTCATCGCTGACCAGGTGCGACCAGAGGGTGCCGTGGTTGGGCCACATCGGGTCATCAATCAGGATTGTCATGTCACAGAGTCTAAGCAGATGACGCTCCGTTTCATTCCCGGTTGTCACCGAAAACACGCCGGGCGACGACACGAGCCCGAGGGTATTTGGTAAGCGGGCGTTAATCGGCTAACCTTGAACCTTGGAACGCGTGTGCTTATCCCACACGTAAAACCAAAGTTTTCTGACAGCCGTTACTCTGATCCCACTGGGTTCCGGCAGGGCAGTGACACTCAGATATGCACGTAATCGGAGCTCAGCTCCCCAGAGAATAGGTATCTACAGTGGTTTACGCAGTAGTACGCGCCGGTGGCCGGCAGGAAAAGGTTGAGGTCGGCTCGATCATCACCACCAACCGCATCGCGGGCGACAAGGACGGGAACGTGCAGCTTGCTGCCGTTCTCCTCGTAGATGGTGACAAGATCACCTCCGACGCCAAGTCGCTTGAGAAGGTCGCCGTGACCGCCGAGGTTCTGAACGACCTCCGCGGCCCGAAGATCGTCATCCAGAAGTTCAAGAACAAGACCGGTTACAAGAAGCGTCAGGGCCACCGTCAGGAGCTCACCCGCCTCAAGATCACCGGCATCAAGTAGAGACGCTAAGGAGATCCTCTAATGGCACATAAGAAGGGTGCGAGCTCCACTCGCAACGGTCGTGACTCGAACGCTCAGCGTCTCGGTGTAAAGCGTTTCGGCGGCCAGACCGTCAACGCAGGCGAGATCATCGTGCGTCAGCGCGGAACCCACTTCCACCCCGGTGTGAACGTGGGCCGTGGTGGCGATGACACTCTGTTCGCTCTGGCAGCCGGCTCGGTTGAGTTCGGTGCAAAGGGTGGCCGCAAGGTTGTCAACATCGTGGCGGTCGACGCCTAAGTCGCGTTTCCGCTACATTATGTGAGGGGTGAGCTTCGGCTTACCCCTCACGTGTTTTCCGGGAACCTTCGGAGAACCTGCTTTCGCGCGAGATCCCGCGCATTTTCTACAAGGGGTACAGACCGTGACCACGTTTGTCGATCAGATCACTCTCCACCTCAACGCCGGTAACGGCGGCGATGGTTGCGTCTCGGTAAAGCGCGAGAAGTTTAAGCCGCTGGGCGGGCCCGATGGTGGCCCCGGCGGTAGCGGTGGTGACATCGTTCTCGTGGCCGACCCCAACACCACCACCCTGCTGGCCTACCACCGCTCCCCGCACCGTCGCTCGGACAACGGTGGCCCGGGTATGGGTGACTACCGTGGCGGTACCAACGGTGAGGAACTGGTGCTGCCGGTTCCGCTGGGAACCGTTGTGAAGACCCCCGAGGGCGAGGTCCTGGTGGACCTGACCCAGGCCGGGGACCGCTTTGTCGCGGCCGAGGGTGGCCACGGAGGCCTGGGCAACAACGGCCTCGCCAACTCCAAGCGCAAGGCCCCCGGCTTCGCCCTGCTGGGTACTCCGGGTGTGGAGCGCGACCTCATTCTTGAGCTCAAGACCGTCGCCGATGTGGCGCTCGTGGGCTACCCGTCGGCTGGGAAGTCGAGCCTGATCGCGGCGATGTCCGCGGCCAAGCCGAAGATCGCCGACTACCCCTTCACGACCCTGCACCCGAACCTCGGTGTGGTCGACTCGGGCAACACCCGCTACACCATCGCCGATGTCCCCGGACTGATCGAGGGTGCCAGCGAGGGCCGCGGTCTCGGACTGGAGTTCCTGCGCCACGTCGAGCGCTGTGCGGCCCTGCTGCACGTGCTTGACTGCGGCACCCTGGAGCCCGGTCGCGATCCGATCAGCGACCTCGACATCATCCTCGGTGAGCTGGAGGCCTACCCGGTCCCCGAGGGTCAGAAGCCGCTGACCGAGCGTCCGCAGCTGATCGCCCTGAACAAGATCGACGTCCCCGAGGCACGCGAACTCGCCGAGTTCGTGAAGGCAGACCTGGAGGAGCGCGGCTACCGCGTATTCCTGATCTCCGCCGTGAGCCGCGAGGGTCTGACCCAGCTGAACTACGCCCTGGGCGAGCTGGTTGAGGAGTCCCGTGCCGAGGTTGTGGCCGCGATCGAGGCCTCGCCGCGCATCGTGCTGCGCCCCAAGGCCGTGGATCGCTCGGGCTTCCAGATCCGCGTCGAGGGTGGATCCTACGGAAACCTGTTCCGCGTGCTCGGCGAAAAGCCGTGGCGCTGGGTCCAGCAGACCGACTTCAACAACGACGAGGCCGTGGGTTACCTGGCCGACCGCCTGCACAAGCTCGGCGTGGAAGACGGCCTGTTCAAGGCCGGTGCCGTGGCCGGATCCACCGTGGTCATCGGTACCGGTGACGGCGTGGTCTTCGACTGGGAGCCCACCATGAGCTCCTCCGCCGAGATCGCGACCCCGCGTGGAACCGACCCGCGCCTCGACCAGCTCACCCGTCCGACCGCCAAGCAGCGTCGTGCCGACTACCTGGACCGCATGGACGCCAAGGAGGAGGCCCGTCAGGAGCTCCGCCGCGAGGGCGAGACCGGCTTCTGGGATGTGGACGCGGAAATCGCCGAGGATGCGATCCTCGCCGATGGCACCGTGGACTATGACGATGAGGATGCCGATTTCGATGACGACCACGGGGTTGAGGTTATTCAGCTTCGCGGTGAAAGCGAGTAAAACCGCGTGACCCTGCAGAACCGTGCCGAACTGCGTGGCGCCCGCCGCGTAGTTGTGAAGGTGGGATCCTCCTCGATCAGCGGCGACAACGTCGCCCAGATCACCCCGCTCGTGGACGCCCTCGCGGCGGCCTACGGGCGCGGTACCGAGATTGTCCTGGTGTCCTCGGGTGCCATCGCCACGGGTCTGCCATTCCTCAACCTCGACCGCAGACCGACCGATCTTGCTACCCAGCAGGCGGCGGCCGCGGTCGGGCAGAATCAGCTGATTCACCGCTATCAGGAGGAGCTGGACCGTCACGGCATCATCGCCGGACAGGTGCTGCTCTCCGCCAACGACCTGGCCCTGGATGCTCACCGCGTTAACGCGCAGCGGGCGATGTCCCGGCTGCTGGGTCTGCGCATCCTCCCGATCGTCAACGAAAACGACACCGTGGCCACCCACGAGATCCGCTTTGGTGACAACGATCACCTGGCCTCGATGGTGGCGCGCCTGATCGGGGCGGATGCCCTGGTGCTGCTTTCGGACATCGAGTGCCTCTACACCCGCCCGCCGAGTGAGCCCGGAGCCGAACCCATCCCGCTGGTGCCGTTTGGCGCCGAGCTGGAAGGTGTGGAGTTCGGCGAGCCCGGCAAGGCCGGTGTGGGCACCGGGGGAGCGGCCACCAAGGCCTCCGCCGCGCGCCTGGCCGCCGACAGTGGCACCGCGGTGCTGATCACCTCGACCCCGAACGTCGCCCGCGCCCTGGATGGGGAAGACCTGGGTACCTGGTTCGAACCGCGCCCGCAGGCATAGGTCGCCGCGGCGGTCGGGGTCTCCCGGGAAATACCCGGCGGCGGAAACCGTCGCACCGCTTCGGGGGTGCCGGGAAACGCCCGCGACTGCAGGACGCCCCACAACTGGGGACACGCCGTTCTGCACCGTTTCTCGGGTTTGTCACAGAAGTGACGCGTGTCGGTGTGAACTCGCTACACTAACGGCATGAGTGAACGCGATGCCCAGCAGGTAGAGACCGTCGTATTTGAGCGCCTGCGGGGCACCCGCGAGGCCGCCCGAGGGCTGGCCATCGCCAACGGAAACCTGCGTAACGCGGTCCTGGAATCCATCGCCGCCGGGATCGAGGAGCACACCGAGGCGATCATCGCCGCCAATGCCCTGGACCTCGAGGCGGGGGAGCGTGCCAACATTGGTGCCGGACTGCTGGATCGGTTGCGCCTGGACGCCCCGCGCATCGCCGCGCTGGCTCGCGCCGTGCGTGAGATCGCCGCACTGCCCGACCCCCTGGGTCAGACCGTCCGCGGCAGCACCCTGCCCAACGGCATCAAGCTCGATCAGGTGCGGGTTGCCTTCGGCGTGATCGGGGCGATCTACGAGGCCCGACCCAACGTCACCATCGACATCGCGGCGCTGGCCATCAAGAGCGGTAACGCGATCGCGCTGCGCGGGGGAACCGCCGCCGAAAACTCCAACCTGGTGCTGGTGCGGGTCCTGCGTGACGGGCTCGCCGCCAACGGGCTGAACCCCGACGCCATCGTGAGCGTAGACGACTTCGGCCGCGACGGGGCCAACGCGCTGATGGCCGCCCGCGGCCTGGTCGACGTCCTGATTCCGCGCGGCAGTGCCTCGCTGATCCAGGCGGTGCTCAACACCGCCAAGGTACCGGTCATCGAAACCGGTGCCGGCGTGGTTCACATCTACCTGGATGAGTCCGCGCGTCTGGACTGGGCGGTGGATATCGTCCACAATGCCAAGGTGCAGCGCCCCAGCGTGTGCAACGCGGTAGACACCGTGCTGGTGCACCGCGGTGCCGCCGAGCGGGTCCTGCCCGCGGTGCTGGACGCGGTGTCCCGCTCGGGTGTGCGTCTGCTTGCCGATGAGCGCACCCGCGAGCTCTACCCGAACGTGGAGATTGCCACCGCCGAGACCTGGGCCACCGAGCACATGACCCTGACCCTGGGGGTCAAAATCGTTGACGATCTCGACGGTGCCCTCGCACATATCCGTGAGTACTCGACCGGACACACCGAGTCGATCATCACCGAGGATGTTCGCTCCGCCGAGCGATTCCTGGCCGAGGTCGACTCCGCGGTGGTCATGGTCAACGCGTCGACCCGGTTCACCGATGGCGGCGAATTCGGCTTCGGAGCCGAGGTGGGCATCTCCACCCAGAAGCTGCATGCCCGTGGCCCGATGGGCCTGTCGGAACTGACCAGCACCAAGTGGATCGTGCGTGGCGCGGGTCAGGCCCGAATCTAACCGGTAGACTGGTCCGAGGCGATTCTTGCCCGAACTGTGAATTGGAGAACTGATGTCGATCTCGACCATCCTCGTTTCCGCTGCTGAGGCGGCGCACACCGAGCTGCCCATGCCCCCCTTCATGTACGGCGTGGTTGCGCTGGTAGCGCTGGCGATCCTCGGTGTCACCACCTTCACCTACCGCGACGTAGCCAACCGTCACAGCCAGAAGCCGGCCGCACAGCCGGGTGCCGGTAGCCACCACTAAGGTAGGTTCGTCAGGATGCAGGCCGGTACACGGCGCCCGCGGATCGGGGTCATGGGTGGAACCTTTGACCCGATTCATCACGGTCACCTGGTGGCCGCGAGCGAGGTAGCCCAGTCGTACGACCTGGATGAGGTGGTGTTTGTCCCCACCGGTCGTCCGTGGCAGAAGAGCCGCGTGACCGAGGGGGAGCACCGCTATCTGATGACGGTCATCGCGACCGCCTCCAATCCGCGGTTTACCGTGAGCCGGGTGGATCTTGACCGTGAGGGCCCCACCTTCACGATCGACACCCTGCGGGACCTGCAGCGTCAGCGTCCCGACGCCGAGCTGTACTTCATCTCGGGTGCCGATGCGGTCCAGCAGATCCTGGGCTGGAAGGACGTGGACGAGCTGTGGTCGCTGGCCAAGTTCGTCGCGGTCACCCGTCCGGGCCATGTGCTCACCGAGGAAGCGCTTCCCAATAAGGATGTCGCCGTGCTTGAGGTTCCCGCGATGGCCATTTCCTCCACCGACTGCCGTGCCCGTGTCAAAGACGGCTCGCCGGTTTGGTATCTCGTACCGGACGGCGTCGTTCAGTACATCAGCAAACACCACCTGTATCGGAGTAATGCATGAGTACATCATCCGACGATAAGCCGCTGTCGCGTCGTCAGCTGCGAGAGCGCACGCAGGCGGGCCAGACGGCGCAGGTTCCCGTCGTAGCGCCCCAGACGCCGCCCGCAGAGGCGCGTCCGGCTACCCCCGCCGCCGGTTCCGAGGCGCCCGCCCCCGACACAAATAGCACCGCGCCGCTGGATGCCGGTGCCATTCGTGCGTTGATCGAGGCCGAGCGCAGCGGAGCGACCCTGACCCGCCGGCAGATGCGGGATCTGGAGCGTGCACGCGGTACCGGAACCGCCGCCGATGCTGCCCGCGGTGTCACCACCGAGCGTCCCGCCCCCGCGGATGTTTCGACGCCCTCTCCGACCCTGTCGGATGCGTTCCTGGCACCCGCGCGCGACCGTGCCGCGGAAGCCGAGGCCGGTGCCGCCGCGGTGCGGGCCGAGGTAGAGCGGGTCGCCGCCGAGAAGGCCGAGCGTGAGCGTGCCGAACATGAGGCTGCCGAGCGTGCGGCTGCCGAGAAGGCCGAGGCCGAGCGGGCCGCGACCGAGCAGCTCAGTGCACGCAGCAAGCGTGCGCTGAAGAAGGCCTCCCGCAAGGACGAGGCCGAGAAGGCCGCGGCCGAGGCTGCCGCCGAAGCCGAGGCGCGTCGGGTTGCCGATGAGAAGCGCGTCGCCGACGAGCGGGCCGAGGCCGAGCGTGAGCGCGCGGCGCGTGCCCAGGCCGCCGCCGCGACCCCCGATGTGCAGCTTCCGGGAGCGTCCTTCGGGGTGCTGCCCGGAAACATCGACGAGACCCAGGCGATGCCGCACCTGGGCGATGCCTTCGGGCTGAACGGCGCGGGTCGCGGCAAGGCCACCGGCTTTGATGACATCATCGCTCGCGGTGTGGACACCACCGGCGGCAGCTCGACCACCACCAACGCGCTGATCCTGCCCTCGGTCCCCGGCAGCGGTCCGCTGAGCGGTCCCGTGCTCGGATCGGGTGAGGTTATCGTGACCGGCACCATCGACCTGCCCGGCAGCCTCTCCAACACCAACCAGAACCGCCTGGAAAAGGGCGATCTGGACACCATGTTTGACCACGATGAGGACCCGCAGCCGGTAACCGCGGGCAACCCCGTCTCGGCCAGCCGCGCCGTGAGCTCGCACACCGCGACCCGCGACGTGATTGCGCCGCCCGCCCCCGTCAAGAACAATCGACTGCTGATGACCCTGTCGGTAACGGCCGGAGTCCTCGCGGTGGCCCTGGTGGCCGTCGTGATTATCGCCATCGTTTCCGGGTCTATCTGACCCACCCCACACACCACCGAAAGGTATTTATGACTTCCGAACTCTCCGTCACCGAGGCGATCCAGATCGCCGCACAGGCGGCGGACGCAAAGGGCGGATCCGAGCTGATCGCGCTGGACGTTTCCCAGCCGCTGCCCTTTGTTGACGCATTCCTGATCGTCACCGGCCGAAACGAACGTAACGTGATCGCCATCGCCGGCGAGGTTGAGGACAAGCTCAACGAGGCCGGCGTGAAGACCAAGCGTCGCGAGGGTCGTGCCGGCGGACGCTGGGTACTGCTGGACTTCGGTTCGGTAGTGGTCCACGTCTTCCACGATGAGGAGCGTTCCTACTACGACCTCGAGCGTCTGTGGAAGGACTGCCCGCAGATCGAGATCACCCTGCCGGAGCCCGTCTCCATCACGCAGTAGGCCGCATTCGCGCGGGCGACTCGCCCGCGCGGCGTGTCCGATTTTCCTCGCCGTGTCCTCGTGTTGTAATCTAAACATGTTGAACACGAGGCCACGGCCGAGTGAATAACAATCTGGGTCTGTGGCGCAGCTGGTAGCGCACCTGCATGGCATGCAGGGGGTCAGGGGTTCGAGTCCCCTCAGATCCACCCAGAGTGCAGTAGGCACAAAAAATACCCCGTCTTCGGACGGGGTATTTTTGTTATCGCGTGGTGTCGGGCACCAGCAGGTTTTTCACGATCAGGGTGCCCCAGAGTGTCCGGGCGGCCACCAGGATCCACAGGGCCGTCAGGATCAGATAGCCTCCCACGGCGAGAGCCGACAGCAGTGCAAGCCCGGTGTGGGCGGCGAGGCCGCTGAGGCCGGTGACACAGGTGCCCACCGGGAAGGTGAAGGACCACCAGGTCAGTGAAAACGGCATGCCGATGCGCAGGGTACGAACGGTGATGATGGTGGCGATGAGGGCCCACAGCAGGGCAAATCCCAGGACCGGCACCCCGTAGGCGATAGCGAGCAGCCCGGCGATCTCGGCGTGGGCGGGGGAGAGGGTTCCGTGAGCCGCCGTTGCCAGCGCGCATGCGGCCGTCACTGACTGACCCAGCGGTCCCAGGACAATCCAGTAGGTGGGGGCCGCCGCCGCGGCACCCACGCCGTGGCGAATCAGGCGCATCCAGATAAACCCGATGATCATCAGCGACGCGATGAGACTCATCCCGAACAGGGCGCCACATACGACCATGAGTGTGGTGCGCTGCTCCGGCGTCCCGAGGGTGGGGATGAGGAGCGCACCCCCGGTTGCCGAGACCATCGGGGGAACCACGGGCATCAGCCAGCCGCCGAAGGCGTCGCGGCCCCGCAGCCCGAGGGTCGTGAAGCTCAACATCGGAATGGCGACCGCACAGACGAGCCCCAGGACGGTGCCAAGGGTCCAACAAGTCCACGCGATCGGGATGGTTGCGGCCCCCAGAATCGGAGTGCCGAGGAGCAGGGCACCGGACCCCACGGTGAGGATCGCCATCGGGAGTGCGCCGTAGAAGTGGGCGAAGACCGGATGGCGGTGATGGCCTCGGGCGGTCTGGGGGTAGCGCCGGTGGTGACGGAGGAAGCCGGCCAGGAGGAGCACCAGGAGCGTGGCCGCGAGCACCCACACGCCCCGCGCCGCATCGCGCAGCCAGGGAGCGCCCTGGGGGAGGGTCGCGGCGGCGGTTGCGACGATGCCGGTGCCCATCACCGTGGCAAACCAGTTGGGGGTGAGGAGTGACACGGTCAGGCTGTGTGGTGTGCGGGTGCTCATGTTTTCATCCTTCTCCCCGGGCGGAGGCCTGGGTAGTCGGATAGGCTTGGGGGCATACAAGCGATGATTGTGACGGGGGGCAGATGTCGGACATTGAACTTGCCGCCCTCCGGGTGCTGGCCGCGGTGGCCGAAACCGGGAGCTTCTCGGCGGCCGCGGCGCGGCTGGGGATCACCCAGCAGGCAGTCTCCGCGCGCATGCGCAGTCTTGAGGCGCGGATCGGCACCGCGCTGGTGCGACGTTCACCCCGCGGATCCGCGATGACCGCGGAGGGCACGGTGATCGCGGGCTGGGCCGCCGAGGTGCTCGCCGAGGCCGATCGTTTCGCCGAGTCGGTGACGAGCCTGACCGCGGTATCGACCACCCCACTGCGCATCGCCGCGAGCCTGACGATTGCCGAGTACCTGATTCCCGGATGGTTGCGCGAACTGCGTGCCACGGGTGAAAAGCGCGCCGAACTGCGGGCACTCAACAGTGCGGGTGTGATGGATCTTGTTTCCGCGGGGGCCGTGGAGCTGGGGTTTGTGGAAACCCCCGAGATCCCCGCCGGGCTGGAGTCCACACGCATCGCCGCCGATGAGCTGGTGGTAGTGGTGGCGCCCGGACACGCGTGGGCACGTCGGCGCTCGGGCATTACCGTCGCCGAGTTGACGCGCACGCCGCTGATCATGCGGGAGCTCGGCTCCGGAACGCGTCGGGCATACGAGACCGCCCTTGAGGCGCACGGGGGTGTCGAGGCACCGGCATTGCCCTACGCGGTCCTTCCCACAACAACGATGGTCCGAGCGACCGCTCTGGCGGGGGAGGCTCCGGCGGTCTTGAGTGTGCTCGCCGTGGCCGAGGCTCTGGCATCGGGCACCCTGGTGGCCGTCCGGGTACGTGGACTGCGAATCACCCGCCCCCTGAGCGTGGTGTGGCCCCGGGGAACCCAGCCATCGGCCCGTGCCCGGGTGCTGCTCGCGCTGATCTCCGAGGGTCGGGGGGTTGTCGCCCGCGGGGAATGACGGGGATTCTTTCGTTCCCACGTCATTCCCCGGCATAGCCCGCTACGGCTGACTCGGCTTGGCTACCTGGGCGCCACCCCACAGCGCTCCCGGGTTTGCCCGGCGCGGGTAGCGTTCCAGCATGCGCGTATACAGCTCCTCGGCGTTGCCCGTGGCCGCCTCCACCTCATTGAAGTCGCGCAGGTAGCGCGCGGTTTCGAGCAGGATATCGGGACTGTCGAGCGCGTCGGGTCGCTTATGCGCGGCCACCACGGCGGTGGGGTTGAGACGTGCGAGCTTCTCGGCGGCCCGAGCCCACTGCTCGCGAGTCTCGGTGGTGGTTTCGGCCGTGTACTGGTGAGTGTCGTTATAGACGGCATCGCCGCCCACGATCAGACCGAGATCCGGCACCCACAGAACCGTGCTGTCGGGGGTATCGGTAAAACCGGTCTCGATGACATCGAGGTTGTGTCCCTCGAGCGTGAGCCGACCCGATTCAAGCGCCTCCGGGAGGACCACGGCGGGAATCTGTCCGGGGAACAGCCTGCCCCAGAAGTTCTCGATCGATGCAGGGGACCCCTGAACGCGGGCGCCGGCCACCGATCCGGGGGAGGCGACCGCCCGTGCCGTGGGGAATGCCTCCAGGAGCTGGCCGATGCCAAAGAAGTGATCGCCGTGACCGTGGGTGATGAAGACGTGAGTGAGCTCACGCTGGAACGAGCGCACCCAGGCGATGAGCTCCTCGTTCTGCTCGATCGTGGTGAACGTGTCGACAAGGATCGCGTGCTTCTCGCCGAGAATGAGCGTGGCGGCGTTGGCGACCCACAGCAGATCCTCGGGTCCGTGGGGAAGATTGCGGGTCACACCCTGCCGGGTGGTGGTGAGGACTGCGTAGGAGAGGGGCATGATGGGATCAATTCTGTGTGGGGGTGAGGGTCTCGTCGAAGACATCGGCGAGGGTCGTGCGGGCGAGCTCCTGGCGGACTGCCTCGTCCACCCGTGCGTAGGTTGGCTTCAGGGCCGGACGGATGCCCCGAGCGACCGGACAGGTAGCGCTGGGTTCATGACGGTGCAGGGCAAAGGTTTCCTCGGGTCCCAGCGCGAGGTTGATGTCCCAGAGGGTCATCGTGTCGGCCGGTTTGTTGAGGCGCCATCCCGCGCCGCGACGGGATTCGATGAGTCCGGCCTTGGTGAGGTCGCTCATCATCCGGCGGACCACCACGGGGTTGGTTTTGATGCTGTTGGCAATCTCCTCCGAGGTGGAATAGGTGCTCCCCTGGCGCTCGTTCAGAGCGGCCCAGACGAGAGCATGGATGGCGATGGTTAGTTTGCTGTTTGCGCCCATGCGGCAAGAGTAACATTAATTGTTACTTACGGCGATCCGGTTTCGGCTCACACTTGCCGAGGGATAAACGGTGCACACGTTATGGGAAAAGATGACGTTTCATGACGCCCGATGACAAACCGCTCCGGCCGAGTGGATAGCGTGGTCTCTAATCCGCTAAATGCAGAACCCCGCCCTCCCGCATCGAGATGAGTTTTTGTGTCCGCCAGTGCCGCCGCCCGTGTTCGCTTTGATCGCGTCGAGAAATCCTTTCCCGGGGCGACTCGCGGCGAGGCCGAACGGCATGTGCTGCGCGATATCGGCCTGGATGTGACCCCCGGAGAGGTACTCGCCATTCTGGGTACCTCGGGATGTGGAAAATCCACCCTGCTGCGCATCGTGGGTGGCCTGGATTCCGCAAGCGCCGGGGTGGTCTCACTCGACGGCGATCCGATCCACGGCATCGATGAGCGCACCGCGATTGGATTCCAGGAACCTCGGCTGCTGCCCTGGCGGACGGTGACCCAGAACGTCGCCCTCGGCCTGCCCGCCGGCACCCCGGCCGCCGCCGGACGTGAGCGAGTCGACCGCCTGATCGAGCTGGTGGGGCTGAGTGAGTTCGCCGATCATCGCCCCCGGGAAATCTCCGGCGGCATGGCTCAGCGCACCTCGCTGGCCCGCGCCCTGGCCCGTACCCCCGGCGTGCTACTGCTGGATGAGCCCTTCGGAGCCCTGGACGCCCTCACCCGGATGCGGATGCAGGACCTGTTGCTCCAGATCCACGCGGTGGAACCCGCCACCATCCTGCTGGTGACCCACGATGTGGATGAGGCGCTCCAACTGGCCGACCGCGTGATTCTGCTGGGTCATGAGGCCGGAGTGCCCGGAGCCACCATCATCGAGGAGCTCACCGTGCCCGGGACGCGCCCCCGCGACCGTGGCTCGGCGGAGCTCGCCGAGCTGCGCGGCCGGCTGCTCTCGGGGCTGGGCATTGATCGTCACGGCAGCGCCCGCGGCATCGAAACCGAGGCCGGAATCCCCATCTTCCCCTACTAGCCCTCCCCAGGCTGACACCCCATTTCCGTCACACGTCACAGAGGAACCCATGAAAACCCGTTCACGTACCCTGTTTGCCGCCATCGCGCTCGCCGCGGTCACGACCCTGGGCCTGTCGGCCTGCGCGGGGGAGGACGCGGCCCCGGCCGAAGGCGGGTCCAAGGGTGGCACCCTCAACATCGACTTTGCCACCTACAATCCGCTCTCGCTGATCATCAAGGACAAGGGCTGGCTCGAGGAGGACCTGAAGTCCCAGGGTGTCAGCGTCAACTGGATCCAGTCGGCCGGTTCCAATAAGGCCAACGAGGGTCTGCGCGCGGGTGCGCTGGATGTGGGATCGACTGCCGGTGCGGCCGCACTGCTCAACCGCGCCAACGGCTCGCAGATCAAGGCGATCACGATTGCCAATAAGCCCGAGTGGGCGGCCCTGATCGTGGGCAAGGACTCCACCATCACCAGCGTGGCCGAGCTCAAGGGTAAAAAGATCGCCGCCACCAAGGGCACCGACCCCTACTTCTTCCTGCTGCAGTCTCTCGCCGAAGCAGGCCTCAGCCCCGAGGATGTGACCATCGAGAACCTGCAGCACGCCGACGGCTGGTCGGCGCTTCAGGGCGGCTCGGTGGATGCCTGGGCGGGTCTCGATCCGATTATGGGTGGCGCGCTGGAAAACGGGGCAAAGTTCCTCTACCGCAACGTGGACTTCAGCTCCTATGACGTGGTGGCCGCGACTGAGTCCTTCATCCAGAAGCGACCGGACATCGCCCAGACCGTGGTGAACGCATATGCGGATGCGCGGGCGTGGGCCCTGAAGAACCCCGAGGAAACCGCAACCATCCTGGCGAAGACCGCGAGCCTGGACGATGCGGTGGCCACCAGCGTGATCACCGACCGGACCAACTTCGACGTGGACCCGGTGCCCGGCGACGCCCAGGCGAAGGTCCTCAGGGTTATCGGCCCGGTCTTCGTGGAGACCGGTGACGTGGCCGGCCAGTCCCAGGTGGACGACGCCCTGAAGTCCCTGTTCGAGCCGAGCTTCGCCAAGGCCGCGAAAACCACCAACCGTTCCTAACCGCATGGGTCGACCGCGCCGCGCGGTCGGCCCATGATCCCCTGGAAGAGTCATGACCAACGCCTCAACACCCACCGTCCCCGCCCGGCGCGCGCTTCGCCCCGGCTCGCCCCGGTCACGCACCCTTACCGTGGTGCTCGGCGGGGCGATCCTTCCGCTGATCCTGCTGGCCGCCTGGCAGACCATCGCGTCCCTGGGCGTCATGCCGACCTCGCAGCTGCCCTCCCCGGCGATGGTGTGGAACGCCGGTGTTGACCTCGCTCAGCGCGGGCTACTGCTGCCCAATATTGGGATCTCGGTGCAGCGGGTGTTCCTCGGCTTCGCGTTTGGCGCGGCGGCTGGCCTCTTCCTGGGGGCTATCGTGGGGCTCTCTCGGTTTGGCGACATCCTGCTCGCCCCCACCCTCGGCGCGCTGCGCACCGTGCCCTCGCTGGCCTGGGTGCCGCTGCTGATTATCTGGCTGAAGTACGGTGAGGTGTCCAAGGTCACCCTGATCGCCATCGGCGCATTCTTCCCGGTCTACACCACCGTCTCCGCGGCGCTGCGGCACGTGGACAAAAACCTGGTGGAGGCCGCACGGGCTTTTGGGTTGAACGGGTTTGCGCTGTTCCGCACCGTGCAGCTGCCGGCCGTGCTGCCCTCGGTCATCTCCGGCCTGCGCCTCGCCCTCGCCCAGGCGTGGCTGTTCCTGGTGGCGGCCGAGCTTTTGGCCGCCTCGATGGGGTTGGGATGGCTGCTCTCGGACTCGCAGAACAACGGACGCACCGACCGGATCTTCCTGGCAATCCTGCTCCTGGCTATCATCGGTAAGCTCAGCGATGCCCTGATCGGGCTCTTTGCCCGCTGGGCCAATAAGCGCTGGGCCTAGGCGCGGAGAGGGCCGCGCGTTAGCTCAGGAGTGCGCGGATATCCTCGGCGGTGAGGGCGGCGCCTACCGCGTCGTTCCCGGCGAACATTGCGTCAAACAGGGCGGCCTTTTTGCGCTGCAGGGCGAGCACCTTCTCCTCGATGGTGTCGCGGGCGATCATCCGATAGACAAACACGTGCCGGGTCTGGCCGATCCGGTGGGCCCGGTCGATGGCCTGGTTCTCGGCCGCCGGGTTCCACCAGGGATCCAGCAGGAACACGTAGTCGGCGGCGGTGAGGTTGAGGCCCACCCCGCCGGCGCGCAGACTCAGCAGGAAGACCGGGGCGTCGCCGTTCTGGAAGCGATCGATGACGGCCTGCCGATGGGTGGTGGAGCCATCCAGCATCTCCCAGGCCAGGCCCGCTCGGGCCAGCCGGTCGCCGATGCGGCGCAGGAATGAGGGGTACTGACTGAAAACCAGCGCCCGGTGGCCCTCGGCGTGGGCCTCACGCAGGTGTTCGATCAGCAGGTCGATCTTGCGGGCGGGGATATCCGCGTGCTCCTCGGCGTCGATCAGAGCCGGATCCAGCGCGAGCATGCGCAGCAGCGAGAGCGAGCGGAACACGATAAAGCGCTGCCGGTCCAGGTCGTCCAGGATGTCCAGTACCTTCTGCCGTTCGCGCTGCAGGTAGACGTCGTAGAGATCGCGATGCGCGGGAGCGAGGTCCACCTCGATGATCTGCTCCTGTCGCTCCGGCAGCTCGGGCGCCACCGACTCCTTGGTGCGCCGCAGCACAAACGGACGGATGCGCTCGCGCAGCCGGGCAAACAGCGCCTGCCGGTGTGCGGCGCGATCGGCCGGGCCCCGACCGGCCCCGATACCGCGGGAGATGCCCGCGGGTTCGGACTCAATCGGGCGAATGTATTCCAGGGTGAAGCGCGCGGCCGGGGGGAGCAGTCCCGGGGTCACAATCGCGAAGAGTGCGTGTAGGTCGGCGAGCGAGTTTTCCAGAGGCGTCCCGGTGAGGGCGAGCTTCCACTCGGCCGGGAACTCGCGCACGCGGGCATGGGTTTGTGAGGTGGCATTTTTGACCGCCTGAGCCTCGTCCAGGATCAGACCGGCCCAGGGGCGGGTGGGGTCGTTGTACTCGGCGGCATCGAGCCTCAGCAGCGTGTAGCTGGTGATCAGGATGTCGGCACCCTCGGCCAGGGTCGCGATCGAGTCCTCGCCCGAGGCGCGGGTACCGCGCACCGTGCGGACCACGAGACCCGGGGTGAAGCGGGCCGCCTCCGCCGCCCAGTTGGCCACCACCGAGGTGGGGGCCACCACCACAAACGGTCCGGCCTCCGGGTTTCGGGTGCGTGCGTGCCGGATGAGCGCGAGGCACTGGAGGGTCTTACCGAGCCCCATGTCGTCGGCAAGGATGCCACCCAGGCCGTGCTCATAGCCGAAGCGCAGCCACCCCAGTCCGGTACGCTGATAGGGACGCAGGGTTGCCGCCAGCCCCTCGGGTTCGGGGGCGTCGGCGGGGGTATCGGCGGTCAGCGCATCCACCAGCAACTGCCACGCCGGATCTGCCTCGACGTGGTCCGCCTGATCGGCCAGCTCGCGCCAGAGACCCGCCTGAGCGGGCCCCACGCCGATCCCGGTCTCCCACTCGGGGGCATCGGTGCCCGCGTGGATCAGCTCGGCCAGCGGGGCAAACGCCGGATGCTTGAGGGAGAAGTAGGTGCCGTCCACCAGCTTGAGTCGACGCGCGTTGCGAGCGAGGGCACGGAAGAGTGGTTCAAACGGGATCTGAATGCCGTCCACGGTGACCGTGACTCCGAGGTCGAACCAGTCGGTACGGGTTCCGGGTTCGGCGCGCACACTGATGATCGGGGTGCCGGTGAGGTGGCGATACTCGGGGGACATCCCGTGCTGTTCCACCCGGACGCCGGGTAGGTCACGCAGGGTGGGCAGCAGCTCGGTGGAGAATTCGGCCGCATCGAAGTCGCGCAGCTTACGCGGGGCGGGGACACTGCCAGCGCTGCCAGCACCGCCAGGGGCGGGATCAATGCTCCAGTCTGCGGGCAGGGTCCCCTCGGGGAGCACATCGGCGAGATCGGGAATGATGCCCGCGCGGACGTGCTCCCACTCCCAGCGCAGCGCCATCACGTGCCGCGGCTCGTGCTGCACGTGCAGCACCAGAGTGGTGGGGCGGGGCTCGGGAACCCGGACGCTCGCATCGGCGCTCCGCACCTCCAGGCGTTCGACCAGGGCCGGCAGGAAGTCGCGCTCAAATTCGGCGCGCTCGGCATGCGGAATGCGAAGCGGAGACCCGCTGAGCAGTTCGGCATATTCGGCGGGCAGCGGGCTGGCCAGCCGCGCCAGGGTGAGCGTGTGCGGGGCTGCTTCGGAGAGCGTGTAGAGCCCGTGGGTGCCCAGCGGTCGGGTATGCGTGGGGGAAACGGAGGCGTCATCGACGAGCACCCGTGGGCTCACTACGACGTCGTCATCGGTCCGAGCGATGTCAAGTGATACCTGGGCGGAGGCGGCCATCCGCACCTCGGGAGTGGTGCGTGATCCCACCAGGGCAATGCCGAGGGTTGCCGCCTGATCCAGCAGCGGCCAGAGCAGCGGATTATCGAAGTTGTCCAGGGTGTACCACTGGGGATCCTGGCCCGTTTCGGCCGGGACGCTCGAGCGATACAGCGCCGTGAACTGCGCAAACCAGTGCTGCTCTTCGGCACCCAAGCCCAGTCGGTGCCGCTGGTGGGCGATTGTGGTCCAGCCGACTCCGGTGGTGACCCAGCCGCGTGCCCCGCGCAGCACCGGACGCACGGCCAGCCGCAGGAGCGAGTGTCGGGCGGGGTTCAGGATGGTCGCGGTGGTTGCCGCCTTGGAGGTGGGTCCGTTCCAGCGTGCGGCCGTGCGCGGGATCGTCTCCCGCAGCTCGGCTCGCAGCGCCAGCTTGGGTTCCTCCCGAGGCGGTGTGGCCGCGATCGGGATGAGCCGGTCGCGCCAGTTCGAGGACGAGGGCGACGGATCGGGCATACCGGTATTCTCTCACCCCGCACCGACACGCTAGGCGTGCGGCGGGCCGATCGGGATCACCGGGGTGCCATAGTCCGTGATCGTGTACTGGCCACAGCGGATCACCTCGGGTGCGCGGGTGCCCGCGGGCAGCTCGGGCAGGTTCACGGCACCCCAGGGGCCCTGAACCACCACCGAGGCCTTCTCGGGTGTCGGGGTCGCCCGGTTGTCCAGCCAGATGTAGCGGTTGAACGCATAGTCCACCTGGAGCAGCTTGCCCGGTTCGGCGAGTCGGCCGTTGACCGGACGAGCATCCCAGAAGGATCCCACGGCTACCTCGTCATGGCTCGCAAGCCAGTTCGCCGTGCAGACGATATCCGCCTCATACTGATTCGCTCGGGTGCGGTCGGGCATGACCGCCACGGTGATCACGATCATCGCCGCGGCGATCAGCACCACCGAGGCACCTCGTTGCGCGACCGAGTAGCGATGTACGGTGAGTTCGGCCGTGCGTTCCAGCCAGGCCGGCCACACGCGCTGGTCGGCAAACAGCGCGGTCACCGCGAGCAGTGGCGCAAAAAAGATCGGGGTCAGATAGCGCGGGGCGTCCGTCCCCAGCAGCAGTCCGCCGCCCACCACCACGAGCGGGGAACCGACCGCCACCAGGGCCACAAACAGGGTGACCGGGCGATGTTCGTGTACCGAGCGTCGGATGACAAACACGCCGGTGCCGATGCACACCATCAAAATCAGGGCACCGATGATGCCGCCCGGGGTCGAGAGATACTCGGCCGCGGCCTGTCCGTAGGCGGCCAGCGAGATCGACAGACCATCGGGGCGGATATAGGTGTCCGCGGACTTGGCGATCAGATCGCCCAGTGCACCGCGGGCGGCATACCCGATGACCGTACCCAGTGTCAGGGTGAGCGCGAGCAGGATCGGGACGCGCGGGGATCGCGGGAGCCGCAGCAGCCAGCCAAAACCGAGGGCAAGGATCGCCGGGACGCACAGCCAGCCGGCGATCAGGGGGTTGCTCAGGGTGGACACGGCCACCAGCACTCCCAGTGCCGTGAACGCCAGGGCGTTCCGCAGGCGCGAGCGGCGCGGGGTGCCCTGCCCGGCGGCACCGAGGATCCATGCGCAGAGCGCCACCCCAAACAGCAGGGCGATGGTGGTGGCCGCATAGTACGTTGTGGTCATCACCAGGGTGGTGAGCTCAAAACTCCCGCGATTGATGCTCGACTCGGTCAGGGTGAGGAACACCAGCACGGCAAACCCGGCCAGGGCCGCGATGATCGCTCGATTGGGCTGAGCGGGGGCACCCGGATCGCGGCGCACGGCACCCGCGGTGAAGCGCAGCGCCCCGTAGATCAGCAGCTGCGAGCAGACGGCAAACGCGAGCTGGGCGGCCGGTCCCGACCCAAACACCGTGGCCAGCACAAAGTAGAGGCCGAGCTCGGGGATGAACAGCACGCTGGAAAGCGCCCAGTGCTGCGGCTCGCCCGAGACCAGCGAGGCGTGCACCAGCAGGGGGAACACCGAGTCGCCGTCGTGGAACAGCAGCCACGCGCGGTCGGTGTTGACCAGGTGAGCCAGCGCGATCACGGTGAGTAGCAGCGCCGACCCCCACCCCATGAGCTCGGCACCCAGACGCGTCATACGCGTGCGTGTATCCGGGGGTACCGGCGTCGTCATCATCCGCAGTCCTTCCGCGGGGCCGGCCCCGCACGGATGTGCCGGGGGAGGGCCGTGGCTGCCGCCGCTGGACTCAGTATGCCGTTTTTTAGCTGGGGATTCACCTCTCCACGCCGCGGATGTGGGGGCCGGAATCCGACACCAACTACGCGGTCCAGACCCCCGAGGTAGCGCGGCGGTGGCTGCCCAGTAGATGGGTGTCCACGATCCCGCACGCCTCCATCAGCGCAAACATCGTGGTGGGCCCCACAAACGTGAAGCCCTCCGCGCGCAGGCGTTTTGCCAGGGCCTCGGACTCGGCCGAGCGCACGGGAATCTCGGCGAAACGCAGCGGCCGCGGCGTCCGATCGGGCCGGAAGGACCACACCAGCTCCGCGAGGCCGGGGCCGCCGTCGCGGAGGGCCAGGGTTGCCCGGGCGTTCTGGATGGTCGCCTCAATCTTGCGCCGGTTGCGCACGATGCCCGCATCGAGCAGGAGCCTTGCGATGTCATCCTCGGTGAACGCCGCCACACGCTCGGGATCGAATCCCGCGAAGGCCGCCCGGAAGGCCGGACGCTTGCGCAGGATCGTGGCCCAGGACAGACCGGACTGGAACGCCTCCAGGCTGATCCGTTCAAACATCCCGGCCTCATCCCGCACCGGCATACCCCACTCGGTGTCGTAGTACTCACGCAGCAGCGGGTCTCCGGCGGCCCAGGGCGGGCGGGCGAGGCCGTCTGCGCCGATAATCAGGTCGGGGCTGATCTGATGATCCGCGCTCATGCCCGACCCCGCTCGGCCTCGAGCAGCGCCCGCTTGGCGTCGAGGCCACCAATGTAGCCGCCCAGCTGTCCGTCGGTGCGCAGCACGCGATGACAGGGCACCACGATTGGCAGCGGGTTGGTGGCGCAGGCGGTTCCCACCGCCCGCATCGCCCGGGGGCGACCCAGCGCCTCGGCCACGTCGCGATAGCTGAGCGTGTGCCCAAACTCGATCGACGGCAAGAACCGCTGAACCTCGCCGCGGAACGGGGTGGTCAGTCTGCGATCCAGGGTGAGGTCAAAACTGCGGCGTGCACCGGCGAAGTACTCATCCAGCTCGTGTGCGGCGCGGTCCACCGGGTCGGCATCACGCAGGATGCGCGGTCCGATCTTCTCGGCGAGGGTGCCCAGGACGGTGTCGAAGTCCTCACGCTCGAAGGCCACCCGCACGAGCCCCTCGGGGGTAGCGGCCAGCAGGAGGCGGCCCAGCGGTGAGTCGATGATCGAGTAGGCCACCTCGCGGGTGCCGGTGGTGCGTGCGTGGGTGAGGAGATTACCGTGCAGTCGGCCGAGCACGGCGGCTTCTTCGGGGGCGGTGTCAAAGGCGGTCATGCGGATTCTCCGTCCGTGTCAATCGGGAAGGGAAGGGTCAGGGTGGCTCGTAGGGTGTGTACCCCGTCGGCGCCGGCGCGACGTGCGGCGGCCGGGCTGATGCCGGTCTCCGCGGCCACCTCGGCATAGGGGAGGCCCGCCAGGTAGTGCAGGGTAATCGCCGTGCGTTGACCGGGCGGGAGGAGGGCAATGGCCCGGTAGAGATCCAGGTGGGTGGCTTCGGGGATGCCGAGCGTCGTGGGTGTTTCGGGCACCACATCCAGGCTGGGTCCCTGTTTCCCCTTCGCCCGCAGCACATCGATCGCCTTGCGATGAGCCACCGTCACCAGCCAGCCGCGCACATTCTCGATTCGGGCGATCCGATCCCAGTCGGCCAGCGCGGCCACGAAGGTCTCGGCCCAGGCGTCCTCGGCATCGACGTGCCCGCCGAGGACCGCGCGACAGACGCGCAGCACGGTGGCACCGTGCGTCTCGATCGCGGTTTCAAACGGAAGTGGTGTGGGCATGGAATCCTCGGGGTGGGTGGCATGTTCTGTCAGGCTAACGCGCACCGCCCACCAAATGTGAGGTTGGACCGGGGAAGCCGGTAACGTTGACCCGTGGCTCGCCCTCACAATCGCGGGCCCTCGGAAGGAATATCGCCGTGACCGCACGTCGCATTGCGCTTGTCGCCCTGCACTCTTCCCCGCTCGAACCGGTTGGATCCGGTGAGGCCGGTGGGATGACCATCTACCTGCTCACCCTCGCTCGCGCCCTGGTGCGTGCCGGGGAACGGGTGGATTTGATCACGCGACGCACCGACCCCGCCGACCCCGCCGTGGTGGAGCTGGAGCCGGGCCTGCGGGTACGCCTGATCGATGATGGCGACCCCCGCTACCTGGACAAGCCGGACCTGCTGCCGCCGCTGATCGAGGCGTTCTCCCGCGAGCTCGCCGCCGGGGAGCGCTATGATCTGATCCACTCCCACTACTGGTACTCGGGGATGGCCGCGCTGCCGGTGGCCCGCGCCTGGGGTGTCCCGCACGTGCAGACCTTCCACACCCTGGCCGCTCTCACCGCGACCCTGCGTCCGCCGGGAGCCGGCCCGCAGGAGCCCGAGCGGTTCCGCGGAGAGGCCTGGCTTGCCCGCGAGAGCGACCTGGTCATCTCGCTCAGCCGAGCCGAGGCCGCCCAGATCACCGAGGGCAATGTGCGCGTGGTGGCACCGGGCGTGGACCGCGAACTCTTCCACCCAGGCGGGCCCGCCGGGGACTACCTGCTGATCGCCGCACGCCTGCGCACGGTCAAGGGGATCGACCTGGCCATCGACGCGCTCGCCCGCATCCCCGTGGATGAGCGACCCGAGCTGCGGATCGCCGGTGGAGGAACGCCCGCGCACCGACGTCGCATCACCGATCACGCTGCGGCTGCCGGGGTCGACATCCGTCTGCTGGGCAGCCTGGACCGCGAGCACCTGGCCGCGGCCATGCGTTCGGCCGCGATCGTGCTGATCCCCTCCTACTCGGAAACTTTCGGCCTGGTTGCCACCGAGGGGGCCGCGAGCGGTGTCCCGGTCATCGCCTCCCGCGCCGGCGGCCTGCAGGACGCCGTGCGCGAGGGTGTCAGTGGTCTCCTCGTGGATGAGCGCAGCCCCGAGCTGTGGGCCGAGGCGATCATGTCGCTGATGAACGACCCCGAGCGTCGCCGGGAGCTGGGCCAGCGTGGCCGCGAGTACTCGGCCGAAACCGACTCCCGGGTGGCCGCCGCTCGCGTGCGGGAGCTGTACTCCGAACTGATCGCGGCCCTGGCCCGTGACTAATCCGGCCGGGACGGGCGCGCTGCCCGCCGAGTTTGCCGCCGGGGTGGTGTTTGTTCACGCGCATCCCGATGATGAGACGCTCACCACCTCGGCGCTGATCGCCGCGCTCGCCGAGGCGGAGATTCCCGTCACCGTGATCACCGCGACCCGTGGCGAACGCGGAGAGATCGTGCCCGGCTCGGTTCCGGAGGGGGCCGACCTGACCGCCGTGCGCGCCGAGGAACTGCGTGCGGCCCTGGCGGCGCTCGGCGTGACCCGGCACCACTACCTGGGCGAGGGGCGACGTCACTACCGCGACTCGGGCATGGTCTGGGGCGCCGATGGTCGGGCAGCCCCCGCCCTCGACCGGGATCCCGAGGCCCTGACCGCCGCCGACCCACATGAGGTGGATTCCGACCTGCGTACACTGATCCAGGCCGCCGCGCCTACCCCCGGCGCTCTGGTCACCTACGACTCCGACGGCGGCTACGGACACCCCGATCACCTCGCTACCCACGAGGCCACGCTGCGGGTCGCCACCGCGCTGAACGTGCCACTGTTTGTGGTGCTGGATCCGACGGACACGGACTTCGACCTGGAGATTCGCCGCGACGCTCACACGGTGCGCGTGCGCGCCGCCCATGCCGCCCACGCCAGCCAGTTCAGCCTCGCCGAGACCTCGATCACCCACTCCGGCGGTCAGCACCAGGACCTGCAGGCGGTCGAGCGATACCGGCGGCTGCGCTAGGGCGTCGAGTCGCTGGGGTGCCGAGTCGCTGACTTGCTGAGTCGCTGGGGCACTGGGGTGTTGAGTCGCCGAGTCGCCGAGTCGCTGGGGCACCGAGACTCCGGCTGGGGTGCCGAGACGCTGAGCCGCTGGGGTGCCGAGTCGCTGAGTCGCTGGGGCCCCGAGGCACATGCCTTTTTAAACGCGACCCCGTTTTGACACGTAATTGACGCCTCAAAACGGGGTCGCGCGCGCAGGGGGTATGCCCCCGGGACGACGATCGAGTGTGGCCAGGCCGTGTTGAGACGGCATCCAGGGCTAGTAAACCGTGCCGACACCGCCACCGACACCGACACCGCCACCGCCGCCCACACCGGTGCAGGTGCTGGTCCGGGTCCTGAGGCTACGGAGCCGCGGGTGCCTCGGTGGTGGTGGAGCGGCCGAGCGGGATCACCAGGGGTGAGCCGGTGACCGGGTCGGTGATGACGCGGCAGGGGAGCGCGAAGACATCCTCGACCAGTTCCTCGGTGATGACCTCGGTGGGGGTTCCACTGGCGCGCACGGCACCGTCCTTCATCGCGATCACGTGGGTCGCGTAGCGTGCGGCGTGGTTGAGATCGTGCAGCACGGCGACCAGGGTTTGTCCACCCTGATTGAGGTCGCGGAAGAGCTCGAGCACGTCGATTTGGTGGGCGATGTCGAGGTAGGTGGTCGGCTCATCCAGGAGCACGGCCCCGGTTTCCTGAGCCAGGACCATCGCGACCCACACGCGCTGCCGCTGTCCACCGGAGAGCTCCTCAACCAGGCGGTCGGCGAGCTCGGTGGTCTTGGTGGCGGCAAGCGCCGCGGACACGGCGGCCTCATCGGCGGCAGACCAGCGGGTGAACAGTCCCTGGTGCGGGTAGCGGCCGCGGGCCACCAGATCGGCGACCCGGATGCCATCGGGCGCAATCGAGGTCTGCGGCAGCAGGCCCAGCCGACGCGCGAGTTCCTTGGTGCCGAGTTTGGCGATGTCGCCTCCGTCCAGCAGCACGGTGCCCTCACTCGGAGTGATCAGCCGGGCCAGCGAGCGCAGCAGGGTCGACTTCCCGCACGCGTTGGGACCCACGATCACCGTAAACGAGCCGTCGGGAATCTCGACCGAGAGCTCGGAGCTGATGACCCGGCGATCGTAGCCGATCGAGACTGCGTCGGTGCGCAGCTTCGCGCTTGAGGGGGCGAGCGTCGATGCCTGCTGGGTCATGTTTCTCCCGACGTGGATGGGGTGTAGTGAGGGTATCCTCACCACACGCTAGCGCGAATTTACGGGAATCGTGCCGACGTGGTGTCGACGTTACGACGCCCGACGGTTCGATTCCGGCACCTCGGCCTCGACCTGGTCCGCGGCGGCGGGCACCGCGAGTCCCAGCAGGGTCTCCAGTGCCTCCAGATAGCGGTCGTGCTCACCGGCGCGAGCCAGCTCCCGAGCACGCACGGTGGGCACGTGCAGCATCCGTCCCATGAGGTGGCGCAGGGCGCGTTCGGCCACACCGTCGGGGTCGCGCGGGGCCACCCGAGCCACCTCCTCCTCGAGGATCGCATGGGCGTGTCGGCGCATCGCGACCACGGCCGGGTCCAGGCCCTGCTCGGACGTCACCTGAATGAACTTCTTCGCGGCCCGGTTGACCAGCACGCGGGCGTGATCGGTAGCCTGGACCTCCTCGAGCGGGGCGTGCAGGCGGATGGTTTCCAGATCCAGTAGCTCGATGCTCCCGGCCTCCACCACGTTGGGGTTGACGTTGCGGGGCAGGCCCAGGTCAATCACCAGCTGGCGGGCGGGTGCGACCACCGGGCAGCCGGGCGCATCCTCATGTCCGAGCTGGGGTGGTGCGAGCGGGGCGTGTCGCCTTCCGGTGGTTACCGTGTCGGCATCCAGCACATAGTCGGTGGCCGTGGTGCAGGTCACAATCAACGAGGCTTCGGCCACCGCGGTTTCAAAGTCGGCGGCGGCCACCGGTTCAATATCGTGGCTTTGGGCGAACTTTGCCGCGCGTCCCGAGGGGGAGTAGACCGCCACCTGGGTCACGCCGCGATCGCGCAGGGCCGCCAGGCTGGCCCCGGCGTAGGCACCGGTGCCGATGAGCAGCACCTGCAGGGCCGACCAGTCGGGCACGCGGCTGTCACTGAGGTCGAGGGCCAGGCGCACCAGGGAGCGTCCGGCGCGTCCCAGCGGGGTCTTATTTTTGACCGCGCGAGAGGTCTGGGAGGCGCGCTGAAACAGACGTTCGAGGTCGCTCGTGGTGGTGTCCTCGGCGCGGGCAAATTCCAGGGCCCGGCGCACCTGACCGGCGATTTCCCCCTCGCCCACGACCACGGATTCCAGACCCGAGGACACGGCGAACAGGTGGCGCGCGGCCTCCTCGCCCACGTGCAGATCCCAGGTGTCCACGAGCTCGGCGGAGTCGAGATTTGCCGAGGACGCGGCGGCCGCGGTCAGCGCCGCGCGTGCCTGGGGCGGGGTGCCCGCGCTGTCGAGTTCCACGTACGCCTCGAAGCGGTTGCAGGTATTGATGATGACGGCCCCGGCGATGGTCGGGTCGGCGTCCAGCAGGGCGCGCTCAAGGCGTCCCTCGGCGGCGGAGAGACGTTCGAGAAGGTCGAAGGAGGAGTTCTTGTGGCTCGCGGTCAAACAGATCAGCACCCATCCATACTAACCCCAGATTTTTCGCGTCTGACCGGGACATACTTCCCGACACTCTGTCGGTGGCGACTCGACCGGGTGTCGGCAACTTTTGCCGTGAGGTTTGAGATGATGGGGTCATGCTTGTCCCCACCACACACCCGCTTCAGGCGGGCCTCACCGCCGAATCCCCCCTAATTTCGGCGTATCGCGGCATCCGTCCCGCCACGACCCCCGTCTGGTTCATGCGTCAGGCCGGGCGTTCGCTGCCCGAGTATCGCGAACTGCGTGTCGGCACCGAAATGCTCCAGGCGTGCCTCACCCCGGAGCTGGCCAGCGAGATCACGCTGCAGCCGGTGCGTCGCCACGCGGTGGACGCGGGCATCTTCTTTAGCGACATCGTGGTTCCGCTCAAGCTGGTTGGCGTGGATGTGTCGATCGTGCCCGGTCGCGGACCGGTCATGGGTAAGGCCGTGCGCACCGCCGCCGACGTAGCCGAGCTGGTGCAGAACGATCCCGCCCAGCTGGATAGTGCCCTGGGCCCGATCATTGACGCCGTCGCCCGCACCGTGGCCGAGCTCGGCACCACGCCGCTGATCGGGTTCGCCGGCGCGCCGTTCACCCTCGCCGCCTACCTGGTGGAGGGGGGCCCGAGCAAGGATCACATCCGCGCCCGCACCATGATGCACGCCGACCCCGAGTCCTGGGCCGCGCTGATGACCTGGACCGCCGAGATCACCGGCCGCTTCTTGCGTGCCCAGGTCCTCGCCGGCGCATCGGCCGCGCAGCTGTTCGACTCCTGGGCCGGATCGCTCTCGCCCGAGGACTACGTGCGCCACGTGGCCCCGGCCAGCGCCCGCGTGCTCGACTTCGTGCGTGATCTGACCTTCGAGGTCTCCGGCACCGAAACCCGCGTGCCGATCGTCCACTTCGGTGTGGGTACCGGCGAGATCCTGCCGCAGATGCGCGATGTGGGGGCCGATGTGGTGGGGATCGACTACCGCACGCCGCTGGATGAGGGGATCCGCCGCCTGGGCGCCTCCGTCCCGGTCCAGGGCAACGTGGACCCGGCGATGCTCGCCGCCCCCTGGAACATTCTGGAGGCGCACGTGCGCGACGTGCACCGCCGCGGGCTCGATGCCCCCGCTCACGTGATGAACCTCGGCCACGGCGTCCCGCCGGAGACCGACCCGACCGTGCTGACCCGCGTGGTAGAGCTGGTGCACTCGCTGTGATCGAACCGCGTCATGTTGTGATCGTCGGCGGCGGGGTCGCCGGCCTGGTGGCCGCACTCGACTGCCTGCGCGTGGGTATCCGCGTCACGGTGATCGAGGCCGCCGAGCTGCTGGGCGGATCGGTCTCCCCGGTCACCGTGGGCGATACCGTCCTCGATGGCGGTGCCGAGAGCTATGCGACCCGCGGCGGCCACGTGCGTGAGCTGCTGGTGGAGCTGGGCCTTGAGGATCAGATCGTGGCCCCGAACCCGGCCGGTGCCTGGCTGCGCCGCACCGACGGTGCCTCGGTGCCGCTGCCCAAGACCGCGCTGCTGGGAATTCCGGCCAACCCGCTGGCCGAGGATGTGCGCCGAGTGATCGGGTCCAAGGGCGTCATGCGCGCCTACCTGGACCGCGTGCGTCCGGTGCTGACCATCGGCCGCGAAAAGAACCTCGCCGAGCTCGTGCGCAAGCGCATGGGCGATGCGGTGCTCACCGAGCTGGTGACCCCGGTGGTGCGCGGGGTGTATTCGGTGGGTCCCGAGGAGATCGACGTGGATCGCGTCGCCCCGGGCCTCAACCAGGCGCTGACCCGGACCGGTTCCCTGGGGGCGGCCGTGGCCGAGCTGACCGATGCCTCCGGCCCCGCCCGCGCGGGTGCCAAGGTCGAGGGGATCATCGGCGGCATGCATACGCTGGTTTCGGTATTGGCGGCGGAGATCATCCGCCGCGGTGGCGTGATCCAGACCGGGACGCCGGTGGCCGGGCTGCACGCCGGTGCGGTGTCCGCCGAGGACCTGCCGATCATCGACTCCGAAGATTTTGTGGCCACCGAGGGCTACTCGATTCCCGAGGCCCCGGGGGAGCATACGCTCTGGACCCTGCGCCTGGAAAACCACTCGGTGCTCTACGCCGACCGGGTGATTGTGGCCACGGCCGAGCTGCCCGCGTTTGACCTGCTGGGCCCGGTTGTTGCGGCCCTGGCCGAGGAGACCGCCCAGATTTCCCCCGAGGTGGTCCTCGCCTCGCTGCTGCTGGACGCCCCGAACCTCGACGGGCACCCGCGCGGCAGCGGCGTGCTGATCGCCGGCCATGCCGGACAGAGCGGCGTCCAGGCCAAGGCTCTGACCCACTCGAGTGCGAAGTGGGCCTGGCTCGCCGAGGCGCTGGCCGAGCATCCCGGACGTCATGCGGTCCGGCTGTCCTACGACCCGGTGGCCCTGGGGGAGCGGGACGACTCCGAGCTGGCCGAGATCGCCCGCACCGATGCCGCCGCGATCCTCGGCGTGGACCTGCCCGCCGAGAGCGTGGCCGGGTTCGCCCGTACCCGCTGGCGCAGCACCCCGCCGGGTTCCGCTCAGGGCGCGCGGGAGCGTGCCGAGCGGATCCGTTTGGCCGTGGCCGCGGTTCCGGGACTCGATGTCACCGGTGCCTGGCTGTCGGGAACCGGGCTCGCCTCGGTGGTCCCCGACGCCCATGAGACGGCGAAGCGCGTGCGCCACCTGATCGCCGCCGAATACCTGGAGAACGGCGAACTGGCCGCTCCCACCCAGACCCCCACATCCGATAACAGTCCGAATTCAAAGGAGTAGCTTTGTCCATCGACACCAGCCCGGTAAACACCCCGGACTCTCCCTTCGGTTACACCCTCTGGCTTGTCCTGCGTCGTAACCCCGCGTTCCGTGGCGAGTACTCCGACGCCGCCGTGGCCGAGCTGAACGCCGCCGTGGACACCCTCGCCGAAAACGGCGTGGTCACCCGTGGCTTCTACGACGTCTCGGGCCTGCGCGCCGACGCCGACCTGATGATCTGGATCCACGGCGACCGTGCCGAGGACCTGCAGTCGGCCGCCCGTGTGCTGCGCCGCACCGAGCTGCTGCGCGAGCTGCTGCCCACCTGGAACGCGCTGGGTGTGCACCGCGAGGCCGAGTTCAATAAGCGTCACGTGCCCGGCTTCCTGACCGGCAAGGATCCCAAGCAGTGGATCACCGTCTACCCGTTTGTGCGCAGCTACGAGTGGTACCTGCTGCCCGAGGACGAGCGTGCGCGCATGCTCGCCGAGCACGGCCGGATGGGTGGCACCTTCCGTGGGGCCATCGCCAACACCGTGTCCTCCTTTGCCCTGGGGGACTACGAGTGGATTCTGCCGATCGAGTCGGATGAGCTGACCGAACTGGTGGACATGATGCGTGAACTGCGCGCGACCGACGCCCGCCGTCACGTACGCGAAGAGGTACCGTTCTATACCGGCCGGCGGATTCCGGCCGCCGAGATTGTTGAGGTGATCCGATGAGTGACCTGCAAACCCCCGCCCAGACCGGCGGCTGCGGCGGCAACTGTGCCTGCTCGCGTGAGGGCTCGGCCGAGGCCGTGACCATCGAAACCGCGCCGGCCGCGACCGATACTTTGGCAACCGAGGCCGCCGCGCCCCGGGCTGCTGCTCCCGCGGACATCGTGCCCGGTGCGACCGAGGCCGCCGCGTCCCAGACTGCTGCGCCCGTCGCTCTCGTGCCCGGTGCGACCGAGGCCGCCCGTTCCGGTGCTCCCTGGGTCGAGACTCCGGTGGACTATGACGCGATCCTGCTCGCCGGCTTCGGCGGGCCCGAGGGTCAGGACGATGTGATTCCGTTCCTGCGCAACGTGACCCGCGGCCGCGGCATCCCCGAGGAGCGCCTCGAAGAGGTGGCCGTGCACTACCGCCACCACGGCGGCGTGAGCCCGATCAACGACCAGAACCGTGAGCTCAAGGCGGCCCTGGAGGCCGAGCTGGCCAGCCGCGGCATCGACCTGCCGGTGATCTGGGGAAACCGCAACTGGAACCCCTACCTGCGCGACGCCGTGCAGGAGGCCCACGATCGCGGCTACCGGAAGCTCATCGCGATCGCGACCAGCGCCTACTCCTCCTTCTCCTCCTGCCGTCAGTACCGCGAGGACTTCGCGATCGCGCTGGATGAGACCGGCCTGGAGGGCCAGATCGAAATCGACAAGGTGCGTCAGTTCTTCGACCACCCCGGCTTTGTGACCCCGTTCATCGAGGGTGTCGGCGATGCGCTGGCGAAGATCGTCCAGGATGTGCGCGATATCGACCTGGCCCGCGAGGTCAAGGTCCTGTTTGCGACCCACTCGATTCCGTCCACCGACGCCGTGCGCTCGGGTCCGTCCGAGCGCGGCTTCGGCGAGGGTGGCGCGTATGCCGCCCAGCACCTCGCCGTCGCCGAGGTGGTGATGGCCGCGGTTCAGCAGGAGCTGGCCCTGGACCAGGATGTGCCCTGGGAGCTGGTCTACCAGTCCCGTTCGGGCCCGCCGAGCATGCCCTGGCTTGAGCCCGACATCAACGACGTGATCGAGGAGCTGCCGGCCGCCGGTACCCGCGCCGTCGTGATCGTGCCGCTGGGCTTCATGAGCGACCACATGGAGGTCCTCTGGGACCTGGACAACGAGGCCACCGAGTCGGCCGAGAACGCCGGACTGTACTCGCTGCGGGTGCCCACCCCGGGTACCCACCACGAGTTTGTGAAGGGTCTGGTGGACCTGGTTCTGGAGCGTCGCGACGGCACCCCGGTGTCCGAGCGTCCGGCGATGACCGACCTCGGTCCCTGGTATGACGTGTGCCGTCCGGGTTGCTGCGAGAACGTGCGGGCGGGCTTCAAGCCGGCCCTGGCGGGAATCGCCCCGTGACCGAGCAGTCTTCTCCCGCTGCCCCGGGTACCGTTCTGCGGATCGGTACCCGGGGCAGCGCCCTGGCGCTGGCGCAGACCGGCGATATCGCCCGCGCGATCACCGCGGCCACCGGCATCGAGACCGTCCTGATCCCGGTGACCACCCACGGTGACGTGACCCGGGCCTCGCTCGCGAGCCTCGGCGGCACCGGCGTGTTCGCCTCGGCCCTGCGCGACTTCCTGCTCGCGGGGGAGTGCGACCTGGTGGTCCATTCCATGAAGGACCTGCCCACCGCCGCGGCCCCGGGCCTGGCGATCGGTGCGGTTCCCGTGCGGGCGGATGCACGAGACGCGCTGTGCGCGCGCGACGGGCTGACCCTCGCCGAGCTGCCCGAGGGCGCCCGGGTGGGGACCGGATCCCCGCGGCGGATCGCGCAGCTGCGTCGTCGCCGTCCCGACCTGGAGATCGTCGATATCCGTGGCAACATCGACACCCGCCTGGGCTTTGTGAGCTCGGGTGAGCTGGATGCGGTGGTGCTCGCGGTGGCCGGCCTGGAACGCCTGGGCCGAGACGGTGCGATCACCGAGCGCTTCGAACTGTCCGAGTGGCCGCCGGCCCCCGCCCAGGGTGCGCTGGCGATCGAGGTTCGGGCGGAGTCCGTGGCCGCACCGGTGACCGATCCGATCCGCGCGGCCCTGAACGCCATCGAGCACCCGGAAACCCGTGCGGAGGCCGCCGCCGAGCGCGCGGTGCTTGCCCGCCTGGAAGCCGGATGCGCGGCACCGATTGGGGCCCACGCGGTCCTTTCCGACGGTACGCTGGCGCTGCACGCGGCCGTCTACGCTCCCACCGGGACCGACCTGCGCGAACGCACCGAGGGTGTCGAGGTCTTGGCAGACACGCTGCTGACTGCCGCCGCCGAGCTGGGATCCGACCTGGCCGATGCGCTGCTCGCCGACGGTGCCGCCGAGATTGCGCCGCTGACCTAGACCGATGAATACACACGCAGAACCCGCCATTCACGGCACCTGTTCGGCCCTCGCGGGCCGCCGCGTCCTGGTGCCTCGCGATGGACGCTGGGGTGTTCAGGTTGCCGAGAACCTGGCCGCGCACGGCGCGACTCCGGTGATCGCTCCGGTGATCGATTTCGAACCGGCTCCCGATGCGGCGGCGCTCGAACAGGCGCTTGAGCAGCTGGCCGCGGGGGCATTCGACTGGGTGACCGTGACCAGCGCGACCACGGTCCGGGTGCTGCGTGCCCATGCCGCAAAAATTCCGGAGACCACCCGGATCGCCGCGGTAGGCACCGCAACCGCCGCCGCCCTGGCCGAGGCCCGTTACCGGGTGGATTTGATGCCGCCCGAGGATCACACCGCCCGCGGTATGGTCGCGAGCTTCGGTGCGCTGCACGCACACCCCGGTCTCGGCCGGGTGCTGGTGCTGGACTCGGCCCTCGCGGGCCCCACCCTGGTGGACGGGCTTGCCGCTCTCGGTGCCGACGTGATCCGGGTGCACGCCTACTGCACGATCCCGGTGGAACTCACCCCCGAGGTGCGCACCGCGCTGGCTCTCGGCGACATCGACGCGATCCTGGTGACCTCGGGGAGCGTGGCCGTCCAGATCATCACCCAGGTGCCCGACCTGTCCGCCGACGTGGTCAGGGTCAGCATCGGGGATCGCACCACCGAGGCGGCCGAGGCTGCCGGGCTGGCAATCACCATCGAGGCACCGATCCGACATGCCGAAAGCATGATCGAGGCCCTGGAAATCCACTATTCTTCCCCCACCCCCGGACTCGCCGTGCCCGATCGCGGCGGAGAGGACACCCCATGAATTCCCTGCCCGAGCGGCCCCGCCGCCTGCGCCAGTCCCCGGCGATGCGTCGCCTGGTTTCCGAAACCCGGGTGGATCCCGCACAGCTGGTCCTGCCGCTGTTTGTGAATGAGGACCTCACCGAAAAGCGCGCGATCGGCTCGATGCCCGGCGTGTTCCAGCACACCCTGGACAGCCTGCGGGCCGCCGCGACCGAGGCAGCCGAGGCGGGCGTGGGCGGCGTGATGCTGTTCGGGATCCCGACTGTGCGCGACGCCGTGGGCAGCCAGGCCGATGCGCCCGAGGGCATCCTGCAGCGCGCGACGCGCGCCCTACAGGCCGAGGTGGGCGACGCGCTTGTGGTGCAGACCGACCTGTGCCTGGACGAGTTCACCGACCACGGCCACTGCGGTGTGCTCACCGAGGACGGTGCCGTGGACAACGATGCCACCCTCGAGCGCTACGTCTCGATGGCGCTGGCTCAGGCCGAGGCCGGCTCGATGTTGCTGGGCCTCAGCGGCATGATGGACGGTCAGGTCGGCGCGATCCGCGCAGCCCTGGACCGCGCCGGTCACATCGACACCGCGCTGCTGGCCTACTCGGCCAAGTACGCCTCGGCGTTCTACGGTCCCTTCCGCGAGGCCGTGGACTCGCAGCTCCAGGGCGACCGTCGCACCTATCAGCTTGATCCCGGCAACCGCCGCGAGGGCATGCGCGAAACCCTGCTGGACCTCGCCGAGGGCGCGGACATCGTGATGGTCAAGCCCGCGATGTCCTACCTCGACGTGCTCGCCGACGTGGCCGCGATGTCCACCGTCCCGGTGTGGGCGTACCAGGTGTCCGGTGAGTATGCGATGATCGAGGCCGCCGCCGCAAACGGCTGGATCGATCGTCGCCGAGCCATCGAGGAGTCGGTGATCGGCATCCGCCGTGCCGGTGCCGACGCCGTGCTCACCTACTGGGCCACCGAGCTGGCCACCTGGCTGCGCGCCTAAACTTTCCCGTTCCCGATATCTAGGAGCCCCCATGACCCACGCCGATAACGCCGACCTCTTTACCCGCGCCAAGTCCTCGATTCCCGGCGGGGTGAACTCCCCGGTACGCGCCTACGGTTCGGTGGGGGGAACGCCGCGTTTCCTGGTGTCCGCCCAGGGTGCCCGGGTGACCGATGCCGAGGGTACCGAGTACGTGGACCTGGTGTGCTCCTGGGGCCCGGCGATCCTCGGCCACGCGCAGCCCGACGTGGTGCACGCGGTGCAGGAGGCCGCCGCGCGCGGGCTCTCGTTTGGGGCGTCCACTCCGGCGGAGACCGAGCTGGCCGAGCTGATCCGCGAGCGTGTGAGCGTGAACGGGGTGAGCCCGATCGAGAAGGTTCGACTGGTCTCCACGGGGACCGAGGCGACCATGACCGCGATCCGGCTGGCGCGCGGATTCACCGGGCGCGAGCTGCTGGTGAAGTTTGCCGGTCACTATCACGGACACTCCGACGGCCTGCTGGCCGCCGCGGGTTCGGGCCTGGCGACCCTGGCGCTGCCGGGTTCGGCCGGGGTGACCGCGGCCACCGCCGGGCAGACCCTGGTGGTGCCCTATAACAACCTGGATGCGCTGCGCGCGGTCTTCGCCGAACACGGCGAGAACATCGCCGGGATCATCGTCGAGGCAGCCTCGGCCAACATGGGTGTGGTCCCGCCGGCACCGGGCTTCAACGCCGCGCTGACCGAGCTTGCGCACGCCCACGGTGCCCTGGTGATCCTGGATGAGGTGCTCACCGGATTCCGCGTGGGACCCGCCGGATTCTGGGGTCTGCAGGCCGCGGCGGGGGAGGACTACGTGCCGGACCTCTTCACCTTCGGCAAGGTCATCGGCGGCGGCATGCCGCTGGCCGCTCTGGGGGGCCGCGCCGAGGTTATGGACCACCTGGCCCCGCTCGGCCCGGTGTATCAGGCCGGAACGCTCTCGGGAAACCCGGTTGCCGTTGCCGCGGGCCTGGAGACCCTGCGCCGCGCGACCCCCGAGGTATATGCCCACCTGGACATTGTCGCCGATACCCTCTCGTCCGCGGTGTCCGCGGCGCTCACGGTGGCCGAGGTCCCTCACGTGGTACAGCGCGCCGGCAACCTGTTCTCGTTTGTGTTCGCCGAGGCGGCCCCGGTGAACTACGCCGAGGTTCAGGCACAGGATGCCTACCGCTACGGTCCGTTCTTCCACGCGATGCTGGATGCCGGCATCAACCTGCCGCCGAGCGTCTTCGAGGCCTGGTTCGTCTCGGCCGCGCACGATGAGGACGCCGTCGCCCAGATCCTCGCGGCGCTGCCCGCCGCCGCCCGCGCCGCAGCGGAGGCCACTCCCGCCTAGCCCCTCTTCCGATCCAGACCCGATGCCCGGGACAGATTTTCCTGTCCCGGGCATCGCTGCGTTTACCGGAAGTTCACAGACAAACGTTTTGCGAATGCCCCCTCCACGGGGTATATTCCATGTGGAATAGTTTTGTTGGAGGAAATAGTGGCCGAGGTTACACTCAAACCGATCGAGATCGTGGCGTTGGGGTTGCTCCTGGAGCGTCCGATGCACCCGTACGAGATGTATCAGATCGCCACCCAGCGTCGCGAAGACACCGTGGTGAAGGTGAGCCCCGGCTCGCTGTATCGCGCGGTCTATGCGCTGGAGCAGAAGGGATACGCGATCGCCGCACAGGTGGAACGCGAGGGTGCTCGTCCCGAACGTACCCTGTTTGAGATCACCGATCCCGGCCGCGAGCGACTGTTTGTGGATGTGGCCGAGCTGCTGCGCACCCCGATGACCGAGCGCCCTCGCGTTCTGCAGGCGCTCTCCGAGGCGCACGTGCTGCCCGCACCCCGGGTGCGCGAGCTGCTGACCGAGCGCGTGGAGCAGCTGCGAGCCCGGGTAGACAAGCTCCGCGGCGATATTGCGATGGTTGAAAGTCTGCGTGTGCCCGAGATGTACTGGATCAACGCGCCCTATCAGCTCACCATGTACGAAGCCGAGATCTCCTGGGTCGAAGCTCAGCTCGCCCGCCTCGACTCCGGCGCACTGCCCTGGGAAGACTGCCGATCGCCCGAGGAGCGTGCAAGCGCCACCGCGGCCAAAACTCGCAACTTCTATCCGGCCCCCTAAATTTTTGATCCCCCTCAGTAGAAAGTGACACTCATGTCAACACCTCCCGCTACCGCCGTGCGGCCCTGGCCGGCGCTGTGGTCGCTGGTCATCGGGTTCTTTATGATCCTGATTGATACCACCATCGTTTCGGTGGCAAACCCCGCGATCATGCGCGGCCTGCACACCGACATCAACACCGTGATCTGGGTGACCAGCGCCTACCTGCTGGCCTATGCCGTTCCGCTGCTGATTACCGGCCGCCTGGGTGACCGGTTCGGTCCGAAAAACCTCTACCTGATCGGTCTGACGATCTTCACCCTGGCTTCGCTGTGGTGCGGCCTGTCGGGCAGCGTCGAGGTCCTGATCATCGCCCGCACCGTGCAGGGTCTCGGTGCCGCGCTGATGACGCCGCAGACGATGGCCGTCATCACCCGCATCTTCCCGCCGGATCGTCGCGGCGCGGCCATGGGCCTCTGGGGCGCCACCGCCGGTGTGGCGACCCTGGTGGGTCCGATCCTCGGTGGCGTCCTGGTGGACGGCGTCGGCTGGGAGTGGATCTTCTTCATCAACGTCCCGGTGGGTATCGTCGGCTTCATCATGGTGTGGCGCAACGTGCCGCAGCTGGCCACCAGCCCGCACCGCTTCGACCTGGTGGGCGTGTTCCTGAGTGCCGCGGGTATGTTCCTGCTGGTGTTTGGTATCCAGGAGGGTGGCACCTATGACTGGGGCACCATCGTGGGGCCGATCAGCGTATGGGGTCTGATTATCGCCGGCATCGTGGTGCTGGCAGCCTTTGTGGGCTGGCAGGCGATCACCAAGTCCGAGCCGCTGCTGCCGCTGGACCTGTTCAAGGACCGCAACTTCTCGGTGGGTAACCTGGTCATCACGACCGTCGGGTTCACCATCACCTGCATGTCTCTGCCGCTGGTGTTCTTCTACCAGACCGTGCGTGGGCTGACCCCGACCCAGTCGGCGCTCATGCTCGTGCCGATGGCCGTGATCTCCGCGGGTCTCGCACCCGTGGTGGGCAAGATGATCGACCGGGTCAACCCCAAGTGGTTTGCGCTATTTGGTCTGACCGTCCTGTCGGTCTCGCTGCTCTGGTACTCGCTGCTGATGACCCCGGATCAGCCGCTGTGGATGATGCTCTTCCCAAGCGCGCTCCTCGGTTTCGCCAACGGTTTCATGTGGGGCCCGGTATCCAATATGACCACCCGGAACCTGCCCCCGCATAAGGCCGGTGCCGGTTCGGGTGTGTTCAACACCACCCGTCAGATCGGTGCGGTGCTGGGTAGTGCCAGCATCGCCGCGCTGATTCAGGCCCGCCTGACCGCAGAGATGCCCGCCGCTCCGGGTGGAGCCTCGGGGCTGTCCGAGATCGGTGGGGGAGAGCTGCCGGTGTTCCTGCACGAGCCGTTCACCACCGCGATGTCGCAGACCCTGCTGCTGCCCGCGGCGATCGCCCTGGTGGGTGCCGTGTTTGTGCTCTTCTTCCAGAAGCCGAAGAAGGCCGCGTGGGCCGCGCCGGAGACCCGCGCCGCGGCGTCGGTTCCTGCCGAGGGATAAACGTCCTCGTTCTCACCTCACGCATCGCGCGATATGCCCCAACCGGCATGTCGCGCGATGTGTGTTTGTGGGGGAGGGGCCGCCGCGTAGCGCGGGGTAACCGCGGCGGCCGCTTGCCGCTGGAATCCGCGAAACGACGCGCCCGAGCCCGGATGCCGGCGGCTGCGGCGCGTCGCCCCGAATCTCGGGCCGGAGGGTCGTTTGGGTGTCGTCTCAGGGGTGCTCGATTGGGAGATCGGTGCCGCGGTGTTGTAGAGTATAAGAGTTCCAAGCGCGAGAGATCGGGCAAGGAAATCTGGGTCTGTGGCGCAGCTGGTAGCGCACCTGCATGGCATGCAGGGGGTCAGGGGTTCGAGTCCCCTCAGATCCACCCCGGTGCAGTAGCACAGTAAAAACCCCGTCTTCGGACGGGGTTTTTGCATTGCACCGCGAGCGGCGTTTGCCACTCCCGGATCGGGGTGGCGTCGACTTGCGGCGGATGCCACGATGGGGTGTGCCTAAATCCTCCCACTCGCGCAAAAAGATCGCGCGTCGCCTGAGCCGCTCGCTGACCGAATGTATCCCGGTTGAAATTGTCGACCGCTTCTCGGATGGGGAAACTCGCACGGGTCTGGTGTTGGCCCTGGGGGAGGACTGGATCCTGCTGCAGAGCATTCGTGATGCGGGGTTCTACGATGGCTATGCCATTCTGCGTCGAAAGGACATTCGCCGAGTCCGCCTTCGGGACACCTTTGTTCCCTATTTGCGTGAGCACCGCGAGTGGCCGCCACCGCTTCCCGCCGGGGAGATCAACCTGGCTTCCGCGGCGACCATCCTCGCCGATGTGGCACGGATTGCTTCGGTCTTCGTTTTTGCCGAGGAGTGGCGTCGCCCCGGTGCGGTGTGGTTAGGGACCCCGGTGGAGTGGGATGCTCGGGCAATGTGGATCGTGATGATCAACCCGGACTGCACCTGGGAAGACGGTGCCCGAGAGGCCCTGTTCACAAACCTCACCCGGGTGGAGTTCGACGATGACTACAGCCGCGCCGTCCACGCGGTCGCCGGGCCCATGCCTGCCTGGGGATCCGAACCCTCGGAGGATCCAGCCTCGGTTTAGCGAGCCGTGTGCAAGGTGGCAATTGCCGCCTGCCACGTGCCACTATGGGGTGTGAAAAACACGCAGCAGAAACCATCGAAGATTTCCCGGAGACTCGAGCAAAGTTGGCGTGAGGCTGTGCCCGTGCGAATCCAGCACGAGGGGACACCCGGAGAACCCCTCGACGGTATCGTGCTGGACGTCTCGGCGGAATGGACCCTGCTCGCCCGGCTGCGTGATGGAGCCTATCTCGACGGTTACTCGGCGATCCGGACCGCGGATATTTCGGCGGTTCGTCCGGACGACCGCTTCCTGCCGTTCCTGAAAGCCCAGCGGAACTGGCCGCCCGCGCGGCCGACCCACCCGATCGATCTGGGGAGCGCGCAGGGCGTGGTTCGGGGTGCACTCGACAACGCGCCCGTCCTCGGGTTTTACCGGAGCACCGCACCTTCCGGGGGTTTCTGGATTGCGCACGGGATTGCCGTCGTCGAACCGCACTGGTGGTACCTGACGATCTCGCCGGAGGGAACCTGGGATGAGGGGGATGAGCGGGCACGAATCGACGAGGTTTCCCGCGTCGATTTCCTCACCGACTACCTCTCGGTCCTCCAGAAGAGCGCGGGCTCGCCGCCCGAGGACTCGGTCATGGTGCCCCGTCCGACGGGTGCCGCGCGCTAGCAAATTCGGGGACGGCTCCGGGAGCGAGAAGCCGGGCAGAGCCACCCTGGGAATTTCTACAGGTATGTTATACAGTTAACCTGTACGAATGGAGTTCCTCATGATTCTCACGAAGTTTGCCCACGCCTGCGTTGTGCTGGCTACCGATACCGCCTCGCTGGTGATTGATCCGGGGACCTTCACCCCCGAGGCTGCCGCCCTCCTGGAGTCGGTGGATGCGGTCCTCATCACCCACGACCATTTTGACCATGTGGACGAGGAGACGCTGAAAGCGGCGCTCACCGCCCGTCCCGAGCTGCGGGTGTTTGCGCCTCAGACGCTCGCCGAGCGACTCTCCGGCGGTTCCGTCCACGCCGTCTCCGACGGGGAGAGCTTTGCCGTGGGAGGCATCGATGTGCGCGTCTTTGCCGGCCGGCATGCGGTGATTCACCCCGATATCCCGCAGATCGACAATGTGGGATACCTCGTGGGTGGCACGGTTTTCCATCCCGGCGATGCCTATCTTGTGCCCGAGGTTCCGGTCGAGGTGCTGCTACTGCCCACGAGCGGGCCCTGGACCAAGCTCGGAGACGCGGTGGGATATGTGCGGGCGGTCGCCCCCACCCGGGTTGTGCAGATCCATGAGCTGATGTTGAGCGAGCTGGGTCAGCGATCCACCGCCAACTTTATCGGAGCCGAGGGGCTGACCGATGTGCCGTTCCTGATGCTGCCGCCGGGGGAGGGTCTCGACGTGGGTCCGGTGTCGTCGGTCGGCGCGTAGTGGCTGTGGATGCTATCTGGTGATCGCCGCGGTAAGTCGATTGAGGATGCTTGAGAGGCGCTGCAGGTCGCGCCGTTCCTCGTCCGTTAGTTCTTCGGCGATCGCCGCATCGATCGTGGACGCTCGGCCCGCACGCGCCTGGGCAAGGGCCGTGCGGCCCGGGGCGGTGATGGTGATGAGCAGGCTGCGTTTGTCGTCGGGGTTCGGGGTTCGGTTCACCAGTTCGGCGCGTTCTAGATCGTCGACCGTCACTCGCATGCTCTGGTGGCGGACGTTGCGTTTCCGGGCGAGCTCGGCGATCGTCGCGGGACCCTCGCGGTCCAGATATCCCAGCGTCGCGGCCTGGGCATCGGGCAGCGTGTCGGCGGATGCTCGGGTTGCGCGGACAAAATCGCCCACCGATCGACGAAGCCGTTCGGCCCACTCTGAAGATTCGGTCATGGTGAAATAGTACAGCAAGGCTGTATTCGTAGGGATTTGGGCGATGCCGGGGGTGAAATCTGACACGGGGAGACTCGCTCCTGCTACATTGACCCCATGTGGGAACAGACCACCGCCCCCGCCGGCGGATATCAGAGCGAGATCAACGTGGTACCGATGCCCCTGGCCACAGTGGTCTCTCGTACGGTGCTGGGTGTCGTGTTGACGGCGGGAGCGGCCGTGCTGGTGCCGATCTCGCTGAATCTGCGACTCGAACTCGGCCTGTCCGCAGCGATCATGGTTCCGATTACGGTGGCCCTGGCCGTGGTGGCCCCGATCATTGTTGGGTTGGTTCTGCTTGCCCGGGTGGGTCGTGGTACGGAAACCGTCACGCTCGAAATCCACCCCGCGGAGATTGTGCTGCGCCGCCGCGGCTCCCGGCGCGTGTACGCCCTGAAGGAGCTGACCCGCGTGTACCTGGTGGCCTTGGGTCGCGGTGCACGCATCGAGGTGCATACCGCGAACGGGGATGCGATCACCCTGCTCACGGGCCTGGCTCGTTCCGCTCGCGATGGCTCCGGCACGCTGACGCAGATACCCGCCGAGGCCGCCAGGATGCTCGCGGATGCCGGCCTTGCGGCGGACGACACCGAACCAAACCGGCAGTCCTTCACCCGCAACCTGACGAACACCCCCGTGTCTCCCCACCGGGTCTAAGGTTCGGCCGCTTCGGGTGCGCGTGCGGGGGTGGAAGCTCACCCATCACCTCAACCAATGATCGTTGAGGTATCGGGGTTGGGGCGTTGTCCACAATGCCGCGACTTCGCGGATCTCTCCCCAGATCCTGTGCTTCGTGGCACCCGCGGGACCGGGTTTCTTAGCGTTAGTGGATGACGAAACCTCAACCTCTCCGCTGCGTGCGATGGCCCACTATCGCGCTCATTGGTCCGCGCAACGAGAAGACAAGATCTTCGAGAATCGACGCGCGAGCGGCGAGCGAGGCACCGCATCGCTGGGATTTACCGTTACACAGATTCTGCGCGCGATTTCCGTCTTAGTGACGGCGTCCAGACGTCGGCGTGCGACTGAACTCGGCGCTGTTATCCGAAGCATCGTGACCCAGGCCTCGCGGCAGCTAGTTGACTCGGAAATCGACCAGCTCCTGATATCGGATGTGAACGAGCAGCGTCGAAGGGGACGACATGTCCCGCTCGGACTGCTGAGCGGGGCACTTATTGCGCTACCCGTGCGTGTCTCAGGTGTGACCGTCGGTGTGCTCGCCGTCCTGAGCGAGGTTCCTAATTGTTTCGCGGGCGGTGACCTGGTTGTCCTCCAGTGCTTTGGCGAAGCGCTGGGAATTGTGGAAAGCCTCGCGGGATCACGCGGTTCGCCCGTGCACCCCCGGTGAGTAAGGTGGCACCGGTGTGTCATTTGGGTGGATTCGGATCTAGCCTGATCGAAAGGAGGTGAACGATGCGAGATATGTGGGTTTGGACGATAGAGACCGGCAGGTGGGAGCCTGATGATAGACAAGAACAGATCGAGGCCGAGTGGACGGAATACCTGCGCAAATTTGAGGCCTCCCAGGCGGACTTTAACCGGCAGATGGGGCTGAGTAGGTCGAGCAGACGCCGACGTTGGTTTCGGCGGAACGGTTAGATGCGCGCGAATACACGAACCGCCGCCACCCGAATTGGGTGACGGCGGTTGTATCCGCGGTGAGGCCTCTGCAGGCCTAGTCGCGAGGGCTTCCCCGCCGCGTTCGGTGGCGAAAAGTTCCCACAATGGATGTTGGTCCGAGGTGCATAAAGAAACTGTGGCGCTGACGCCCGCGTTCCGCTAGTGTTTGGCCAGCCGCACGATCGCGAAAATCACACTACTTTGTTGTGAAATGTATTGTGACGACGAATAGCTGTGGATACCCGCTGCACTAACCAGAATGAGATTCCCCCACATGCCCCCTGCCCTGACACGGCCATACTTCCGTGCAAACTTCCAACTCGCGGCGGTCGCCACCGTGGCGCTCATCACGATTCCCGTTGCCAGCACCGTCCTGAGCTCCGACGGGGCGGCGGCGGTACCCACGCCGTCGTCGACCGTATCCACGCTCGCCGAAGTTGCTCGGCCGAGCATCTATTCCCAGACGACCGCGGGAACGTGGCTGCAGGGCGGAGCGGTGGATCCCAGCCGTGACCGACTGTACCTGGCCGATGACCAGAAGGATGACACCCCGAGCCTCTCCGTTCTCAACCTGAGGAATGGAACGGCGTCAACCATTCCGCTGGATGGTGAAACCTACGCGCTCGATGCGGCCGTCTCGCCCGTCGGAGGGACCGTGTACGTCGTCCACAACACGACGGATGGGTTTGTCTCCGTGGTTGATCCCGGTGCCACCTACACCGCGACCTCGCTGCCTCCCACCGTCGAGGTCGGGGGGAACCCCCAAAAGGTTGAGGTGGGAGCGGATGGACGCGCCTACGTCGTCAACGTGAGCGGCGACACGGTGTCGATCCTTGGACGCGCGGACGGCGCCGATAAGCTCAAGGTCGTTCAGACGCTGTCGTCTGTCGCCACGGCCGGGGCAACGAGCGCGATCGACAACGACCGCAACCTCCTCTTCATCGCGAGCGAATATGCGAAGCTCGTCACCGTGATCGATACCGCGACTACCCCCGCGGCCGTCATCGGCACCTTCCCGGTGACCGACACCCCCACGGGAATCGGCGTGGACCCGCGAACCGGAGCGGTCGTTATCGCCAGCTCTGATACCAACGCCGTGTCGTGGTTCTCCTCCAACAACGGATGGGCGACGGCCGCGATCATTCGCAGCGAAGCCCTCGGAACCGTGAACGCTGACACACTCCTCCCGCTCTCGGTTGACGTGCTCAAGGATGGTACGGCTCTGGTGGTCACACAGGTTTTCCCGTCGGAGACGAAGTCCTTTGTCTCTGTGGTGCCCGCCGATGCGGGTGTTGCCCGGACAATCCCCGTGGGAAACCTCGCTTTCTGGGGCGTGCTGGATCCGCAGCAGGGTGGTTCGTTCTACGTTCCGAACGCGGGTAACGGAAACGTCTCCGTCCTCGCCAATGTCACCCTGAGCGCCACCGCCTCACCCGTCTCCTACGGGCAGCAGGCCGAGGCCAAGGCCACACTCACGAGAGCCGACGGATACCCGATCACCGGTTCGATCGCCTTCGCCGACTCCGCACATGATTCACTGGGCACCGCGACCGTTGACGCATCCGGAACGGCAACATTGAACCTGGGTGTGCAGCCTGCGGGAAGCTTCCCGTTCACCGCGACGGTACAGTCCCCGGTATCCGTCGCGCTGAGCGCCACAGCATCCGCCACCACAAGAAAGGCATCGTCTGGCACGTCGCTCGCCGTTGCCTCCGCTGCACTCGTTGAGGGTGGCAGCGCATCGGTGACCGTGTCCGTTACCGCGAGCCACGGAACGGTACCCGGAGGTACCGTGACGCTCAGGAACGGTGCGACGGCCGTCGGCTCGGCACCCCTGGTCGATGGACGTGCGACGTTACCGCTGAGTAACCTTACCGCGGGCACCAGCCAGCTCGTCGCCACCTACTCGGGAGACGAGAATCATGATGCTTCGGAGTCTGACGGTGTCACTCTGTCGGTGAAGGCACGAACCGCCGCTGCTGTTGTTAGCAAGCCCACCGCAGGGGTCGGCGATAAGCTCACGATCAATCTGACGGGTTTTGTCCCTCATGAGACCATTAACCTCACCCTGCACTCTGATCCGATAGAGCTGGGGAGCGTCGTTGCCGACGAGGCGGGTTCTGCTGTGTTCACGTTCGCGCTTCCGGAGGTGGCGGCCGGAAAGCACACCATTGTTGCTGTGGGTGCTTCCTCGAATCGCACGAGCTCAACCGAGATCCTGGTTCCTAAGCCCGGGGCCGACCCCGGGACCCACCCTGGGACCGACCCCGGAGCTGACCCCGGAACCAACCCCGGAGCCGAACCGGGCAATGGCCTCCCCGAGACTGGCGCGACCGGTGTGCCTCTCGGAGTGGCACTTGGAGCAGTCGCGTTGCTGCTCGGAGCTGGCCTGCTGGGAGGGCATCGACGCGCACAGCGCTCACGCAATTCATAGGGCCTCGCGGGGCGAGCGGCGGGGTCCGCCAGCGCTATCGCCAGCCGATACAAAAACCGCACTCGGGTCGACTTCGGGGGAGAGTACACGCGTGCCCTCCGCGAGACGGCCAGCCCCGATGCCGGCCTGGCGTCTCGCTGCTGAGTAAGCCCGCGGCCTGCATGCCGCACACCAGACAGAACCGTCGCCTCCCGCGTGGGAGGCGACGGTTCTGAGCGAGGTGCTGGGTGCCTAGTTGACGTCCAGCGGGCTCGGGCCCACGCGGCCGGAGAGGTCCAGCGGGTCCAGGGCGTCGATGGCGGCAACCTCGGCGTCGGTCAGCTCGAAGCCGAAGACGTCGAAGTTCTCGGCCATACGCTCCTTGCGGCTGGACTTCGGGAAGACGATGAAGCCCTTCTGCAGGTGCCAGCGGATGACCGCCTGTGCCGGGGTGACGCCGTGAGCCTCGGCGGCCTGGGCGACCGCGGGGATCTCGAACAGCGGGTACTTGCCCTGACCCAGGGGACCCCAGGACTCGATGTGGGTGCCGTTGGCGGCGGCCCACTCGAGCACGTCGCGCTGCTGGAACGCCGGGTGCAGCTCGATCTGGTTGATCGCGGGCACCTCGCCGGTGGCGGCAACCAGGGCGTCCAGGTGCTCGGGCAGGTGGTTGGAGACACCGATCGAACGGGCGAGCCCGGCGTCGCGGATCTCGATCATCTTGGACCAGGCGTTGACAAACGAGTCGTTCTTCGGGGCCGGCCAGTGGCTCAGGTACAGGTCGACGTAGTCGAGGCCGAGCTTGTCCAGGCTGGTGCGGATCGCCTCGTGAGGCAGCTCGCCGGCCTGGTGGTCGATCCACAGCTTGGTGGTGATGAAGAGCTCTTCGCGGGGGATCCCGCTCTTGGCGATCGCGGCGCCCACGCCCTCCTCGTTCTGGTAGATCGCGGCGGTGTCAATGTGGCGGTAGCCCACCTCAAGCGCGTCGGTGACGGCCTGCTCGGCCTCATCGGCCGGTACCAGGAAGACACCAAAGCCGAGCTGGGGAATCGAATGTCCGGAATTCAGGGAAATGGTAGGAATGCTCATGACCCCAGCCTAGGGAGCGGTAATCTAGAAGTCCAACAGTTGATACTGATGGTTTTGAGAAGTGGAACTAATACATGGATTTACGGCAGCTGGAACACCTCGTCGCCCTCGCCGACGAACGCCATTTTACGCGGGCAGCCGAGGCATCCGGCATCTCCCAGTCGGGTCTGTCCTCCTCGATTCGGAACCTTGAACAGGAGCTCGGGACGCCGCTTTTTGATCGAACGTCTCGGCGTGTTGAACCCACCGAGGCGGGCCTCGCGCTCATCCCGCACGCGCGGCTGATGCTTGAGCAGGCCGCCCGTGCACGAGATGCGGTCATCCAGACCTCGCACCAGGTGTCGGGTTCGCTGCGGATCGGTGCCGAACAGTGTCTCGGATTTGTGGACATTGCCGCGGTGCTTGATCGCTTCCACCGACGCTATCCGCTGGTGGAAACCGAGTTTGTTCAGGCCGGTTCCCACGACCTGGTGGGCAAGGTCCGCAGCGGGGCGGTGGATGTGGCCTTCGTCGCAGCGACCAAGCATCTGGGCGCCTTGCCGCGCGTTGTCCTGGGGCAGGAAACCCTGGTCATTCTGCACGCCGCCAACCACCCGCTTTCGGCGATCCTGACCCCGGGGTGGGAAGACCTTGCAGGCATGGACTTTGTCGACTTTGCACCCTCCTGGGGCGTGCGCACCCTGAATGATGAGGTGCTGGCGGCGCACGGCGTCAACCGGCGCGTGCGCTGCACCGTGAATGACGTCCACGCGCTGCTGGAGCTTGTGGGTCGGGGGATGGGGATCGCGATCGTTCCCGAGCATGTGATCGGCAAGCCCGAGGCACGCGACCTGATCGTCCGGGACCTGCCCGGGGCTGCCACCGCCGACTGGACCGTCTCGGCCATCACCGCGACCGCCGCGGCCGATCCCCGCGCGGTCCCGGCCAACCTGTTGCTGGAGCTGTTGGATTCGGGACGCTGCCTGCCCGACCACTGCACCCCTGAGCACGCACACCGCGAGTATGCGGCACGGGTGCTGGCCCGCACCGAAAACGTGGCAATCGAGCGTGCGCCGGAACCTGAGCGCTCGTTCCGGTAGCGCGAGGAGTCGAAAACGCGCCCATTCCGTTTCTCGTTCGCTCGGTGCGAACGCGGGAAAACCCCGGAATCTGGCGGATGTTTAGTTCCCCTGACGGCAATGCGACAGCGAAGCGTGCGAAATCGGCGCCACCCATTGACGAGTACATACCGAGGCGTATGGTTCCGGATGGGCCAGGCGAGACGTTCGCCGGTCCGGGAAGGAAATCATGGCTACCTATGATGTGGCAAACCGTTCGGCAATCGTGTCCGGAGCGGGTGCAGGAATCGGCCGCGCCGTCGCGGAGCTCCTGGCGGCAAACGGAACAGCGGTGCTGCTGGTTGATCGTGACCAGGCTGCCGTCGAGGCCGTGTATCAGGAGATTATCGCGCGCGGAGGCGCCGCGGCCACGTTTGTTGCCGACGTGACCAGCCCCGACTGGGGAACCGAATCGGTCCGCCTGGCCGAGGCGATGGCGCCCCTGGGCATCGCCGTCAACAACGCGGGTATTTCGGGACCGTCGGCCCCGCTGACCGAGTACACCCCCGAGGACTGGCACCGTGTGATCAGCATCAACCTCGACTCGCTCTACACCGGAATGCGTGCGCAGATCCCGGCGATGGCCGCACACGGCGGCGGCGCCGTGGTGAACCTCGCCTCGATCCTCGGCACGGTTGGCCAGGCCGGCGCCTCGGCGTATGTGACGGCCAAGCACGGCGTGGTGGGCATGACCAAGTCCGCCGCGCTGGAAAACGCGCGCACCGGTGTCCGGGTCAACGCGGTCGCCCCCGGGTATGTCCACACCCCGATGATTCAGAACATCACCACGCCGGAGAGCTACGCGGCCCTGGTCGCGCTGCACCCGATGGGGCGTCTGGCCACCGCCGAGGAGATCGCCCAGATGGTCGCCTTCCTCGCCAGTGATGCCGCGGGATTTGTGACCGGAAGCACCCACCTCGTGGACGGCGGCTACAGCGCCCGCTAGTTTCGACGTTCGCCCCGGGCGGATCTGAAACCCCGGGGCGATCCCGAAACTCCCAGGCATGCTGTCATAGGGTTGAATTCTTCCCCGCACGTCCCTGGCCCTCGGGCCGCTGAGAAAGTTCCCCCCTATGTCGCCCAACCCGTCCCCGTCTCGCGCCCGTCTTGGTGCGCGCGGACGCGCGATCATCGTGTTTGTGATCGCCCTCGCCGTGTTTGTCGCGACCTATCTGCTCGGGGTCCAGAACGATGTGGGACAGCGCGCCGAAAACGCACTCCTGCGCGCCTCGACCCTCTCCAGCAACGTTCCACCGCCCCTGGACTGGGTGAGCCTGCAGTCGATTGCAATCCTGGCGGTGTTGATCGCGTTGATCGCGCTCTGGCGATCGGGCGTCGGCGGGGCGATCCATACGGTGCTTGCCATCGGGATCGCCGTGCTCTCGGCCAAGGCCCTGAAAAACGTGTTCCTGGAGCGTCCCGAATTCCATCTGGAAAACCCAGGGAACTCATTCCCCAGCGGGCATGCGGCCGTGGTGTCGGTCCTGGTGATGGCCCTGATTCTGGTGCTGCCCTCCACCGGGCGCTGGATCGTGATGCTGCTCAGCGCCCCGCTGCTGGTGACCATCAGCGCCCAGCTCCTGATGTTTGGCTGGCATCGCCCGAGCGACGTGTTTGGTGGGTTCGCGCTGTCCCTGGGCACGCTGGCGTTTGGCACCATCATTCGCCCCGCTCGGGGTCCGGTGGAATCGGGTACCCGGGGGCTGCGCCTGGTGCGCACGCTGTTCATGGTGCTGGGCACCCTGGGCTTTGCCGTCGCGTTTGCGGTCGGTGTGGCCGGGCTGGGTGCCGGACTCAACACCCGGGTCATGCTGGCCGGCGAAATCGCCGGTGGTGGTGCGGCGCTGTGGGTCCTCGCCCTGGTGTCGCTGCTGCGGATCCCGGTGCGCGGACGCCGCTAGCGCGGCGGCGCCGGCGTACCCGCTAGGCCGGAAACACCGTCGAGAGCAGCACGACGTTGACCGCGGTGCCCGCGAAAATGCTCAGCAGTGCGTTGTGCTTCCAGAGCTGAAGCCCGATGGTGACGTTCAGCGCGATAAGCGTCGGGAGCGCGGGGGAGAGACTGGTGAAATCCACGTCTCGGAGGCAGTAGAGCACCAGCACAATCATGATGCCCGCGGGCAGCTCCTCGGCGAGATATCGCACGGCGGCACTGCGCCTCAGCGGGGTGACCGCGAGCAGGGGGACCGCGCGGAGGGCAAACGTAATGCCTCCGGCGACCAGCACGGTGGCAAGCAGATAGCCGGGATCGATCATCGTTCCTCCTCGCCGTGATCCACGTTCGATGTATGCCGCGCTCGGCGTGTGCGCAGCCAGAACCGGACCAGGAGGCCCGTGGTCAGCAGCGACATCGCGATCGGCAGCATGTGTTCGGGGGACAGCGCGATGCCGATCAGGCCCGAGAGCAGGGCGATGACCGCGGTGGGCAGGTCGCGGCGGGCGCGATATGCCTCGATAGCCAGCACCACAAACAGCGCGGTGAGGGTGAATTCCAGCCCGGGGAGATGGAGCTCCAGCCGGTTCCCGGCCAGCGCGCCAACGGTCGCCCCGAGCACCCAGTAGAGCTGACAGAACACCTGGATGCCGATGATCCGGGTGCCGGACCAGTTCTCCCGGGGGCGGCCGGTGGTGATCGCATAGGCCTCATCGGTCATCGCGTATGCCGAGTACAGCTTGCCCAGGCCCGGGCGCACCCGGTGGATCGGGAAGGAGAGTGCGTAAAAGACGTGGCGCACATTAACCACCAGGGAGGTGAGGGCAATCGTGGAGAGCGGTGCGGCGACCATCACCAGCCCCACCAGGATGAACTCGAGTGATCCCGCATAGACGACGGCGGTAAAGATCGTGGCCCACCACCAGTCCAGGCCCGCCTGGGAGACCAGCAGGCCGAATGCGAGCCCGAGGGGGAACAGGGCACCTCCGGCACCCGCGGTGTCAAAGAACGCCAGCTTAAGCTCACCAAGACGCGCCCGACGGCCGTCGGGTCGCGGGCGAGCGCCACGCCGGGCCGTGGGTGCGGGTTCAGGGGTCACAACGCAATTTTAGGAAAAAGCGTGGCTTATTTTGTACCCGATATGAACCTAGAATGGTAATTATGAGCAACAAACCCGCCCTGGACGCCATCGATCAAGAGATATTGTTACTGCTTGCGCGCGACGGACGGATGTCCAACGTGGATCTGGCCCGCCGGGTGGGGCTGACCCCGCCCCCGTGCCTGCGACGCGTGCGTCGTCTGGAGGAGGCGGGGATCATCGCCGGCTACGGCGCCCAGGTGGACTACACCGCGATGGGTCGGGGCTTCGAGGTGGTGGTGGCCGTGGACATCGGGGTCAACGACCGGGTCACGATGGAGAAGTTTGAGCAGGACGTGATCGCGATGCCCGAGGTGGTGGAGCTGCGCCGAATGTTTGGCCGCCCCGACTACTACATCCGGGTTGCCGTGTCCGACTCGGATGCCTATGAGATGTTCCTCACGTCCAAGCTCTCCACGCTCTCCCCGGTGACCCGGGTGGACTCGCACCTCACCATGAAGCTGTTCACCGACACGCTGCCCGAGGGGGATGCGCGCTCGTTTGAGCCCTAGTCCTCGGGCTGCGTCGGCGAGACAATCGTGATGGTCCCGGTGTGCACGGCGATCTCCTCGGCGGAGATCAGGGTGATCGGGCCGGTGTGCGGATCCGCGGGCACCACGGTGACCGGCATCGTCGGCGTGGGTTCCACGCTCGCCGGCAGTCCGCCGAGCATCCGCGACGAGATCGCCAGCGCGACCAGCGCCAGGGCCGCGGTGAAGGCGAAGACCAGCAGGAACGGCCCGCTTCCTCCGATCAGGGCCGAGCTGAACAGCACCCCGGCGATGGCCAGCGAGATGGCGCTTCCAAACGAGTCGGCGATGGTCAGTGCCGCCGAGTTAAAGCCCTGGTTGGTGGGGGTCGAGTGGGCCAGGGTCAGCACACCCAGGCGCGGGTAGAGCATGCCCACCCCGAGCCCGGCGACGGTCCAGGCGGCCAGCGCGATCCACGGCGAGAGGTGCAGCAGTGCAACCGCAAAGAGCCCGCCGATTGCCACAAACGCGATGATCGGGGCGCTGCGGGCGATGAACGCGTTGGGCAGGCGGTCGCCCATCCGACCCTGCAGCGCCGAACCCACGGCCCAGCTCACGGCACCACCGGTGAGCGCGAAGCCCGCGGCGGTGGGGGAGAAGTCGTAGTGCTCGATCAGCAGGTAGGGCACGTAGATCTCCGCACCAAAGAAGGTGGCGGCGACCACCGCGCGCATGCGGATGACACCGGGCAGACCCCGGCGCAGTCCCAGTACACCCGCGGGCAGCAGCGGGCGGACGGCGATCAGCCCGATCGCCAGGGCGACCACGGCAACCACCAGGCCGCCGGGACCCTGCTCGCCCGCCAGGCTCAGGGTCAGCACGGACACGGCGGCCAGGGTGGCCCAGAGGATGCGCGGGGCGTCCCAGGCGGCGCGCACCGGGGCGGTGCCGTCTGCATCCGCGGCGCGCAGCGTGTGCTCGCTGGCCGAAAGGCGGCGCAGCGTCGGGGTAACCAGTGCCAGGGCGCACACCACCAGGACCACCACACCCAGGAAGACCCAGTGCCAGCTCCAGGTGTCGGCGACGAATCCGGCAATCACCGGTCCCACCAGCGAGGGCAAAACCCAGGCGGCGGAGAAGCAGGCAAACATCGGCGGGTGCAGGCGCGGAGGCAGTGCGCGGGCGACCATCACGTAGAGGGCCACGGTGATCGCGCCGCCGCCCATGCCCTGGGCCAGGCGGCCCAGCAGGAACGGGAACATCGCGGTGGCCAGGCCCGAGGCGATCAGGCCGATGGTAAACATCGTCACCGCGGCCAGTAACGGCCGGGTGGGACCGGAGCGGTCGGCCCAGTTGCCCGCCACCACCATGCCGATAATGCCGGTGGCCAGGGGGCCGGCAAAAGCCAGGGCGTAGAGGGATTGTCCGTTCAGATCGGCACTGATCACGGGCATGATGGTCGTGACCGCCATCGACTCAAAAGCGCCCAAAAATACCAGGGCGCAGGCGCCCAGGGTGACACTCAAAAAACGGCGGGAAAACAGGGAATCCTGTGCGGGGGAAGGGGAAACACTCACACGTTCAACTGTAGCGGTCGAATCGATTTGAAAACGCCGTGAGGAGGGGGTGAAAGCGCCCGTTTATCCAGAGTTCACGGGCGCTCGATCGCCCTAGTCCTGCCAGAAGGCGTCTTCGGCATCCTGGTCGGTGCTGAAGAGCCAGATTTCGGCGATGCGGTCATCGGCGATACGGAACACATCCACCCCGTTCATGCCCAGGTCGGGGCGTCCGGGGCGCTGTGCCGAGAAGGCCACGGTGGTGGCCACGGTGTCACCGTTGACCATGCGGGTCTGGGTCTGCAGGGCAAAGGTGCCCTGGCTGCGCTCCATAAACCCACCCAGCAGGGCGAGTACCGCGTTGGGTCCGACATGGTCGCCGGAGAGCGGGTTGGCGCCGGGCTGGTGCCACACGACCGCGGGGTGCAGGGCGGCGGCCAGGGCTGCCATGTCTCCGGTGGCGAGGGCGTCTTCGTAGCGCTGGTAGGCGGCGGGAATGCTCATGATTTCTCCTTGGGGTTGTCCTAGGACAGTTATGTCAGGAGGGTGCCGGTTACCTCAACGTAACCGGCATCTCGGCACTAGGCTGGGGGCAACCCGGAGTGAATGGAAGACCTGTGGAGTGGAACATCTTTTCGCGCAGCTGCCCCTCGCGCACCTCGCTTGCGCAGATCGCGAATAAGTGGACGGCGATGATCGTGATCAGCCTGGTGGCCGGCCCGCTGCGCTTTGGCGAGCTGCACACCCGGATCGAGGGCATCAGCAAGAAGGTTTTGACCGACACGCTGCGCTCCCTGGAGCGCGATGGCATGCTGATTCGTGCCGACGGGCGCTATGCCCTCACCGAGCTGGGACGCACCCTCGAAGAGCCCCTGAAGGCACTTCAGGTCTGGGCGGAATCCCATATCGAGGATGTCCTGGACAACCGCGACCGCTATGACAGCGCCGCCGATGAGGCCATCCTGGCCGGGATTCCCCGCGCCTCCTAGACCGTGGCGTGGCGTCGGAGCCCGCGAGGGCGCGCGTCCGACGGGTGATTAGCCCGCGAGGTCCGCGGCGGCCGGTGACTAGCCCTTGGGGGTCTTGGGTGGGGTGCCCGGGGAACCCGCGGGGCGGGTGCGCTCGAGGTAGTCGCCCACGTAGGTGACCACCATGCGGGCCGACTCGGTGAGGAAGAACTCATCGCCCTCGGGGGAGAGCTCAAACGCCCGCGCGACCAGCGAGTCGGTGACCTCCACCACAACCTCGATGTGGCGACCAAAGTCGGGACGCGGGACCACGTTGAAGTGGTTGGCAAACAGCTCGCCCACGCGACGCGCGGCAATCATCCGGTTGGTTTCGGTGGCATCATCCTGGTGCTCGTCGATAATGTTGCCCAGCCGCAGCCAACGGAAACCCGGCTCGGTGCGGAAGAAGTCGGCGTAGCCGGCGATGACGTCGGTCACGGCCTCGTCCCAGTCGGCCTCGGGACGGTGCGAGATGCGGGCCACAATCGCCTCGAATACGCGCTCCTGGTTGCGGGTGGCCAGCGCGCGAGCCACGGCGGGTAGCCCATCGAAGTAGCGGTAGATTCCGGGGCCGGACATGCCCACCCGGCGGGCCAGCAGGGAGAGCGAGATGGCCGAATAGCCAACCTCGTCAATAAGCTGGGCAAAGGTGTCCAGAATCAGGGTCACGCGCTTTTCGCTGCGCTCCTGGCGCGGGGCGCGGCGCATACCGGTAATCTCGCCGGCGGTAGCGGTGCTGTCGGACTGGGGGAGTCGATCGCTCGTCATGGACGGCTCCTTTCGAAGGGCTGTCCCAGTTTAGGGGATTGTGTGTGGGTGTTTCGTGAGTGTAGGCGGCGTGGGGTGACCTAGCCGCCCGAGGGGGTAAAGCGATACCCCATCCCCAGCTCGGTGACGAAGTAGCGTGGCCGGGATCCGTCAACCTCAAGCTTCTGGCGGATCTGGGACAGATACACCCGCAGATAGTTGGTTTCCCGCCCGTATTCGGGGCCCCAGACCGCGTGCAGCAGTTCGGTCTGGCTGAGTAGGCGTTCGGGGTTGCGGGCGAACTGCTCAACCAGCAGCCACTCGGTGGGGGTCAGGCTGATCGGGGTGCCCTCGACCCGGACCCGTTTGGTGGCCAGATCGATTTCGAGTCGCCCGTCGGCGGTGGTCACGCTGGCCTCTGCCTGTTCGGGCGTGCCGCGGCGCAGGGCCGCCCGCAGTCGGGCGAGCAGCTCATCCATCGCAAACGGCTTGGTCACATAGTCGTCGGCCCCGGCATCCAGCGCCTCGATCTTGCTCGCGGATTCCTGCCGGGCGGACACGATCAGGATCGGCACCCGCGACCATCCGCGGATCCCGCGAATCACCGTGAGCCCGCTCACATCCGGCAGACCGAGATCCAGCAGGATCACGTCGGGATGTTCGTGCGCGGCAAGGTCCAGGGCGCGAGTGCCGTCGGGGGCGTGCAGCGCGCGGTAGCCGCGCGCCCGCAGGTTCACCAGCAGGGCGCGGGCGATGTTGGCGTCGTCTTCCACCACGAGTACCGTGCTCAACTCGGGCTCCTCTCGGATGGATGGGTGGGATCCGCGGCGGGGAGGGCGAGCACCATCGTGGCACCCCCGCCGGGGGTTTCCTCTATCTCCAGGGTGCCACCGATTCCCTCGGTCAGGCCCCGCGCCACGGCGAGTCCCAGCCCGATCCCGGTTCCGGCCGGGGCATCACCCAGGCGCTGGAAGGGCCGGAACACCGTGTCCTGTTCGGTGCGGGGGATGCCCGGTCCGTGATCGATCACACGCAGCTCCACCCGATCCTCGACCCGGCCCCCGGACACCCCGACCTGGGCACCCGCGCCGTGATTGAGCGCGTTATCCAGCAGGTTGGCGAGGATGCGCACCAGCAGCCCGTAGTCGCCAAGCAGGCGCAGATCCTCGGGAATCGACAGCGAGATGTCGAGATCCCCGGGCAGCGCGGCCAGCGCGCCGGCCACCACGTCGGCGGCCTCCAGCGGCGCCTGTTCGAGCCGGATCTCCCCGGCCTGTATCCGACTCATGTCCAGCAGGTTGGTGACCAGGGTGTTGAGCCGGTCGGTGGAGTCCTCGATGGTGAGCAGCAGGGCGGCCTCATCCTCGGCGCTGAACTCCACATCCGGCAACCGGAGGCTCGACACCGCGGCCTTGATCCCCGCCAGCGGGGTGCGCAGGTCGTGGGAGACCGCGGCCAGCAGCGCGGTGCGGATCGAGTTGCCGGCGGCGAGCTCCTGGGCCTGCACGCGGGCACGGTCCAGCTCGTCCTGGGCAAGGACGCCGAGCAGGCGGCCCGCATAGGCCTCCAGGACGCGCTGATCGGAGGCCGAAACCGGCGCGCCCACGAGCAGCAGCGCGTGGGTCTTGTCGATCCGGATTGTGCTGGTTGCCGAGCCCGGTCCCTGACACGCGGGTCCCGAGGTCGCCACGGCCTGCCACACATCGGCACCGGTGGGTTCGGGATTGTGCGAGGCCAGGGTGACCGCGTCCTGGCTGAAGGTTTCGCGCAGGCTGTCGAGCAGCGACTGCACCGAGGCCCCCTCGCGCAGCACACCCCCGGCGAGCTCGGAGAGCAAGGCGGCCTGGGCCTGGGCCGCGGCGGCCTCGGTGGTGCGCCGGGCGGCAAGGTCCACCACGCGCGCCACCCCGGCGGCCACCAGGAGGAACAGCACCAGCGCGACCACGTTCTCGCTCTGGTAGATGGTCAGGGTGTGCACGGGCGGGGTGAAGAACCAGTTGACCAGTGCGGTGCCCACCAGCGCGGCGATGATCGCCGGCCAGAATCCGCCGAGCAGCGCCACAAACACCACCAGGGTGATGTAGCCCAGCAGGGTCAGGCTCAGCGAGGTCGCCCCGGGGCCGAAGCTGAGGAAGAGCGCGGTGACCACAACCGGGCCGACCAGGGCGGCGATCCACCCGGCGATTCGGCGCGAGCGGGTCAGCGCGGCCCCGCGACGGGCGCGCGGTTCGCGCTTGCCGTGTGCGGCCTGATGGGTGACCATGTGTACGTCGATATTGCCGGCCGCGGCGATCACGCGCGAACCGATGCCCGGTCCGCGCAGGCGGCGCAGCCAGCCCGAGCGGCTGACACCGAGCACCAGCTGGGAGGCGTTGACCGAGCGGGCAAAGTCGAGCAGCGCCTTGGCCGGGTCCTCACCCACCACGGTGTGCCAGGTGCCGCCAAGCTCCTCGACCAGCGTGCGGGCGCGGGCAAGCGCGGTGGCGTCGGAGGCGCGCAGGCCATCGTCCTGGATCACGTGCACGGCCAGCAGCTCGCGTCCGGCGATCCGACCCACGATGCGGACCCCGCGGCGCAGCAGTGTCTCGGTTTCCGGGCCGCCGGTCACCGCGACCACGATGCGCTCGCGGGCGGGCCAGGTGGTGTTGATGCTCTTTTGGGTGCGGTACTTCTCCAGCAGCTCATCCACCTGATCGGCGAGCCACAGCAGCGCGAGTTCACGCAGGGCGGTGAGGTTGCCGATTCGGAAGTAGTTGGCGAGGGCCGCGTCCACCCGGTTGGCCGGATACACGTGTCCGGCGCCGAGTCGGGCGCGCAGTTCATCCGGGGTGAGGTCCACCAGCTCGATCTCATCGGCGGCGCGCAGCACCCGGTCGGGGATGGTTTCGCGCTGGGTGATCCCGGTGATCGCGGTGACCACGTCGTTGAGGGATTCCAGGTGTTGAATGTTCAGGGTCGTGTAGACGTTGATCCCCGCATCCAGCAGGGTCTGCACCTCCTCCCAGCGCTTCTCAGGACCGCCGGTGGTGCCCTCGGTGTGCACCACGCTGTGGGCCAGCTCGTCCACGATGGCTAGCGTGGGTTTGCGTGCCAAGATCGCGTCCACGTCGAGCTCGCGGAAGCTGCCGCCGCGGTAGGACACCTCGCGCAGCGGAATCGCCGGGATGCCCGCTCGCAGCTCGCGGGTGCGCTCCCGACCGTGGTCCTCGATCAGCCCCACCACCACGTCGACCCCGGCCGCGTGCCGGTCGTGGGCATCCTTCAACATGGTGAAGGTTTTTCCCACGCCCGGCGCGAAACCGAGGTAGACCTTGAGGGTGCCACGGGCAACCCGTTCGCTCACTGAGCCTCGCTTCCTGCGGCGTGCTCCAGAGCCAGGTTCAGCTCCAGCACGTTGACGGTTGGGACGCCGATGAACCCCAGCAGCGGTTCCTCGGTGTGTTCGCGCACGAGTCTGGCCACGGTCTCCTCGGAGAGGTGACGGGCGGCGGCCACGCGTGCGCTCTGTAGCCGAGCGTACTCCGGGGAGATGTCCGGGTCGAGGCCCGACGCGCTGGCAGTCAGCGCATCGGCGGGAACCTTGTCCGGGGACACGTTCTCGGTTTTGGCGACCTGGGCGCGCAGATCATCGATCTGCTTGGCCAGGTCCTTGGAGGTGGGGGCAAGGTTGGAGGCACCGGAGTTCAGCGCATCGTACTTGCCGGCCGAGGGGCGCGGGTGGAACCAGGTGTCGCCGGTGAAGTCCTGGCCGATCAGCGAGGATCCCACGACCTTGCCGTGGTCGGAGACCAGCGAGCCGTCGGCGGCCGCGGGCATGGCCCGGCCCACCAGGAGGATGGCCGCCGGGTAGAGGATACCCAGCAGGACCGTGAGCACCAGGAGGGTGCGCAGCGCGGTCCCGAAGGAGCGCAGTGAGGAGGATGCAGACATGTTCGTGAACCTTAGATCGGATCGTTTTTAGTTGAGGCCGGGGATGAGGGTCAGGATGAGGTCGATGACCTTGATCCCGAGGAAGGGGATGATCAGCCCGCCCACACCAAACACGAGCAGGTTGTGGCCGAGTAGCTTGGCCGCCGCCTGGGGGCGGTAGCGCACGCCGCGCAGGGCCAGCGGGATGAGCACGATGATGACCAGGGCGTTGAAGATCACCGCCGAGAGGATCGCCGACTCGGGGGAGTGCAGGCCCATGATGTTGAGCGCCGCAAGGCCCGGGAATGCGGCCACAAACATGGCCGGGATGACCGCGAAGTACTTGGCCACGTCGTTGGCAATCGAGAAGGTGGTGAGTGCGCCGCGGGTGATGAGCAGCTGCTTACCGATCTCGACGATCTCGATCAGCTTGGTGGGGTCCGAGTCGAGGTCCACCATGTTGCCCGCCTCCTTGGCGGCGGAGGTGCCGGTGTTCATCGCGACACCCACGTCGGCCTGGGCGAGCGCCGGGGCGTCGTTGGTGCCATCCCCGGTCATGGCGACCAGGTGGCCGCCCTCCTGTTCGCGGCGGATCAGGGCGAGCTTATCCTCGGGGGTCGCCTCGGCCAGGAAGTCGTCGACCCCGGCCTCTGCGGCGATGGCCTGCGCGGTCAGCCGGTTGTCACCGGTGATCATGACCGTGCGGATACCCATCGCCCGCAGCCGAGCGAAGCGCTCGGGCATGCCGGCCTTGACGATGTCCGACAGGCGGATCACGCCGAGCACCCGGGCGGGCATCTCGGGGGCGTGGGTGGCCACCACCAGGGCGGTGCCACCCCCGGCGGAGACCTCATCGGCGATGGTGCGCGCATCGGCGGGTACGGTACCGTCATGGGCCTCGACCCAGGCGAGTACCTCGTTGGTGGCACCCTTGACGATCTTCTCGCCGGTGGGCAGCACGATCGCGCTCATCCGGGTCTTGGCCTGGAAGGGCACAAACTCGGCGTCGGCCGGGGCGGCGATCGCGCTCTGGGCGGGGAACTGCTCCTCGGCAAAGGTCACCACCGAACGGCCCTCGGGGGTTTCGTCGGCGAGGGAGGAGAGGCGGGCGGCGCGGGCCAGATCATCGGCGCTCACGCCGGTCACGGGCAGCAGGCCGGTGGCTTTGCGGTCACCCTCGGTGATCGTACCGGTCTTATCCAGCAGCAGGGTGCTCACGTCCCCGGCGGCCTCGACCGCGCGGCCCGAGCGGGCCAGCACGCCACGCTGAACCAGGCGGTCCATGCCGGCGATGCCGATGGCCGAGAGCAGCGCGCCGATCGTGGTGGGGATCAGACAGACCAGCAGCGCGGTCAGGACGATGAGCGACTGCCGAGCCCCGGAGAAGATGGCCAGCGGCTGGAGGTTGAGGATCACCAGCAGGAAGATGATGGTCAGCACGGCCAGCAGGATGTTCAGTGCGATCTCGTTGGGGGTCTTCTGCCGGGTGGCACCCTCCACCAGGGCGATCATCCGGTCGAGGAAGGTCTCGCCGGGTTCGCTGGTGATCTGCACGATGATGGTGTCCGAGAGCACCCGGGTGCCACCGGTGACGGCACAGCGGTCGCCACCGGATTCGCGGATCACCGGGGCGGATTCGCCGGTCACCGCGGACTCGTCCACGGTTGCGGCACCCTCGATCACGTCGCCGTCACCGGGGATCACCTCTCCGGCGCGCACCCTCACCCGGTCGTCGCGGCGCAGCGCGGTCGCCGGGACGATCTCGATGTGACCGTTTGCGTCCAGTCGTGCCGCGGTGGTGGTGGTGCGAGCGGCACGCAGCGAGTCGGCCTGGGCCCGTCCGCGTCCCTCGGCCACGGCCTCGGCCAGGTTGGCAAAGACCACGGTGAGCCACAGCCAGATGGCGATGCCCCAGGCAAACAGGCTCGGGCTGATGATCGCCATCACGGTGGTGAAGGCGGCACCCACCTCGACCAGGAACATGACCGGGGTCTTGATCATGATGCGCGGGTCGAGCTTGCGCAGGGCCGCGGGGATGGAGGACACCATCTGGCGGGGGCTAAACGCGCCCCCGCTGGTGCGGGCAGTGGCGGCCTTGGTGGCCGGTTGTGCGGTGGTAGTGGTGGACGTGGACACGGTGCTCCCTAGAGGATCCGAGGTTGTTTCTGTGGTGGGGGTAGTCATTAGCCGAGCGCCTCTGCGATCGGGCCGAGCGCCAGGGCCGGCAGGAAGGTCAGTGCGGACACCAGGAGTGCTACACCGGCCATCACGCCGATGAAGAGCGGACGGTGGGTCGGCAGGGTACCGGCGGTATCCGGTACGCGGCGCTGCTCGGCGAAGGTGCTGGCGAGGGCGAGGACCAGGATGATCGGCAGGAATCTACCGGCGAGCATCACCAGTCCCAGCATCACGTTGAGCACCGGGGTGTTGGCACTCAGCCCGGCAAAGGCTGAACCATTGTTATTGGCCGCCGAGACAAACGCGTACAGCAGTTCGGTCAGGCCGTGTGGTCCGCTGGTACTGAGGGAGGCGCGCACACTGGGCAGCGAGAAGGCCACCGCGGTGCCGATCAGCACGGTCGCGGGCATCACCAGGATGGCCAGCGAGGCGAGCTTCATCTGGCTGGGGCCGATCTTCTTGCCCAGGTATTCGGGGGTGCGTCCAACCATCAGGCCGGCGATGAAGACCGAGAGGATTGCGATCATCAGCATGCCGTACATGCCCGAGCCAACACCACCGGGGGAGATCTCACCGAGCACCATGTTGAGCACCAGCAGCCCGCCACCCAGCGGGGTGAAGCTTGAGTGTGCGGCGTCGGTGGCACCGGTCGAGGTCATCGTGGTGCTGACCGCGAAGAAGTCCGATCCGATCACGCCGAAGCGCAGCTCCTTGCCCTCGAGCGCCGAACCGGCGGCGTGCAGGGCTCCGCTGGCGTTGACCAGCTCGGAGGCGATCACACCGGCCAGGGAGGCGATGTAGAGGATACCCATGGCCGAGAGGATCGCCAAGCCGTGCTTCTTGCTGCCGATCATCACACCGAAGGTGCGGGTCAGGGCCACCGGGATCAGCAGCATCAGGAACACCTGCAGCAGGTTGGTCCAGGCACTGGGGTTCTCGAAGGGGTGGGCGGCGTTGGCATTGAAGTACCCGCCACCGTTGGTTCCGAGGTTCTTGATCGCCTCCTGGGAGGCCACCGTTCCACCGGGGATGTGCTGAACCGCGCCGCCGAGGGTGTGCACGGTGACCGGGTCGGCGAGGTTCTGGACCACGCCACCGGCCAGCAGCACAATCGCGAAGACCGTGGACAGCGGCAGCAGGATGCGCACGCTGCCGCGCACCAGGTCCACCCAGAAGTTACCCAGCTGGGTAGTTTCGGTGCGGGCCAGTCCGCGGAACAGCGCGACGGCCACCGCGATACCCACCGCGGCGGAGAGGAAGTTCTGCACGGCCAGACCCACGGCCTGGGCGGTCACGCCGAGCGCGGCCTCACCGGAGTAGGACTGCCAGTTGGTGTTGGTCACAAAGGACACGGCGGTGTTCCACGCCTGGTCGGGGGTCAGCCCGGTGTGTCCACCGGCGAAGGGCAGCACCGACTGGGTGCGCACAATCAGGTAGAGCAGCAGGATGGAAACCAGCGAGAACCACAGCAGCGAGCGCAGGTAGGAGCGCCAGCCCTGTTCGGCGTCGGGGTTGATGCCTCCGAGGCGATAGATCGCACGCTCTACCCGCCAGTGGCTCGTCGTGGTGAACACCCGCGCCATATAGTCGCCCAGCGGGCGATAGCAGAGTGCGAGTGCGGCGAAAACGAGGAGGATCTGCAGGATCCCCGGGATCAGCGCGGCCATCAGAAGCGCTCCGGGTGCAGCAGGGCCACGGTCAGATAACCGAGGGCCAGGACAATCAGAACGAGTCCGGTGATGGAGTCGAGGCTCATAGCTTCTCGATTCCACGAGCGGCCCACGCACACAGCGCGCAGAACGCGATGGTGATGCCGATAAAGAGGATGTCTAACACGAAAATCTCCCGAGACGGAACCCCCGGTCCCGAACGGTTCGGGCGGGGTGCCTCTCTAGGTAACCTCGGGAACGGATCGTGTAGGGATCGTCTTAACGCCGTCCTGACACCACACTGCGCTTTCTTAACGCGCTCTTAACACCGTGCTAGAGCAGGCGTGCTCGCAGCGTCTCGGGGGAGTCCGGGGAGAGCAGCGCCGGGGCGATATCCAACACCGAGTGGGCACCAAACTGTCCCCGGGCGCTCAGCTTTGCGGCGGCGCGGGCATAGGCCACCAGCACGCTCGCGGTGAACTCGGGATTGGAATCCAGGGCGAGCCGGTATTCGATCACCTGGGAGGTTCCCGGGGAGGACTGCCCGCTGCGGATCACAAACCCGCCGTGCGGCATCGCCCGGTGTTCGCGGGCAAACTCCTCGGCGTCGATCACGGTGACCGTGGTGTCATACTCGTCGAAGTAGTGCGGCATGGTCACGATCGCCTGGCGAATGGCTTCCTCGTCGGCCCCGTCTTCCAGGACGATCACGCACTCACGGGTGTGCTTGTCCCGGGTGGAGAGGGTCGGGCGCTCGCCGGAGCGGACCTTTGCGATCGCCTCCTCCGAGGGAATCGTGTACTGCACGCCCGCGGCGACGCCGGGAATGCGACGGATCGCGTCCGAGTGTCCCTGGCTGAGGCCCCGGCCCCAGAACGTGTGCGTATCGCCGTCGGGGAGGATGGCCTCGCCGTACAGCCGGTTGATCGAGAACAGACCGGGATCCCAGCCCACCGAGATGATCGCCACGCGCTCGCCGGAGGTTGCGGCATCCATGGCCGCAAAGTACTCAGGCACGCGGGCGTGGGTGTCAAAGCTGTCCACGGTGCTGAAGCGGGCGGCGAGTTCGGGACCGTGGATCGGCAGGTCATCCTTGGAGCCGCCACAGAGAATCAGCACGTCGATCCGGTTTTCGAGCCCGTCCAGGGCGTCGATTCCGAACACCCGGGTCTCCGGGCGGGCGGGGCTCAGGGCCTCGGGGTCGCGCCGGGTGAAGACACCCACGAGTTCCAGATCCGGGTTGAGGGCGAGCGAGGCCTCCACTCCGCGACCGAGATTTCCGTACCCCACGATGCCGACCCGAATCTGCTGTGTCATGCTGTGCTGCTCCCTTACCGCGCCTAGCGCTCCCGGATAAACGAACCCCCACCCTAGCGCAGTGCCCGTGCGGCCCGGCGGCGGGGTGCACGCTCGTGCACCGGGGTGTGGCGGCGGGTTTAGCATGGAACCATGTCCGTAACGCCGGTGACCACCGAGTCCTTCGAATCCGTTCTTGAATCCAACCGCCTGGTGATTCTTGATCTCTGGGCCGCCTGGTGCGGCCCCTGCCTGGCCTTTGCCGACGTGTTCCGGGCCTCCTCGGCCGCGCACCCGGACGTGTTTTATGGCTCGGTGGACACCGTGGCCGAGCCCGAGCTGGCCCAGAAGCTGGGTGTGCGTTCGATCCCGACCACGCTGATCTACCGCGGGGGACACCTGGTCTACTCGCGTGCCGACGTGCTGACCGCCGCCGATATCGACGACGCCCTGATCGAGGTCCGCAGTTCCGGCGCCTGCTAGCGCGGGACGCGGCGGGGGACACGGCGGAGCATGCGGCGCGTGCGGGTTTAGCCGCGCAGCACCGGCATCGCCGAATCGGTATCCAGCAGCGCACGGGCGGCCGACTCGACCCGGTTGATCCGCCACCACACAAAGAATCCGATCAGCGTGAAGGCCCCGTAGAACAGATACATAAACGCCGAGGCGTAGTACCCGGCGCTCACCAGCAGCGGCACACCCACGGCGTCCACGGCCACCCAGATCAGCCAGAACTCGACCCACCCGCGGGCCATCCCGTAGGTGGCGAGCAGCGAACCCATGAAGATCCAGGCGTCGGCCCAGACCGGTTCGAAGGAGCCCAGCGCGCGGAACACCGGCGTGAGGATCGCGGTGCCACCCACCAGGGCGACCACCAGGAAGATGCGCTGCTTCCCGCTGGCCCAGCGCGGCGAGATCGCCACGGCCTGGCCCCCGCGGGACTGGTGCCAGCGGATCCAGCCGTACACGGCCACGATCAGGAACATGATCTGCCGTCCGGCCTGACCCAGCAGGTTTGTCGGGTTCGGGGTGTGGAACACCGCACCCAGGAACACCGTCAGCAGCAGCAGGTTGCCGATGATGCCGACCGGCCAGGCCCAGGACTTACGGCGCATGCCGCCGATCGCGCAGATCAGCCCGAAGACGTTGCCGATGATTTCGCGCCAGAGGATCGTTTGCGATCCGATGTGAAGCTGGGCGTCAAAGAGCCAGGTAATGACGTTCAATGGTTTTTCTCCTTCCGCGTGCGAAACTGCGGGGGAAATACCAAGGGAATGTTAAACGTCAACAAACACCAAAGCGTGCTTCTCTCATCCAGACTCTAACTGTCGGTATCGGAATTTCACCGATTCGGCCACAAAGTTTCCCATGCGGTTCGCGGACTATCACCGCCGGTTCGGAATTACACCGACCCCGGAGCACTCGATCAGTCTAACGCGGGCCCCGTGGATTTTGTTCCGCACGCTCGTGTGGGCCGGGAGGATGACGATTCTTGACATCGGTGCGGCGTTCCTAGGCGGCCACCGGGTCGATGAGTTCGGGACTGTTTCCGCGCACCGGACCCACCCGATCCACGCGGAAGTCCCGCGCCCAGGCGGCTCCGGCCTCGGCCACCGTGCCCAGCAGGGCGGCATCGCCGGTAACCGAGCCGTCGATCCAGTGGAGCCACAGCTCCCGTGGGAGGAACACCGGATTACGGTCATGAATCTCGGCCAGGTTGGGTGCGGTGGGCTGGGTCAGGATGGTCGCGGTGAGGTGCCAGCGTGCCGGGTCATTCTCCGGAAGCGCGGGGTCCGGCCACCAGGAGTAGAGCCCGGCAAATGCGGTGATCTGATGGGCTGCGGGACGGATGAAATAGGGCACCTTGACCCCGTCCTCGGTGCGCCACTCATAGTAGCCGGTGGCAAACACGACGGCGCGCTGATGCCTGACCGCGGTTTTGAACGTGGGCTTTTCGGCGGCGGTTTCGATCCGCGCATTGAACGTGGGGAACTTGGGGCGCAGCGTCTCGGACCAGCGTGGGACCAGCGACCAGGAGGCACTCTCGAAACGCAGCTCACGATTCAGCTCGGGCCGCGTGGCCTCGAGCAGGATCGGGATCTGCTGGGTCGGGGCGATGTTCCAGGAAGGCTGCCACGACGGCCGCCACTCGGCCGGAGCGCGCCCGGTCTCCTCGATAAACTCGACGATCATGCTGTTGATCTCGCCATCCATGGCAAAGCGTCCACACATGCGCAGCCTCCTTTCCTGAGATGTTATCCGCTGGTGGGGACATCGTGGGAGAATTGAGGCATGGATCCCACACTGCGCTGCCCGTGCCTGAGCGGCCTCACCTACGGTGAGTGCTGCGGTCGCGCCCATGCCGGCACCCCGGCGGCCACGGCCGAGGCGCTGATGCGCTCGCGCTTCTCGGCGTTCGCAGTGGGCGATGTGGACTACCTGCTGCACACCTGGCACCCGCACACCCGTCCCGGTGCCCTGGAGCTCGACCCCGACCTGCGCTGGTACCGCCTCGACATCGAGGGCACCAGCGCCGGCGGCCCCCTGGACCGCGTCGGCACGGTCGAATTCACCGCCTACTACCGCTCCCCGGACGGCAAGGGCACCCAGCACGAACGCAGCCACTTCACCCGCGAAAACGGCCGCTGGTACTACCGCGACGCCGACCCCACCATCGGCTAGCCGCTAGTCGCTAGTCGCTAGTCGCTAGTCGCTAGTTAGCAGCCGTGTGGCGCTTAGCCCACTCCTGGGACGATCCTGATTGAGACGCGGTCCGGTCCGGTCCAGTGCGGCCCGGTGTGGTGAGCGGGGGGCACGTCGCCGTTTCTCCCACACACATGCCCCTGTGGCGACTAGGCATTTTGACACGTCAATTACGTGTCAAAATCCCGCCCTGTTTCTCCTCGCACACGCTTCTGTGGCGAGTACCGGTTTTGACGTGTCAATTACGAGTCAAAACGACCCTCTCTCTCTAAAAGGGATAGGGGCGGGGAGGGTGGTGCAAACAAGGCAAATGGGAAAAGCGCCTCCGATGTCTCCGCTGTCACCGATGCTGCCGATGCTTCTGATATCTCCGCTGTCACCGATGCAGCCGATGCGTCTGAAACCTCCGATTCATCTGGTACCCCGAATCATCTGGTCCCCTCCCGATTTGTCTGCGACGTCCCTGATTTCAGTGCATCCTCGGCGTTCGGAGCGTTCGGAGCGTCCGTGATGTCCGTGGTGGAACCGGTGAGTTGATCCCGGGACGAGTTCTGATTAGCCTCGCTCAGGTGAACGAGCGGTTGCGCAGGCGTAGGGACCTCGGGCTGTCACAGGCCGGGGCGGCTAGGCGCGCGTCCGTGAGCGTGTCCACCTGGGCACGGTGGGAAGCGGATCCGGTGAGAGTCAAGGACGGTACGCGTGCGGTCTGCGCGCGCGTGTTGGGCTTGGAAGAACGGACGCCGGAGGTTCGCCGGGCGGAGCAGGACACGCTGGAGTGGAAGTGGCTGAGCGGGAGTTTTCTTACACCGGGGCAGGCGCAGGTGCTGGTGGGAATTCTGGAAGGCTGGGCCGACAAGCACCTCGCCCAATGGCTGTTGGAACCCGGGCAGCGCCCGCTTTTTCAGGTTCCCCCGTTTGTCTATTTTGATGCGCGGGTGATGTTTCGTATAGCCGAAAACAGGGCGTTCGCGGATGCCGTGGCGAGAGCCTGTCGCGGGATCGCGAAGGAGTTGATGCGCGGGACCGGGGCCGGAGGGGCTGGAATGGGACATCCCGCTCTCTCCGGGACACCGGCGGGTGAGCGAGCTTCTTGACGCGCGGCATCCGTGGACCTGGTTCGACCACTCCGACGAGATAATCGTGAAGTTCGATGATCTCTAGCCGGGCCAGCGGGCCGGACGGTAAGCGGGCCAGCGCGGCTGGGGGCTAGGCGTCCCCGGTGATCTCCTCGCGGATGCGGCGGAGGTCTTCCATCAGTGAGCCGATCAGGATCCAGTGCAGCGGGTTGGGCTTATGGATGGTGATCGGCGCGGTCAGCATGGGTTCCTCGATCGGAACCGACAGTTCGGGATCGCGGCCGTCGAGGATGCGGGCATCGGCGAGCAGGCGCAGGTCATGGGCGGCGCGGGAGAGTTCCTGGGCGATCGCCCGGACGGTGGGTTCATCGCGCAGCCCGTCGTCATAGTGGTCGTGGAAGGCGCGGCTCATTCCCACAACCCGGTTGGTCAGCGCGCTCAGGGTGTGGATCAGAGCCTTGGTTTCGTTGAGGCGATCCCGATGGTTGCTTCGGCGGGGATTCATCGTGAGTGATTCCTCGCCCACCCGAATCGCCGCCAGGGCCTTATCGCGCATGGGACGCAGGAGGCGTGCCGAAATCATCAGCGAGTCCAGCTCCGCGCGGCTCTGCTTCGAGGGGAGCGCCGCGGCCAGATCATCCAGCTGCGCCGCAACCGATTGGGCCAGCTGCGCGGCCTCACGCTGGGCGGGGGCGAGGATCACCGGCGGCACGATCGCCGCGTTCACCACAAAACCGATGGCCACACCGATCAGGGTCTCCAGGATTCGATGCCAGGCGTAGTCGGGGGTGGCACCGCCGATCGCGAGCACCAGCATCGCCGAAATCGGGATCTGGTTCGAGGAGCCGGGGGACAGGCGGAACACCCAGGCCACCATGATCGAAATCACGATGGCGAGCAGGATCGCCCAGCTCTGCAGGCCAAACACCAGGTTGACGCCGGTGGCGATCAACACCCCACCGATCACACCGATGCTGCGTTCGATCGCCTTACCGGCGGACTGATGCAGGCTCGGTTGGACCACGAGCAGCGCGCCCACCGCCGCGAACACGGGCATCTGCGAGGGCAGCACCGCGGAGGCGGCAAACCAGGCGAGCACGGTGGCGATGGACGTCTTGAGCGCCTGAAGCAGGGGAATCCGCGAACTGGTGCGGATCAGAGAGGTCAGGCGCATGACCCCAGAATATCGGATGGATGCATCAGGGGTGCTGGGCGCGTCGGATAACGACTGGACCGGAAACGCGTTGCGATCCGGACATTCCTCACCGAGTCGGCGGAGGAGACACGGGAATTAGTCGGGCAGGTGAGCGTTTTTGAGGAGGGCCAGCAGGCCGGCACCGTCGGGTGCCGAGAGGCGCAGCACGCCGTCGCTCTCGCTGTCCTCCACGTCGTCGTGACGGCTGCGGCCGCCGGCCAGCACGGCCTCGCCGGTGGACATACGTCGAATCGCGATCGCCCGCACCTGGCCCGGGTGAGCCTGGGAGAAGTCGCGATAGAGGTCCTCGTCATGCTGGCCGTCGTCGCCAACCAGGAGCCAACGAATGTTGGGGAATTCGCTGGCGAGTCGGTCGAGGTTCTGAACCTTGTGGTCGCGGCCGCTGCGGAACCAGCGATCTACGGTGGGACCCCAGTCGGTGAGCAACAGCGCGCCGGCCGGATACAGGTTTCGGGACATGAAGCGGTTGAGGGTCGGGGCCACGTTCCAGGCGCCCGTGGAGAGGTAGATGATGGGGGAGCCGGGACGGGCTCGCACCATCCGGTCCAGGAACACGGCCATTCCGGGGACCGGGACGCGGGCGTGCTCATCCAGCACAAAGGTGTTCCAGGCGGCGACCAGCGGGCGCGGGAGGGCGGTGACCATGACCGTGTCGTCCACGTCGCAGATCACCCCGAAGCGTGCCTCGGGATCCACGATGAACACGTCGGCCGATACGGGCTCATGCCCCTCGGTGGTCAGCGTGATCTGCTGCCATCCCGGCTCAAGCTCGGCGGGAATGACCGCATCGATCAGGCCACCACGGTCGGCGCTCAGGCGGTGTTCCACTCCGGCAACGGTGACGATGACCTCGGCGTCCACCACCGGCACGGTGATGAACGAGCGCCAGCCGCGAATGCGACGGGAGGAATCCTGCTCACGGGTTTGCGGATGGGTGGTGCTTCCGCTGAGGAGCACGCGGCACAGCACACGGACCCAGGTGGTTGAACCATATCCGGTGTAGGGGACCACGGTTCCCCGCCAGCCGCGCTTGCGGCCGCGGCGTTCTCGCCAGGCAAGAATGGCATCGTCAATTCGGGCGGCGCGATGAATGGTTGCCGAGACCATCGCGGAGGGGGAGTGACGTGCGGTGTCGTCGTGGTCAGGCGTGGGCACGGTTCAATTCTGTCATGCTTTGGGGTCGGTCGGGTCCTCGGGGAGGTCCAAATGCTTCGCCTCGCCGCGTCCGATGAGTTTTTTGATGCCCCACACGACCACCAGGAACGCGGCAATAATACCCACAAAAATGTATCCGGCACCGTGAAGTTGGTCGGCCATCTGCCGATATCCACCGGCCGCGGCGGACGCGACACTCACATACGCCCCCGCCCAGATCACACATGCGGGAATTGTCCAGGCAAGGAAGCGACGATAGGTCATACGACTCATTCCCACGGTTAGCGGGATGAGCGAGTGGAGTACCGGGAGAAACCGTGAGAGAAACACCGCGATGCCGCCGCGGCGATCGAGGTAGAGTTCGGCGCGTTGCCAGTTCTTTTCCCCGATTTTGCGCCCCACCCAGGAGCGGCGGATAGCCGGACCAAAGGTGCGGCCGAGCCAGAACCCGATCGATTCCCCCAGTAGGGCACCGATGATGATCGCCAGGACCATCGCGATGAACTCCACCGGCCCGGACACCGCGGTAGAGGCGATGATCACGATGGTATCCCCGGGGACAATCAGGCCGATCAGGACGCTGGTTTCCAGCATCATGCCGATTCCGGCGAGCAGCGTGCGCAGCACGGGATCAACGCTCTGGACAAGGTCGAGGAAGCCGCCGAGGAAATCGTTCACGCGTCTAATCTACGGTAAACACCCCCACCAAGACCGCATCTGGCACCCATTTGGGGGAGTCCTCGTCACCCGTTTCGGGGATTGCGACACCGTGTCGGTTAATATGCGAAACGTGTGGTCAGACCACAGGGTCAAATCATGCTAATCTGAGGTCAACAAGACAGGTCGTACCACAGGAATTACCTCCCTGCACGGAGCTGACGGTCGCATAGTCCACGTAGTTGTCTTGCGTAAACCAGGAGCGTTTGTGACATGAACGAAATTCTCGATCCGCTGATACTGTCCCGGTGGCAGTTCGGTCTCACCACGGTGTACCACTTCCTGTTTGTCCCCTTGACGATCGGGTTGGCCACCACGGTGGCGATCTTCCAGACCGCATGGGTGCGGACCGGTAAGGTGCACTACCTGCAGCTCACCCAGTTCTTCGGCAAGATCTTCATGATCAACTTCGCCATGGGTGTGGTCACCGGTATCGTGCAGGAATTCCAGTTCGGTATGAACTGGTCCAACTACTCCCGATTCGTCGGTGACGTGTTTGGTGCCCCGCTGGCCCTCGAGGGTCTGCTTGCATTCTTCTTTGAGGCCACCTTCATCGGTGTCTGGATCTTCGGGTGGAATAAACTCTCGCCCAAGCTCCACCTCGCCTCGATCTGGTGTGTGGCCTTCGCGACGGCGCTGTCCGCATACTTCATCATCGCCGCCAACGCGTTCATGCAGAACCCGGTGGGCTACCAGATGAACGCCGAGAAGGGTCGCGCCGAGCTCACCAGCATCGGCGAGCTGCTCACCAATAAGGTGGCACTGGCCGCCTTCCCGCACACCATCGCCGCGTGTTTCATGGTGAGTGCCGGTCTGATCGTCGCCGTCGCCGCGTACCACCTGTCGCGTAACCAGCACCTGGACACCATGCGTCCGGCGCTGAAGTTCGGTCTCTGGATGATGCTCATCGCCGGTGCCGGCACCATGTTCTTTGGTGACCAGCTCTCCCTGGCCATGGTGCAGACCCAGCCGATGAAGATGGCAGCCGCCGAGGCGCTTTACAACACCGCCACGGGAGCAAACGCCTCCTTCTCGATCTTCACGTTTGGTACCCCGGACGGACAGCATGAGCTGTTCTCGATCCGCGTGCCCTACCTGCTGTCACTGCTCTCCACCCACTCGTTCGATGGAACGGTTGAGGGTATCCGCGAGCTGCAGGCTCAGTACTCCGCACAGTATGGTCCCGACACCTACTCACCGACCATCTGGATCACCTACTGGGCGTTCCGCTGGATGATCGGTCTGGGCATGTTCCACATGATCGTCGCCGCCGTGGGCCTGTTTGTGACCCGCAAGGGCCGCAGCCCCAAGCGCTGGGTCTGGCGCGTCGCCATCTGGTCTTTCCCGGCCTCCCTGCTGGCCATGTCGATCGGTTGGGTCTTCACCGAGATGGGTCGACAGCCGTGGATTGTGTTTGGTCTGCTGAAGACCAAGGACGCCGTATCGCCCGAGCTGACCGGGTTCCAGGTGCTCCTCTCCCTGATCGGATTTACGATTGTCTACGGTGCACTCGCCGTGGTCGAATTCGGCCTGATCCGTAAGGCAGCCATTGCCGGCCCCGCGCCGGTGGAAACCGCAGACGACGGTTCGGACACTCCGGTGCCCACCGCGACGGTCTACTAGGTAAAGGGAAACCATCATGGATCTTGCACAGCTTTGGTTCTGGATCGTCGGTGCCCTGTTCATCGGCTACTTCATCCTCGACGGCTTCGACTTCGGTGTGGGCATCTCGCTGCCCTTCCTCGGTAAAAACGACTCCGAGCGTCGCGTCCTGATTAACACCATCGGTCCGGTCTGGGACCTCAACGAGACCTGGGTCATCGTGGCCGGTGCGTGTTTGTTCGCCGCGTTCCCCGAGTGGTACGCGACCCTGTTCGCCGGGTTCTATCTGCCACTGTTCCTCATCCTGATTGCGCTGATTCTGCGCGGTGTCTCCTTCGAGTACCGCCACCAGCGCAAGCACGAGAGCTGGAAGCGCTCCTTCGACACGATGATCTTCATCGGGTCGGTTATCCCCGCACTGCTCTGGGGTGTCGCCTTCGCCAACGTCGTACGCGGCGTTCCGCTGAACGAGCACTTCGACTACGTGGGTGGGTTCTGGAACCTGCTGAACCCGTATGCGCTGCTGGGTGGTGTCACCACGCTGCTGCTGTTCTTCCTCAGCGGTCTGTACTTCATCCTGCTGAAGACCGATGGTGACCTGCACGCTCGGGCTCAGAAGCTTGCGGTCAAGGTGGGGATCATCACCATCGTGGTTGCGGCCAGCTTCCTGGTGTGGACGATCATCATGTCCGAGTTCAAGCTCGCCACGATCATCTGCTCGGCGATTGCCGCCGTGGCTCTGATCGGCGCGGTTGCGCTCAACTACCTCCGCAAGGAGGGGCTGAGCTTCGCGGCCGTCGCCGTGACCGTCGCCGCCGCCGTGCTGACCCTGTTCGTGACCCTGTTCCCGAACGTGATGCCCTCCACGATCGACCCAGCAACCAACAGCCTGACCATCGAGAACGCCTCGTCCTCGACCTACACGCTGGAGTTCATGAGCTGGGTGGCCGTGATCGCACTGCCCCTGATCCTGCTCTACCAGGGCTGGACCTACTGGGTCTTCCGGAAGCGGATCACCCACGCGACGATCGAGGCTGCGGCCCACTAGGGTCCATTCACGATGCGTCCGCTTGACCCCCGCCTGCTGCGCTATGCCCGTTCAATCCGCGTCTACCTCGCGGCTCAGACCCTGATTGGATTGGTCACCACCGCGTGTGTGATCGGCTTTGCCGCCGTTCTTACCCGGATCGTGACCGGGGCCCTGGATGGAGATTCGCTCTCCGTCCTGGGCCCGTGGCTCGGCGCGCTGGTGGGGGTCGCTGCGGTTCGCGCGCTCACCGTGTGGGCGAGCGAAACGCTCTCGATGCGCGCGGCCGGCCGGGTCAAGGCCGAGCTGCGCGGCAAGATCCTCGACGCCACCCGAAAGCTCGGTCCGAGCTGGCTGGCCCGGCGCGGATCGATCTCGGTCGCGACCCTCTCGGGCCGCGGCATGGATGCGCTGGATGACTACTTCGCCAAGTACCTGCCCCAGCTGATCCTGACCGCCCTGGTCACCCCGATCCTCGTTGTGGTGATCTGGTGGCAGGACTGGGTGTCGGGCATCGTTGTGGTGGTCACCCTGCCGCTGATTCCGTTTTTTATGGCGCTGGTGGGATGGGCAACCCAGTCCATCCAGCGCACCCAGTGGGACACCCTGGGTAAACTCTCGCGCGGCTTCGTCGACCTGCTCGGCGGCCTCGCAACCCTGAAGATTTTTGGTCGCCAGCACCGCCAGGCCGACCGGATGCGCACCATCACCACCGAGTATCGCCAGGCGACGATGAAGGTGCTGCGGGTGACCTTCCTCTCCGGCTTCGTGCTGGAGCTGGCCTCGAGCCTCGCCGTCGCGATCGTGGCGGTGGGCATCGGCCTGCGCCTGGTTGAGGGCGGCATGCTGCTCTCGGTAGGACTGTTTGTGCTGCTGCTGGCCCCCGAGGTATTCCTCCCGCTGCGCAACGTGGGCACCAACTTCCATGCGGCAGCCGAGGGCGTGACCGCCGCCGAGGATGCGTTTGCGATTCTTGATGAGGCGGCCGCGCTGCCCGAAGGCACCACCGGCACTACCGCCTCGGATGTGGCCGGCCGGACTGCGGGCACCGGAATGGTATTCGCCGCGGTGCGCGCCCAGCACGAGGCCGATGCGCCGCTCTCGCATGAGCCGATCAGCGCCGAGGTCCGGCACGGGAAGCTCACCGTTCTCTCGGGCCCGAGCGGCGTGGGTAAGTCCAGTCTGGTCGGCGCTCTGTTGGGCTTCACCGACTTTAGCGGCGAGATCACCCGCGACGGGGTCTCCCTGCGCGGAGTCCCCGCGGGGGAGCGGGACTGGCTCGCCTGGGCCCCGCAGCGTCCCGGCCTGACCGCCGGCACCATCGCCGAGAACGTCACCCTGGGCGACTCGGACCCCGACCCCGCCGTCCTGGCCTGGGCGCTGGAGACCGCGGTTGCCGATGATCTGGACGCGACACGTGACCTGGGTGTGTCCGGTGCCGGTCTCTCCGGCGGGCAGGCGCAGCGTGTGGGCATCGCCCGGGCGCTGTACCGGATGCGTCGACGTGACTGCGCGGTGCTGATCCTGGATGAGCCGAGTTCGGCGCTGGATCACGCCACCGAGGCGCGTCTGGTGAGCAACCTGCGCACCCTGGCCGCGGCGGGTGCCGCCGTGCTGGTGCTCAGCCACCGCGGGGCCTTCCTGGAGGGTGCCGATACTCGAATTGATCTGGTCCCGATCCCCGTACCCGCAGCCGAGCCGATCGAGGTGGACGCATGAGCGCAACAGTGACCCCGGCCCCCTCGGTGGTAACCACCCGGGACGTGCTGAAGGCCGCGCGACCGCGCGGCAAGTACGCCACCGGCGGGCTCCTGTCGGCCATCGGATCGGCCCTGGCCACCGTGGCCCTGATGGCGTGTAGCGCCTACCTGATCACCCGCGCGGCCGAGATGCCGCCGATCATGTACCTCAACCTGGCAATCGTGGGGGTGCGCGCCTTCGCGCTGGCCCGGGCCTTCTTCCGCTACCTGGATCGACTGTTCAGTCACGAGGCGGCCTTCCGTCAGCTGGAAACCGTGCGGGTGGGGCTGCTGGAGCGTCTGCTCCCGATCGCCCCGGCGGGCCTTGCCCGCTCACGCCGCGGTAGCCTGCTGTCCACGCTGGTGTCGGATGTGGACGAGATGCAGAACCTGGGCCTGCGCGTGATCCAGCCGCTGCTGACCGCGCTGGGTGTGTCGATCATCGCGGTTGTCGGCGTGGCACTGCTCTCCCCGGGCGCGGCCCTGGGACTCGCGGTTGCACTGATCCTGACCTTTGCGCTGAGCGCCTGGGCCATCTCAGTGGTCGCCGCCCGAGCCGAGCGTTCGCTCGCCCCGCAACGGGCCAACCTACTGGATTCCCTGGTGGACTACCTCGGTGCGCTCGATGTGCTGGTGGCCTACGGTGCCGAGCCCGCGGCCCGTGCCCGGGTGGACGCGGCGGACAAGGCCCTCACCACCTCGCTGGTTAAGCGTGCCAGCGGCACCGGCATCGCCGCGGCGGCCCTGGCCCTGTTCACCGGCGTGGCGATTGCGATCGCCATGATCAGCGCGATTCCGGTGCTGCACGAGGGCGGCCTGTCGGGCCCCGGCCTGGCCGTGCTGGCCCTGGTTCCGCTCGCGGTGTTTGAGGTCGTGGCCAACGTGCCGCTGGCCCTCGGTGCCTGGCGTCAGGTGCGCTCGAGTGCCGAGCGGATCGCCGGTGCCACCGACGCCGAGCGTGCGTCCGACGTGCCCGCCGAGGTGGGCGCGACCGAGCTGGTGCCGGTGCCCGGTGCCGATCTGCTGGCGTTTTCGAACGTCGCGATCCGTCACCCCGGTGCCTCCGAACCCGCGCTGCGCATCGACTCGCTCAACATCGTGGCGGGCGAGAGCCTGCTGATCGAGGGCCCGAGCGGCGCCGGTAAGACGACCCTGGCCCACGCGCTGGTGCGCTTCATCGACTACACCGGATCGATCCGGTTGCAGGGCACCGAGCTCTCCTCGCTGCATCCCGATACCGTGCGTACGGAAATCGGTCTGTGTGAGCAGGTGCCGTACCTCTTTGACGAGGACATCCGCCAGAACCTGCTGTTCGCACACGAAACCGCCACCGATGAGGACCTGGAACTGATCCTCGACCAGGTGGGCCTCGGCGACTGGGTGCGCGAGCGCGGCGGCCTGTCCGCCCGCGTGGGTGAGCGTGGTGCGCTGGTCTCCGGCGGCCAGGCTCAGCGCCTGGCCCTGGCCCGCGCGCTGCTGCACGAGTTCCCGGTAATTGTGCTGGACGAGCCCACGGCGAGCGTCGAGGGTGACCTGGCAACCGCCCTGATCGCCGACCTGGTGGGCGTCGCCCGCGCCCACGGACGCACGGTCATCCTGATCTCCCACGCCGACGTCGCCGGTGACCTCTTTGACCGTCACCTGCGCATCGAGGCGGGCACCCTCGTCACCGCGGGCTAGCACGGCACAGAAACACCATTCACGCCGCGTGCACCGAACTTCGGGCACGCGGCGTGTAGTGTTGTGCGTCGTTGATGCGCGGGGAGTGACGTGGTAAAAAATCTGTTTGTGGACCTGCGCCCGCTCCGAGACGCACCCGCGTTTGCTCGGATCTGGACGGGAAATACGCTTCAGGGACTCGGGGCGCAGGCTGCAATCATTGCAGTTACCTTTGTCGTGTTTGAACGCACCGGATCCTCACTCGCGGTTGGGCTGATCGGTCTGTGTGTGGCAATTCCGCTCATTGCTCTGGCCCCGATTGGTGGCCTCCTCGCTGACCGTGCGGACCGTCGTCGACTCGCTCGCCTCACGGCATCCGCCCAGACGGTAGTAGCAGTCGGATTCGTGGTGCAGGCACTGGTGCCGGAAGTGTGGCTGGGTGTTCTGTACATACTGGTGGCGGTGCAGTCGGCGATCGGTGCACTGGCAGTACCAGTCCGGCGGACGCTGCTGCGCACAATCGTGCCGCCGGCACTGCTGCCCGCGGCGATCATCCTGACCCTGTTATCCGGCAATCTCGGGATGATTCTGGGCCCCGCGCTGGGTGGGCTGCTGCTCTCGGTCGGGATGGCATGGGCGTGTTTTGGACTCCAGTTGGTGGGCAGCGTGGCCGTGCTGATCGCCGCGATCCTCCTCCCTGTCATTCCCGGATCCCCGAAACCCGGGGCCACCGGGTTTGGCGGGCTTGCCGAGGGGGCCGTGTTTGTGATGCGTCACCGGGTGCTGCGCGGGGTGTTCCTGGCGGATCTAAGCCTCACCCTGCTCGCGCTTCCGGTCGCGTTACTACCCGCGCTCACCGCCGAGCGCTTTGGCGGAGATCCGGTAATCTTTGGGCTGCTCAGTGCGTCACCGGCGGTGGGTGCGGCGCTGCTCGGGCTCGGATCCGGGGCGCTTGGTCGCATCCGTTCCCGGGGCCCGGCTCTGCTGCTGACGACCGCGCTGTTTGGTCTGCTCATGGTGTGCGTTGCGCTCTCGGGTCACTGGTGGATCACGCTCATTTTGCTTGGCCTGGGCGGTATCTTGGACGCGGTCAGTGTCTCGCTCGCTCAGATCATCGTGCAGGAGGAAACACCGGACGATCTGCGCGGCCGGGTTGGCGCCCTCGAACACATGGTCGGGATGGGCGGCCCACAGCTCGGTGCCGCGCGGGCCGGAGCGTTTGGGAGCTGGTGGGGTGCGAGCATCGGCATCGCCGCCGGAGGGGTCTGCGCGATTGTGGCCGCCGCCGCTCTCGGCGCTCATCGCGGCGGGTTGCGGGGGTATCGGGCCGCGGAGTCCACCGACGGGGACGAGCCTCGCTAAACTCTGAGGGTGAACCTGAGTTTTAGTGCCCGCGTGCTGCCGGGATGGGTTGAACCCGATGCGGTCGCCGAGGCCCTGATTGGTGATACCGCGTTCTCCTTTTGGTTGGATGCCGGCGCCGGTGCGGAAGCGGGCCCCACCTACCTGGGCATCGCCAGTACCGTGGTCACGGCCGATCGGTCCGCGGGCACGGTGTGCCTGCGCGAAGGCACCTGCGATCCGAGCCTGTTCCTGCCCGCTGCGGACCTGCCCGACCTGCATGCGGTGCTGGAGTCGGTGCTTGATCGATTCCCGGCGATCGCCGCCGACGTTTCCGGGTTCGGGGGCGGCTGGATCGGGTTCCTCGGCTACGAGTATGGTACCGACCTGGTGGGTGCACCCGCCGCCGCTTCGCGTCCCGGCGCGCTGCCGGATGCCGGCTGGATGCTGGTGGATCGGATGCTGGCCTTTGACCACGGTGCGCGTACCGTGACCCTGATTGAGCGCACGGACCTGCCGACGGATCCGCGGTGGGAGAACCCTGGTGCTGGTGCTGGTGCTGGTGCTGCTGCCCGTGTGCCCGCCTCTGCCGATCACGCCGCGCAGATAACCGCTCCCGCCGCGGGTGCGCCGCCCGTTCCGACCTGGCGTCACTCCGAGGTCGAGTACCGTGCGCTGGTGGAGCGCTGCCGTACCCTGATCGCCGCCGGCGAGGCCTACCAGCTGTGCCTGACCAATGAGGTCATAGTGCCGGGGGCTTTCGATCCGCTGGCTCTCTATCAGCACCTGCGCACACTGAGCCCCACCGACCGCGGGGGATACCTACGGTTTGAGGACACCGCCCTGGTGTCCTCCAGCCCCGAAACCTTCCTCTCCGTGGACACCGTGCGCAGGGTCACCACGCGTCCGGTCAAGGGAACGCGGCGTCGCGATGCCGATCCGATCCGGGACGCCGAACTCGCCGCCGAGGTTCGCGCGGATGAGAAGGAGCGCGCCGAAAACCTGATGATCGTGGATCTCATGCGCAACGACCTGGGGCGGATCGCTGTGCTCGGCTCGGTCACCGTCTCGGAACTGCACGTTGTCGAGACATACTCCCAGGTGCATCAGCTGGTTTCCACCGTCGAGGCCACCATGCGCCCGGACGTACATATCGGAGACCTGTTGCGCACCACGTTCCCCGCGGGGTCCATGACCGGTGCCCCCAAACACCGTGCGATGACCCATCTGGCGGCGATGGAGGCCGGGCCGCGCGGCGCCTATGCGGGAGCATTCGGGTATCGTGACGCGCGCGGATCCCTGGAGCTGTCGATGATTATCCGCAGCATTCTTGTGGAGCCCGGGTGCGCGCGGATCGGTGCCGGGGGAGGAATCACGATTCTGTCGGACCCGGGCCGCGAGTATGCCGAATCCCGTTTGAAAGCGCGCGTGTTGCTCGCGGCACTGGGCGTGGCCGAGACCGATCGCTAGCCCGCGGAGAGCCGTTCGCCACGGGCATCCGGATCGGCACCCGCGTCGGCACCCGGGACCCCGCAATCCGCGGTAACCTAGACGGATACGTGTTCTTTTGCTAGAACCGTTTGTCCTCCACCGTGAGTGGCCACCGAGCGTCGCACCGCGACCGCCCGATTTCGCTTGAGAATGAGAGTTTTGTGAGCACCAACGAGCCCAACATCGAAGAGAAGTACGACTTCTCCGCCATCCAGGACCGCTGGCTGGGGATCTGGGACAAGCTTGCGCCGTTCAATACGGCCGATGTACCCGATGATGCACCGCGCAAGTACGTGCTGGACATGTTCCCGTACCCCTCCGGAGACCTGCACATGGGTCACGCCGAAGCGTTCGCCCTCGGTGACGTCCTGGCCCGCTACTGGCGCGGACAGGGCTACTCGGTGCTGCACCCGATCGGTTGGGACTCCTTCGGTCTGCCCGCGGAAAACGCGGCCATCAAGCGTGGCATCGACCCGCGCGAGTGGACCTACCAGAACATCGAGCAACAGAAGACCTCGTTCCGCCGCTACGCGACCTCCTTCGACTGGAGTCGCGAGATCCACACCAGCGACCCCGAGTATTACCGCTGGAACCAGTGGCTGTTCCTGGAGATGTTTAACAAGGGCCTGGCCTACCGCAAGGACAGCCCGGTCAACTGGTGCCCCAACGACCAGACCGTGCTCGCCAACGAGCAGGTGGTCGACGGCCGCTGTGAGCGCTGTGGCGCGCTGGTGACCAAGAAGAAGCTGAACCAGTGGTACTTCAAGATCACCGACTATGCGGACCGCCTGGTTGATGACCTGAGCCTTCTGGAGGAGGGCTGGCAGTCCAAGGTGCTGAGCATGCAGCGCAACTGGGTCGGCCGCTCGAACGGTGCCGATGTGACCTTCGAGATCGAGGGCCGTCGCGAACCGATCACCGTCTACACCACGCGTCCGGACACCCTGTTTGGTGCCACCTTCATGGTTGTTGCCGCGGATGCCGACCTGGCCGCCGAGCTGGTGGCCGAGGCCGACGCCGAGACCCGGATGAAGTTCCAGGACTACCTGGAAGAGGTCAAGAAGGCCAACGACATCGAGCGTCAGGCCACCGACCGCGAGAAGACCGGTCTGTTCTCCGGCCGATACGCGATCAACCCGGTTAACGGCGAGAAGCTGCCGATCTGGATCTCCGACTACGTGCTGGCCGACTACGGCCACGGCGCGATCATGGCCGTGCCCGCACACGACCAGCGTGACCTGGACTTCGCCAAGGCCTTCGATCTGCCGATCCGCATCGTGGTGGACACCGAGCCGGTTGAGGGCGCGGACGCCGTGGTCGACCCGGCCGAGAGCGGCATCGCGCTGCCCGGTGCCGGCAAGATGATCAACTCGGGCAAGTTCGACGGCCTGACCAAGGCCGAGTCGATCCCCGCGATCATCGCCGACCTGGAGGAGCGTGGCCTCGGTCACGCCTCCAAGAACTACCGTCTGCGCGACTGGCTGATCTCGCGTCAGCGCTACTGGGGCACCCCGATCCCGATCATCCACTGTGGTGACTGTGGTGAGGTTCCGGTTCCCGCCTCCGAGCTGCCGGTGCGTCTGCCCGAGAGCGCGGGCCTGGATCTGCAGGCCAAGGGTGCCAGCCCGCTGGGTGCAGCCGAGGACTGGGTGAACGTGCCCTGCCCGACCTGTGGCAAGCCCGCCAAGCGCGACTCGGACACCATGGACACCTTCGTGGACTCCTCCTGGTACTTCCTGCGCTTCCTGTCCGCCAACTCGGACGAGGTGGCCTTCGACGTCAACGAGGCGAAGAAGTGGGCACCGGTTGACCACTATGTGGGTGGCGTCGAGCACGCGATCCTGCACCTACTGTACGCGCGCTTCATCACCAAGGTGCTGCACGACCTCGGCTATGTCGACTTCGTGGAGCCCTTTACCGCGCTGCTGAACCAGGGCATGGTGCTCATGGATGGCTCCAAGATGAGCAAGTCCAAGGGCAACCTGGTGGAGTTCGCCGGCGAGCTGGATGCCTACGGTGCCGACGCCCTGCGCGTGACCATGGCCTTCGCCAGCCCGCCCGAGGACGACATCGACTGGGCGGATGTGTCCCCGGCCGGTGCCGCCAAGTTCCTCGCTCGCGCCTGGCGGATCTCGAAGGATGTGACCACCCCGTCCGGCAGCATTGCCGACGACGGTGACCGTGCCCTGCGCCGTGAAACCCACCGCTTCCTGGCCGATGCCCCCGCGCTGATCGAGTCGTATAAGTTCAACGTGGTGGTCGCCCGCCTGATGGAGCTCACCAACGTGACCCGTCGCGCGATCGACTCGGGCCCCGGTGCCGGTGACCCCGCCGTCCGTGAGGCCGCCGAGGTTCTGGCCACCGCCCTGAACATCTTCGCGCCGTTCGCGGCCGAGGACATGTGGGCCAACCTGGGCTTCCCCGCCCCGGTTGCGCTGGTGCGTTGGAAAGATGCAGACCCGAGCCTGCTGGTGGCCGACTCGGTGACCGCGGTCTTCCAGGTCAACGGCAAGGTGCGCGACCGCGTGGACGTGGCTCCCGATATCTCCGCCGCCGACCTCGAGGCCATCGCCCTCGCCTCCGAGGGCGTCAAGCGCGCCATCGGTGAGGGCCAGATCGTCAAGGTCATCGTGCGCGAGCCCAAGCTCGTGAACATCGCGATCAAGGCGTAGTACACACACAGAACGGGGCGGTTTCCGAAGGGAAACCGCCCCGTTCTGTGTCTGTGTCTGATGCGTGAGCGGTGCTATTTGCCGTGCGGGTCCAGGCTGTTGACCGCGGCGACGGTCTGCTTATAGTACCCGCGTGCCTCCCCAAACCGGAGGAATTTCACCCGTTCCACCAGGATTTCTTCGGCATCCGGGTTCTCGTGGATCAGCGCCACCGTCTCGGCAATGAACTCGTCCAGCGGCATCGCGAACGCGCTCTCGCGCTGGCCGGGCAGGAGATCGGTGGCCACCGACGGCGGCACCAGCTCCAGCATGCGTACCGAGGTTTCGGCGAACTGGAGGCGCAGCGACTCGGTCAGCATATGGATTGCCGCCTTGGTCGCGTTATAGGTCGGCGTCGCCATGAGCGGGGTGAAGGCGAGGCCCGAACTCACCGTCATGATGGTGGCAGCCGGTCGACTCTGGAGGTGTTCCACAAACGCGCCGATCAGGCGGATCGGCCCGAGCAGGTTGGTGACGACGATCTCTTCGGCGGAGTCAAGGAACCCGCTCGGTCGGGTCCAATCTTCGACACGCATGATTCCGGCCATCGCGATCAGCACGTTGAGTTCGGGGTGGGCGTCGATCACGGCGGTGGCGGCCTGCTGGATGCTGGCCCCGCTTGTGGTGTCGATGTGCACCGTGTGAATGCCCGGGTGAGTGGCGGCGATTTGGTCGAGCAGCTCGGTGCGTCGTCCGCCGATGATGACCGTGTTTCCGGCGTTCTGCAGTGCGAGAGCCAACGCCAGACCGATGCCGCTGGTCGCGCCGGGAACGAAGATCGTGTTTCCTGAAATGTTCATGTTTCGAGTATTGATCCGCTCAGGGACGCGTACCAGAGAGCGGTTATCGGGGGAGGGAGAGTCCCTGGTTTACCCGGTGGGAACGGAGGATACTGGTCACATGGATCGCGACGCTCTCAGCCTGTTTCTCTCCCGCCACCGCGGCGATCTCAAACCCGCTGACGTCGGCTTGCACGCGGGCCCGAGACGGCGCGCCCCCGGATTACGCCGCGAGGAGGTCGCGCAGCTCGCCCAGATGTCCACCGACTATTACACGCGGTTGGAGCAGGGTCGCAGCACGCAGCCGAGTGCGCAGATCCTGTCTGCGCTAGCGCGAGCACTCAGGCTCTCCCCGGACGAGCGTGACTATCTGTACCGGATAGCGGGTTTGGCCGCTCCCGACCGCTCGGCCACCGGCGAGTATGTGGCACCCGCGCTGCTGCGGGTCCTGGACCGGCTTTCGGACACACCCGCGCTGATCGTCTCCCTGCTCGGGGAAATCCTGGTTCAGAATGCGCCCGCGGCCGCGCTATACGGGGAGACCAGCCATCTCACCGGGTGGGAACGCAGCGAGGTTTATCGTTGGTTTGCCCATCCCGAGACCGCACGCACGCTCTATCCCGAGTCGGATCGGGATCGTCAGGGGCGCGCCCAGGTGGCGTCGCTTCGGGCCGCGCTGGGCCTAATGGGGCAGCATTCGCGCGCCGCCGATCTGGTGCGAGAGCTTGAGCGCGTGAGCCCCGAGTTTGTCACGCTGTGGGCAGAACAGCGTGTCCAGCGGCGATTCGCCGACCACAAAACGCTGATCCATCCCGAGCTTGGTGAGATCGAAGTGGACTGTCAGACGCTTTTCACCGAAGATCAAACCCAGGCCCTGCTGGTGCTCTCGGCCGCGCCGCGAAGCGAGGCCGAGAGCAAGCTCCAGATGCTCAGCGTGGTGGGTATTGAGCGCTTTGGGTCCGGTTCATAACCAAAACTAGCCGGGGATGATGCGCATGGCCGCCGTTGCCGAATCCTGCACCAGCTGGGTGACCGATCCATTGCCGACAAATCCCGGGTCTTCGCCGGTGAGTGCGCGCACAATCGAGCGGATGATCACCACATGGCACACCACGATGACCGACTGTCCGGCGTACTGTTCGGCAACCTGAGCGAGGAAGTCTCGCACGCGCAGATCCACCTCCGCGAGGGTTTCAGCCTCGGGAATATCGCCCTCGGGCCAGCGCTCTCGGGCCTCGTCGCGGGGCATCCCCTCGGCTACGCCAAAACTGCGTTCGATGAGGAGCGGGTTGATCACTGCGGGTCGCAGATCCAGCGCCGTGGTGATCGCGGCGGCGGTTTCGCGTGCGCGAGAGAGCGGAGAAACCAGTGCGATATCCCAGGAATGCTCGCCCGTCCTGAGCGCATCCGCGGCGGCAGCCGCCTGGTCCTTGCCCGCGGCGTTGAGCGGAATATCCACCTGCCCCTGATACTTATGGGCGGCATTCCAATCGGTTTCACCGTGGCGAATAAGGGCGATGCGGGCGGGGGATCCCGAGTGCGTCATGCGATTTCTCTTTCTTGCGGGGGGGCGTCGCGGGGGAGTCGTCGCCTCCCTCGGCGGCAAGTATCGTCCCTCTCACGCTAACGCATGTGCCTGGAGTCTCCGGCGGCGTGTCCCCGGCCGGTTCGCGGTGGCCCTCCTCCACAGTGACAATTCTGCCCCGGGTTATCCCCAGGCTGAGGTCCATCACCCTCCACGGCGACGTGCCCACCCTAGCCTCGAACCATGACCTCACACACCGCATTCATCCCGCATCCCGCGCACCGTTCTCCCCGGGAGGACGTCCCGTGGCCGGCAGACCCCGGAGCCACCCGTGTCGGCCCACCGCGCCACGCTCGCCCACCGGATCGAGCGTTCGAGCCACCGGGCCCCGGCGCAACCGGAGTCCTTTCGCCACCCGCGGAGGGCGACACCGGTGGACCTGAACGACCGCCCATCGGCGCTGCCCCGGATATGTCGTCGAGCCGGGTGCGTGGGTTGATAGCGCGGTGGAGGGGACTGGGGGTCCGCGGGCGTGGCCTCGCGGTGGCCGGGGTGGTTGTCGCCCTGGTGACCGGTATCGTTCTGATTCGCTTACTTGACCCCGATGCGGCGGTTTCCACGACGGCCACGGGGTCATCTTCCGTGGCAGTCTCGGCGACGGACTCCGAACGGCCAGCCGAGACACCATCGAGTGTTGACTCGGTTTCCGACAGTGGAGATTTCGCTTCGGGCGGTTCGCCTCGCGCCGATGAATCCTCACCCGCTGCGGGCGACGCCTCCCCCGCTCGCTCGGGGCCCGCGACCGACTCCGTACCCGTGACCGTGCACGTGGTGGGTGCCGTGGCTGCCGCCGGGCTCTACACCCTGACCGGCACCGCGCGCGTGGACGCGGCGATCTCGGCGGCAGGCGGTGCGCTACCGAGCGCGGATATTGCCCAGATCAATCTGGCCCGCAGGGTTGTTGACGGGGAGCAGATCCGTGTGCCCGCACAGGGGGAAACCGTGGTGCCGGCTTCGGGTGGCGCGAGCGGAGTCGCGGGGAGCGGTGACACCCCTCCCGCATCGGGCCCGATCTCGTTGAGCCAGGCGACCGCCGAGCAGCTTGATGCCCTACCGCGCATTGGGCCGGCTCTGGCTGCTCGAATTATCGAGTGGCGAACATCCAACGGTCCGTTCCGAAGCGTCGACGATCTGGCTCGAGTCTCCGGCATCGGCCCGAAAATGATCGTGGCGCTCCGTGGGAAGGTCACACCATGACGGTATCCGAGGTGCTGTGCCGCGTTGGAAAAGGAGCGTGGCGATTGAGTGATCCGGGCCGAATACCCGGTCCCTATCGGCTCGTCCCGGTTGCACTCGTTCTGTGGGGCTTGTCTCTGGGCTTGTCTGTGGGCTCGTCCCTGGGCTTGCCTGTGGACTCGCCACGGTTTGGTTCACGCACCCTCTTTCTTGTGTCGGGGATCATCCTGGCGGTTGGAATTCCGTTGAGTGGCGCAAGCATTCTGGTGTATCGGCGACGGCATCAAGACTCGCGGGGTTCCGAGCTGCGTGCGGTTGTGCGCGCGGCCATGGTGGTGGCGCTGACACTTGTCGCGGCTGTGGGCACGACAAACATCGCGCTGACGCGTGCCCGAGTCGAGGCAGATCCGCTCCTGAGCTTCATTCGGGCCACACCCTCGGTCAATGAGGCGGAGCCGCCCCTGCTGGGGTATCGGGCAGCCCCCGCACGCGCACCCACCGTGTCGATGCGTATTCGCGCTACCGAGCGGGCGCGCCCGATCGTCGCGGCACCGGATGGCACCGAACGCATGGTCCTCGCCGCGCGGACCGTGAGTGTGCGGGGAGCACCCAGCGATGTTCCGGTGTTGCTGGTAGGCGCGCGCCTGGACGCGCTCAGAATCGGAGACACGGCAGACGTGGACGGCAGCGTACGAGAAAGCGCACCCGGGACCGGGGAGGTCGCCTGGGTATCGGTACGCGCAGTTCCTCGAGTCGAAACCCCCGCACCCGGCGGACCTGCTCGGATGGTTCAGCGCGCGGTGGATGGACTGCGCGAGGGGCTCGTCCAGGCGGCGTCGGTTCTCCCCGGAAACGCGGGCACGCTGCTGCCGGGCCTGGCAATCGGGGAGACACGAACGCTGCCCGTCGATCTCGATCAGGCCATGCGCGATACCGGCCTGACCCACCTGGTGGCGGTATCGGGTGCCAACTGCGCGGTGGTGATTGCCGTGTGCGCGGGGTTGGCCGCCCTGCTGGGTGCCGGGCGGAGGATCCGAATTGTGGCGGGGACGATTGGCCTCGGCGGCTTCGTCCTGCTTGTGGGTCCGGACCCCAGTGTGCTGCGCGCCGCGGTGATGGCCGTGGTGGCCCTGGCATTTTTGTTGTACGGGCGGCCCGGCGCGGGCATTCCGCTGCTGAATATCGCGGTGATTGTGCTCCTCCTGGTGGATCCCGGTCTTGCCGGCGACTATGGATTCCTCCTTTCGGTGGCGGCGACGGCCGGGCTGTTGATGCTCAGCACCCCGATCGCCACGGTTTTGAAACGGTGGCTTCCGGGCTGGCTGGCCTATGCGCTCGCGATTCCCACCGCTGCCCAGCTGGCATGTGGCCCGATTCTTATTCTGCTGCGACCGGAGATGACGATGACCGCTATTCCCGCCAACCTTCTTGCCGAACCCGCGGCACCCCTGGCCACGCTGATGGGTGTTATTGCCTGCATCGCGCAGGCACTCTGGCCCCCACTGGGATTCGTCGCCGTGTGGATTGCCTGGCTCCCCACCGCCTGGATCATTGCGGTCGCGCGGTTTTTCGCGGCCGTGCCCGGCGGCATCGTGTCCTGGCTGCCGGGGCCGGTGGGGGCACTCGGACTCTGCGCGCTCACCGTGGTGGTTCTGGGATGTATTTTCCACCGCGCACGGCGTCTGCGCTGGGGTGTTGCCGTCTTGGTGACCGGAACACTGCTGACCGGTGCGGCGGTGGTCCCGCCCATCCTTGCCCGTGCCGGCACGCCGCAAAACTGGATCATCGCCGCGTGCGACGTGGGTCAGGGTGATGCGGTACTTGTGCGCTCTGGAGGCAGCGTGGCGCTGATTGATTCGGGTCGGGAGCCCGCTGCCCTTACCCGGTGTCTGGATCGCCTTGGCATCGATCGAATCAACCTCTTTGTGCTGACCCACTATGACGCGGACCATAGCGGGGGCATCGGCGCGCTGGACGGTCGCATCGACACCGCGTTGATCGCCACCCCACACTCGGAACAGGACAAACGCGTGCGCGCGCAATTGCCCTCCGGTGCCAGACAAGCGCGCGATGGAGATCGAGGAACCCTGGGCGGCCTGAACTGGCGGGTGTTCTGGCCACCTCCGGCGCAAGACGGGTTGAGCGCCAACGGTTCGGCAGTGGTGTGGGGATTCGTCGGGGAGGGCACTCGGGCGCTATTCCTCGCGGATCTCGGGGGCGATACCCAGGCGCTATTGATCCCCTCCCTCGCGGCGAGCGGGTACGCGCATGCTACCGACGTTGTAAAGGTTGCACATCACGGTAGCGCCGATCAGGATCCCGAGCTCTACCGTGTTCTTCACCCACGAATCGGAATCATCTCGGTGGGCGCACGCAACACCTACGGGCATCCGCGCGCCCAAACGCTCGACTTCCTCCGGGCACTGGGCGTCCGAACTATGCGCACCGATTTGAACGGAACCGTGTATATTGTCCGAACCGGGCGCGGGCTGGAGGTGAGAACCGAGAGATAACTAGTGGGTGGCCTCATCCAGGACTGCGGCCACCGCCTCGATCTCAACCAGCTGGTGGTCATAACCGAGAACGGTGACACCCAGGAGCGTGCTGGGCACATCATGATCTCCGAAGGCATCCCGCACGACGTTCCAGGCGCTCACCAGGTCATCCTGACGATTGGAGGCCACGAGGACTCGGGTGCTGATCACATCTGTGATGCTGGCACCGGCGGCCGCCAGAGCCGTCTCCATATTGGCAATGCAGGAGGCGGCCTGAGCGGCATAGTCACCGATGCCGGCGGTGGACCCGTCGGCATTGAGGGGGCAGGACCCGGCAAGGAAAATCAGACGTGCTCCGGCGGGTGCGGTTGCCGCATAGGCATACTGTGCGGTGTCGGACAGGGCGGCGGAACGAATAAGGGTAACGGCTGAAGACATGACTTCCTTCACTGTTGTGTGCGGGGTGGTTTGGGGCAGCGGGCGAGCGCCAAACGCACTTAAGCATACAGTGTTCGTTTAGTGTGTGCGTTGACCTATAGTGGACACCGTGAGTTACTGGGATCATCCAAAGCCGGTGCGGCGAGCCCGCGCCGTCCACATCGACGACGTCGCGCGCGCGAGTATGCGGCTCCTGGATGAGGGAGGGATGCAGTCGCTCAGCATTCGCTCGGTGGCGGGGGTGCTCGGTGTCGCGGCAGCGAGCCTGTATTCGCGAGTTGAGTCGGTGGATGACCTCTATGATCTTGCGCTGGATTGTGCAATGCAGGGCGATCCGGTCATGGGGGAGGCGGTGATTTCCGCGGCGCTGAGCGAGCTGATGCTCGCCTATTATCGTCACCTCGTCCGCCACCCATGGGCCGTGCGAGTGATTGCGATGCGCGCGCCGCGCGGGCCGCACTATGTGCGGCTCAGCGATCGAATGGTTGTGCTGTTGAGCGAGGAGGGCGCGCGCGATCCGCTGGGAACCGCGTATATCCTCGCGAACTATGTGATTGGTTCGGCGACCACCGCGGCGATGGCCCGGAGTGAGCGCGATTCACGCGTGGAGCACGCGCTTGGGCCGGATTATGCGCGGCTCAGGGCGCTGGACCCGGTGGAGCCCGAGTCCATCATGCGAGCCGGACTGGATGTGCTCATTGCGGAGCTGCCCGCCCGTCCGTGAGATGCGCTCCTGGAAACGTTGCTCGCCAGCTCGCCAGCTCGCCAGCTCGCCAGCCAGCCTGCCGGCCCGCCCTCCAGTAATTCTGCAAGCCAGCCCGCTAGCTAGCTAGCTAGCCGACCGGCCTGCCTGCCAGCGCGTGAGATGCGCAACCGGGCCTCGATTCCCGGTGGGGAACCGAGGCCCGGTAATGGAGTGGATTCCTAGGCTTCGCCGCGCGAGCGTCGAAGACGCAGGGCCGCGTACCCCAGGGCCAGCAGGGCACCCGCGACCCCGAGTGCCAGCAGGGGGAACGATTCGCCGGTGGAGGCGAGACGTGCGTTATCGGTTCCCGCGCGACCCGAGGCCGTGGTCGAGGCTGCGGTCGACGTCGGTGCGGTCGGTGCGGCCGTGACTACCGGTCCCGTGGAGGTGCCCGAAGTGGGGGTGCTGCCCGGCGTGGGTTCGGTTGGCGCGACCGCGGACCACGTCACCTCGGCCTGTGCACGTACGGTGGCCGTGCGTGCCTGAACCAGCACGATGGACTGTGCGTGTGCGGTGGCCGTGGGGGTGCTGCTTCCCTCGGCCGCAACGGAGATGACGTTTCCGGTGGGTCCGGCCGCCGAGGCGGTTGCCGTAAGGGTGGCCGAACCGGCGGAGGTGCGATCGCGCAGATCCAGATAGATGGACTGACCATCACGCACCGCGGACGCATCAATCGCGGTGCCCTGCGCATCGGTGATACGCACATCCGGAGCCGAGACGCTCACCGATTCCTGATTGGTCTTGACGGTGAAGGGCCCGGCCAGGCTTCCGGCAGTCTGCGTGGTGCTCGGTGCGGTCAGTGAGGCGCTTGCCGCGCTGGGGAAGGGTGCCGGGGAGGGGGCTGCGTTTGCCCCATGAATCAGATACCAGTAGACGGCTTCCGAGTTCGGGGTCTCCCAGTTCCAGGCGGCGTCGAAGTTCAGGTCGGTATAGCGCCAGATCGCGTACTGGGTGGCTTCGATGGCGTCGTTGACGGCGAGGTCGGTAATTCCGGCCGCGTGTGCCAGTTGTTCCAGGTCGACCGTGGGGTAGCTGTGGGTCAGAACCCAGAGCACGCGGTCCTTGATCTCCCTGTTGGTGAACGCGTTGTTGCCGAGGAAGTTGTCCAGCGAATCGACGCGACCATCCACATCCGTGCGCGCGCTCACATTATGTTCCACGCAGTATGCCCAGCCATCGGGGTCGCCCACCCCGGCGCTGTGATACCAGATGGGGAAGAGCCTGGTGCCGCCGTAGCCCTGGCCGGGGCCGACGTGAACGGTGTCACCGGCAGAGACCGTCGTCGATGTAGAGGTCGGTTCGGCAGCCAGGGCAGCGGCGGGTGCCAGGATGCCGCCCAGGGTGAGAGCCGCCGCGCCGATCCAGCTGGCCAGCCGACGGGTGGTACGTGGTGGATGGGGTGTCATGGGAGTGGCCTTTCGGGGAGAAAGTGTGCGCGCCGCCGGGTGCGATGGGCTGCGCGCGGAGAGTGAGGACAGGGAAATAATACTGACAAATACGCACGTTATGTCACCCAACGGAGGGGGAATATTTGGTGCCGATTCCCGAGCGTATATGCCACCTGCGTTTGGCGGCAATACTGAGGCCCAATGCATGACGAGAGGCCGAGGGAGGACGCCTTCTCCGCCGGTGCCCGTGGTCGCGGTTTGACGGCCTGTCCGCAGCCAAGGCCCGAGGGAGCCGGTAGTCTGGATCTAGATGATCGGCACCCTCGGTGCTCCGATCGTGAAACGGAGGACACGGTGGCGGCAGCTCGCGGCACAACAACGGCAAAGGCAAGCGCGAAGGTGGCGATCCCGCAGCTCGCGTGGAACCAGATTCGGCCGGCCTCCGTGGTGTTGGTGAGCGGAACCGAGGGCTTCCTGGCCGACCGGTCGATCCGGATCCTGCGCGACCTCCTGCGTGCCGAGGACCCGAGCCTTGAGCTCAGCGAACTCACCGCCGACACCTACGTTGCCAGCGAGCTGGCAACCGTGGCGAGCCCCTCACTGTTTGGGGAGCCCCGGTTTGTTCGTATCGATGCGGTCGAGAAGTGCTCCGATATCTTCCTCACCGAGGCCATCGACTACCTGGCCAACCCACCCGAGGGCGCGACCGTGGTGCTGCGGCATGCCGGGGGAGTGCGCGGGAAGCGTCTGCTGGATGCGATCCGTGCCGCCAAGGGCACCGCGATCGAGGTGGTGTGCACCGAGCTGAAGAAGGACTCGGAAAAGATTGATTTTGCCGCCGCCGAGTTTGCGACGGCCGGTCGCCGCGCGCGTCCGGATGCCGTGCGCGCCCTGGTGTCCGCGTTTTCCGGAGACCTGGCGGAACTGGTGGCCGCGTGTACCCAGCTGATGGCCGATACCACCGGGGATATCACCGAGCAGACGGTCGCGCAGTACTATGGTGGCCGCGCCGAGGTGACGGCGTTCGCGGTGGCGGATCTGGCCATTGCCGGCCGTGCCGGCGAGGCTCTGATCGCGCTGCGTCAGGCGATTCACTCGGGTACCGATCCGGTTCCGATGGTCGCGGCCTTTGCGATGAAGATGCGCACGATGGCTAAGGTGAGTTCCAACCGGGTTCCCGGTGCTCAGATGGCGCGCGCCTTTGGGCTGGCACCCTGGCAGATTGATCGGGCCAAGCGGGACCTACGCGGCTGGAATGATGCGGGCCTCGGGGCGTGCATCCGTCTGATCGCCGACACCGATGCGATCGTCAAGGGGGCGCCGGGAGATCCGCAGTTCGCCCTGGAGCGCATGGTCTCGGCCATCGCCAGCCGCGGACGCACGCTCGTTCGTCGCTAGCGCGCGGCGCACCCTTCTGCCCTGCGGCAACAGCAACAGCAACAGCAACGGCAACGGCAACAGCACCGGCCCGGCGGCTACGCCCGCGCAGCACCAGAGTTTGCGTGGCAGGATTCGCGCGCAGCAATCAAGGCCGCACGGCTAGGTCCCACACCGCAACTAGGCCCACACAGCAAAAATCCCCGCCCTCCGAAGAGGGCGGGGATTCTCAAAGCAGAATTACTTGGCGAGCAGTGCGTCAACCTGCTTGGCCAGAGCCGACTTGCGGTTAGCAGCCTGGTTCTTGTGCAGAACGCCCTTGCTCACGGCCTTGTCCAGCTTCTTCGAAGCGGTACGCAGGGCCGACACGGCGCGGTCCTTGTCGCCGGCGACGACGGCCTCGCGGGTGTGACGGACGACGGTGCGCAGCTCGCTCTTAACGGCCTTGTTGCGCTCCTGAGCCTTCTTGTTGGTACCGATGCGCTTGATCTGCGACTTAATGTTTGCCACTTTAGTTAGTCTTTCGTTTGTTCCGAATGGGAGTGTCGGTTAGCGAGAGAGGGCGCCGTCCGACTGTTTCGTGTGGATACTCCGCACGCAAGTCAAGACCCGAGTCTATCAGTTCCCGTCACTCTCGCCCAACCACCGCGACCTGGCGCGTCGTATCCCCGCCCTTCGGCGGTGCGCATTCGCCCCGGCCACTCCTTTCATGGGAGAATGGCGAGAAGGACACGTGTGTCCATGCCCGGTTTTCCGGCACCTGATTTTATTTGTGACCATTAACAACCAGAGGAACGCGTGAGCCCCCAAGCTGTAAAGGCCCTAGAGCCGGCGAGTACCCCGTCGGAGTTCATCCGTAATTTCTGCATCATCGCGCACATCGACCACGGTAAGTCGACGCTTGCAGACCGCATGCTCGGCATCACCGGCATCGTTGCCAACCGTGACATGCGCGCCCAGTACCTGGACCGGATGGACATCGAGCGTGAGCGCGGTATCACCATCAAGAGCCAGGCCGTGCGGATGCCCTGGTCGGATGAGAGTGGTCAGTCCTATGCACTGAACATGATCGACACCCCCGGTCACGTCGACTTCTCCTACGAGGTTTCCCGTTCGCTGGCCGCCTGTGAGGGCGCGATCCTGCTGGTGGATGCCGCCCAGGGTATCGAGGCGCAGACCCTCGCCAACCTCTACCTGGCGATGGAAAACGACCTCACCATCATTCCGGTGCTGAACAAGATCGACCTGCCCGCGGCAGACCCGGACAAGTACGCGCTTGAGCTCGCCAACCTGATCGGTGGCAAGCCCGAGGACGTGCTGCGTGTTTCCGGTAAGACCGGCATGGGTGTCGAGGCGCTGCTGGACCGTGTGATCCGCGACATCCCCGCCCCGGTGGGCAACGTGGACGCCGAACCGCGCGCGATGATCTTCGACTCCGTATACGACGCCTACCGCGGTGTGGTCACCTACGTCCGGATGGTGGATGGCACGCTGAAGCCGCGCGAGCGCCTGCAGATGATGTCCACCGGCACTACCCACGACCTGCTGGAAATCGGTGTGTCCTCGCCCGAGCCCGTTCCGTCCAAGGGACTGAGCGTTGGTGAGGTGGGCTACCTGATCACCGGCGTGAAGGATGTGCGTCTGTCCAAGGTGGGCGACACCGTCACCCACGCGCAGAAGCCCGCAACCGAGGCTCTGCCCGGCTACACCGACCCCAAGCCGATGGTGTTCTCGGGTCTGTACCCGATCGACGGATCTGACTACCCGATCCTGCGTGAGGCCCTGGACAAGCTCAAGCTGTCCGACGCGGCACTGAACTACGAGCCGGAAACCTCGGTGGCCCTGGGCTTCGGATTCCGCTGTGGCTTCCTGGGTCTGCTGCACCTGGAGATCATCACCGAGCGCCTGGAGCGCGAGTTTGGTCTGAACCTCATCGCGACCGCGCCCAGCGTGATCTACGAGGTCACCACCGAGGATCGCAAGACCGTGACCGTGACCAACCCCAGCGAGTTCCCGACCGGCAAGATCCACGCCGTGTCCGAGCCGATGGTGCGTGTGGCGATCCTGGCGCCCAAGGACTACGTGGGCACCATCATGGAGCTGTGCCAGAGCCGCCGTGGCGCGCTGCTGGGTATGGACTACCTCGGTGAGGATCGCGTCGAGCTGCGCTACAACATGCCGCTGGCCGAGATCGTGTTCGACTTCTTCGACCATCTGAAGAGCCGCACCCAGGGCTATGCGTCGCTGGACTACGAGCCCTCGGGTGAGCAGGAGGCCGACCTGGTGAAGGTCGACATCCTGCTGCAGGGTGAGGCCGTGGACGCCTTCAGTGCGATCGTGCACCGCGACAACGCCTACTCCTACGGCGTGCTGATGACCGAGCGCCTGTCCAAGCTGATTCCGCGCCAGCAGTTTGAGGTGCCGATTCAGGCGGCGATTGGTGCCCGCATCATCGCCCGCGAGTCCATTCGTGCGATCCGTAAGGACGTTCTTGCCAAGTGCTACGGCGGTGACATCAGCCGTAAGCGCAAGCTGCTGGAGAAGCAGAAGGAAGGTAAGAAGCGCATGAAGATGGTCGGTCGTGTGGAGGTGCCCCAGGAGGCCTTCATCGCCGCGCTGTCCGGTGACGTGGAATCCGGTAAGGGTAAGAAGTAACTCCCCGTAGTGGCGAGCTCGGGTTAGACTTAACCGTGCTCGCCCTCGGGGCGTGCCCCAAACAGGCCGCCAGGTGGCCGAAGAATTGATCGCGGAACGAAGCAGACAGAAAAGAAGTAGGGGATGCGCCGCAGTAATTTCGAAGACCAGCCCGTTGACTATGCCGCAGTCGGGGCCACCCAGGCTGCCGACCTGATGCAGTACCCGCCGCAGGGCTATGTGCCCGCCGAGGACAGCATCCGTCTGGGCAGTGGACGCGAACGCTACGAGGCCGCAGCATCGACGCTGCTGAGCTGGGGCGTGCAGCGTGATGCCGGGATCGATGTGCACGATGTGCGTCCGGGCAGCGGAAACGAGTACACCGGAATTCAGTTTGATGATGAGGGTAACGCCGTTGCCCCCAACCGCCGTCACAGTGAGCAGCGCTTCGCCCCCGATGGCAGCGCATTCCTGGATGCCGGGACCACCGCCAAGCTGCGTGGCAAGATCGGCCGCTACAACCTGGAATCCAAGATCCGGGTGGTGTACCTGGTGGAGAACCAGAACTCGACCGCGTTCGCCTATGGAACGGTTTCTACCGCTCAGATGAGCGGCGAGGAGTCGTTCATGGTGGAGCTGCGGGACGATGACTCGGTGTGGTTCACCGTGCGCTCCTTCATGCGCCCGATCGGTGCCAAGTACCGTGCCTTCCCGCCGCTGGGTCGTGCCCGGATGACGGCGATTGCCACCGCGTATATGCGTGCGCTGTCTCCGACGTGGGCGAGCCCCACCACCTAATGGGAGCACTACCCCTCGGAGATCCCGCCCCCACCGACGGCTCTCTGCCCGCCACCGCGCGCATCGGCAGTGAGGATCGTCCCTTCAGCTTCTATTTGCACGTCCCGTTCTGCCGGGTTCGCTGCGGATACTGTGACTTCAACACCTACACCTCCACCGAGCTGCGCGGCGCCAAGCAGGTGGACTACGCCGATGAGGCTATCGCCGAGGTGGCCCTGTCCAAGCGTGTACTCGATGCCGCCGAGGTAGCGGTGCGCCCGGTTGACACGGTCTTTTTTGGTGGCGGAACGCCGACCCTGCTGCCCGCGGATGATCTGGCCCGCATGCTGCACGCGGTCCGGGGCACCCACGGATTCACCCCGAACGCCGAAATCACCACCGAGGCCAACCCGGACTCGGTGGATGAGGCCTACCTGCAGACCCTCAAGGATGCCGGATTCACCCGGGTGTCCTTCGGGATGCAGTCGGCCGTGCCGGAAACCCTGGCGACCCTCGATCGCAGCCACACCCCCGAGCGTGTGCCGCTCGTGGTTGAGTGGGCCAAGAAGGTGGGCCTGCAGGTGAGCGTGGACCTGATTTACGGTTCGCCGGGGGAGACCCTGGAACAGTGGCAGCGCAGCGTGGATGCGGCTCTCAGCTACGGGCCCGACCACATTTCCGCCTACTCGCTGATCGTCGAGCCTGGCACCAAGATGCACCGGCAGATCCGCAGCGGCGAGCTTCCCGAACCCGATGAGGACCTGCAGGCGGACATGTACGAGTACGCCGATCAGGCGCTCTCGGCCGCCGGATTCTCCTGGTACGAGGTGTCCAACTGGTCGGTCTCCCCGGAAACCCGCTCGCGGCACAACCTCGCCTATTGGCGCGGTGCCGACTGGTGGGGCATCGGCCCCGGCGCGCACAGCCACGTTGGCGGGGTGCGCTGGTGGAACGTCAAGCATCCCGCTGCCTACGCTCAGCGCATGGCCGAGGGAATCTCCCCGGGCCTCGGGCGCGAGGTACTGGACGATGAGACCCGCGAGATGGAGCGAATCCTGCTGGAATCCCGCACCGCCGAGGGTATCGCGATTGCCGGACTGGACGCCGACGCGCGCCACGAAATCCCGCGCCTGATCGCCGACGGCCTGATCGAGGGTCCCGCCGCCCTGCGCGGCCGGCTCCAGCTGACACTCCGCGGCCGCCTGCTGGCGGACGCCGTGGTGCGCGCGCTGGTGGGATAGCGGGTTCGCACAGCGGGTTTGTGTAGCGGACTCGGACGCTGGCTCGAGGCGTTGGGTTGAGTCGCTAGATTGGGATACCGGTTCGAGGCGGACTAGATGTGGCTGGGGGTTATGCCCGGCCCGTGGCCCACGCCTCGGCGAGCAGTCGGTAGGAGTGCTCGCGCACGGCGAGGCTGTGAGCCTGGGTGGTGATGACAAACTCGTCCGCACCGGTCGCGATCTGGAGAGCGCGCAGTCGGGCAACCACGGTTTTGGGGGAGCCGACGATGCGCGTGGCGACCCGGTCGGAGACCAGCAGCGCCTGCTCGGGGGTGAGCGGGTACGCGGCGTCCGTTTCGGGGCTCAGATAGGGGCCGGCCACGTAGTCGGTGCGGATCGAGTAGAGCCAGCGTTCGAACGGCTTGGCCAGGCGCTGTGCCTCCTCGTCGGTGTCGGCGACCAGCACGTCCACCGAGACCGCAATGTACGGGGAATCCAGCTCGGCGGAGGGCACAAACGCGTCCCGGTAGGCGCGGACCGTTTCCAGGATGTTCTGCGGGAGCGCGTGATAGTTCGCCCCGAACCGCAGGCCGTGTGCCCCGGCCACCTCGGCAGAGACGCCGGCCGAGCTGCCGTGCACCCAGACCTCCACGTCGGCACCCTCGGCGGGGGACGCGGTGATGTGCACGTTCTCGGGAACCTCCCCGGGAGCGGTGAAGGTGCCGCGCAGGAAGCCGAGGATGTCCTCCACCTGTGCGCCAAAATCGGTGGGGTTACCGGGAAAGCGGTTGAGCAGGCGGTCGTTCAGGCCCGCGCGAGCATCGTTGAAGGGGGTGACCACCCAGGACGGGATCACCACGCCGTCCACCTCGCGGTGTTCGCCGATCGGGCCGGGACGGGTGGTCCCGGCCTCCAGGGCCGCGTTGGTCTGCCGCCCACGCTCGCGCTGCTCGGCGCTCGGGCCGCCGCGGCCGATGCCCAGGTCGAACCCGCGTCCGGTGAGCGTGGCCACGGTACCGGCGACCTCGGCCACCTGAAGCGGCGTGTGGTGGTCCACGATGATGACCGCGGTGCCCACCCGAATGGTCGAGGTCGCCCGGGCGATGGTCGGAGTCAACAGGACCGAGGCAGCTCCGGCACCCCCGGGAAACAGGTGGTGCTCGGCCACCCAGTAGCGCCGATAGCCGGCCTTCTCGACGGCCTGGGCCAGCGCGATCGTCTCGGCAAACGCACTCGCGGCTTCGCCGCCCTCGGAGATGAGAACCAGGTCAAGAACGGAGAGCGGAATTGCGGTGGGGAAAGACGTCATCCCGCTATCCTCCCAAGCCTGGCGCGCCCGCAATACCCCCGCGTCACAGTGCGCAATGTTGCGTGACATAGCGTCACCGATGTTGGAAACTTCGAGGAGATTCCTAAAGTGATGCCATCCCCCCTTCCTCCCTGGAGGCAGTCCCACCCCGGCTGGCGTATGTCGTGGGGATTCACCGAAGGAGCACGCATGACCCACTCACGTATTCGTCGCCGCAGCACCCTGGCGCTGATCGGGATGGCCGCCCTGGCCGCCCTGACACTGAGCGCGTGTTCGTCCTCGGCCGCGCCCGCGGCCTCGCCATCGTCCTCGGCGTCCGCGGAGAAGGTCACCCTGGGCGACCCGGCTAAGCTCAAGCTGGTGAAGGACGGCGAGCTGACCGTCCACGTGGACGATCCGGTGTGGTCGCCCTGGTTCATCGACAATAAGCCCGAGAACGGCAAGGGTTTTGAGAGCGCGCTGACCTATGCGGTGGCCGACAAGCTCGGCTTCACCAAGGACCAGGTCAAGTGGGGCTACACCGCGTTTGCAGCCTCGTTCACCCCGGGCCCCAAGAACTTTGACCTCTACACCCAGGAGGTCTCGATCACCGATGAGCGGGCCAAGGCCGTCTCATTCAGTGATCCCTATTACGTCTCCCGCAGCGTCGTGATCACCAAGGACAACTCCCCGGCGCTCGAGGCCAAGAGCGTGGCGGACCTCGCCAAGTACCGCTTCGGAACCGTTGCCGGAACCACCCAGGACAGCTACATCACCCAGACCATTAAGCCTCAGGATGTGCTGTCCTTCGACACCGTGGCGCTGAGCACTCAGGCCCTGGAAAACGGCCAGGTGGATGCGATCGTGGTGGACCTGCAGATCGGCCAGAACGTGGTGCTCAACCAGTTCAAGGACCTCAAGATCGCCGGCCTGCTCAAGGACAACGGTGTGAGCAAGGGCATGGGCTTCGTCTTCGACCTGAACAGCCCGCTGGTGCCCTACGTGGATGAGGCCCTGGCCGAACTGCGTGCCGACGGCACCATCGACAAGCTGGAGAAGGAGTGGCTGCCGCTGCCCGAGCAGGTTCAGGAGTACACCCAGTAACAATGGCTTCACCACACAATCCCCCACCCGAGAGTGCACCGGGCGCGAACCTGCGCCGGGTGCACCTCGGTGCGTTTTACCCCAATGACCACCACCACACCCTCTGGGGACATCCCGAGGCCGGCAGTCAGATCGAGTTTGCCGACTTTGCCCGGTTTGCCCGCAGCGCCGAGCGCGGCCTGTTCGACTTTGTGTTCCTCGCCGAGGCCAACTGGCTCCAGGAACACCGAGGACGCGTGGTGGAGCACGCGATCCTCGATAAGCCCGACTCGCTCACCGTCCTCGCCGGCCTCGCCGCCGAAACCGAGCGGATCGGACTGGTCGCCACGATCGGCACCACGTTCTCCGACCCCACCGATGTGGCCACCCGTCTGGCCACGCTGCACCGCATCTCCGGCGGCCGGGCGGGCTGGAACGTGGTGACCTCGCACACCAGCTTCGGCGTGGGTGCCTCCGCCAACTTCCGTCCCGGGCGCATGGTTGCTCACGCCGACCGCTACCGCCAGGCCGAGGGGTTCCTGGCCGAAACCGCCCGCATCTGGTCCGGTGCCGAGGCCGCGGCCGGGCTGGCCGCGCTGCCCGGTCCCGGACCGGCGATCGTGCAGGCCGGCGGTTCCCCCGAGGGTCGTGACCTGGCTGCCGCCCACGCCAACGTGATCTTCGCCGGAAGGCGCAGCATCGAGGCATCCCGGGAGTTCTGCGCGGACCTGCGGGTGCGTCGCCGGGCCGCCGGTCGGGCGGACGACCTGATCATCCTCCCGTCCACCTCGTTTGTGCTGGGGGATACCGAGCAAGAGGCGCGGGAGATCGCCGCCGAATGGCGACTACAGGAGGTCACTCCGAAGGTCGCCGTGTTCCTCCTGGAGGAGGTGTGGGGGATCGACCTCACCGACTTTGACGTGGACGGTCCGCTGCCCACGCAGGATCCCGACTGGGAGCACGCCGACCGCTATGCCCGCGGGCAGGTGGGTGGGGAACGCGACGCCCGCGTCCTGGTGGAGTCCTGGCGCACCCTGCAGCGCGAGCGCGGGCTCTCCACGCGCGCTCTACTCGGAGAGGTGCGCGCCCGCCGCGACTTTGTGGGCACGCCCAAGAGCGTCGCCGATCAGATCAACCACTGGGTGCAGACCGGGGCCGCCGACGGCTTCGTGGTCAACCCCTCGGTGGTGCCCAGCGGACTCGACGCCTTTGTGGACCGGGTCATCCCCGAGCTGCAGGAACTGGGTGTCTATCGCACCGAATACGCGGGGAGTACGATCCATGATCACCTCGCCGAGAGGGGAGACGCATGAGCATCGACGATCGGGTGGCCGCCCAGGCGGAGCAATCGGGTCAGGTGGATCAATCGGGTCAGGCGGATCAGGTCATTCAGGCAGGTCACGCCACCCCGACGGAACAGACGGCGCAGACGGCAGCGCCGCTGGGCCGCCCCGGCCCGCCGAAGCTCAGCGACGCCGAGCTGCAGGCGCTGCTGGTGCGCCCGGTGTGGTGGAGGCGCGCGGATGTGCGCCGCTCCTCGCTGATCGCCACGGTCAGCACGCTGGCCCTGCTGGCGGTCCTCGGTTTTGGGCTGTCCTCCTCGGCCGGCTGGGAGTCGTTCCAGGCGGCGTTCCTCAGCCCCGAACACTTTGTGCTGTCCTTCCCCAAGGTGTGGGACGGCTTCCTGCTGAACGTGACCCTGTTCATCATCCTCGAACCCATCGTGCTACTGGTGGGCCTCGGGCTGGCGCTGCTGCGTAACCTGTCCTCGCCGGTGTTCTTCCCGCTGCGGGCCTTCGCGATCGGCTACATCGACCTGTTCCGCGGCCTGCCGGCGATCCTGGTCATCCTGATGCTCGGGATGGGCATTCCCGCGCTGCGGATCGAGGGGCTGAGCTCCTCGCCGCTGTTCTGGGGTGCGGTGGGCTGCGTGCTCACCTCGGCCGCCTATACGGCCGAGACCTATCGGGCGGGCATCGAGTCGATCCATCCCAGTCAGCGCGCCGCCGCCCGGGCCCTGGGCTTCGGACACGGCCGAACGCTGTGGTACATCGTGCTGCCGCAGGCCGTGCGCCGCGTGGTGCCGCCGCTGATGAGCGGATTCATCGCCCTGCAAAAGGAGACGGCGCTGATCTCGGTGATCGGTCCGATGGAGGCCTCGCGCGCCGCCCAGGCGTACTCGGCCACCACGTTCAACTTCACCTCCTACCTGGTGGCGGCGGTGCTGTTTGTGAGCATCACGATTCCGCTGACCCGGTTGACCGATCACCTGCTGCGCCGTGCCCAGCTGCGCCGCGGCATGGGAGGAGCGGTATGAGCGGGGTTGCGGCAGTCAGTATCCGCAACCTCTCCCAGGCGTATGGGGAGAATCTGACCCTGAAAAACGTCTCGCTTGAGGTCGCACCGCACGAGGTGATCGCACTGATCGGCCCCAGTGGGTGTGGCAAGTCCACGCTCCTGCGCACGATCAATCTCTTGGAGGACAGCCTCGCCGGTGAGATCCTGGTGCACGGTGAACCCGTGACCGGGGAGGCCGGACGTGGCGGACGCGACCGCGTACGCCGCCGGGTGGGCATGGTCTTCCAGCAGTTCAACCTGTTCCCGCACCTGACCGTGCTCCAGAACATCACCCTCGCCCCGCGCAAGCTCGGCGGTCTATCCAAGGCCGACGCCGATGCCAAGGCACGTGCGCTGCTGGCCCGGTTTGGCCTCGCCGAGAAGGCCGACGAGTATCCCGACCGACTCTCCGGCGGGCAGCAACAGCGGGTGGCGATCCTGCGCGCGCTGGCCACCGAACCTGAGGTGATCCTGCTGGATGAGGTCACCTCGGCGCTGGATCCCGAAACCGTCGGGGAGGTACTCGCCCTGATCCGGGAGCTGCGCGACCTCGGCCTCACCCTGATCCTCGCCACACACGAGCTGCAGTTTGCCCGCACCATTGCCGACCGGATCGTGTTCCTCAGCGCGGGTGAGATCGTGGAGCAGGGCACCCCCGCTCAGATCCTTGACCACCCCGAGCATCCGCGAACGAGGCAGTTTGTGGCCAGCATGATTCACCCCGAACGCGCGCCGAGCGCCGTTCCCACCACCAAGGAAACAATCGGATGACTTCCCCCACCCCGACCCCAAAAATTGAACTCCACGTGCACCTGGAGGGTGCCGTCCGACCGCACACCCTGTTTGAGCTGGCCCGAAAAAACGGGGTCACGCTGCCGGTGGCGAGCCTTGAGGAGCTCGAGCGCTTCTACAACTTCACCGATTTCAACCACTTCATCGACGTGTGGAATGTGACCACCGACGTACTGTTCAACCCGGATGACTACCGCCGGGTGGTGGTGGACTATGCCCGCGAGGCCGCAGGCTTTGGTGCCGTGTATCTGGAGGGCATCTTCTCACCGGGGCAGTACTACGTGCGCGGCATCGATCCCGACGAGCTGTTTACCGGCTTCACCGATGGCATCCAGGAGGCGTTTGAGGAGACCGGGGTGATCGTGCGACTGACCCCGGATGTGGACCGCAATCGTCCCGCCGAACTCAGCGAACAGATCGTCCGCGACGCCGTGCGCTATCGCGACCGCGGCATCGTGGGAATCGGGCTGGGAGGTCGCGAGCGCGCGGCCCCCACCTCGAAGTTCACCCGGATGTTCCAGATCGCCCGCGACGGCGGCCTATCCTCGGTCCCGCACGCGGGTGAGGATGACGGCCCGAAGTCGGTGCGCGAAGCCATCGACCTGCTGGGTGCCAACCGGATTCGGCACGGATTCCGGGCGATCGAGGATCCCGACCTGGTGACCGAGCTGATCGAGCGCGGCATCGTGCTGGATGTCTGCCCGACCTCCAACCTGCGCACCCGCGTGATCGATCGCCTGGAGGATCACCCGATCGGCGCGCTGGTTGCCGCGGGGCTGCCGGTCACCGTGAATACCGACGACCCGGCGATGTTTGGAACCGACCTGGGCCGCGAGCATGAGATCGCCCTGGCGGCCGGCGCGAGTGCGCGTGGTCTCTACTATGCGGGCGTGCTTGGGCAGGTGGGTGGTCCCGAGGTGACCGAGCGCCTGCGCAGGATCGGTGCCGAAACCTGGGGGGATGCGCCGACGGTCGCCACCGAAACCACCGAGTCGATCACCCTGTCGGGCGGCGTACGATGACCAAGACATTTGTGGTCGGGGTGCAGCTGAGAGATGACCCGATCGGTGCCGCCGCGGATGGATCGGGGAGTGCCGAGCTGATGGACCTGATCAGCGGGGCCGAGTCTGCGGGGTTCGATTATGTCGGCCTGGACGATGCGCTCCTGGGTTCCGGAAACGGCGTTCCGCGTGCCACCGCGGGGGAGACCCTCGCCTATCTCGCGCGGCGTACCGCGCGGATTGCGGTGGTACCCGGCGTGGCCGCGCACTATGTGGAACCCTTCCACGCGGCCAAACGGGTGGCCACCCTCGACTTTGTTAGTGAGGGTCGTGCGGGTGTTTTGGTACAGGCGGAAAGGAGCGCGGCGGCCGACCGGCTGGTTCCCGCGGCGAGCGAGCTGGATGAGTCGGCTCTGCGTGCCCAGGCGGCCGAGTTTACGCACGTACTGCGTCAGCTCTGGGATTCCTGGGAGGATGATGCGACGGTGCGGGATCGGGCAACGGGGCAGTATGTCGACAGTTCCCGGGTTCATCCAATCGCGCACGAGGGTCGTTATTTTCGGGTCCGGGGGCCGCTGATCACCCCGCGTCCGCCGCAGGGGCAGCCCCCGGTATTCGCCCGCGCCGGGAGCAAGGCGGGCGCGCGCGAACTGTGGAGCGGGTCCTCCGAAACCACGTCGCCCGATGTGATCCTGGTGGATGAGGCGGATGCGGAGGCTATCCTCGCCGAGTATCCCGCGAGTGCCACGTCCCGACTGATCGTGGTGCTTGCCGGCGAAGATGCTCCCGGGCTCACCGCGCGGATCGCTGCGTGGCGGGCGACCCCCGGGATTGCCGGTGTGGAGATCCGGACCGATGCCACCGGGCTGCGTGCGCTGCTGGCCGGCGGGTTTGTGTCGGCCCGAGCGAGCGACGCCGGGGAAACCACCCTCGCCGGGCGGCTCGGACTGCCGCGACGCCCCAGTCGATTCGCATCCGCACGCTAGCGCAGACTGCCCCTACACAAAACCGGCCACCCTACGGTGGCCGGTTTTATGTGTGCTACTTGATGAAGCGGTAGGTGAGTGGATAGCGGTAGGGCTTGCCTCCGCTGGATTTCGATCCGCCGATAATGGCGAAGACGAACTCGGCAATCTGGACCACGATAGCCAGGGGCACGAGTGCGTACCCAATCAGGATGGGCATCGTAATCCCGCCAACAATGATGAGCGCGCAGATCAAAATCCAGGCGGAGAGTTGGAAGTTCAGCGCCTCCTTGCCCTCCTGATTCACGAACCGGCCACGGCGACGCAGGGTGAGCCAGATGATCAGCACCGGGATTGGCCCAAGCACCCCGACAAAGTGCGAGGCGGAGCCCCAGAAGCGGTCCTGCGGATCGGTGATTGGGGTGACGGCGGGCGGCGGTACCGAGTAGCTCTCGTCGCCGTTCTGTCCGGTGGCGTACGCGGCCCGGGTGGGTGTGGGGGCCGGGGGTGCGGTGATGGCGTCGGCGAGCGCCGCGGCATCCATCTGTGTGTAGTCGATCTGCGTGGACGGAGCCTGGGCCCATGCTGCCGATTCAAAGTGCGGGTAGACGGGTTCGGAATCCTCCGCCGCGGCGAAGGCGGGGGCCTGTGGCTCGCCGGGGGCGGGGGTGGGCTGCGTGGGGTCGCTCATGATGGCTCCAGAATAGCGTGCGTTTGGGGCGTAAAGTGCAGCAAAAATGCGGAACGGCCGGCCTTGTTGAGCCGGCCGTTTCGCACATCCAGCCTAGGGAATGAAGCGAAAAGTCAGCGGGTAGCGGTAGGGAGCGCCGCTGCTGGTCTTGACCCCGCCGATGATCGCGAACACGAAGGCGGCTACGCCGACCGGCCACATCAGCAGGAGCAGGATCACGCCGATGCCGATAAAGCTGGTGATCCCACCCACGACGCCAAGGGCGATGCCCAGGAGCCAGGCGCTGATCTGGAAGTTCAGCGCCTCCTTGCCCTCCTGGTTTACAAACGGGCCGCGGTCGCGGAAGATCAGCCACACGATCAGCACGATGATCGGGCCGAAGATGCCGGCGAAGTGCGAGAGTGAACCCCAGAGGCGATCGTTCTCGGGGGTGAGCGGGGCCGAGCTCGCGGACGGGGTGTATCCGGGCTGCTGGCCGTAGGGCTGCTGCCCATAGCCGGGCTGGGGTTGACCCTGCTGCGGGTATCCCGGCTGAGCATTTCCGGGCTGCGGATAACCAGGCGGGGGAGTCTGCGGCGCACCCTGCTGCGGGTATCCGGGCGGCGGCGTGGGCTGCCCGCCCTGCGGAGGCGTGGGCGGCACCGGCGGCACCGCGCCGCCGGGCTGATTGGCGTCCGAGGGTTCGGGATTCGACTGCGTGTGATCGCTCATAGTGGAATTAGGATAACCGCCGCACGGTGAATTCGGTACGTCTGATTACCGACTATCACCAAAATCCGGCGTATCGGTGGTCAAAAAGCACCCGGACCGAGTGTCAGAGATTGGAACCGGACGTCAGAGCGAGCTAGAATTAGCACTCAGTGGTGACGAGTGCCAATCCGTATGTGCGGATGCTCGCCCGCGTCAGATCAGTCCAGATTTCCCGGGGAAATCGCGATGAGGTGGAGGTGACCAATGGTCTCCGAGCGTGGCCTAGCCGTCCTTCGCGCGATCGTGTCTGACTATGTCTCCAGCCGGGAGCCGGTGGGTTCCAAGGCGATCGTTGAGCGCCACTCCTTTGGTGTGTCGGCGGCGACGATTCGCAACGATATGGCGCAGCTGGAGGATGAGGAGCTGATTCACGCCCCGCACACCTCCTCTGGCCGTATCCCCACCGATAAGGGCTACCGGCTGTTTGTGGATCACCTGGCCGAGCAGCGCCCGCTCTCGCCCGCGCAGCGCGGGGCGATTCAGGAGTTCCTGGGCGACGGGGTGGGCCTCGACGATGTGCTCTCGCGCACGGTGCGCCTGCTCTCGCAGCTCACCAACCAGGTGGCGATCGTGCAGTACCCCTCGTTTGCCCGCGCCCAGGTGCGGCACGTCGAGCTGGTCTCGCTGGGGGATGCCCGTCTCCTGGTTGTCCTCATTACCGACAACGGTCGGGTCGAGCAGCGCACGGTCGAGGTGACCGCGCCGCTGTCCACCCAGGATGTGGACGACCTCAAGGTGCGCATCAATCACGAGCTCCTCGGTCACAGTGTCGAGGACGCCTCCCGGGTCCTCGTGCGGGTGCGAGCGCTCGGCGTTCCCGGACACCCGGGTCTGGTGGATCGAATCTGCGATGCGCTGGATGAACAGCTGGCCGAGTATCGCCAGGATCGCCTGGTGATGTCCGGTACCGCCAACCTGGCCCGCAGCGAGGAGGACTTCGCCGGGAGCATCTATCCGGTGCTGGAAGCCCTCGAACAGCAGGTGGTGCTGATGCGCCTGTTTGGCGAGATGAGTATCGATGCGGCGGGGATCACCGCCCGCATCGGCCGCGAGAATGAGCCCTTCGGCCTGGCCGAAACCTCGATCGTCGCGGGGAACTACCGTTCCTCTGCGGGCGAAATTGCCCGCCTCGGGGTCCTTGGACCCACCAGAATGGATTACTCGGGCAACATTGCCTCGGTTCGCGCCGTGGCACGCTATCTTTCCCGCCAGCTCGGCGAGAACTAACCCCGCGGCGTTTACGCCGCCGTTCAACCGGCCACTGCCCACCACGGGCCGCTGGCCACAACAATCAATTGTGCGACGCTTCGGCGTCGCCACCATGGAGGATCACGGGTGGCTGACCACTACGAGGTACTGGGCGTTTCACAGGACGCATCGGCTGAGGACATCAAAAAGGCCTACCGCAAGCTGGCTCGTCAGCTGCACCCCGATGTGAACCCCTCCGAGGAGGCGCAGGAGCGCTTCAAGCTGGTGACCCACGCCTACGATGTGCTGGGTGACGCGGATTCGCGTGCCCGCTATGACCGCGGCGAGACCGGCCAGGGCGGCGGCGACGCTGGCTTTGGTGGCTTCGGCGACATCTTTGAGCAGTTCTTCGGTGGGGGCGGCCAGCAGCGCGGACCCAAGTCGCGTCGCGAGCGCGGTCAGGACGCCCTGCTGCGGGTTGAGCTTGATCTCGGCGAGGTTGTGTTTGGCACCCACCGCGACCTGGAGGTTGACACCGCGGTACTGTGTGAGACCTGTCAGGGCTCCTGCTGCCAGCCCGGCACCCAGCCGGTGACCTGCGACATCTGCCGCGGTTCGGGCACCATCCAGCGTCCGGTTCGTAGCCTGCTTGGTAACGTGATGACCTCGACCCCCTGTGGGTCCTGCCGCGGATACGGCACGATCATCGCCAACCCCTGCGTCGGCTGCCAGGGCCAGGGCCGCGTGCGCGCCCGCCGCACCGTCTCGGTGGACATCCCCGCCGGTGTGGACACCGGTCTGCGCCTGCAGATGCCCGGCTCGGGTGAGATCGGCCCGGCCGGTGGCCCGAACGGTGACCTGTACCTGGAAATGAAGGTGCGCCACCACGACGTCTTCAGCCGCAACGGCGACGACCTGCTGTGCACCCTGGAGGTGCCGATGACCGAGGCGATCCTCGGATCGACCACCACGATCCACGCCCTCGATGGCGACCTCGAGGTCGAGATCAAGGCGGGTGTGCAGAGCTCGGATGTGATCACCGTGCGCGACCGCGGGATCACCAAGCTGCGCGGTCATGGCCGCGGCGACCTGCGCATCGGCATCCAGGTGATGACCCCAACCAAGCTGGACCACAAGGAGCGCGAGCTGATCGAGAAGTTCGCCGCCAAGCGCAAGGATAAAACCGCCGCGCTGGGTGAGTTCCAGCAGGGTCTGTTTGCCAAGCTTCGCGATAAGCTGCGCGGCTAGCATGTCGAGCCTATTTCTGCGCGATTTTGTCGGGGTGCCCGCCGTGGGCGACACGATCACCCTGGAGGGTGCCGAGGCCAAGCATGCGGTGACCGTCAACCGGATCCGTGTCGGCGAGGAACTCTTCCTCGGCGACGGCGCGGGCCTGCTGATCGGTGCCCGCGTGACCGTCTCGACCCCGGGTCTGCTGGAGGCCGAGGCGCTGAGCGTCGAGGTGCATCCGCTGCCGAGCCCCGAGCTGATCCTGGTGCAGGCCCTCGCCAAGGGAGACCGGGACGAGATGGCGGTCCAGGCGGCCACCGAACTCGGCGTGTCCGGGGTCTACCCGTGGGCGGCCGAGCGCAGTATCTCGCGCTGGGACGCGCAGAAGAAGGTCAAGGGTCGCGCGCGCTGGGCGACCATCGCCCGCGAGGCGACCAAGCAGTCGATCCGCCCGCACCTGGCGCACGTACACGATCTGCTGGACCTCGCCGGGGTCGCGGCCCTCGCCGCCGACCACGATGTCCTGGTGCTGGATCCCACCGCGCCGGTCGCGCTGACCGCGCATATGGCCGCCCGCGAGGCCGCCGACACTCGGCCGATCGTGCTGGTGGTGGGACCCGAGGGTGGTATTTCCTCCCGCGAGCTGGACGCACTGGAGCAGGCAGGCGCGCACCGCGTGGTGCTCGGCACCACGATTCTGCGCACCTCGACCGCGGGCCCCGCGGCGCTCGCGGTCATCACCGCGGCGCTGGGCCGGTGGTAGGAGCGGGTCTTCCGGAGGTGTGCGCGGTGAATTCTTCGGCGCGCACACCCCGTACGTTCACCCCGATCGCTAGTATGGAGCTATGACAGCCACCGAGCCGAGTATCTTTAGCCGCATCATCGCCCGAGAGATCCCCGCCGACATCGTCGCCGAAACCGATCACCTGATTGCCTTCCGCGACATCGCACCGCAGGCACCGGTGCACATCCTGGTTGTGCCCAAAACCGAAGAGTATGTGACGGTGGCCGAGCTGGCCGCCGCCGACCCCGAGCTCCTCGCCGAGCTGGTGCTTTTCGCCCAGAACATCGCCAACGAACACGCCGACGGTAGCTTCCGTCTGGTCTTCAACTCCGGCGCCAACGCCGGCCAGACCGTGTTCCACGTGCACGCCCACGTTCTCTCCGGAAAGCTGGAAGAGGGGCGACTTGGTGCCTAACGTGCCCTCGGCCGGAGACACCCCGGTCGGCAGCAACCGCATCGAACGACGCATCCCGATCGACGGGGTTGCGATGGTCCACCTGCTGGGCCCCGAGGATCGCCTGCTCTCCACCATCGAGGGGCGTTTCCCCGCGGTGGATGTGCACGTGCGTGGCAACGAGGTGACTCTGGCCGGGCTGGCACATGATGTGGCCCGGGTTGAGGAACTGATCGCCGAGCTGATCGCGCTGGTCCAGGGTGGACACACGATCGAGCCCGCCGATGTGACCGCATCGATCAAGATCATCACCGATGGTGAGCAGCGTCCCAGCGACGTGCTGGGTCAGAGCATCGTGTCCAGCAAGGGCAAGGCCGTGCGTCCCAAGACCGCCGGTCAGCGCGACTACGTCGATGCGATCGACGAGTACACCATCGTGTTTGGACTGGGACCGGCCGGAACCGGTAAGACCTACCTAGCGATGGCAAAGGCCGTCCAGGCGCTGCTGCGCAAGGAGGTCTCGCGGATCATCCTGACCCGTCCCGCCGTGGAGGCGGGGGAGCGTCTGGGCTTCCTCCCGGGGACGCTGAGCGACAAGATCGACCCGTATCTGCGTCCGCTCTACGATGCCCTGGGCGACATGCTGGACCCCGAAACCGTGCCCAAGCTACTCGCGGCCGGCACCGTCGAGGTGGCCCCGCTGGCGTATATGCGTGGCCGTACCCTGAACGAGGCGTTTGTGATCCTCGATGAGGCGCAGAACACCACCCCCGAGCAGATGAAGATGTTCCTCACCCGGCTCGGCTTCAACTCGAAGATGGTCATCACCGGCGACGCCAGCCAGGTGGACCTCGGCACCGGACTGAGCGGCCTCAAGGTGGCCCAGCGGGTGCTCTCCGAGGTGGGGGATATTCACTTCGCGAACCTGACCAGCGACGACGTGGTGCGCCACAGCCTCGTGGGTCACATCGTTGACGCCTATGGCGAGTATGACGCTCGCCAGATCGCCGCCCGGCACGAGCGAGATCGTGCCGCAGAATTTGCACAGCGCGCCGAAAAGCGCACCGGAACCGGCGGCCCGAGCGGCCGCAACCCCAGGAGGGGCACCAGCTCATGAGCATTGAAATCAACAACGAGTCGGCCGTCGAGATTGACGAGGCTGCGCTGCAGCGCCTGGGGGAGTTCGCCCTGGCCGCGATGCACGTGAGCCCCGAGGCCGACCTCAACATCGTCGCCGTGGATGAGGCAGCCATGGAGCAGCTGCACGTGCAGTGGATGGATGAGCCCGGTCCCACCGACGTGCTGAGCTTCCCGATGGATGAGCTGCGTCCGGGCACCCCCGAGCAGCCGACCCCCGCGGGTCTGCTGGGCGACATCGTGCTGTGCCCGCAGGTCGCCGAGTCACAGGCGGAAACCGCCGGCCACTCGACCCTGGACGAGCTGCTGCTGCTCACGACCCACGGCATCCTGCACCTGCTCGGTTATGACCACGCCGAGCCCGAGGAAAAGCGCGAGATGTTTGGCATCCAGCGCGATATCCTGCTCGGTTTCCACGTGCAGGAGCGACGGTCCTAGGCCGCCAATGAGTGACCATACTTACCTCCCCGCAGCCGGTGGGAGCGTCGCATGAGTGAGCTGATTACCGCCATCGTCGCCCTGATCCTGGTGGCCTTTGCCGCCCTGATGGCCGCGGGGGACGCCGCGATCACGGTCAAGTCCCGCAGCGACCTGCTGGAACTCGCCGAAAACTCGCGCTCGGCCCGCTCGCTGCGGGCGATTGCCGCCGACCCCGGTGCGCATCTGAACGCCCTGGCGTTTATCCGCATCATGGCCGAGTCCACCGCCGCCGTGTTGATCACCCTGGAGATCTCCTCGCAGCTGGATAACTTCTGGCTCGCGCTGGCAATCTCGGCCCTGGTGATGACGATCGTCTCGTTCATCCTGGTGGGGGCGAGCCCGCGTACGGTGGGTCGCCTACACGCCGATGGCCTGCTCAAGGTTGCCGCCCCGCTGCTGCACGCGGTGCGGGTGCTGCTGGGTCCGCTGGCCAACGCGCTGGTTCACCTGGGCAACCGGGTTACCCCGGGCACCACCCGTTCGGTGTCGTTCAACAACGAGGAGCAGCTGCTCTCGATGGTGGATGAGGCCACCGAGCTGGACGTGCTCGAGGAGGATGACCGCGAACTCATCCACTCGATCTTCGAGTTCAATGAGACCATCGCCCGAGAAATCATGGTGCCCCGCACCGACATGATCACGATCGATGCGGACGCCACCGCGGATGCGGCCATGAGCCTGTTCCTGAGCACCGGTGTCTCGCGGATCCCGGTGATCGATGGGTCGGCCGACGCGATCGTGGGTGTGCTCTACCTGCGCGATATCGCCCGTATCGCCCACGAGGGTGACGCGGCGGCCCGCGAACGCGAGGTGCGCGAAACCGCCCGCGCCGCGGTGTTTGTGCCCGACTCGGCCAAGGCCGACGACCTGCTGCGCCGCATGCAGCTGGAATCCAACCACCTGGCCCTCGTGGTGGACGAGTACGGCGGGATTGCCGGCCTGGTCACCATGGAGGACATCATCGAGGAACTGGTCGGCGACATCTCCGACGAGTACGACTCCGACTCCAACGAGGTTGAGGAGCTCACCCCCGGCAACTTCCGGGTGAGCGCGCGTTTGCCCGTGGATGAGCTGGGCGAACTCTTCGATATCGAGCTGGACGACGAGGATGTGGACACCGTCGGCGGCCTGATCGCCAAGTCACTGGGTCGCCTACCCGAGGCCGGTGCCCGCACGATCGTGGGTGGGCTGGAACTCACCGCCGAACGTACCGATGGTCGTCGCGGCCGGGTCACCACCGTGCTGGTCACGCGTGCGCTGATCGCCGAGACCTCGATCCCCACACTTCCGGACGCACCGGGCGACAACTAGCCCCGAACGCTCCAACCCAACACCCCAAAGAGGACACAGCATGACCACCGAAGAACCCACCCGCAAGCCGCGCGGAGGCTTCCCCAAGTACCGTTCGGGATTCGTCTCGTTTGTGGGCCGCCCGAACGTGGGCAAGTCCACCCTGACCAACGCCCTGGTGGGCGAGAAGGTCGCGATCACCAGCGCCAAGCCGCAGACCACCCGGCGCGCGATCCGAGGTATCGTGCACCGTGACTACGGCCAGCTGGTCATCGTGGACACCCCGGGTCTGCACCGCCCGCGCACCCTGCTGGGTCAGCGCCTGAACGACCTGGTGCAGAACACCCTGGGTGACGTGGACGTCATCGGGTTCTGCCTCCCGGCCAACGAGAAGCTGGGCCCCGGCGACCGCTTCATCAACGAGCAGCTCGACCTCTACCCGCGCGCCAAGAAGGTCGCGATTGTGACCAAGGTGGACACCACCGGTGGGGCGAGCATCGCCGCCCAGCTGCTGGCCGTGCAGGAGCTGCGCGAGTGGGACCTGATCATCCCGGTGTCGGCCGTGACCGACGACCAGCTGGACATCCTCACCGACGAGCTGATCAAGCTCATGCCGGTGGGCGGGGCCATGTACCCCGAGGAAACCGTGACCGACGAGTCCGATGAGGACCGCATCGCCGAGTTCATTCGCGAGGCCGCGCTGGAGGGTGTGCACGATGAGCTGCCGCACTCGCTCGCGGTGACCCTCGATGAGATGGTCGAGCGCGAGGACAAGGACCTGCTGGAAATCTACGCGAACCTCTTTGTGGAGCGGGACAGCCAGAAGGGCATCATCATCGGCAATAAGGGTCAGCGTCTGCGCGAGGTGGGCCAGGTGGCTCGCGAGCAGATCGAGGACCTGCTCGGACGTAAGGTCTTCCTTTCGCTGCGGGTCAAGGTGGCCAAGGAGTGGCAGCGCGACCCGAACCAGCTCGGCCGCCTGGGATTCTAGCCGCGACCTCGTAAAATACATCGCGAGGTTGATCTTCGCCTCCGGAGGGGGTATCTATGACCCGCACCTGGGTGTGGCCCGGTAGCGTGGGCTTCGTGTTCCGGCAGCTTACGCGCATCCAGCTTGTGGTCGACCTCGTGGTCGCCGTGGTTTTTGGTGCCATCGTGGTGCCGCTCAGCTACGGCGACGGACTGCCCGGGCTGATCCTGGTCCTGGCCATGGTCAGCGCCCTCGGGCTGCGCCGATTCTCCCCGGGCCTTGCGCTGTTGATCGCCTGGGTCGGGGTCATCGTGCAGCTCTCCGCGGGGCTCCCGGCAACCCTGGCGAATGCGGCGATCCTCGCCGTCCTCTACACCACCGGTGCCTATGCCGAGCGTGCATCCCGCTGGATCGGACTCGGCTCGGCCCTGGTGGGCGGCCTGCTGGCCGGATACTATACGGCCTTCATCATCGTGCGGGGGACCGCGTCCGACTCCGAGAACACCATGCGCACCATCGCGGTGTTCGGGACCCTGGCCGCGGTGGCCGCCGTGGTGGTGCTGGCACTGTCCTGGACCATCGGTCTGCTGGTGCGCACCGGTCGCCGGGCCCGAGCCGAGGGGCGTCAACGCTACCTGGCCGAGCGGGAGCAGTTCGCCGCCCAGCAGGCGATGTTTGCCCTCGAGGAACGCAACCGCATCGCCCGCGACATGCACGATGTGGTGGCGCACTCGCTCGCGGTGATCATCGCCCAGTCCGACGGGGCACGCTACGTGCATCGGGGAAATCCCGACGCCCTGGCCGGAACCCTGGAAACCGTGGCCGGTACCGCGCGCAGCGCGCTGACCGACGTGCGCCTGCTCCTGAGCGAGCTGCGTCACAGCCAGGGCGATGGCCCGCAGCCGGTCCTGAGCGACCTGGGCGGCCTGATCGAACAGATGCGATCCACCGGCCTTGAGGTGCACTACATCGAATCCGGTGAGCTGATTCCGCTGCCCACCGGCCAGCAGATCGCGCTCTACCGGATCGTGCAGGAGTCGCTGACCAACGCGCTGCGGCACGGGGATCGTGCCCGTCCGGTCCTGCTCGCCTTCCACTGGCGTCCGGGAGCCCTCACCGTGCAGATCGACAATGCAACGCTCCCACCCAACCCCGGCCTGCCCCCGCGCTCGGGTGGCCATGGCCTCCCCGGGATGCAGGAACGCGCCGCCCTGGCGGGTGGTTCGGTGGCGTTCACCCCGCCGAGCGCCGGTAACGCCTATCATTTTGTTGTGACGGTTCATATGCCCGCGGGCGCCGTCCGCCCGACTTCCTCGTGAAGGGAAACCCCATGACCGCGATTCGTGTCGCCCTCGTTGATGATCAGTCGCTGTTCCGTGCCGGAATCAAGATGCTGATCGACTCCCAGCCGGACCTGGAGTTTGCCGGTGAGGCCGCCGACGGTCAGGAGGGCATCGAGCTGGTGCGCAACACCGCACCGGATGTGGTCCTGATGGACGTGCGGATGCCTAACCTGGATGGAATCGCGGCCACCGCGGCCATCCTCGAGGAGGCCGATCGCTCCGGCAAGCCCGCCCCGAAGATCGTGGTGCTCACCACCTTCGATCTGGATGAGGGTGCCGCCCGCGCGCTGCGCATCGGGGCCAGCGGGTTCCTGCTCAAGGACACCCAGCCCGAGTTCCTGCTCGCCGCGATCCGTACCGTGTTTGCGGGCAGCGCGGTCATTGCCCCGGGTGCCGTACACGACCTGTTCAGCTCGGTTTCGGCGGCACCGGCGGCCCGCGCGGTCCCCGAGTCCTTCTCCACCCTGACCGGTCGGGAGACCGAGATTTTCCGCCTGGCCGCCGCGGGGCTCAGCAACACCGAGATCGCCACGCATGAGTTCCTCAGCGAGGCCACGGTCAAGACCCACATCAGCCGGGTGCTGGCCAAGCTCTCGCTCCGCGACCGCGTGCAGCTCGTGGTCTTCGCCTACGAGCACGGGCTGAACACCCCGCACGACGCGCAGTAGCGTCGACCGCGCGCGGCCGGTCGAGTTCACCCGCGGATACCCCGCACGACGCGCAGCGGTGCGGCGTGTTCGGGGTGTGGTCATCCCGGATGCTGACCGGCGCGGCCCGGGGATCGGCCGCTGGGATGACGCGGGTTCCCTCCGCCGCTCGATGCCGCGGATGCCCGGCTGTTTCTACTGTGGGGGTATGACCACTTCCTCCTCCAGTCCCGTGCTCGCCGCTCGCCTCGACACGGTCACCAAATCCTTCGGCATCGGCTCGGGTGCCGTGGTGGCTCTCGACGCCGTGAGCCTTGACATCGAGCGCGGCCGTTTCACCGCGATCATGGGCCCCTCGGGCTCGGGTAAATCCACGCTGATGCACATCGCCGCGGGACTCGACTCACCCACCGCGGGTCGCGTGTGGCTCGGCGACACCGAGATCGGCACGCTGGACGATGCGGCGCTGACCCGCGTACGTCGCGACCGCATGGGCTTCATCTTCCAGTCCTTCAACCTGGTTCCCACACTCACCGCGTGGGAGAACATCGTGCTGCCCTTCGACCTCGGCGGCCGCCGCATCGATGCCACCCAGCGCGCCTGGATTACCGACCTGTGCGCCGGCCTGGGCCTGGGGGCTCGCCTGGATCACCGGCCCCACCAGCTCTCCGGCGGGCAGCAGCAGCGGGTGGCGATCATCCGCGCGCTGGCGACCCGCCCCGAGATCATCTTCGCCGACGAGCCCACCGGTGCCCTGGATTCGCGCACCGGCCGCGAGGTCCTAACCCTGCTCGCCGATGCCTGTGCCCGCTTTGATCAGACCATCGCGATGGTCACCCACGACCCGATCGCCGCAAGCTACGCCGACCGCATCGTGGTCCTCGCCGATGGTTCGCTGCGCCACGACATTGGCCGCACCGGTGCCGCCGAGATTTCCTCGCTCATGCTCTCTCTCGAGGAGGCCGCATGAGTCGCGCCGCCGCCGCGGAGGTTCGTGCCTCCTCGCCGGCCGAATACCGCTCCACCGGATCGCGCGGGGGTGCACGCACAAGCAAAATGCGTCTGCGGGACTACCGCGCGAGCATCATCGTGGCCGCGCTGTCGGGGGCGTTCGGCGCGGCCCTGGTGATCGCGACCACCGTGGTGGCCGCGGCGATCGGGGCCCACCAACTCGCCGGGGAGCACGAGTCCGTGCGCCTCACGGTGCTCGTGGTCAGCGCGGTGTTCTTCGCAATCGCGATCTATGTATCGGCGGTGGTCACGGCCAATACGGTCGCCACGGTGATCGCAGGCCGAGTGCGCGAAATCGCGCTGTACCGCCTGATCGGTGCCGACTCCTCCCGGCTGCGCCGAGGCATCGCCCGGGAGGGACTGGTGTGTGCGGCCCTGGGCGCGCTGATCGGTACCGTCCCGATCATCGTCGCCGGCCTGGTGGGAGTGCCGATGCTGGTGGACGCGAAGGTGCTGCCCGAAACCACCTATGATGTGCTGGATCCGCTGCTGATCGCGCCGTTCCTGATCACCATCGCAATGGGCTACCTGGCCTCCTGGGTCGGGTCACAGCGGGTGTCCCAGGTGACCCCGATCCAGGCACTCGGCGTGGCCGCCGCCGATCCCACCCGTCCGGTGGCGCTCGGCCGCCGGGTTGGTGCCTCCGTGCTGCTGATTGGTGGGCTGTTCGCCCTGCTGGGCGGCGTCGCGCTGGGGCTGTTCTCCCCGCTCGGGCTGCTGGTGGCGCTGGTGGGTGGCGTGCTGTCCTTCAGCGGAGTCGTCATGCTGTCCCCGGTGCTGATGCCGGCTCTGCTGCGCCTGACCGGGCGCTGGATGGGCCGTAGCCCGGCCGCTCGGATCGCCGCCGCCAACGCCGTGCGCTATCCCGAACGCAGCGCCCGCAGCATGGTGGGCATCGTGATCGGGGTCACCCTGGTCACCATGTTTGCGGTCGCCAGCTCGACGTACGTGCAGATGATGATCGGGATCGCCGACGCCCAGCCCGAGTACGCGGACGGGATGAACGAAATCCTCACGATGACCCTGGCGATCTTCTCCGGCCTGTTTGGATTCTCGGCGCTGATCGCCGCGGTGGGCCTGGTGAACAACCTGGCGCTCGGCGTGATCCAGCGAGCACCGGAGCTGGGGCTGCTGCGTACCCTGGGGTTCTCGACCGGTCAGATTCGCCGGATGATCATCACCGAATCCGCCCAGATGACCCTGGTGTCGGTGTTCTTCGGACTGATTTTGGGAACCTTTTATGGCTGGTGTGGTGCCCAGGCCACGCTGGGCGCGATGCTTGGTCACGGCCTGGTGACACCGGCCCTGCCCTGGGGTGTGTTCGGGATCATCCTGGTGCTGGCAATTGTGGTGGCGATCGGGGCTTCGCTCGCCCCCTCGCGCCGGGCCACGCGGGGGAGTGCGGTCGCCGCACTGGCCGCCGACTAGGCAGCGTTCCGCCGATTCTGCGACTCGATCACCCCGCCCCACCCGTGTCCTCCGGAGACACGGGTGGGGTGGGGTGTGTCGATTTGGTGCTAGGCTAAACGCGTGTTCTTTGCGGGTCTGCTCCTTAGCTGCCGCGACGAGGCTTAGTTCAAGCCCCTCTCGTCGCGGCGTTTGTTGGCTTCACCCATAATTTTTGAGGAGATCCCCGCAATGAAGAACAACCAGAAGCCCTCGGCCATGCCGATCCACAAGTACGTTCCGTACTCCCAGCAGATCAACGTGAATCTGCCCGATCGCACCTGGCCCAGCAAGGAAATCACCCAGGCCCCGCGCTGGTGTGCGGTTGACCTGCGTGATGGAAACCAGGCGCTGATCGACCCGATGAGCCCCGAGCGCAAGCGCATCATGTTCGACCTGCTGGTCGAGATGGGCTACAAGGAGATCGAGGTCGGGTTCCCGAGCGCGAGCCAGACAGACTTCGATTTCGTGCGCAGCCTGATCGAGGAAAACGCGATCCCGGACGATGTGACCATTCAGGTCCTGACCCAGGCCCGCGAACACCTGATCGCGCGCACCTACGAGTCGCTGAAGGGTGCCAAGCAGGCCATCGTTCACCTCTACAACTCGACCTCGGTGCTGCAGCGCGAGGTGGTGTTCCGCGCCGATAAGGCCGCGATCACCAAGCTGGCCGTGGACGGCGCGAAGCTCTGCAAGAAGTACGAAGAGACCATCCCCGAGACGGACGTGTACTACGAGTACTCGCCCGAGAGCTACACCGGCACCGAGCTGGAATACGCCGTCGAGGTGGTCAATGCCGTCCTCGAGGTCTTCGTCCCGACCCCCGAGCGCAAGGTCATCATCAACCTGCCCTCGACCGTCGAGATGGCCACCCCGAACGTCTACGCCGACTCGATCGAGTGGATGGGTCGCCACATCAACAACCGCGAGAACGTGCTGATCTCGCTGCACCCGCACAACGACCGCGGCACCGCGATCGCCGCCGCCGAGCTGGGCTACCTGGCCGGTGCCGACCGCATCGAGGGCTGCCTGTTCGGTAACGGTGAGCGCACCGGTAACGTCGACCTGGTCGCCCTGGGCATCAACATGTTCACCCAGGGCATCGACCCGCAGATCGACTTCTCCGACATCGACCGCGTCAAGCGCACGGCCGAGCACTGCAACCAGCTGCCGGTGCCCGAGCGCAGCCCGTGGGCCGGAGACCTGGTCTTCACCGCGTTCAGCGGCTCCCACCAGGACGCCATCAAGAAGGGCTTCGAGGCCATGGCCGCGGATGCCACGGCACAGGGCAAGGGCGTGGACGACATCGTCTGGGCCGTTCCCTACCTGCCGGTGGACCCCAAGGACCTGGGTCGCTCCTATGAGGCCGTGATCCGGGTCAACTCGCAGTCCGGTAAGGGCGGCGTGGCCTACCTGCTGAAGGCCGACCACAGCCTGGACCTGCCGCGTAAGCTGCAGATCGAGTTCTCCGGCGTGGTGCAGGGTGTGACCGACTCGGAGGGTGGCGAGCTCACCAGCGAGAACATCTGGAACATCTTCCAGGATGAGTACCTGCCCGCCGCCGACGCCGCCGCCAAGTGGGGCCGCTTCGAGCTGCGCGACACCCACACGTCCAGCCGCGACGGCGCCACCGAGCTGACCGCAACCCTGCGTGATGGCGACGTGGTCACCGACCAGACCGCGACCGGCAACGGCCCGATCGCCGCGTTTGTCAACGTCCTGGCCGCCCAGGGCATCGACGTCGAGGTGTATGACTACGTCGAGCACGCCCTGAGTGCCGGTGGTGACGCGGCCGCCGCGTCGTACCTGGAGCTGCGCGTGGGTGACCAGCGCCTGTGGGGCATCGGCATCGATTCCAACTCCTCGACCGCCTCGCTCAAGGCCATCGTCTCGGGCGTGAACCGCGCACTGCGCTCGCGCGTGGACGCCGAGCCGGAACTGGTCAACGCCTAACATCCTCCCTCACGCCACGGGCCCGCACACTTCGTGCGGGCCCGTGGCGTTTTGGCGTTTTGTCCGCCGTGTCCGTTCTCTTGTGCGCGGGCCGGGGACGGCGTAGATTCGGTCCTCTTTATTGGGCTCAAATCGAGGAGAAACAGTGGCCGAATTAGTGCGCCCCGTCGTCTTTGACGGGAGAAGCTTCCTGATCACAATGTGTGTGCGTGGTGATCGAGTCACCGTTCCTGCACGCGAGTTTTTTCGTGCGTTGCGTGAGCGAAGGCTCATGCCAAACACGGGTACCCCGCCACTGGCGGAGCAGCCGCGCTATCTTGTCAGACTGGTTGGCGTCATTCGCAATCTTTCGGAGGGACGCGCAATCTCGCACTCGAAGACCAACTATCTCGGTGGTGGCCTCTGGGAGTTTCGAGAGCGGGGGTTGCGGCTCAGTTTTTTCGACACTGATGGCTCGGGAGTTCAGCACCCACAATCACCCGCCGGGTGGGACCACTGGAGTGGAACGCACGTGCTTCCGGTCCGGTCGTTAAATGACGAGCTTCGATTGGGTTTTGGATTTTCCAAGCAGTCACAGCACACGGACCCAAAGCACCTCGCCGAAGCATGGACGGTCATGCAGGAGGACCTCTCTCATGACGCACGCTGAACACACGGGAGCGATCTCCTTGGCGGACCTGCTCGCCAACGTCGAGGCAAAAGAGTTAGAGGCGGCAAGCCTGATGGACAAAACGGTGGTGGCGCTCCAGCAGGCCATTCATGAACGGGGTGCATTACCGGAAGATCTCGCCCACAGGGTGGGAGTCTCCGTCCCTGACATTCTCGCGGTGGTCAACGGTGATGGGAATGTGAATATCGCGGCCTTTGCCCGTGTGCTGAGCGCCCTGGGTTACCGTGCCGAGTGGTCGCTGACCGATATGGAAACCGGGCGGCCGCTGGTGCCGGCCGAGCGGGAAAGCCGGCATTTGGAGGCCAACCGATCTGCAGAGTAGAAATCGTTGGCTGGGGGAGGATCGAAAAGGCTAGCGGCGGATGCGAGGGAGCCAGCGACGCCAGCCCGAGTCGCGCGGGCCGGTGCCCAGGGCCGAGCCGGCACCCGAGGCGTCCGAGTCGCGGCGACGCCAGGTGGCCCAGGAGCTGAGCGCGCGCTGTTCGGGCAGGCTCCAGCCGAAGCGGACCGAGAGCAGGCGCACCATCGTGGTGATCAGTACGCAGCCCACAGCGGCCCAGACGATCGGCATCTCGAGGTGCATGGCCGCGAGCATGAAGATCGTGCCCGCGCCGGCAGCCACCGCGTAGAGTGAGCCTACGTGCATCAGTGCTATCGGCAGGTTGAGCATCATGTCTCGGACCACCGATCCGCCCACCGCCGAGATGACCCCGACAAACACCGCGGGCACTTCGGGGAGCCCTGCGGCCACCGCCTTGGCGCACCCGATCGCCGCGAACATGCCGATGGTGAGCGCATCGAGGGTGATGATGATCGCGTTCATCCGGGTGAACACGCGCAGCAGCAGCATGCCCACAAACGCCGCACCCGTGGCGGTCAGCAGATACCAGTTGGTTGAGAGTGCGGCGGGAACCTGGTTGATCAGGATGTCGCGGGCAAGACCGCCGCCGAGGCCGATCACCAGACCGATGATCGCGACTCCGAGCAGATCCAGGCGATTCTCCCGGAAGCGTGCCGCGAACATCGCGCCCTGCACCGCGCCGATGGCGACGGCGGTCAGGTCCAGCCACAGGGGGATCACAAACAGAGGGGTCACATCCCCATCTAACACGCAGTTTCCCCCGGATTCCAGTGGACACGACGCGCATGACGCCGCCCGGATCATCCTGGGAGGATCAACCGAACACGGCCGCCCGGTTCGCCCGGTGTCACCGGCGTAGCGGATAATAGGGATGTGGCAATTTACCGTGATGAGGCAGTGGTTCTGCGCACCCATAAGCTGGGCGAGGCAGACCGCATCTGTACGCTGCTGACCCGCAATAACGGGAAGGTCCGCGCGGTCGCCAAGGGGGTGCGCAAGGTGGGCTCGAAGTTTGGCGCCCGGCTCGAACCGTTTATGGTGGCCGACATCCAGTTTTATGAGGGTCGCACCCTCGACACCATCAGCCAGGCCGAAACCCTCGGCTCCTATGGTGCCCCGATCGTGGCCGACTATGCGCTCTACACCACCGCGACCGCGATGGTGGAGGCGGCCGACCGGCTGACCGAAACCGATCCGGCTCAGCGCCAGTATCTGCTGCTGGTGGGTGCCCTCCGCTCCCTTTCTCGCGGCGAACACAGCCCCACGCTGACCCTGGATTCCTACCTGCTGCGCGCCCTCTCGATTGCCGGCTGGGCGCCGAGCTTCCAGGACTGTGCCCGCTGTGGTCGTCCCGGCCCGCACGCCCGTGTGATGGTGCAGGTGGGTGGTGCCGTGTGCTCCGACTGCGCCCCGCAGGGTGCCGCCATCCTTGATGATGCCACCCGGGAACTCCTGATCGCGCTGCTCGCCGGGGCCTGGGACCTCACCGAGGATGTCCCCGAGCAGGTGCAAAAGCGCGCGAGTGGCATCGTCGCGGCCTACGCCCAATGGCACCTGGATCGCAGCCTCCGCTCCCTCGACCACCTGGACGGATCCCAGGCTCACACCGTCGCGGCCGTGCCGCAGTCTTCGCCCCCGTCCGCCTCCGAACCAAAGGCCACCGCATGACCCCGAAGCCCTTCACCCACCGCGACGCGGTCGCGTATCGTCCGATCGACTGGACCGGCATCTATCCGCCCGAGTTCCCGCGGGCCGGGGTGCCCGAGCACGTGGCCATCGTGATGGACGGCAACGGTCGCTGGGCGAATGCCCGCGGTCTGCCGCGAGTCCAGGGCCACCAGGCGGGGGAGGCCGCGCTGCTCGATGTTGTGGCCGGCGCGATCCAGGCCGGCGTGAAGCACCTCTCGGTGTACGCCTTCTCGACCGAGAACTGGCGACGCTCCCCGGATGAGGTGCGCTTCCTGATGGGCTTCAACCGTGATGTGCTGCACCGTCGCCGCGACCAGCTCAACGAGTGGGGTGTGCGGGTGCGCTGGGCCGGACGCACCCCCAAGCTCTGGGGGTCGGTGATCAAGGAACTGAAGTACGCCGAGGAGCTGACCAAATCTAACTCCGTGCTGACCCTCACCATGTGTGTGAACTATGGGGGTCGCAACGAGATCGCCGACGCCGTGCGGGAGATCGCCGAGGGTGTGAAGGCGGGCAAGATTAAGCCCGGCTCCATCTCCGAGAAGACCATCGCCAAGCACCTCTACCTCCCGGATATGCCGGATGTGGACCTGTTTGTGCGCAGCTCGGGGGAGCAGCGCACCTCGAACTTCATGCTGTGGCAGTCGGCTTATGCGGAGATGGTGTTCCTGGACACCCTGTGGCCCGACTTCTCCCGCGAGCAGCTGTGGGAGGCGATCGGGATCTACATCGGCCGCGATCGTCGCTTCGGCGGCGCGATCGACGCCCCCAAGGCGTAGCGGGTAAGAAAAAGCCCCGCCCGGTTTACGCCGGGCGGGGCTTTGTGCTGCGAAAAGCTAGGGGATGATCGGGCCGATCGAGAGCATCAGGCACAGGGCCAGGATCATGATCAGTGAGAAGCGGAACATGCGGTGAGCCCAGGCGTCGTCATCTTTGGCGCGGAAGCCGAGGAATCCGATCCACAGCCAGTAGAGGCCCAGCACACCCATGACCACGGTGTAGATGATCCCCACGTGTCCAAACACCGGCAGCAGCAGGGTCGAGACCACAAAGGCCAGGGTGTACCAGAAGATCTGGGTCTTGGTGTTTTTGATGCCGTTGACCACCGAGATCACCGGGATGCCTGCCTCGGCATATTCGTCGCGGCGGTAGACGGCGATCGAGTAGAACTCGGGCATCTGCCAGAAGAACAGCATCGCAAAGACCAGGATCGCCGAGGCGTCGATCGATCCGGTCACGCCCACATAGCCGGCGAGGATCGGTGCGGCACCGGAGACGCTGCCCACCAGGGTGCCGTGGATCGAGAGGCGCTTGGAGAGCATGCCGTAAAAGACCACGTAGACCACAAAGCCGGCCAGGCCCACGGCGACCACGAGCCAGTTGGTCCAGGCGATCAGCATCGCATTGCCCACCACAAACAGGGCGATGGTGAAGATCACCGCATTACGGACCCCCACGCCGCCGCTCACGGTGGCGCGCTTGCGGGTGCGTTCCATCTTGGTGTCGATGTCGCGGTCCAGCACGTTGTTGAGCACGCAGGCCGAGGCGATCACCAGGGTCGTGCCGATGATCAGTGCGGCGAAGAGCCACAGATCCACCTGCCCGCGGGCGGCGAGCAGGAAACCGGCGGCGGCGGTGAGTACGTTGCCGTACAGCACTCCCGGCTTGGTCAGCGTGTAGTAGAGGGTGATCCGGTCACGGAACGATCCCCCCTGGGCACGAGATGCGAGTGCCGCGTCGGTTCCGTCGGAACCGGCGTGAAAAGCAGGGGTGGGGCCGTGCAGGGTCATACGAGAAAAAGCTCCGATCAGCGCGTATAGCAAACTCCAGTATATCCGCGCTGTGAACGGTAAATGTCCGCCTCCCGGGCCTCGAGTTCGCCGCGCGCGCGATCATCTGGGAGAATTGATGCGATGTCCACTTCAGTTGTTGCTCCCGCCCCCGCGCTGCGTATCGGCAGCCTGACCCTCGACGTGCCCGTGGTTCTCGCGCCGATGGCCGGAATTACCAACACCGCGTTCCGTCGGCTGTGTCGCGAATACGGTGCCGGCCTGTATGTCAGCGAGATGATTACCGCGCGCGCCCTGGTGGAGCGCACCCCCGAGACGATGCGGCTGATCGCCCACCATCCGTCCGAGAAGACCCGCAGCATTCAGCTGTACGGCGTGGATGCCCCGACCGTGTACAAGGCCGTGCGGATCCTCAACGATGAGGGCCTCGCCGACCACGTCGACCTCAACTTTGGCTGCCCCGTTCCCAAGGTCACCCGCAAGGGTGGCGGCTCGGCGCTGCCGTGGAAGCTCGATCTGTTCCAGGACATCGTCGAGTCGGCCGTGCGCGGTGCCGGAGACCTGCCGGTCACCGTAAAGATGCGTAAGGGCATCGACCCCGATCACCTCACCTATCTTGATGCCGGTCGGATCGCCGAGGCCGCCGGTGCCTCGGCCGTCGCGCTGCACGGCCGGACCGCGAGCGAGTTCTACTCCGGTCAGGCCGACTGGTCGGCGATCGCCCGACTCAAGGAGACCGTGACCAGCATCCCGGTGCTCGGCAACGGAGACATCTGGAGCGGCGAGGATGGTCCGAGGATGATGCGCGAGACCGGTGCCGACGGTGTCGTGGTGGGTCGCGGATGCCTCGGTCGTCCGTGGCTGTTTGGCGACCTGGCCGCCGCCTTCACCGGTTCCGAGGAGCGTCACCGCCCCAACCTGGCGCTGGTGGCACAGGCCTTCCGTCGTCACGCCGAACTGCTCTCCGAGTTCTTCGAGAGTGAGGAGCGTGGCTGCCGCGACATCCGAAAGCACGTGGCCTGGTACTTCAAGGGCTACCCGGTGGGCAGTGAGATTCGCAGCGCCCTGGCGCTGGTATCGAGCCTCGCCGAGGTGGATGAGCTGGTTGAGCGACTCGGCGACGCCCCCTATCCGACCGAGGGTGCCGAGGGTCAGCGAGGCCGTGCCGGAAGTCCCAAGCGTGTGGTGCTGCCGGAAAACTGGCTGAACTCGCGCGAGCTTGAGGGCGACCAGCGTGAGCGCCTGACCGAGGGTGCCGGAGACACCAGCGGTGGATAGCGGCTACTCGACCGCCGATACCGAGCGGTGGTTCCCCGAGACCCATAAGTCGCACCGATCCAACTTTGCCCGCGACCGCGCGCGCCTGCTGCACTCCAGCGCGTTGCGCCGCCTGGCCGCAAAGACCCAGGTGCTGAGCCCCACCGCGGGGCTGGACTTTGCCCGCAATCGGTTGACCCACTCACTCGAGGTTGCCCAGGTCGGTCGCGAGCTGGGGCTTGCCCTGGGCCTCGACCCGGACGTGGTGGACACCGCCTGCCTCGCCCACGACCTCGGTCACCCGCCCTTTGGGCACAACGGGGAGCGTGCGCTCAACGACTGGTCCGAGCAGATTGGCGGCTTCGAGGGCAATGCGCAGACCCTGCGCATCCTCACCCGGCTTGAGCCCAAGGTCTTCGGAGAGGACGGGCGTGCCTACGGTCTGAACCTCACCCGGGCCAGCCTCGACGCGAGCTGCAAGTATCCCTGGCCCGCCTCGCACGCGGTCGCCGATCCCGGTGGACGTGCCAAGTACGGGTTCTTCAACGAGGACTCGGCGGCGTTTGAGTGGCTGCGCGCCGGCGCGCCGGATCGCCGCCGCTGCATCGAGGCGCAGGTCATGGACCTCTCCGATGACATCGCCTACTCGGTGCACGACTTCGAGGACGCGGTGGTGGGCGAGTACATCGATCCGGCCATGCTGGCCTCGCGTGCCGGACACGAGGTCCTGCTGGTCAAGGTTCGCGAGTGGGCGGGCGACGAGTTCAGCATCGACGACCTCGGTGCCGCCTTCGAGCGCATCCGCGAGGTTCCCAGCTGGCTCACCGCGTGGGATGGCTCCCGGCCCGCCCAGGCGCGCCTGAAAACCTTCACCAGCGACATGATCGGTCGCTTCGCCGGCGCGGCGACCCTGGCCACCCGTGAGGCGTTCCCGGCCGCAAGTCTGATCCGGTTCAACGCCGACGTGGTGGTTCCGCACGAGATCGCCGCCGAGATTGCCGTGCTCAAGGGCATCGTGGCGGCATTTGTGATGAGCCGCGGAAGTCGCCAGCCGATCTACCGTCAGCAGCGTGACATTCTCACCACCCTCGCCGAGACCATCTACGAGCGCGGACCCGAGCTGCTGGACATCGGCTTCGCCGCCGACTGGGCCGCCGCCGAGGACGATGCGCAGCGTCGTCGGGTTGTGGTGGATCAGGTTGCAAGCCTGACCGATCAGGCCGCGATCAGCCGCTTCGAGCGCCTGGGCTAGCCCACGCCGCGTTTCCTGGTCCCACCCCTGATTACGGGGGTGGGACCGCGCGCGTCCGGGCCCCGGATGTCGGCCCGCGGGACTAGACTGGAGCAATGGCAGGACTGATCCGACAGAGCGATATCGACGAGGTAAAGTCGCGCACCAACATCGCAGACATTGTGGGAGATCACGTCACGCTGAAATCCGCCGGTGTGGGCTCGATGAAGGGCCTGTGCCCGTTCCACGATGAGCGCAGCCCGAGCTTCCACGTGCGTCCGCAGCTGGGCTACTACCACTGCTTCGGCTGTGGCGAGAGTGGCGATGCCATCTCGTTCCTGCAGAAGATCGATCACGTGTCCTTCACAGAGGCCGTCGAGCGTCTGGCCTCCCGTGCGGGCATCCAGCTGCAGTATGAGGAGGGCGGCAGTGGCCGCTCCGATCACGGACAGCGCGCCCGCCTGCTGGCAGCCAACGCCGCCGCCGGAGTGTTCTTCCGCGAGCAGCTCGGTGCCCCCGATGCCGAACCCGGACGGAGGTTCCTGGGGGAGCGCGGCTTTGACCCGGTAGCCGCCGAACACTTCGGAGTGGGTTTTGCCCCCAAGAGCTGGGACCGGATGACCAATGCGCTCAAGGCGCAGGGCTTCACGGTCGAGGAGCTGCTGGCCGCGGGCCTGGTGAGCCAGGGTGATCGCGGCGTCTACGACCGTTTCCGGGGCCGCCTGGTCTGGCCCATCCGCGACGTGACCGGGCAGACCATCGGTTTTGGTGCCCGCCGCCTACTGGAGGACGATAAGGGTCCCAAATACCTCAATACCCCGGAAACCGCGGTCTACCACAAGAACCAGGTGCTCTACGGGCTCGATCTGGCCAAGCGCGACATCTCCCGCGGCGGCCAGGTCGTGGTGGTCGAGGGCTACACCGACGTGATGGCCGCACACCTGGCCGGGATCACCACCGCGGTGGCCACCTGTGGCACCGCGTTTGGGGTCGAGCACATTCGCCTGATCCGCCGGATCATGGGGGACGACTCCGGTACCGGCGAGGTGGTCTTCACCTTCGACCCCGACGCCGCCGGCCAGAAGGCCGCGATGCGCGCCTTCGCCGAGGAGAAGCGCTTCTCCGCCCAGACCTATGTCGCCGTCGCCCCCGACGGCCTGGACCCGTGTGACCTGCGCCTGGCGCGTGGTGACGCGGCCGTGCGCGCGCTCCTGGACAACAAGGAGCCGATGTTTGAGTTTGTCATCCGGCAGTTACTCTCCGAATACGACCTGGAGAGTGTCGAGGGCCGGGTGGGCGCGCTGCGCGTGGCCGCCCCGGTGATCGCCGAGATCCGCGATCCGGCGATTCGCCCCGGCTACACCCGGGTGCTCGCGCGCCAGCTGGGGATGGACCTGCCCGAGGTGCAGTCGGCCGTGGCGCGCGCCAAGCCTGGCCGTGGTGAGCAATCGGCTCCCGTGCGCGGCCGCGAGCTGCCCGCCCCGGCGGCACCGTCCGCGGGAATGGAGCCTTCAGGGCAGGGTTCGGCCGAGGTGATCATCCTGGATGAGCCCCCGGTGTCGCTGCGCGACCTGCCCTCGGATCCGGTGACGCGCCTGGAGCGTGACGCGATCATGGCCGTGCTTCAACATCCCGAAACCGTGCCCGTGGAACTGGTGGCGCGGGCGATGCATACGGGGTTTGTAAACCCCGCGCTGGCCATCGTTCGTGACGGCATCGCCGCAACCCTCGACCGGTTTGGCCAGCCCGACTGGTTCCAGACCGTGGCCGCCACCGTGCCGGTGCCGATCCGTACCCTGGTAGAGCAGCTGGCCATCGCGCCGATTCCGCAGCGCGGCGCCGACGAGCTCGGCGGCTACGTTAATGGGATCACCGTGGCGCTGATCGATCGCGATCTGCTGCGACAGTCCCATGAACTGCGTGGACGCTTGCAGCGCACCGACCCCACCGACCGCGAGGCGTACCGCGCGGTCCAAACCGAACTGATGGCGCTCGAAGCCGAGCGTCGCACCCTGCGATCGGAGTAATTCATGACCGCCGTGCTGTCCCTCGATGACCTGTCCGTCGGCTATCCGATGCGCCCCGGCCACGCGGGACACGTGGCGCTCTCGGGCGTCTCGGCGAGCCTGGATGCGGGGGAGGGGCTGATTCTCTCCGGTGGTGCGGGCTCGGGCAAATCCACCCTCGCTCGCATCCTCAGCCTGCGTCCGGGTGCCCCCGCACGTGTGGTTGGCGGTACCGGGAGTGTGCTCGGCGCACCCCTGCGAGGCTTCGGGCACGGTGCCCGCAAGCGCGCCCGTGCTCGGATCGGATATCTGCCGCAGCGCGAACAGGGCGCGATCCTCGGCATGCAAACCGTTGCGGCGGGGCTTGCCCAGCGGGTACGTCAGCACAACCCGAGCCTGGATGATCCGGCGGTGGGACAGCGCGTGGCACACCTGCTCGATGATGCCCGGCTCCCGCTTTCGGTCCTGGACCGTTTTGCCAATGAACTCTCCAGCGGTCAGCGCCAGCGCGTGGGCCTGGCTCTGCAGCTGGCCGGAGACCCGAAGTTTCTGATTCTGGATGAGCCCACAGCGGGCCTGGACCCCAACGTGCGTCCGGCCATCGCCGAGGCGATCACCCGGGTTCAAACCTCTGGCGGCACCGTACTCCTGGTCAGTAATGAACCCGACCTGTGTGGCTCCCTGGCGCTGCCGATCCTCACCCTGGATCGCGGAACCCCGGTAGCCTACAGCGCGGGCGCTCCGCAGCCGGCCAAGCCCGTCTCGGCATAGCATTTTTGCGTACCTCGAGGCGCGCAGACGACACGAATCGCCCGGGGCGCACGCGATTTCGTTCCGGCCCAATCCCGCTGCTACAGTAGTAACACGCCAGCAGGCATCTTCCTCGATAGCTCAGCGGCAGAGCAGCCGGCTGTTAACCGGCAGGTCCTTGGTTCGAATCCAAGTCGGGGAGCTAAGCCCCGGGAAGCTCCACCTTCCCGGGGCTTTTTAGTACCCAAAAACAAGGGTGAAAGCTCGCCCGCGAAGGCCCCGTGCTGTCTGGCCCCCAAATTCTTCCTCGAAGTCTCCTTGGCGCGGGCATGTGTGAATGAACGCGGTCGAGCATGAGATGGAGCTGGTCACTCACCCTAGACTCTCCGAAAATAGGTGGTAGCTTCGAGTCAACGGCCGCTCTCCCAATAGGCAGAAATTGAGGGAGAGCTTTGCAAATACGCAGTGTGGGTCTGTCGCTGCTGGGTGCAGCAATTCTGGTTGTGGTCGGGACTTCGGGCGCGGCTAGCGCCTCATCTCCACCCTCCGACGCACCCTCGACCGTCGCCATTGAGTCGAGGTGCCCTCATGAGTGCTGACGAAAACATAGTTCGGTGGAGCGCGTTGCGCATCACCGTTGCCGATGGCCGCTCCTGGGTTACCAGTGTGTGCTGCGTTTCAGCTGCTGCGCAGACATTTCTATTTGAAGAGGTGTTTCGTGAAACCGCCCAGGGACTAGTCTTCGCTGGGCTTAGTTCGCCGGGCATTGAGCGTCCGCGAGGCCCCTATCCCTGGAATCCCGAGGATGTGGTGAAGTCGTACTCGCTGCGCGAGATTCCCGCGAGCTTGCCCGCCCCCATTTGGCCCAATGGCGTGGCGGAGCAACTACGATCCTCGGGGCGCACTTTCCTTGCTTCCGCCGGGACGCGGACCGGATGGCGGGGCATCCTGGCGCATCGCAAGCGCGCAAAGCGCGAGCAACTTTAACAGGCGACGCGAATTCCGGGTGGGTGCCTGGCATGGGCGAGTGATGCGTCGGCGGTCGGTTCGGTTCCCCGGAAACATGCGGGACACGCCCAGATTTCGACTCGAATTGAAGCGCGCCGCGCGCCTGTAGTAAAGTAACTCATGTAGCAACAAACGCCGTAATCCTCGATAGCTCAGCGGCAGAGCAGCCGGCTGTTAACCGGCAGGTCCTTGGTTCGAATCCAAGTCGGGGAGCCACAGATACGCGCCGGGTCACCCCGGCGCGTATTGTTTTATGCGGGAAGGAACGGGCATGAGCGATTACGAAAAAGAACGCACCCGCCGGGCCGCACGTGTCGCACGCGGTGCCGTGCGCTACACCCTGATCGGACTGATTGTCCTGGTTGGTGTGGTGTGGGTGATCGGCGCACTCGCGCGCTGACCCCGGAGACACAAAACGGGCTCGTCCACGAATGTGGGCGAGCCCATTTTTGTTGGGATGTCGGAAAACCTACGCGTCGATGTCGTCTACGCCGGGAGTCCAGCTCAGGCCGGGAACACCCCAGCGGTACTTGCGGGTCAGGCGGTCTTGGGTCTTCCAGTCACCGGAGCCCAGACGATCCAGATACAGGTAGCCATCCAGGTGGTCATACTCGTGCTGGAGAATACGCGCACGCCACCCGGTCACGTCCAGGGTGAAGGGTTTCTGGTCCAGGTCCACGGCGGTCAGTACCGCGCGCTCGGAGCGGCGCAGCGGGAAGCGCTCACCCGGGAAGGAGAGGCAGCCCTCGGACTCGATGTCCTCGTCCGGTTCTCCCGGCTCGGCCGGGCTGATCAGCAGCGTGGGGTTGATTGCCACGCCCCGCCAGGGCTCGCCCTCGGGGGTCTCGTAGCTGTAGACAAACAGACGCAAGCCGACGCCCACCTGGGGGGCCGCCAGGCCCACGCCGGGGGCCGCGTCCATGGTCTCGTACATGTTCTCGACGAGGGTACGCAGGTCCGCGTCAAATTCGGTCACCGGGGCGGCCGGCGTGTGCAGTACCGGTTCGCCCTTGATGCAAATGGGAAGAATAGCCATGCCACTACCCTATCTTTCGCGCGGCTCACGGTAGGCTCAATGGGTGAGCCCCGTACTAGATTTCCTGACCGAGGTCAGTCTGGAGACCTTCCAGAACCCCACCCAGATGATCGGTGTCCCCATCGCCATCGTGGGTGCCGTCTTCCTCTCGCTTGGAGCGCAGTTCCAGCACCGCGGAGTCAACAAGGTGGATAACGCCACCGAGGGTACCGGAAAAAACGGGCTGAACTTCGGCCAGCTGACCCTGCTGCTCAAGCGTCCGTCCTGGGTGATCGGCACGCTGATGCTTGGTCTGGCCATCGTGTTCCAGCTGGTGTCGCTGGCGTTCTCGCCGCTGATTCTGGTGCAGCCGCTGGGCGCGATCGCGCTCGTGGTGACCGCGATTGTCAACTCGCGAGTGTCCAAGGTCAAGATGACCCGCGCCGGAATTATCTCGATCGCCGCCTGTGTGCTGGGTATCGGATTGTTTGTGGGGATCGCGGCGACCGTCAGTGGTGAAAAGCCGGTAACTGACGAGAAGCTCATCACGATCCTGATCATCCTGGGTGTTGTGCTGCTGATCCTCGGCACCATGTTTGCCATCTTCCGCACCCGCGCTCGCGCCCTGTTCTACATCATCTCCGCGGGAATGGTCTACGGGTTCGTGGCGACCCTCGCCAAGGTTGTGATCAGCCGTGTGCAGGCCTCCGACTTCAACTGGCTCACCCTGATCTGCATCGTGGGTCTGCTCGCCGGCACCGGACTGGGCGCCTACTTTGTACAAAATGCCTATGCCTCCGGCCCGCCGGACCTGGTGATCGCCGGACTGACCGTCGTCGACCCGATGGTGGCCGTGGCCATCGCCGTGATCGTGCTGGGCGAGGCCGACGGCGCGCCGCTGTGGGCCATCATCGGTTTCGTCATCGCGGGGGCCATCGCCGTCTGGGGAGTGTTCCAACTCGCCCGGCATCACCCGCAGGTAGCAAACTAAAACTCATCCTCACGACTGATCTTCGCGCCACACACGCATGGATAACAAGCGTTGGGATGCACGCAGACGTTAGAATAGGGTGACCCCGAGGCCGTAGTTTGGCCTCAGCAGACCGGTCTGAAACCGGCAACCACGGAGGATCTCCACATCTTGACCGACTCAACCGAAAACCGTCCCGAGCTCACCGCCGAGACGACTCCGGCAAAGCGGCCGCTGCGCATCGTGATCGGAACCGACACGTTCGCCCCCGACGTGAACGGTGCCGCCCGGTTCACCGAGCGCCTCGCCGCCGGCCTGGTCGCCCGCGGACACGACGTCCACGTTGTTGCTCCCGCCGCGTCCTACCGTCACGGCACCTGGACCGAGCCGCACGAGGGCCAGCGGATGACCCTGCACCGCCTGTTCAGCGTGCGCTGGTACCCGCACGACTGGCTGCGTTTTGCCCTGCCGTGGACCATCAACCGCAACGCGGCCAAGGTTCTGGATGAGCTCAAGCCCGACGTGGTCCACTCGCAGTCGTTCTTCGTGATCGGCCGAGGGCTCTCGGTGCAGGCGCAGAAGCGCGGCATTCGTATCGTGGCAACCAACCACGTGATGCCCGAGAACATGCTCGAGTTTACGATGGTCCCGCAGGCCTTCCAGAAGCAGCTGATCGCCTGGGCATGGCGCCTGGCCGAGCGTGCGCTGGGCCGTGCCGAGTCGGTGACGACCCCGACCCGTCGCGCCGCCGACTTCCTCGAGCGCTACACCAACATTCGCGACGTCCACGCGATCTCCTGCGGCATCGACTCCTCGCGCTACACGCCGAGCTTCGAGCCGCGCACCGAGAACCGCATCCTGTTTGTGGGCCGGATCACCGGTGAGAAGCAGATCGACGTGCTGATCCGCGCCGTCGCGAGCCTCGATCCCGAACTCGATGCGAAGCTCACCATCATCGGTGGCGGCGATCAGAAAAAGGCCCTCCAGGAGCTCGTGAGCGAGCTGGGGCTGGGGGAGCGGGTGCACTTTGCCGGCTATGTGACCGATGAGGAACTGCGCCAGGCCTACACTGACGCCACCGTGTTCGCGATGCCCTCGATTGCCGAGCTGCAGTCGATCGCCACGATGGAGGCCATGTCCACCGCGCTGCCGGTGGTTGCCGCCGATGCGATGGCGCTGCCGCACCTGGTCCACGATGGCGAAAACGGTCACCTGTTCGAGCCCGGTAACGTGGCCGACCTGGCCGCGAAGCTGACCGATGTGCTCACGGCCGACACCGACAAGCTCAACGCGTTCAAGAACGCCTCGCTGCGCCTGATCGCGCCGCACGATATCGAGCGCACCCTCAACACCTTCGAGGCGCTGTACCGCGGCGAAGAGGTTGTGGATCCGGTCACCGAAATCGGCGCCGAGCAGTCGGCCGAATAGCCGGGTTCCTCGTCGTGTCGTCGGCTCCGCTGGCGATAAGATAGGACCGTTGTGTTCCCTCGGGGGCACAACCTGGGGCGGTAGCCAAGCTGGTTAAGGCATTCGGCTCATAACCGAACGATCGCGGGTTCAAGTCCCGCCCGCCCTACAAGAGTGTTATGCGGAGACGCCGCGCGTGGGTTTGCGTCCGCGGCGTGGGCGCAGCGGACGGGCTGCGCGTTCTACCGCGCGACCGGAAGCCAGTTCTGCACCCACCCGGTCGATCCAGGCGAGGGCCGCCTCGGCCTGCGCCGCGCGGGCCGCGGTCACGAAGGGCTGGGCTGCGTGGGGGGCTTCGGGGATCTCGGCTGATTCTGCCCAGGAGGACCAGGCCTCACGGTAGCCCACCAGGAGCGCTCGCACGTCATCGGCGCTGCCGGGCAGCGAGGCGGTGATCAGCAGCTGATCCTGCATGTCGATCCAGTCCGGAGCCTGCGCCTGCTCGGGGCCGGTGGTCCAGGACGCGGCGAATTCAACCCCGTCGGCGGAGAGCTCATACAGGGGGAGCGAGTCCTCGGTGAGGCCGGCCGAGCGGACGAGACCGGCGGTCAGCAGGCGATCCAGCGTTCCATAGATCTGACCGACGTTGATGCCCGCGCGATGGGGTGCGCGCACGGTGAGTTCATCGCGAATCTGCAGACCGTAGGCGGGGCCGAGGGTCAGGATCGCCAGCAGGGAGCCCTTGACGGACACGTGATGCCTTTCGCTCATGCGGTTATCTTCTACCGAGTATAGGGAACCCGGCGGCAAAACGCTTGCGTCCGTCCGAATGATCTGCACATAATGACAGAGACGGGCTGGACTGCCGGGAAACATCGTTTGGGTGCGTAGGGGAAGACGCATCACCACAAACGAAGGGAATCCCGTGTCCATCCAGAACAACGAAAGACAGAGTCGAGGGATGGTGTTCATCCATTCGGCCCCACGCGCATTCCGCGCCCATATCGAATGGGCGGTCGGAGGCGTTATCGGTCATGCGCTGGGACTCGACTGGAGTGAGCAGCCCGTGCAGCGCGGCGCTCTTCGGGCCGAGTTTTCCTGGACCGCGCCGCCGGGCACCGGTGCCCGACTGGCGACGGCCCTGCACGCCTGGGATCAGATGCGCTTCGAGGTAACCGAGGACGCCTCGGCGGGTCTGGACGGTCACCGCTGGATGTACACACCCGACCAGGGCATGCACTCGGCGCAGACCGATACCGGGGGCAACGTGGTGGTGAGCGAGAATCGCGTGCGGCTTGCCCTGGCCGAGGCGATCGATCAGCCGCATCAACTTCATGAGCGGATGGAGCAGCTGCTCGGTACCAGCTGGGACCTTGAGCTCGACGTGTTTCGCGGTGCGAGCGAGGCCGGCCCGGTCACCTGGCTGCACCGCGTCGGCTAGTCGAGTCGCCGCGGGCACGGATCCTCGGCCCCGGAACTGAGTGGCGCGCATACAAAACAGCGGCCCGCCTCCCGAGGGAGCCGAGCCGCTGTGTGATTTCGGAGCCGAAGACTAGGCCACGTAGGTGCGCAGGGCCACCACGGCGTTGTGTCCACCGAAACCGAACGAGTTGGAGATCGCCAGCACGGGCTCATCGCCCAGCGGACGCGGCTCGGTGACGACATCCAGCTCGATGGCCGGATCCTGGTTGTCCAGGTTGATGGTCGGCGGGATGACCTTCTCGGCCAGCGCCTTCGCGGTGAATGCGGCCTCGATCGCACCGGCACCACCGAGCAGGTGCCCGGTCGATGCCTTGGTTGCGGTCACGGCAATCTCGCCGAGGCGGTCGCCGAAGACCGCGCGCAGGGCGTTGTACTCGGCGATGTCGCCCACCGGGGTCGAGGTGGCGTGGGCGTTAATGTGGCCCACCTCATCCAGCGAGTATCCGGCGTTCTCCACGGCCGCGCGCATCGCGCGGGCGGCGGCGGTACCCTCGGGGTCCGGGGCGGTGATGTGGTACGCATCGGAGGTGACGGCCCCACCCAGCAGTTCGGCGTAGATCTTGGCACCACGCGCCAGGGCGTGTTCCAGGGTCTCCACCACGAGAGCGGCGGCACCCTCACCAAGAACGAAGCCGTCGCGGTCCACGTCGTAGGGACGCGAGGCCACGGTCGGGTCATCGTTGCGCTTGGAGAGCGCCTGCATCGCGGCAAACGAGGCCAGGGGCAGCGGGTGGATGGCGGCTTCCGAGCCGCCGGCGATCACGACGTCGGCGAGGCCCTGCTGCAGGTGGTCATAGGCGTTGGCCAGGGACTCGGTGCTCGACGCACACGCCGACACCACGGTCCGCTCGCCGCCGCGAGCACCGAGGTCCATGCCGATTGCGGCGGCGGGGCCGTTGGGCATGAGCATCGGAACGGTCATCGGGAGCACGCGTCGCGGGCCCTTTTCACGCAGGGTGTCCCAGGCATCCAGCAGGGTCCACACGCCACCGATTCCGGTAGCCCAGTCGACCAGCAGGCGCTCGGGGTCAACCTCGGGGATGCCGGCGTCGGCCCAGGCCTCGCGGGCGGCGGTCAGGGCAAACTGGCTCGACGGGTCGAGGCGCTTGACTTCCTGGCGGGCCAGCACATCCACGGACTTGGTGGCTGCCTGGGCGGCAAAGGTGACCGGCAGACCCAGCTCTTCAACCCAGGGCTGCTCGAGCGGGGAGGCACCGGACTTGCCGGCAAGAAGGTTGGTCCAGGTTTCGTCGGTGGTACCGCCCAGGGGGCTGGTGATGCCGATACCGGTGACGACGATTCGCTTGGTCATTCGATGAACTCTTTCGTCAGAATAAAACGGAGGGGAGTGGGGCAGATCAGGCCCGACCAGTGGCCGGGCCTGAGCAATTCCCGAGGGACTACGCCTGAGCGGAAACGATGAAGCTGACGGCGTCGCCGACGGTCTTCAGGTTCTTGACCTCGTCGTCCGGAATCTTCACGTCGAACTTCTCCTCGGCGTTGACCACGATGGTCATCATCGAGATCGAGTCGATGTCGAGGTCGTCGGTGAACGACTTCTCCAGGGCCACCTGATCGGCGGCGATACCGGTCTCGTCGTTAACCAGTTCAGCCAGGCCGGCGAGTACTTCTTCGGTGGACAGTGCCATTATTTTTTCTCCTTGAATATCGAGTGACCGTCGTACAGTGTATGCGAATCACGGGTGTTTGCGGCAATAACGTGCCGAGATCTACGGAAGTACAACCACCTGCGCGCCAAAGGCGAGGCCGGCGCCGAAGCCGATCTGCAGGGCGTAACCGCCGGAAAGCTGCGGGTTTTCCTGCAGCAGACGGTGGGCTGCGAGCGGAATCGAGGCGGCCGAGGTGTTGCCGGTGGTCGCGATATCGCGGGCGATGATCACCGATTCCGGAAGCTTGAGCTGCTTGGCGAACTCATCCACGATGCGCATGTTCGCCTGGTGCGGGATAAAGGCGGCGAGGTCGTCGGCGGTGATGCCGGCTACCTCGAGTGCCTCGCGGGCAACCTTGGCCATCTCCCAGACGGCCCAGCGGAAGACCGAGGGGCCCTCCTGACGCAGGGTCGGCCAGGGTGCCTTACCGTCACGGTACTCAATCAGGGTGGCGTTCATGCCCACCTTGTCCGCGTTGGCACCGTCGGAGCCCCAGACGGTCGCGGCGATGCCGGGGTAGTCCGAGGGGCCAATCACGGCCGCGCCGGCACCGTCGCCCAGCAGGAACGAGATGCTGCGGTCGGTGGGGTCGATGATGTCGGAGAGCTTCTCGGCACCGACCACCACGGCGTAGTGGGCGGCACCCGCACGGATCAGGGCGTCGGCCTGGGCCACCGCGTAGGCATAGCCCGCGCAGGCGGCGTTGAAGTCATAGGCGGCCGCAGGGTTGGCACCGATGCGGTCGGCAACCACGGTGGCCATCGACGGGGTCTGCTGCACGTTGCTGATGGTGGCGATGATCACCAGGTCAACCTGGCCGGGCTCGATCCCGGCGTTGGCGACGGCCTCCATGGCGGCCTCGGTGGCGAGGTCAATCGCCAGGACATCGGCGGAGGCGCGGTGACGGGTGATCACGCCGGTGCGCTGCTGAATCCACTCATCCGAGGAGTTGATCGGCTCGATGATCTCCGAGTTGGGGACCACCAGGTCACCGCGGGCGGCACCCATACCCAGAATGCGGGTGAAGGGGACACCGGTGGACTGGCGAAGCTGGGGACGGGTCATGATGCGTTTCCTTCCGCGTGTGCGGTGAGCAGCTCGACTGCTGCGGCAATATCGCTCGGGGACTTGATGGCGACGGTGGGGACACCCTTGAGCCCGCGGCGGGCGAGGCCCACCAGCGCGCCGGCGGGTGCCAGTTCGATCAGGCCGGTGATTCCGGCGGCGGCGAAGGACTCCATGCAGAGATCCCAGCGCACCGGGGAGGCAACCTGGGTGACCAGCAGATCCAGGAACTCCTGGCCGGAGGTGACCTGGCGGCCGTCGTTGTTGGTCCACAGCGGCAGGGCCGGGTCGGCCGGGGTTACGTTTGCGGCGACGTCCTTGAGGGCCTCGCGGGCGGATTCCATGTAGCGGGTGTGGAAGGCTCCGGCCACCTGCAGCGGGATCACGCGGGCACCGGCGGGCGGGGTTGCGGCGAGGGCTTCGAGGCCATCAAACTCGCCGGCCACGACGATCTGTCCGCCACCGTTGTAGTTGGCGGGGGAGAGCCCCACGGCCGCGGCGGCGGCCTCAACCACCTCGTCGCCGCCACCCAGGACGGCGCTCATGCCGGTGGGCACTGCGGCCGCGGCGGTGGCCATCGCGCGGGCACGGGCGGCCACGAAGCTCAGGGCGTCGGTCTCGCTCAGTACGCCGGTTGCGGCGGCTGCGGCGATCTCGCCCACCGAGTGTCCGGCGACTCCGCCAATGACGGCGTCGGGGGCGGCCTCGCGCAGGGCATTCAGTGCCAGCAGGCTCGCGGCGACGATCAGCGGCTGGGCGATCGCGGTGTCGCGGATCGTGTCGGCATCGGACTCGGTGCCGTGGGCGATCAGGTCGACCCCGGCGGCCTCGGAGTAGGACGCGAGCAGCTCGCGTGCGCCGGGCAGTTCAAGCCAGGGGGTCAGGAAACCGGGGGTCTGGGATCCCTGTCCGGGACATACAAGTACAATCACCCCTCTATCTTGCCAAGGGTTCGGGCGCTTTCGGTGTTGACTCTCTTATAAAAAATGGAAATTTGTTTGGTGGGGTCCTACAGACGCGCCGGGGGTTCGTCCTCGCGGGTGAGGCGATCGACGATTTCGCGGACGGTTTCCCGCGTGATTTCGGGCTGGAACGAGCGGTGAATGGTCAGTCCCTCCACCGCGGCGTCCAGTGCATAGGTGGTCATCGGGTCAAAGTGGCGACCGATTGCGACGCGACTCTGCGACATCCAGTGCCGGATCACCTCGCGTACCCGCTCGTTTTTGATGCTGAACGCGTAGAGCTCATAACTCAGGGTCAGCGTGCGCGGGGTTTCCCAGATGTCGCCGGTGATGACTTCAACCACGGCCTCGCGAGCCTCCTCGCGGGTGGTGGCCGCATCCATGATCTCCATGTATCGGCGCGAAACGGTGGTGGCCATCAGCATGAACGCCTCGGTGAGGAGTTCCTCCATGCCGGAGAAGTAGTAGGTCATCGAGCCCAGGGGCACCTCTGCGGCCGCGGCGATGCGACGGTGGGTGGTGCCGGCGATGCCGTGCTCGGCAATTACGTCGAGGGTTGCCGCGATGATCTTCTCGCGACGCTGCGGATCTTTCGGGCGGTGGGTGGTGGCCATCCAGGGTCCTTTGATCGGGGTGTTCCTTTTCACTTTACCGCACGTGTCCCGGAGGTGTACGCTTGTACACTTACCGGTGTCCGGTGTGCCCCCGCCGCCGTCACCCCGCCATCTCGCCCCACAAGGATTCCCCGATGACCTCCGCCATGACCACCCTCGCGCCCATTTCGCGCGAGCTGGCCCGCCGCCGCCTCGCGCTGCTCTCCTTCTTCTTTATCCCCGGCATCTCGTTGGCCTCCTGGGTGACCCGGACGCCCGCCGTCCGCGACCAGCTCGAAGCCTCGACCGCGCAGATGGGACTCATCCTGTTTGGGCTGTCGATCGGATCGATGGCGGGAATCCTCGGTTCGGCGCCCCTGGTGCGCCGCCTGGGCACCAAGCCGGTGACCCTGCTGGGTCTGCTGTGCATCGTGGGTGGTGTCGCGCTGATCGGTGGTGGCGTGCTGCTGAGTAGCGGCATCGGTGCGTTTATCGGGCTGGCCGTGTTCGGTGCGGGCCAGGGGCTCGCCGAGATCGCGATGAACGTCGAGGGGGCCGAGATCGAACGCCTCTCCGGACGATCCTTCCTGCCCTACCTGCACGGCGCGTTCTCGCTGGGGACCGTGGTGGGGGCGAGCCTGGGCATCCTGTTCACGGCGATGGATTTCCCGGTGGCACTGCACCTGGTGGTCATCGCGGCGGTCTGCCTGCTCCCCATCATCTGGGGCATTCGCTACGTGCCCAGCGGGTTTGGGCGTCAGCGTGACACGACCGACACCGGCAGCATTGCGACGATCTATCCGGTGCGTCGCCCGCTGTGGAAGGACCACCGTCTGCTGCTGATCGGCGCAATCGTGCTGGCGATGGCCCTGGCCGAGGGTGCCGCCAACGACTGGCTGCCGCTGCTCATGGTTGACGGCCACGGCTACGACCCCGCCTGGGGCTCGCTGGTGTTCACCGGTTTCGCCCTGGCGATGACCATCGGGCGCTTCACCGGTGGCGCGGTCATCAACCGCTTCGGCCGGGTCACCGTGGTGCGTGGGAGCGCCCTGGCCGGCGCGATCGGAATCGCCCTGGTGGTCTTCGTGGACAACCCGGTGCTCGCCGGAATCGCCGTGTTCTTCTGGGGTCTGGGCGCCTCGCTCGGGTTCCCGCTGACCATCTCCGCCGCCGGCGACACCGGCGAGCCGGGGGAGGACCCGGCCCGTCGCGTGAGCGCGGTCGCGACCACCGGATACATCGCCTTCCTGGTGGGACCGCCGCTGCTCGGCTTCCTCGGTGAGCACTTTGGCCTGCGCTCGGCGATGATCGTGGTGCTCGCGATGGTGGCCGTGGCAATCTTCCTGGCCCCGGCGGTGCGTCCGCGGGCCGATGCCGAGCCGGTATCCACGCACTAGCGTTTGAAGACGGGAGGTCCCGGATCCGGTTTCGGATCCGGGACCTCCCGCGTTTCACCCGCCGACCGGAGAAGGAACTACTCGCTCCACAGCGCCCGAACCCGTGGGGCCTGCGCGAGGCCGGTCGCGAAGCCCGCCCGGGCGGCGTCCGGACGGAGACTCGGGTTCATGGCGTGGGGGCCAAACAGGTGTTCGGTCTCGGCATCTGGGACGATCACCTCAACCCGGCTGCCGCCCGCACGGAGGGCGTGGACCTGCGCGGCGAGGTGGGTGCCCCATCCCTCGGGGTGCAGCGAGCGGCCGCCGAAGGGCGAGAGCACCAGCACCCGCTCGGCCCCGGCGGCGAGGTCGGCGTTCTCGGCGTTGGCTCGGAAGCCGCCGTCGAGATACGCGTGATCGCCGATCCGATAGGGCAGACCGCTCGCACAGCTCGCCGCGACCGCATCGATCAGGTCCACGCGATCGCCCCGGGAGAACTCTCGGGGGACGCCGGTGTGGGCGTCGAGGGCGGTGAGCAGGATCTCGCGGTCCCGGGGCCAGTGCGCCCGGGGGAGCCGGGCAGTCACGGTGTCGCGCCAGCCGCTCGACCAGCTGCCGTCTGAACCCGCCTCGCGTTCCAGGGCTTTGGCAGCGATGCGACGACGGAAGTCCGCCAGGTCGGCTGAGGCGGCAATGGTGCGGGTGAGTGCCTCCAGATGCGAGGTGACCGGACGTGAGCCGTGGGATTGTGAGGCGACCGGGCGCGAGGCGTCCGGTTGTGAGGTGACCGGATGTGAGTCGTGGGATTGTGAGTTGGCCGTCCGCGAAGCGTCCGATTGTGAGGTGCCCGAGCCCGGGCTCGGGCGCATTGGGGGAGCAGCGAGCGCCGCCTCGAAGAGGGCCGCGGGGGAGTCGCCGGTCAACTGGGCGGCGGCCGTGGCACCGGCCGAGGTCCCGATCGTGAGGTTGGCCGAGGCGACGTCCAGACCGGTGGACGCAAGCCCGGCGATGACGCCGATCAGCCAGGCATTACCGGTGGAACCGCCCCCGCCGAGGACGAGCGCGCGATCGATCCGGCGCGGTGAAGATAAGTGTGAGGTGTGCATGGTGAGCCTTTCCCGAAGGATTGCGGGTGCTCTCCCGGGCGACCTCAGTCGCCTAGAACCTCGCGCGTGACGGGCGGGAGGCACCCGGTGTGGATACTGCGGACACGGGTATCACCTCCTAGTCAATCGTCGCGATCTCAGAAAAATAACATGAAGACTTCTCGACGCGCCATCACGGCCGGAACTCTGATCGAGCGCCGCGCCGGTGGGTTGTCTCGCACCGCCGGTTAGCGCTTGCGCCGCTGCTCGGGCTCGCCGATCGAGCCGAGGATCAGTGCCGACTGGAGAATCAGCGCTTCGCGGGCGCCGGTGGCATCCCAGCCGATGACCTCGGAGACGCGCTTCAGGCGGTAGCGCACGGTGTTGGGGTGCACAAAGAGTTCGCGGGCGGTGGCCTCAAGCGAGCGTCCGTTATCCAGGTAGCACCAGAGGGTCAGGACCAGCTCGTTGGAGTGGGCCTGGAGCGGACGGTAGACCTTTTCGATCAGGGTCTGCCGGGCGATCGGATCGCCGGCTAGCGCGCGCTCGGGCAGCAGGTCATCGGCGGCCACGGGTCGCGGGGCGTTGCGCCACGAGCGGGCCACGGCGAAGCCGGCGAGGGCCGCGCGGGCGCTGCGGGACGCCTCCACCAGCGTGCCCACCTCGGGGCCGAGTACCAGGTGTCCGGCACCAAACATGGGGGCCAGCTGGCTGGCGATTTCAAAGAAGGTTTTGGCCGGAGAGGTGCCGATGGTTTCCTCTTCGGGAATCTGATCGCGCGGCGTGGATCGGCCGATCACCAGGACCAGGCGCCCGCCCTGCACACCGATCAGCACGTCGGCGGCCATGTGGCGGGCCGCGCGTCTCAGCTGGTCAACATCCAGCTGGGAGGGGGTGGTGCCCACGAGGACCGCAACCTCGCCGTGACCGTGCCAGCCGAGGGCTGCAATGCGGCTGGGGAGTTCATCGTCGGCCTCGCCCGCGAGGATCGAATCCACCACGAGCGCCTCCAGCCGGGCATCCCAGAGACCGCGGGCCTCGGCGGCGCGGGCGTACACATCGGCCGCGGCGAACGCGATTTCCCGCGAGTACAGCAGGATCGCCTCACGCAGACCCTGTCCACCACTCTTCACCCGATCCTCAACCACCTCGACGGTGATGCGGATCAGCTGAAGGGTTTGTTGCAGGCTGACCGATCGCAGCAGCTCACGCGGAGCCGCCCCGAACACGTCGGCCGCGATCCACGGAGTGGAGCGTGGATCGTCGTACCAGGAGATGAAGGAGGTGATGCCCGCCTGGGCGACGAGGCCAACGGCCGATCGTCGCCCAGGCGGCATCTCCGCATACCAGGGCAGGTCCTCTTCAAGCTTGCCCAGGGTGACCGTGGCCAGCTCGCCGGAAATCCGGCGCAGCCAGGCCAGGGTTTCTGCCTTGGTACGCTCCTTCATCTGTGTCCGAACCGCCTAGGCGTCGCCGCCGGCGTTACCGGTGGTACCGGCGTTGACATCCAGCAGACGGTAGCGCTCGATCGCCTGGCCGACAACGGCCCGGTCGATCTTGCCCTGCTTCGCCAGCTGCTCCAGGGTGCGCACAACCAGCGAGTGGCTGTCGATCTTGAAGTAGCGACGGGCAGCCGCACGGGTGTCCGAGAAGCCGAAGTCGTCGGCGCCCAGGGTGGCGTAGTCACCCGGGACAAACTGACGGATCTGGTCGGCGACGGCGTGCATGTAGTCGCTGGTGGCCACGAACGGACCCTCGGCTCCGGAGAGCTTGGTGGTCAGGTAGGGAACCTGAGGCTCCTCGTTCGGGTAGAGGAAGTTGTGCTCCTCGACCGCGAGACCCTCGCGACGCAGCTCCGACCACGAGGTGACCGACCAGACATCGGCGGACACACCCCAGTCGGTGGCGAGCAGTTCCTGAGCCTCGAGAGCCCAGGGGACCGCCACGCCGGAGGCGAGCAGCTGAGCCTTGACTCCGCCTTCGCCGCCATCGCGCAGCTTGTAGATACCCTTCAGCAGGCCATCCACGTCCAGGTTCTCCGGCTCGGCCGGCTGCACATAGGGCTCGTTGTACACGGTGACGTAGTACATGACGTTGGGGTCTTCGTGGTTTCCGCCGTACATACGGTCCAGGCCATCGCGAACGATGTGGCCGATCTCGTATCCGTAGGCGGGGTCGTAGGACACCACGGCCGGGTTGGTCGACGCGAGCAGCGGCGAGTGACCATCGGCGTGCTGCAGGCCCTCACCGGTCAGGGTGGTACGACCGGCGGTGGCACCCACGATGAATCCGCGAGCCATCGAGTCGCCGGCGGCCCAGATGGCGTCGGCGGTGCGCTGGAATCCGAACATCGAGTAGAACACGTAGAACGGGATCAGTGCCTCACCCTGAACCGAGTAGGTGGTACCCAGTCCGGTGAAGGCGGCCAGTGCTCCGGCCTCGTTGATACCCACGTGCACGATCTGACCCTGCGGGGACTCCTTGTAGGCGAGCAGCAGCTCGCGGTCCACGGAGGTGTAGTGCTGGCCGTTGGGGTTGTAGATCTTTGCCGACGGGAAGAAGGCATCCATACCGAAGGTACGGGCCTCGTCCGGGATGATCGGGACGATGCGGTTGCCGAAGTCCTTGGAGCGCAGCAGGTCCTTGAGCAGTCGAACAAATGCCATGGTGGTGGCGATCTCCTGCTTGCCCGAACCCTTCTTGGCAATGCGGTAGGCATCGTCCTGGGGCAGGTTCAGCTGGGTGTACTTGCTGCGACGCTCGGGCAGGTATCCGCCCAGCGCGCGACGACGCTCGTGCAGGTACTCGATCGCCTCGTTGTCGTTACCGGGGTGGTAGTACGGCGGCTGGTAGGGGTTTTCCTCGAGCACCGCGTCGGTGATCGGGATCTGCATGGCGTCACGGAAGAGCTTGAGGTCTTCCAGCGTCAGCTTCTTCATCTGGTGGGTCGCGTTGCGGCCCTCGAAGGTCGGGCCGAGGCCGTAACCCTTGACGGTCTTGGTGAGGATCACGGTGGGCTGGCCCTTGTGCTCGCTCGCCGCCTTGAATGCCGCGTAGACCTTGCGGTAGTCGTGGCCACCGCGCTTGAGGCCCCAGATCTGGTCGTCGGAGTAGTTCTCCACCAGTGCCGCGGTCCGCGGGTCGCGGCCGAAGAAGTGCTCACGCACAAACGCACCGGACTCGGCCTTATAGGTCTGGTAGTCACCGTCGGGAGTCTCGTTCATGAGGTTGACGAGTGCGCCCTCGGTGTCCCGGGCCAGCAGGTCATCCCACTCGCGTCCCCAGACCACCTTGATCACATTCCAGCCGGCGCCACGGAAGTAGCTCTCCAGCTCCTGCATGATCTTGCCGTTACCGCGTACCGGGCCATCCAGGCGCTGCAGGTTGCAGTTGATCACGAAGTTGAGGTTGTCGAGGCCCTCGTTTGCCGCAACCTGCAGCTGACCGCGGCTCTCGACCTCATCCATCTCACCGTCGCCGAGGAAGGCCCAGACCTGCTGGTCGGAGGCGTCCTTGATACCGCGGTTGGTCAGGTACTTGTTGGCCTGTGCCTGGTAGATCGCGTTGATCGGTCCCAGACCCATCGACACGGTCGGGAACTGCCAGAAGTCCGGCATCAGACGCGGGTGCGGGTAGGAGCTCAGGCCCCCACCGGCGTGCGACTTTTCCTGACGGAAGCCATCCAGCTGATCGGTGGTCAGGCGACCCTCGAGGAACGCACGTGCGTACGCGCCGGGGGAGGCGTGGCCCTGGTAGAAGATCTGGTCTCCGCCGCCGGCGTGGTCCTGGCCGCGGAAGAAGTGGTTGAAGCCCACCTCGTACAGGGTTGCGGCACCCGCGTAGGTGGAGATGTGTCCGCCGACACCGATGCCGGGGCGCTGGGCCCGGTGCACGGTCATCGCGGCGTTCCAGCGGTTCCACGCTCGGTAGCGGCGCTCGATGGCCTCATCACCCGGGTATTCGGGTTCGTTGGCCGGAGCAATCGTGTTGATGTAGTCCGTGGTCGGAACCATCGGGACACCCAGCTGGAGGTCGCGGGAGCGCTTCAACAAGCTCATCATCATGTCACGTCCGCGGGCGGGGCCCTGGGTGTGAACGAGCTGGTCGAGGGACTCCTGCCACTCGGCGGTTTCTTCCGGATCGACGTCAAAGTTGTTGACGGAGTACGGGTCCTGGTCGTTTACAGTCACCGTCGACCTTTCTTTTCATGGCAGATCGTGCCGAACATTTGGTGGGTTTTAGCGCGCGCAGCATTTGGGATACAAAGGTTGTGCACGTTTCCTCCAAGCCTACCGACCCGGAGGGCATTAACGTGATTCGCCCGGCAGGTTTTTTCTGCTCCGGTAGTGTGAACGTAGAGTTTCCGCGGCGAACAGAGGGAAAAAGATGCGCAAAATTGGGTCTCCGGCACCGGACTTTGATCTGCGGAACCAGTTTGGCGAAGAGATCAGATTGAGTGCATTCCGCGACACCCGTCCCGTGGTGCTGGTTTTTGTCCCGCTGGCCTTCTCCGGTGTGTGCACCGGGGAGCTGGATGCGCTGCGCGATAACGTCGCCGATTTTGCCGCCGTGAACGCCGAACTCCTGGTGATCACCGTGGATTCCAAGTGGGCGCTGCGCACCTGGGCAGACGGTGCCGGCTACACCTTCTCCCTGCTCTCGGATTTCTGGCCCCACGGCGAAATCGCCTCGGCCTACGGGGTGTTTGACCAGTCCCGCGGTGTGGCCGAACGCGCGACCTTTGTGATCGGCACGGACGGTGTTATCCGCGACGCGTTCATCACCGGACCGGGGGAGCCGCGGGCGATCGAGCGCTATCGCGAGGCGTTGGCCCAGCTGGGATAGGTTGTGGTGTGTATCCGCGGTCGCCTTGCGCCTTGGGTTCCGCTTGGAGTTTGCCCGGGGGATGCTCGGACGGCGCGCCCGGGGTGGGGGACGAATTGCCACCGGGCTCGGAGATCCTGCTATTGTAAATCTTGTTGCTACGGCAACGGAGGGCCTTTAGCTCAGCTGGTAGAGCGCCACGTTTACACCGTGGATGTCATCGGTTCGATCCCGGTAGGGCCCACAAACAAGACCGCCACCCAAGAATTTGGGTGGCGGTCTTTTTGTTGGAGTTGGGCAATCGTTTGGGTCGCCCCTCGTCACCTCGCGAGCCATTGCAGGGTCTCGGCGACGGTCAGGGATGAAGAGATGACGGCCGCCGCCGGGCCGAATTGGCGGCGGCCGTCTGTTCCCTCCCCAGGGGCCGCACGCGCCCGGGCCAATGATGGGGGACCCGGACGCGTGCGGGGTCTAGTGCGCCGGCCGGATGATCAGTCGGATGGTGCGGGCCTCGGCTCGGAGGGCGAACTCGGGCCAGATGTCCGGGCCGCAGATGCGCGAGCCGATGCCGGTGTGGGCGGCGTCGAGCGTGAGGAAGACCCGCTCGGACGGGGGCAGCTGGTGCCAGTGCGCCACCTGAGCCAGCTCCTCGGCACGCCAGCGCGAGAGCCCGAAGCCGGGGAGTCGCCCCGCAGCGTCCGGGAGGGCCGTCAGCGTGATCCACGGGGATCCGCCGCGGGAGAGGGTGAGTGTGCGCAGATCCGATCGGTGGCCACTCTCCTGGGGGCGGGCGTAGCGCACGATCATGTCATCCAGCGGGGCATCGAATCGGCCCACCCGAGCGGCCGTGCGGGTGTCCGGGTAGGACTCGCGGGGACCGGTTCCGAACCAGTGGGCGTGGTCCACGTCCCCCGGAAGGTCAAAGCGCACGCCGATGCGCGGCAGGGTCAGATCCCAGGTTGAGTCCGGGGTGATGTCCACCGTCAGGAGCACCGCATCGGGCTCGCCGGGGACGCCGGGGACGCTTTCCCAGCGGGTGTCCATGCGCATCGACTCGGGGGAGGCCGGTGCCGCATAACGCTCACTCAGGTGCGCGGCCCCCGGCGCGCTGGCTGAGGACAGGTGCCGGGCCCGCAGCAGGTACAGTCGGTGCGCAAACCAGGTGTTTGCATGTGGCGGCGCCTCCGTCCCCAGGCCGCGGTTGAGGGTGGGGTCCGCGATATCGAGGCTGCCCTGCGCTTCACCGCGGTCGTTATCCGTGGGGGCGCGGAAGATCGAGAGGCCCGGACCGTTCACCGGCGCTCCGGCGAGCGCGCTCAGGCGTCCCTCGGTCAGGCTCACCGGTCCCAACTCAACCGACGGGGCGCTTCCCTCCTGCCAGTTCGGGATGCGTGCGCTCGGGATCACGGCTGGCCGCGCGCTCACCCGCCGCTGGGTGTGCGAGATGATGTGGCCCGCATCGGCCCACGCGGTATCCGCGCTCAGCTCCGCGTACACGCTCAGCCAGTGCTCGGTATCGGGTTCGCCTGTGCTGAGCGCCGTGAGTGCGGTGAGCAGCTCGGACGGCGCGGTGGCCGACGCGGTCTCACCGGCGCGGACCGCGGAGATCGGCCAGGTGCCGCCGGCGTACTCGGTGCCATCCGAGCTGAGTTCCCAGCGCAGTCGGATATCCGCGGTGTCCAGGGTGTGGCGGAGATTGGTGAGGGTGAGCGTGGTGCCCTCCGGGGCGATGCTCACGCGCACCGGGGCAACCACCGCCGCGTACTCGTACAGTCCCGGGGAGGGGACGTCATCGGATGAGACCATCCCATCCATGACGAAGTTGCCGTCGTGGACCTCCTCGCCGAAGTCGCCGCCGTAGCCGAAGTACTCGGTTCCGTCGGGGGTGTGGGTGCGCAGGCCGTGATCCCGCCACTCCCAGACGAACCCACCGTGCAGGCGTGGGAACTCCCGAACCAGGTCCTCGTACTGATCAATCGCGCCGGGGCCATTGCCCATCGCGTGCACGTACTCACAGTGTAGGAACGGCTTGGCGCGCTGCCGCGCCGCCTCGATCGGGGTGCAGCTCAGAAGGGCACTCGTGCTGCCGTCACCGATCGATCGGGTCTCCGGGACCGATGCGTACATCCGGGAGTACACGTCGGTGTAGCGGCCGGTGTAGTCGCCCTCGTAGTGCACCGGACGAGAGGGGTCGCGATGGTGCAGCCAGGTGGACATTTCGGCCAGGTTGATGCCGGTACCCGACTCATTCCCCAGGGACCACATGATGATGCTGGCATGATTCTTGTCGCGTTCGAACATTCGTTCGATACGGTCGAGGTAGGCGTCGCGCCAGGTGGGATCATCGCTCGGGTTGCCGCGCCAATCGGAGACCTGGAACCCGTGGGTTTCCAAATCGTTTTCCAGCATCACCCAGAGGCCCAGCTCATCGGCGAGGTCCAATAGGCGCGGATGCGGGGGATAGTGGCTGGTGCGGATCGCGTTCACGTTGAACCGCTTCATTCGAATCAGGTCCTCCCGGGCGTGCGCCTCATCGAATACCCGTCCGCGGTCGGGGTGCGCCTCGTGTCGATTCATCCCGTGGAACACCAGGCGCGTTCCGTTTGCCAGTAGCTGATCGCCGTGGATTTCCACCGTGCGGAATCCGATGCGCTGGGTGATGGTCTCCCCGCGGGCCGACAGGATCGCCGTATACAGGGTCGGAGACTCGGCCGACCAGGCCTCCGCGGTCACCGTGAGCGGCGCGATCTCCGACGCCGAATTCCAGGTGAGCGCGATATCCAGCTCGGGAATGCTCAGGTTGATGGGGAACGCCGCCTCGGATGCCACCAGCTCGGGGTCGAGCATCCCGGTGCCTTGCACCCAGGAGGTACGCAGCCACAGGTCCTCGATCCCGCCGACGGGGCGGGCGATCAGGGTTACGTCCCGGAAGATTCCCGGGAGCCACCATTGGTCCTGGTCCTCGAGGTAGGTTGCGGCCGACCACTGGTGCACCCGCACGGCCAGGATGTTCTCGCCCGCGGTGATCAGTTCGGTCACATCGAGCTCATGGGCGAGCCGCGATCCCGAGAAGTGTCCCACCTCCACACCGTTCCACCACACCCGGGCCAGGGACTCCACCCCGTCAAAGCGCAGGACAACGGCCTCGGTTTCGGTTCGGTCCAGGAAGGACTCCGGCACGTCGATGCTCAACCGGTAGTCGCCGGTGGGGTTGTGGTCCGGGACAAACGGAGCATCCAGTGGGAACGGGTACTGCGCGTTTGTGTAGATCGGTGCCCCGTGCGGGCGCTCGCCGAGGACCCAGTGCGAGGGGACGGCGATGCTGTCCCAGGCGGAGACATCGGTTGAGCGCTGGGCAAAGGCGTCCACCGCCTCGCCGCGCGGATCCGCCTCGCTCAGCAGCCGGAAGGACCACAGCCCGTTGAGGTTGATATGTGGCGCGTCACCGTGCAGCCAGGCGCGGGCCGGGCGTACGCGGCCGCCGAAGGGTGAGGTATCGGACACGAGGGTGCGTCCCGAGATTGTGGGTGTCATGGGTGCTCCTTTATTGGGGGGCGGATGGAGGTGTGTGGGGCCGGGCGCGGCGGCTACTTGATGGAGCCTTCGGTCAGGCCCCCGCGCCAGAATCGCTGCAGCACGATCATGGCGATAGCCAGCGGAATGATCGAGAGCAAAACCCCGGCGGTTGTCAGTTCATAGAATTCGGGCAGTCGGGTGATCTGGGTGTTCCAGTTCTGCAGCCCCAGCGTGACCGGGTAGAGCTTCTCGTCGGAGAGCATCACGAGCGGAAGAAAGTAGTTGTTCCAGATGCCCACCAGCTGAAACAGGAACACAGTGACCAGGGCCGGGGTGAGGATGCGCAGGCCCACCGTGTGGAAGATTCGCAGCTCGCCGGCACCGTCAAGACGTGCGGCTTCGATCAGGCCATCGTCAATCGTGGTGCGTGCATACACCTGGCAGAGGAAGAGCCCAAAGGGTGACACCAGTGAGGGCAGGAGAACCGCCCAGTAGGTGTTGGCGAGCCCGATCGAGCTGAACAGCAAAAACAGCGGCAGCGCGGTCGCCGTGCCCGGAACCAGGACGCCGCCGAGGATCGACGCGTAGATGGTGTCCCGACCTCGGAAGGAGTACTTGGCCAGCGCGTATCCACCGGCCGCGGCAAAGTAGGTCGCGAGAATCGCGCCGACCCCGGCGTACAGGACCGAGTTCAGAAGCCACCGCCCGAAGATGCCCTCACCGTAGGCAAAGACCTGGGTGATGTTCTCCCAGAGAACCACGTGTCCCGAAAACAGCAGTCCCGGGGTCGCAAACAGGTCGCTACTGGTTTTGCTTGCGGCCACGATCACCCAGTACACCGGCACCAGGAAGTAGAGCGCGACCACCACCAGGAATCCGGTGACCAGGATCGTGCGGCCCGGATGCGTGCCGGGGGTGCGGGGACGGGTGCGTCGAGGCGTTGCGCTGCGTGCGCTGCGCGCGGCGGCACGGCGGGTGAGCGGCGTTGCGGTCATTTGGAACCCCGATTCGAGAGGCGCAGGAACGTGAAGGACAACCCAAATGCGATCAGCGCGATGAGCACCGCCTGGGCCGCGGCGACGTTGTAGTTGTTATAGGCGAACGCGTTTGTGTAGGCGGCCAGGTTGGGGGTGTAGCCGCTGTCGATGGCGGTGGATGAGGCGGCGAGAACCTGGGGCTCGGCAAAGAGCTGGAGTGTCCCGATGATCGAAAACACCGTGGTGAGCATGAGGGCCGGACGAATCAGCGGAATCTGGATGCTTCGGGCGATGCGCACGGGTCCGGCGCCATCGAGGCGGGCAGCCTCGTAGATGTCGCCGGGAATCGACTTCAGCTGGGCGATGACAATCAGCATGTTGTAGCCGGTGTAGGTCCAGGTGACGATGTTTGCGATCGACCACAGGACCATGCCCGATCCCAGCGGATCCACGTCGAGACCCACGATCTTCGCGGCGTCAATCAGCGGGCTGAGTCCCGGGGTATAGAGGAAGGACCAGAGGATCGTGGCGATCACGCCGGGAATTCCGTAGGGCAGGAAAAAGGCCGCCCGGAAAAACCCGGGCCAGCGTGCCGAGGCGGACTCCAGCAGCAGGGCGAGCAGGGTACACAGGGCGATCATCACCGGAACCTGCACCACACCAAAAAGCAGCATTCGCCCGATCGAGGTGATGAAGTTTGAATCGCCGAGGGCCTGGGCGTAGTTACTGAATCCGGCAAACACGTTGCTCACGCCCTCCTCACCGAAGAGCCCGCGGCGCTCCACCTGCTGGAAGCTGGAGACCACGGCCATCAGGATCGGCAGGGCAAAGGTCAGGATGAACAGGGCCAGGAATGGGGCGATCAGGAGCCAGGGTGCCCGCTGCGCTCGCCGCCTTGCGGTCCCGGACGTGGCGGTCTTTTCGGCGTGGGTCGCGAGCGATCCGGTGCTGCCCCCGGGCATCAGCGGGCCGCCTGTCGGATGGTCAGGCCCTTGTTTTTCATGGCCGTGATGATCTGATTTTCGGCGTTGCGCAGGCCATCAACCAGGCTCTGCCCGCCGGCCTTCTTCCGGAACTCATCGGCCAGGATGTTGTACGACTGGAAGGTGAGGGGCCACCAGGCCCAGTCGGGATTCTGGTCGGCGGCGGCCGGGCGCATGATCTCCTCGTTGTAGTTCTGTCCACCAAAAAATGCCGAGGGCTTGGTGCGCGCAGCACCGATGTAGTCGGGGGTGGGGGACCAGCCGATGCCCGAGGCGATTTCGCCGTCGATGCCCTCGGCCGTGGAGGTGAGCCAGGCGGCAAACTTCAGGGCCTCATGCGGGTGCTTCGAGTGGGCAAGGATCGCAACCGTGGAGCCGCCGAGGGCGCTGGATCCAAACCCGCGCGATCCCCAGCGCTGCATCGGTGCCACCCGCCACTTGCCCGAGCCTCCGTTGACGTCGGCGAGGATCGAATCGGCCCAGCTGGCGCTGGTGAGACTGGCGATCTGATCCTTTGCCGCCGCCGCCGACCAGGGCGGGGAAAAGGACCCGTAGCCGGTGATCAGCAGGTCTCGGTCGAGGGCGGAGTCAAAGAATCTTGCGACCTCCAGCGTGGCCTCATCCAGCAGATTGATCTCCCAGCCGCCCTCGCCCTGGGTGAACCAGCGGGCGCCGGCCTGGGTGGCGAACGCGGCAAAGGGTCCGGCGTCGGAAAGGGAGAAGCAGTCGATCCAGGTCTTGTTTTTCCGCAGCTCGACCGCAATGTCCGCCCACTGGTCCCAGGTCGTGGGTGCGCTGGCGCCCACGCTGTCAAAGAGTGGCTGGTGATAGTAGAGGGCCATCGGACCCGAGTCCTGGGGGAGGCCGTAGACACCATCGAGATAGCTGACCTGCCCCCAGAGGGTGGGGTCATAGCGCTCCCGATACGTGTGGGCACCGTAGTCGGCGAGGTTTGTCAGGCCGCCCGCAAGGAGAAACTCGGGAATGGCGCGGAGTTCTACGTGGGCGAGATCCGGGCCGCCACCGGCCGCCAGGGCCGCATACATCTTCTGATATCCGCCACCGTTGCCCTGGGGAACCGGGACAACGTTGACGTGGATGTCCGGGTTTTGATCGTTCCAGATGTTCGCGACCCGCTGCATGTCCTTGAGCCAGGTCCAGTAGGTCAGGGTGACTCGCTCGCCGGCGCGGGCCGCGGGTCTCAGGCCGGCGGTGCCGGGCTGCGTGAGTGCCGGGGATGCACATCCCGCCAGCAGCGCGGCGCTCAGTCCGGCCACGCCGTAGCCGAGAAGCTGCCTCCGGGTAAGTCCTTCCATGGTGCCTCCACATCGTCGTGGGTGGGGATCGAATGGGGAATCGATCCGTGGTGTGCTGCGAGACTAACACTAAAAATCGAGTGTGCAAACGGTTTTGGCGGAAAAGTTTTTTGTGGCTGTACCATGGGGGTCATGACTGTCCCGAAGAAGCGTGGTCCGCGCGGCCCGTACGCCAAGAGTGCCGAGCGAAGAAATCAGATTTTGGCGGCGGCGACCTGGGTGTTTACGGCACGGGGCTACCGTTCGGGGAGCCTGCAGGAAATTGCCGACCGCGCGGAAATGGGGCAGTCGAGCCTGCTGCATCACTTTCCCACCAAGGAGGCGCTGTTGCGCGCGGTGTTGCAGGAGCGCGATGATCGCGGCGACGAGCTGGTGGGTGCCACCGACATCGTGGACATGGTGGTGAATCTCGCGATTGCCAATGAGAGCAATCCGGAACCCGTCGCGCTCTACGCGGTGCTATTGGGGGAGGCAACCACGCGCGATCATCCCGCCCGTGAGTACTTCCGTGATCGTTTTGTGCGCGTGCGTGACCTCTACACGCTGGCGCTTCGCTGCCACGCGGCCGCCGGCGAGCTGCGCCCCGGTGTGGATCCCGAGCTTGCCGCGACCGCCCTGGTGGCGCTTTGGGACGGTATTCAGCAGGAGTGGTTGATCGAGGTGCCCGGAGCGAGTGTGCCCGAAACACTGCGCGCGTACCTGGCGCTGCTCTTCACTGACGAGGCGCTGCCCGAGTCGCTGCGCCGCTAGCGCTTAATGCACAAACGCACCCCGGAAAACCGGGGTGCGTTTGTGTATGTGTGCCTAGTAGGCGACGGTGAAGCGGGTGCGGGAGTGCGCGGGGGTGACAATCTCGTCCACGATCGCCTGAGCGAAGTCGGCACCGGAGATCTCCGACTTGCCCTCGGCGTCGGCCAGCAGGATGTCCCCGCCGACGCGGAACGTGCCGGTCTTCTCACCCTCGGCCCAGGCGCCGAAGCCTCCGGCGGGGCTGACATAGAACCAGTCCAGGCTCTCGGGGGTCGTGCGCAGCTGCTCGAGCGCCTCACCCATTTCGAACGCCTCGGGCTTGACGGCTTCGGGGAAATCGGGGGTGTCCACTACCCGGGGCCCGCCGGGGGTAACCAGGAGCGAGCCGGCACCACCCACGACACCCACGCGGACGCTTGCGGCCTCGGCCTCGGCGGCCAGGCGCGCGATCAGCGGCGCAACCTTGCCCTCCTGGCCACCACGCGGGGAGAGGGCAACCACAACCACATCGGTGCCGGTGACCGCGGCGGTCAGGGTGTCGGCATCCTGAACATCGCCGGTGACGTAGTCCACGCCCTCGATGGGGGCCTCGGGCACGCTGCGGGAGAAGGCGCGCACGCTCAGGCCGCGAGAGACGGCCTCGCGAGCAATGTGGGATCCGGCGTATCCGGTACCGCCGAGGATGGTGATCTGAGTCATTGGGTGTCCTTTCGCTGTGCACGCCTTGTCTTCGGCGTCGCATTAGTTACGATAAGAGAGTAAAGCGCGCTTGTGAAGTAGGCACTTTGCGGTAACCATGCATTTTGGGCGAAATGAGAAGAAAAATGACGCAGTTTGCGCTGGACCCCTACAACCGAAACTGCCCCACCCGGCGTCTGCTGGATCGCATCGGCGACCGCTGGACGGTACTCATCGTGGGTGCGCTGGGCGATGGACCGCGCCGCTTTGGGGAGATCTCCCGCCGCGTGGACGGCGTCTCGCAAAAAATGCTGACCCAGACCCTGCGCGGTCTGGAACGCGACGGCCTGGTCCAGCGCACCGTGTATGCCGAGATGCCCCCGCGGGTCGAGTACGCGCTGACCCCGGTGGGCGAGACCCTGCAGGAGCCGCTGCGCGCGCTCGAAGACTGGGCTCGCGAGCACATGGGCGGCGTGCAGGATGCGCGGGAGGCCTACGATGAGCTGGCGGGCAGCGCGGCCTGAGCCTTCGCGTCGCGGCGTCGCGGTTTGCGTCACGTTGAAGCCTCGCCGCTCGGCCTGCGCTGCCTCGAGTCCGAGTTTCCCGGTACCCCCGCTCTCGGCATCCCGTGCCGCACCGGTGGAATACCCCGGCGCGAATGTGGTTGTATTCACGCGTGCACACCTTTGTGCATCCTGAATGTGAGGGGAATCTGATGACCGTCCTGGTAATTGGCGCCACCGGCGAGATTGGGCGCGCGGCCGTGGCCGCCCTGAGTGAGCACTACGACGTCCTGGGAGTGGGACGTTCGACAACCCCCGCGGTGGATTTCACCCGCCCCGAGACCCTCGACGCACTGTTCGCCGATCACGCGCCGTTTGAGGCCGTGGTTGTGCTTGGCGGCGAAATCCCCTTCGCCCCGCTGAGTGAGCTCACCCGGGAGAACTTCGAATCGGGACTGGCGAGCAAGTTCCTCGGCCAGGTGGAAACCGTGCAGCGCGGAACCGCCCACGTCGCCGACGGTGGCTCGTTCACCCTGGTGAGCGGCATCCTGACCGACCACCCGGTGGCCGGTTCGGCGGCCGCATCGGCGATCAACTCTGCCGTGAACGGGTTTGTGGTGGGGGCCGCGCCCGAGCTGCCGCGTGGGATTCGCATCAACGCGGTGAGCCCCACCGTGGTCACCGAATCCGTGCAGTATCACGGCGCATTCCGTGGCTTCGCTCAGGTGCCCGCCGCCGAGGTGGCCCAGTGGGTCCTGCGCTCGGTCGCCGGAGAGCAGACCGGACAGGTCTTCCGCGCCGGCTGGTAAACCCGCGCACACACTAACGGACGGCAACCCGAGTGGGGTGCCGTCCGTTTTGTGTTGTCCTGCGTCTTGTTCGTGCTCTAGGACAGGGTCAGCGTGAATGCGGTTTCGATGGTGTCACCCGGTTCGATGACCAGCGGGCCCAGACGCTCATCCTCGGGATCGTAGGGACGCACCGAGGGCTCGACCGCTAGAACGTCGGCGATCCCATGCCAGGGGGAGCCCTGCGATGCCCGGTGCTCCTGCCAGATGAACGCATAGGGGAACAGTTCGGCATCCCACTCCAGCGTGGCACACAGACCGGATGCCGGATTATCCAGGACCGCACGCCCGATGGAGCCGCACGGATACGCGGCATACGCCCCGTGGGTCTCCGGCGGCGCGGGGATGTGCAGCGGCAGCACGCTCTCGCCGAGCGTGATGCCGAGCCCCGGTCCCACCAGTGGTGGGGCAAACGCCGGGTGTTCGGCCCAGCTGATCGGTTGCGGGCGCTCGCCGAGGTTGGTTGCCCGCTGGGTGATGCGCAGCGTGGTTTCGAACAGTTCGAACACACGTTCGAGTCGAATCGGGACGGTGTCCAGCGTGACACTCGCGTGCACCCGCGCTGCCACGCCCGGGGCCGTGGATGCCGCGGAAACCCGCCAGGTTTTCCAGGCTGCCTCCCCGTGGAAGGGCTGGGCGACCCCGTCCACCCTGCGCTCATCTCCGGAGTGCGGGACCAGGGTGTGCCAGCCGCCGGCATAGCGTCGGTGCCACTGCCCGTTGGACCCCGGTGCATCCGTGGGTAGGTCCGGCTCGGGCTCGCGTCGGTAGAGCAGCTCGACCGGATCGCCGCCGTCACGGGAATAGATCAGCGAGTCCAGGCGCGCCCCGATCGGATCGATTCGTGCGCCGAGCGAGTCCCGGGCGAGGGAAACCGCGGTGTTCGATACCCCTGTGGAGTCGAGGGCCGGCGCGCTAGGCACCGGCACGCCAGCCGTGATACTCGGTGAGGCCCAGCAGATCGGCGGCGCGGGTGGTGTCGTAGAGTCCGCCGTATTCGCCGACCCGGTCGGGGACCGGGAGGCCCGGGAAGGCCGCCGCGACGATCTCCCGCGTGGGCCAGGGCGACATGGTGTCCGGGGCGCTGATGTTCAGTACCTCGGACCCCTCGAAGGGAACCTCCGCCGAACGCAGAATCGCCGTCACCGCATCCCGGGTGTCCAGCCACGCCCAGAGGTCGCGACTGCCCGTTGCCGGGGACTGTGCCATCTCGTCCAGGCGGTACCGCAGGCGCTCGCCGGTGCCCACAAACGGGAAGCGCAGCGTGATGGTCGGCACATGCCAGCGGCGGTGGGTAAACGCGGCAATCTGCTCCATGAACACCTTGGAGAGGCCGTAGGTATCCACGGCAACGATCGGATGTTCCTCATCCACCGGCAGGTAGTCCGGGGTTAGATCACGGTCGGCCCAGGCGAAGCCCACGGCCGAGGCGCTGGAGACCGCGACGATCCGGCGGACGCCGCGCTCGCCGGCTTTGCCGATCACCCGGTAGGCCGAGGACACGTTGCGCACCAGGGTGTCATGGTCATCAAACTGACCGGGTGAGGGGATCGCGGCCAGGTGCAGCACCGCATAGACATCGGGCCCGGCGGCGTCAAACACCGCATCCACGACCGCCTGGTCGCGCAGGTCGCCCACCAGGGTGGCGGCCGCGCCGGGTAGTTCGAAGGGGGCCTGATCGGCGGCGATCACCCGGTAGCCGGCGTCGAGGGCGGCCCGGGCGACCGGACCGCCGATCCCGCCGGCCGCACCGGTGATCACGAGGGTGGGGGAGATGGTATTCACGAAGGTTCCTAACCTTTCACGGCCCCAACGAGGCCGTTCACGAAGTAGCGCTGCAGACTGAAGAACAGGATGATGATCGGAATCACCACGATCAGGGCCGCGGCCATGAGCGTGTTGTACTGAACCGTGTCGCCCTGTTGCAGGCTTTGTAGGGCAATGGGCAGGGTGTAGCGGGTGGGATCGTTCAGCGAGACGCGGGTCAGCTGATACTCATTCCAGGTGGGGATCGCGGTGAGCAGCGCGATGGTGATCAGCGCGGGCCGCGCCAGCGGCAGGTAGATCCGCGAGAAGATGCGCAGCTCCCCGGCGCCGTCCACGCGGGCAGCTTCGCGTAGGTCTCCGGGGACCGCATTGAACGCGTTTGTCAGCAGCAGGATCGCCAGCGGGGCCGATCCGTTGATGAAGGGCAGGATCAGGCCCAGGTGGGTACCCAGGATGCCCATCTCGTTTTCCAGCATCACCACCGGCAGCAGGGTGACCACGCCCGGCACAAACAGCAGCACCAGGAACAGTCGGAACAGCAGTGTCTTGCCGCGGAAGCGCAGCACCGAGAATGCGTAGGCGGCGCAGGAGTAGATGACGATCACGCCGAGGGTCGTGGCGCCGGTGACCCAGAGGCTGTTCAGGAAGTAGTCGAAGAAGTGCAGCCGATTCCAGGTGTCGATCAGGGTGTCGAGGGTGGGATTGGCCGGGATCAGGTTGTTGCCCGCGTTGACCTCCTCGGTGGTCTTGAAGGCCGCCGAGACCATATAGGCAAACGGATACAGGCTGACCACGGCGTAGAGTCCAAGCACCAGACCCACCACGGTTTTCCCGCTGAGGTTGAACAGCCGGGTATACCAGGGCTTGGGAGCGTAGGGCGTGGATGCGGGGGCTTTTCGCGCGCTGGGCGCGGGGGCGAGGTCTACCACTACTGGGCCCTCTTCTCGAGTCGTTGGTTGATCAGGGCGATCGCGAGCGCGGCGAGGAACAGCATCCAGCCGAGGGCGCTCGCCAGGCCCAGGGTGGGGGAGAGTTCGGACAGGAACGCCAGGCGGTAGGTTTCCAGGCCCAGCACGTTGGTGTGGTTGCCCGGTCCGCCGTTGGTCATGATCAGGAAGATTTGGAAGCCCTGCAGTGCATCGCGCAGGTTCAGCAGGAACACGATGCCGGTGGTGGCACGTAGCAGCGGCCAGACGATCGACGTATTGGTGCGCCACCATCCCGCGCCATCGAGTGTGGCGGCCTCAAACACCGAGGTGTCCAGGGACTGCAGGCCGGTGAGATAGAGCAGCATGGCCACCGGGACCGCCGACCAGACCAGCACGATGATCAGCGTGGGCAGGGCGGTGTCGGGGTTACCGAGGAAGCCCTGCGGCTGGGTGAGGGATCCCAGCCCCAGCACCCGGAGCAGACCGTTGATCGCCCCGTTGGGCTCCAGGATGTACTGCCACGCCAGGTATACGGCGATGCCGGTGGTGACGTAGGGCACAAAGTAGACCGAGCGCAGGATGCCCTGGAATCGCTTGGCCGAGTTCAGGATGATGGCCAGCGGGAAGCTCACCGCGATGGTCAGCACCGGCACCGCGATACACACCCACAGGGTGTTCAGGGCAGCCGCCTGTACGCGGGGTGCATACGTCTTGCTGCCGAAGAGCAGGTCGGTGAAGTTCTGGAAGCCGACCCATTCCCAGTTGGGACTAAAGCCGTTCCAGCGGGCGAAGCTCAGCGCCAGGCCGTATCCGATCGTATAGACACCCATGATCGCAAACAGGATCAGGGCGGGGGCCACAAAGGCGTAGCCCCAGCGGGATTCGGTGCGGTTGTAGCGGATGCGCCGCTTCTTCGGGGACGCCGGCGAGCTCGGCGCGGCGGCGGGAGGCGTGGGGGCCGCCGCGGTGTGGGGGGAGTGGCGGGGACCGTCCTGGTCCCCGTCACCCCCGACCCCGCGCAGGGCGGAGTCGGGAGTAACGTGGCTGGTCATTGCTTAGCCCTTCTGGGTGACCCAGTAGGAGTCGATGAGCTCGGCCATCTTGGACCCGGTCTGCGCCGGATCGGTCTGGGCGAGCGGGGTCATGTTCATCAGCAGCGCACCCACGTCACCCGGGTCGTACTGGTTGGGGCGGTAGGAGGTGTCGCCCGGGTTGTAGGTGTTGGGTCCGGCCTCGCCGAACGCCGCCATCATCGCACCGAGAACCGGGCCGACCTCCTTGGAGGGGTCCGCGCCGAGGTCAACCGGGGCGAGGTCGAGGGCGTTGGTGGAGAACTTCTTGGCGTTGTCGGGCTCGGAGACAAACTCCATGAACTTGAGCGCCGCATCCTTGTTCTTGGACGAGGAGGACAGCGAGAGACCGGTCAGCGAGAACGGAGCCAGCGCCAGATCCTTGACCGCGCCGTCGGCGGGCGGGGGAACCGGGAAGGTCATCAGGTTCTCGGTGTCAAAACCGTTCTGGTTGAGGAAGGAGAGCGTGAAGGTGCCACCCACCAGGAACGAGGACTTGCCCTGGGCGAAGCTCAGGTCGGCCTGGTCGATGTCGAGGGTCTGCGATCCCGGCATCCAGTACGGGTTGATCTTGTTGTACTCGCTGAGCACCTTGGTGCCGTTCTCCGAGCTCCAGTTCTTGGACTTGTCGTCCTTGAACAGGGCCTCGAACGGGCCCTTGCCCAGCTGGCCGAAGCCCATCGGCTGCATCAGCCATTCCAGGCCGGTCGAGGGGGACTTGAGTCCGATCGTCACGCCGCCGTTGTCGGGGTTGGTTTTCTTGAGCGCATCCAGGGCGGCGATGAATTCCTCCCAGGTCTTGGGGGCCTCGGTGATGCCCGCGGCGGCCAGACGCTCCTTATTGGCATAGACGATGCCGAAGGTGCCGATGGTCAGCGGCACACTCAGGCGCTGCCCCTCCTCGACACCGGCGATCTTCGACCCGGTTTCCTGCGAGGACTTGAAGTCCGCCGCGGTCACGGTGCCCTCGTTGCGCACGGATTCGAGGTAGTTCTTGTCCCACTCGGGGGTGATCTTGTCGGCCAGGTTTTCCAGCAGCCCGGCCGCGCCGAAGGTGAAGTCCTCGCCGCGCGAGTGTACCTCGAGCAGGTCCGGGAAATCGCCGGTCTTGGCGGCGGCCTGGGTCTTGGTGACAAACGCGTCATCCGGGGTGATCGCCTGCACCTTGACCGTGATGCCGGTCTTGGCCTTGAAATCCTCGGCGGTCTTTTCCAGGGCGGTGGCGTGGGTCTGCTTGAAGGTCCAGAGGGTCAGCGACTTGCCGTCGCCGCCTCCCGCGTTATCGCCGCCGGAGGCACAGGCGGTGAGGGCGAGTCCGAGGGTCAGGGTTGTGGCTAAAGCCGCTGTTCGTGTGAGACTCCGATGTCTTTTCACTGTGTGGTGCCTTTCGCTGGGGGTTGGTGTTTGCCGTCGTTGGTGAACACATGACGAATCTAAATCAATTTGATAGACTGTGTCAACGCGGATTCGAAAATCCGTGTGAGACACGTTTCCAAGACCCCTGGCAAAGCAGCCACCACCCCGAAACGGAACGCTAGACAATGACGACTTCGCCCGACCTCCCCTTCGCCCTCACCGCCGCCGAGCCCACCGATGGTGTGGTGCTGGCCCGCGCACCCTGGGACACCGACCCCGCCGACCTCGACCGCGACGACACCGTGCGGATCACCGGCGTCACCACCTTCCTGACCGCCCCACAGGGCTGCCCCTACGTGATCGTTCGGGTCGAAACCAACGTGCCCGGCCTCTACGGACTGGGGTGTTCGAGTGACCCGCAGCGCACGCTGGCCATCGCCTCGGTGGTCAACGACTACCTCGCTCCGATGATCATCGGCCGCCCCGCCGCCGACATCGAGGACATCCATCGCCTACTGCTGAATAGCGGTTACTGGCGCGGCGGATCGATCGCTAATAACGCCCTGGCCGGGATCGATGTGGCCCTGTGGGACATCGCCGGCAAGCGCGCGGGCCTGCCGCTGCACGAGCTCTTCGGCGGACGCGCCCGCAACGGTGCCGCGGCCTACACCCATGTGGATGGCTTCACCGCCGGCGAGATTGCCGACAAGGTTTTGGCCGCCACCGAGAAGGGCTACCGTCACGTGCGTGTGCAGGTGGCCGTGCCCGGAACCGACACCTACGGAACCGCGGCCGCCGATGCCGCCGAGGAGCGTCGCCGGCACCTGCGCGAGGACCGCTGGGATTCGCTGTCCTACCTCCACCACGTCCCGCCGGTGCTGGCCGAGATCCGCTCGCTGGTGGGCGACGGCGTTGAGCTGCTGCACGACTCGCATGAGCGACTGACCCCCGCCCAGGCGCGACGCTTCATGGCCGAGATTGAGCCCGCCCGCCTGTTCTTCGTGGAGGACCTGCTGGCCCCCGAGGACGCCGACCACTTTGCCGAGATGCGCCTGGCCGGATCCACCCCGCTCGCGGTGGGTGAGCTGTACACCGAGGCGTCCCAGTACACGCGCCTGTTCACCACCCGATCGATTGACTTTGCCCGGCTGCGGATCCCCACCCTGGGTGGACTCACCACGACCCGCAAGATCCTGGCGGCCGCCGAGCTGTTCGGCGTACGCTCGGCCCCGCACGGCCCGGGCGACGTCAGCCCGCTCGGCCAGGCGGCGAACGTTGCGATGAACGTGTCTTCCCACGCCTTCGGCGTGCAGGAGGCCGCCGGATTCCGCGAGGCCACCCTCGAGGTGTTCCCCGGTGCCCCGGTCGCGCGGGGCGGCGTGCTCTACCCGAGCACCAAGCCCGGCCTCGGCGTGGACTTCGACGAGGCGGCCGCCCGGAAATACCCGGTCACCGCCCCCGGCCAGCACGACCGTTGGGCCCTGCTGCGCGCGTCCGACGGCGCGGCCCAGCGCCCGTAGCCCCGGCACCCAGATTCGCAGGAACCCCGTTGTGAAACATCACAACGGGGTTCCTGCGTGAGAGGCGGCAGTTGGGCGGTTCCCTACTGGAGCACCAGCGACTGCGGCTGCACGGACAGCAGGGTATCGAGCACGAGGGAGGCGGCACCGATGGCGCCGACGGCGTCGCCCAGGGCGCTGGTGGTGACCACGGTTTCGCGGGTCTTCTCCACAAACGGGGAGGCGTCCACGATCTCGCGCACGATCGGCAGGAAGCGCTCGGCGAGCAGGGTCCAGGCGGGGCCGCCGAAGATGATCAGCGAGGCATCCACCAGGGTTGCGGCGGCGGCAACCCCGCGGCCGACCCGGCGTGCCCAGCCGTCGATGATGTCGCGGGCTTCGGCATCGCCATCGTGGGCGATGCGGACCAGATCGGCCAGCGCGTCCTCGGCCTCGGTGGGGGAGACGGGCAGGCTCAGCCCGGACAGCACGCCGCGGCGCACCCCCTCCTCGGCCAGGTCTCGGGTCGTGCAGGAGGCGTCCAGGCCGCCAACCTCGCCCGCGTTGCCGGACACACCGCGCAGCACGGTGTCGTTCACAACCAGCCCCATGCCGGAGCCGGTGCCGATGTAGAAAAAGACGAAGGTGTCGACTTCGGCAGCGGCGGGCCCGGCGGCCCAGCGCTCGGCGATCACCGCGGCGGTCACATCCTTGTCCAGGATGACCGGGAGCCCGGTCAGTTCGGCCAGGCGCTCCCGCACGGGGACCCGTCCCCAGCCACGCAGCTGCGGGGGATCGATGATGACTCCGGAATCCAGATCAATGGGGCCGGGCGCCGCGACCCCGAGCCCCAGAATACGATCGCGGGGAAGCTTCGCGCTGTCGATCAGCTCGGACACCAGGCGGGCAATGTCGGCGAGCACCCGGTCGGGCTCGGTCACATCGTGCATCGGGTGGCGGCGTTCGGCCAGCACCGCGCCGGTCACGTTGAGGACCGCGACGGTGGCAACCGCCGGGTCCAGGTGCACACCGATCGCATAGTAGGCGTCGGGGTTCAGGTGCAGCAGCGTGCGCCGCTTGCCCCCGACCCCCGCGGCCGAGGGAACCACGGTGCCCTCATCCAGGATCACACCCTGATCGATCAGCCGGCGGCAGATGTTCGAAACCGTCTGTGCCGAGAGTCCACTCGCGCTGGCCAGCTCGACCCGGCTCAGCCCGTCGGGGGCGCGACGCAGCGAATCCAGGACCACCGACTCGTTGAAGTTCTTGAGGCGGGGCAGGTTGGTGCCGCGACGCGCGGAGACCGGCGTCTGCTCGGTGAGGTGCGAGGGTCTGGCCATGGGTGGCGAATTTCCTTCCGGGACTGAACGGGGGTGTGGGCAACGGCTGCGCTGCCGTCGCCCACACCGTGATGCGTGGGCCTAGGGTAGTTGTCGCAACGCAACAATCGCCCAGGGGGAAACCTCTAATTCCCTCGCGAGAATACCACTCTCATCGGCTGAAACCGTGAAAAGGGCGGTGGCACGCGCGCCGCGGTTGATCAGCGCCAATTCCTCGCGGGTCGGGGCCTCGGGCTCGCCGAGTTTCCGCCACTCGGCGATCGCGTTCCCGTGCTCCAGATCCAGGGTTTCCACCTCGAAACGGGTACCCGCGGACAGGCCCTCCAGGCGGATACTCAGGGTCCGCGGCGAGCCGATCCGGCCGTTGGCGTCGGCGACCTCGCGGGAGTCAAAGGACGCGGGGATCGACTTGGGCTTCTCACTCGGATAGTGATAGACCAGCGCGCTCAGGCGCCCCGATTCCGCATCCCGGCTGAGGATCGTTCCGTCGGTGCGCGCGATCAGTTCATCACCCAGGCCGTTGAGCATGCGATAGGCGTGCAGGGTGGGCTTGGGAATACCCGGCAGGGTGAACATGCCGAATCCGCCGTGGAAGAGTTCGTCCCCGGCGCCACCCTCCTCAAACACGTCGGTGAAGGCCCAGTAGGCCAGCGAGTCGACGGTGCCGAGCGAGTGCAGGATGGTGCGCACCACAAACGTCGCCGCGGGCACGGTGTCGTGGGTGTGGTCCCGCGGCGAGGAGGACGAGCTCCACTCGGTCAGGTGGATCTCGGCGTTCGGGTAGACGCTCGCGTCAACGATGCGGCGGATGGTGGCCAGATCGGTTGGGGTCGCGTCCACACCGCGGGTCAGTTTCTCGCCCTGGCCGTGCTCGTCCAGCGCCCAGTCGGTGGGGTAGGGGTGGGTGGAGACAAAATCCACCGGGAGGTTGTGTGCGGCGCAGTATTCCAGGAAGGCGTCGAGCCAGACCGGACGCCAGTCCAGGGTGTCCAGGTCGTCGCGGCCGGCCACGATCTGCGCCCCGAAGTCCTCCTTTTCCCCGTCGAAGCGGGTGTCGGGCACGAAGTTTGAGGTTGCCGGGCCGCCCACGCGCAGGCCCGGGTCGATGGCCTTGATCGTCTCGGCGCTCACCCTGTACAGCTCGAAGTACTCCGAGCGGGTGCCGTGGAAAAAGCCCCAGAGGTTCGGCTCGTTCCAGACCTCGAAGTACCAGGTGCGCACCTCGGCGAGGCCGTAGCGGCGGATCCAGTGTCGCACCAGGCGGTCAATTAGTTCGGCCCAGCGTGCGGAGTCGGTGGGCGGAGCGCCGTGGGCGCCCCACCAGAATACGGTTTCGGTTTCCCGGGCCAGCGCGCGCGGGCTAAAGCCGAGCTCCACGAAGGGGCGGATGCCGATATCGAGCAGCGCGTCCACCAGGGCATCCACGTACTGGAAGTTGAAGACCGGGGTGCCGTCCTCCTTTTCCGTGTAGACGAACATGTCGTCGTGGAAGAGTCCGTGGAAGCGGATATAGCGGAAGTCGGCAACCGCGCGGGCCTCGGTGAGCTGGCGCTGCCAGTCGGCGCGCAGGCCCTCGTTCGCGCGGCCGGCACCGACCACGGTGCTCCAGTAGTGCGTAAGCGGGGTTCCGGGGGCGGCGGCGTTGCCGGAGAGGATCAGGGGGGAGGTCACGCGGGGGTCCTTTCGACGGTGATGCGGACGGTGCGGGCGAGCGTCGGAGACCGAGCTCGGGCTCTGATGTCACTTTATAGTAAATCAAAAGGATTTACTATCTGCCGATGGGGAAAACAGGCGTCGCCCCCGGATGCTGGTTCCGGGGGCGACGATGGTGCGCGGTGTGTCGGTTAGACGGTCACGATATCCGCGGGGCTGATGCCGTGTGGCAGGCGGTCGCGATTCAGGGTGATCGTGTCATAGCCGTGGGGGACCGGGGTGCCCGATTCGTCCAGGTTCACAAACACGATCTTCTCGATGGTCAGGATCGACTGGCGGGTAAACATGTTGCGCACCTCGGCACGCATGGTCAGCGAGGTGCGGCCAAAGTGGGTGGCACGCAGTCCCATCTCGATGATGTCGCCCTGTCTGGCGGAGCTGACAAAGTTGATCTCCGAGATCAGCTTGGTGACGACGCGGTGGTTGCCCAGTTGGAGGATCGCGTAGATCGCGGCCTCCTCATCGATCCAGCGCAGCAGGCTGCCACCAAACAGGGTGCCGTTGGCGTTGAGATCTTCGGGACGCACCCACTTGCGGGTGCGGAAATTGATTTCGTGGTCGGAGCTCATCGCTCCTCCTTCCGGTTCGGGGGACGGGAAGCAGGGAACGGCGCTGGTCGCTACGTCAACCCATCCTAAACCCGGGGTCTGAATGTGGCCTCGGTGTGTCGAAGGGTCGCGCGCGCCGCTTCTCCACGAGGGCTTCTCGGCATGCCCGGAGCGCGCGGGGCCCGGGAGGCCGTATCCTGGAGTCGTGACCTACACACTGCAGCAGATCCTCGACGTGACCGAACGCCTCTGGCCGGCGCGTGGCGCATCCGATTGGGATGCGTCCGGGCTGATCGCCGGTGACCCGCGCGAGCAGGTCACCGCGGTGCACCTCGCGGTGGATCCGGTGGCCGAAACCGCCGCCGAAACCCTGGCGGTGGGTGCCCAGCTGCTGATCACCCACCACCCGCTCCTCCTGCGCGGGGTGACCTCGGTTGCCGCCGACCGCTATAAGGGGTCGGTCATCCATACGCTGATTCGTGGTGGGGCCGCCCTGCTGGCCGCCCACACCAATGCCGACGTGGTCGAGGCGGGTACCTCGCAGGTTCTTGCCGATCGCCTGGGGCTGGTCGAGACCACACCCATCCTGCCCGGCGAATCCCCGACCCGAGGGATCGGCCGTGTGGGCACCCTGCCCGAGCCCAAGACCCTGGGGCAGATCGCGCGCGAGCTCGCGGAGATCCTCCCCGCGACCGCGACCGGGATCCGCGCGGCCGGAGAATACGATCAGGAGATCCGCACCATCGCACTGTGCGCCGGTGCCGGGGACTCCCTGCTGGGTGAGGCCGCCGTACGCGGTGCTGACCTGTACATCACCAGCGATCTGCGTCACCATCCCGCATCCGAGGCGCGCGAACAGGCGCTGCTGGGATCGGGACCCGCACTCATCGATACCTCGCACTGGGCAAGCGAATGGCTGTGGCTGGATGCCGCCGCCGCGCAGCTCCGTGCCTCCCTGCCCGAGCTCACCGTCACGGTGAGTGACATCCGCACCGACCCGTGGGACTTTGTTGTCACCCAGTGACACCAGGCCATCCCACTCCCCAGCGAAAGAGAACCCGTGAAAGCCACCGCCGCCGCGCAAGCCAAACTCCTCGACCTGCAGGCCATTGACGCCGAGATCACCAAGCTCGCCCACCGTCGAGTCAGCCTGCCCGAGCTCGCCGCCCTGGCCTCGCTGGAGGCCGACCGTGACGCCGCCCGGGGAACCCTGGCCCGCGACCTCGGCAGCTTCGAGGATGTCAAGGTGGAGCTGGACCGCCTCGAGGCAGACTCGGTTGTGGTGGATGCGCGCATCGCCCGCGACAACCAGCTGATCGAATCCGGCAGCGCCACCCCGCAGGCTCTCAGCGGCATTCAGGCCGAGCTGGAGTCGCTGCGTGTGCGTCGCAGCGTGCTGGATGAGGCGCAGCTGATCAGCATGGAGGCCGTCGAGGCCGCCCAGGCCGTCCTGGACGGCAGCCGCAGCGCCGAGGCCGAGATCACCGGGCAGATCCAGACCGTCGAGGCCAGCCGGGACGAGTCCCTTGAGGTCATCGCCGAGGAGCTCTCGGCCCAGGAAAACCTGCGTGGCAACCTCACCATCGGCATGGACGAGCCCCTGCTCGCCCTGTACGAGCGGGTCCGCTCGCGCGGTGGTGTGGGTGCGGCCCTGTTCCAGCGTGGTGCCTGTGGTGCCTGCAAGATTGCCTCCACCGGCAACGAGCTGGAGGCCGTGCGCAACGCCGGTCTCGACGAGGTACTGCAGTGCCCCGAGTGCTCGGCCATCATGGTCCGCACCGAGGAGTCCGGCCTCTGGGGTCAGACCCAGGCCTAGCCGAGGCAGCGTGCGCCGCGCCGGTCCCGAATGGGATGCGGGCGCCGCGCGCGCTACAGTAGTGGTGAATGGGTCGGCAAGGCGATCGCGGCATCGGCAACGATGACGAGGAACGTCCGGGCTCCTTAGAGCAGGGCGGTGGATAACATCCACCCGGGGTAACCCGCGAGACAGTGCAACAGAGAATAGACCGCCACCGGTTTTCCGGGGGTAAGGGTGAAACGGTGGGGTAAGAGCCCACCAGCGACCGGGGTGACCCGGCCGGCTTGGTAAACCTCGCTCGGAGCAAGATCAGACAGGAAACCATGGGGCTGCTCGTCCCGTTTCCGGGTAGATTGCTTGAGCCCGTCGGCAACGGCGGGCCTAGATAGATGGTCGCCCATGAGGGATTTCCCTCGGGACAGAACCCGGCGTAAGAGTCGGCCCATTCCCACCACGTAAAACGCCGCGGCCCCTCCGAATATTCGGAGGGGCCGCGGCGTTTCTGCGACTACTGGGCGCGGGCCGCGAAGGCCGCCGCCCCCAGGATGCCCGCCTTATTGCGGTGTACCGCGGGCATAATCGGGGCGTCGAGTGTGAGCAGCGGCAGGAAGTGCTCGTGGTGCTTGGAGACACCGCCGCCGACGATGATGCGGTCGGGGGAGAACAGGAACTCCAGCGTTTCGAAGTAGCGCTGCAGGCGTGCCGCCCACTCGGCCCAGTCCAGGTCGTCGCGCTCCTTGGCGCGGTACGAGGCGCGGGTCTCGGCGTCGTGTCCGTCGATCTCCAGGTGGCCGAGCTCGAAGTTGGGAATCAGCGTGCCGTTGTAGACGGCGCCGGCGCCGATTCCGGTCCCCAGGGTGATCACCAGGCTCAGCCCATCCTGTCCGCGGGCAGCCCCAAACTCAGATTCGGCGAAACCGGCGGCGTCGGCATCGTTCACAAACGTCAGCGGTCGGCCCAGCGCCTCACCGAAGCGCGCGTGAGCATCCAGGCCGATCCATTCCTTGGATACATTGGCCGCGGACATGGTTTTCCCTCCGCGCACAATTGCGGGGAATGCGACACCCAGCGGGACGGATTCGGCGTCCGGTCCCAGGCGGTCGATGATTTCGGCGACCGTCTTGATGATGTCATCCGGACGTCCGCCCTCGGGGGTGAGGATCTTGATCCGGTCACTGATCAGCTCACCGGAGGCGAGATCCACGATGCCACCCTTGATTCCGGTTCCGCCGATATCGATGCCGACGGCGTGTGCGGCGCTCATTTTGCGCTCGGCAGGGTCAGCACGTCGGCACCGGTTTCGGTGACCACGAGGGTGTGTTCAAACTGCGCGGTGAGGCTCTTGTCCCGGGTGGTGACCGTCCAGTCATCCGCCCAGAGATCCCATTCAATCCCGCCCAGGGTCAGCATCGGCTCGATGGTAAAGACCATGCCGGGAACCATCACGTCGTTGTAGCGCGGCGCCGAGTCGTAGTGGGGGATGATCAGGCCCGAGTGGAACGCGGCACCCACACCGTGTCCGGTGTAGTCGCGGACCACACCGTAGCCGAAACGCTTGGCGTAGGCCTCGATGGTGCGCCCGATCACGTTGACCTCGCGGCCCGGGGCCACCGCGCGAATGCCGCGGCGCAGGGCCTCCTCGGTGCGCTCGACCAGCAGGCGGGTTTCCTCGGCTACGTTGCCGATCAGCAGGGTGCGGTTGGTGTCACCGTGGAAACCATCCAGGTAGGCGGTGATGTCGATGTTGAGGATGTCGCCGTCGCGTAGCACGGTGTCATCGGGGATGCCGTGGCACACCACCTCGTTGAGCGAGCTGCACAGCGACTTGGGGTACCCGCGGTAGCCCAGCGTGGACGGGTAGGCGTCGTGGGAGATCAGGAAGTCGTGGGCGATCTGGTCCAGCCGGTCGGTGGTCACGCCGGGAACCGCGTGCTCTTCCACCAGGGCGATCGCGTCGGCGGCCAGGCGGCCCGAGCGGCGAATGCGCTCGACATCTTCGGCCGAATAGACATCCGAACCGGTGAACGGGGCGGGCGCTGCCTTCCCCACGTATTCGGGGCGCGGAATGTGGGCGGGCACGACACGCTGCGGCGAGACGATACCGGGGATGAGGTTTCCAAGGGAGTCCTGAGGCATAGGATCAGTCTAGGCCCTGATCAAGGAGGAACTATGGCAACCGATCCGACAACGCAGTATTGGTACAACTCCCGCACCGGCGAGGTGGAGCAGGGACTCGTGTCGCCCGCCGCCGACCGCGTGGGACCCTTTGAAACCCGTGAGGAGGCCGCCCACGCCATGGACAAACTGCGCGAAAACGCCGAGCGCTGGGCACGCGAGGACGCCGAGAACGACTAGTCCAATGTAAACAGGGTGTTTCGACTGCGCGAAACACCCGTCACCCCATTCCGGCGGGGGTGCTCGAACCACTAATCTAGACACAGCGAGCACGTGCGGTCGCGGGAAAGAGGAGCCCATGGATAAGCAGCGAGATTTCGTCCTGCGGACGATTGAAGAGCGCGGCGTGAAGTTTGTACGCCTGTGGTTCACCGATGTTGTGGGTACCCTGAAATCCGTCGCGATCGCCCCCGCCGAGGTGGAGGGTGCCTTCACCGAGGGCCTGGGCTTTGACGGTTCGGCCATCGAGGGCATGTCCCGTCGATTCGAATCGGATCTGCTGGCCCACCCGGACCCCTCAACCTTCCAGATCCTGCCGTGGCGCAGCGGTCAGGACCCGACAGCTCGGATGTTCTGCGACATCACGACCCCGGATGGTCAGCCCGCAAACACCGACCCGCGTAACGTCCTGAAGCGCGCGCTGGCGCATGCCGCCGACCGCGGTTTCACCTTCTATACCCACCCGGAGATCGAGTTTTACCTGCTGAAGTCCGCGCAGATCGGTCCCGAGGGCCCGATTCCGGTGGACTCCGCGGGCTACTTCGACAACGTCCCCGGGGGCACCGCCCACGATTTCCGTCGTCGCAGCGTGCGGATGCTGGAAGACCTGGGCATCTCGGTGGAGTTCAGCCACCATGAGGCCGGTCCCGGTCAGAATGAGATCGACCTGCGCTACGCCGATGCGCTGGCCACCGCCGACAACATCATGACCTTCCGCACGGTGATCAAGGAGGTCGCGATCGAGCAGGGTGTGTACGCCACGTTCATGCCCAAGCCGATGTCCGACCAGCCCGGTTCGGGCATGCACACGCACCTCTCGCTGTTCGAGGGCGACACCAACGCGTTCTTCGAGGCCGGTGCGCAGTACCAGCTGAGCAAGGTGGGTCGCCAGTTCATCGCCGGGCTGCTGCACCACGCACCGGAGATCACCGCGGTGACCAACCAGTTTGTGAACTCCTATAAGCGCCTGTGGGGCAGCGTCGGCAGCAATAACCTTGCCGAGGCTCCCAGCTACGCCTGCTGGGGTCACAACAATCGCTCGGCACTGGTGCGTGTCCCGCTGTATAAGCCCAATAAGGGGCAGAGCGCCCGGGTGGAGTACCGCGCGATCGACTCGGCCGCCAACCCCTACCTCGCCTACTCGCTGCTGCTGGCCGCGGGGCTCAAGGGCATCGAGGAGGGCTACGAGCTGCCGCCGGAGGCCGAGGACGATGTCTGGTCACTCTCGGACGCCGAGCGTCGCGCGCTGGGCTACGCCCCGCTACCCTCAAGCCTGGACAGCGCGATCTCGCTGATGGAGCGCTCCGAGCTGGTCGCCGAAACCCTGGGCGAGCAGGTGTTCAACTACGTGCTGGCCAATAAGCGTCAGGAGTGGGACGAGTACCGCGCGCAGGTCACGCCGTACGAGCTCGCCAAAAACATCGAAATTCTCTAGCGGTGCCGCGTCCGGCCACGGGCCTCAGCGTCCTTGCGCGGATCGGGTTTGCCGAGCTCACCGCCGCCCGCACCCTCATCGAGCAGCTGGGTGAGGTGGGTTGGCCGGTGGAGCCGGACACCCTGGAGGAGTTTGCGGCGGCCGCCGATCCCGATGAGGCGCTGCGCACGCTGCTGCGCCTGGGGGAGACCCGGCCCGATCTGCTGAGCGAGATTGCCGCGGATCCGTTGTGGCGTCGTGCGCTGATTCGGGTTATCGGAGTGTCCGAGGGGCTGGCCGACTTCCTGCTGCGCCATCCCGAGGAAAGCCGGGTGCTGGCCGAACCGACCCTGGTGTTGCCCACCGCCACCGAGATGCGGGAGCGTCTGGCCCTCGCCGTGGGTGAGGAGGATGGGTTTGCGACCCTGCCCGAGCGTGAGGCGATCGTGGCGCTCAGGATCGCCTATCGTCGCGAGGTGCTGCGTATCGTCCGGGTGGACACCGAGGCCGAGGACCCCCGCGATGTGCTCGACGGTGTGGCCCGGGCGCTCTCGGATGCCGCCGCCGCGGCGCTCTCGGCCGCGCTGCTGATAGCCCGCGCGGTCGCCGCGGATCCCGCGGGGGAGCTACCCCGCTTCCCCCGCGACGAGGTAGCCGCGACCCGGCTGGCGATCATCGGCATGGGCAAGGCCGGCGCCGGCGAACTCAACTACGTGAGCGATGTGGACGTCATTTTTGTGGCCGAGGCGGCCGCGGATGCCGAGATCGACAACCAGCGGGCGATCGTGATCGCGACCCGACTGGCCACGATCCTGATGCGCAGCATCTCCGAGTCGGCCATCGAGCCCGCGCTCTGGGAGGTGGACCCCAACCTGCGTCCCGAGGGAAAGCAGGGCGCGCTGGTGCGCACCCTCGAATCCCACCTCGCGTACTACGACCGCTGGGCCAAGAGCTGGGAGTTCCAGGCCCTGCTTAAGCACCGCCATCTGGCCGGCGATGCCGAGCTGGGGGAGCGCTACCATCGGGCGATCGATCCGCTGGTCTGGGCGAGCTCGGGCCGGGAAAACTTTGTTGAATCGGTGCAGCGGATGCGCGAGCGGGTGACCGCCAATATCCCGGCCGAGGACGTGAGCTTCCAGCTCAAGCTGGGCCCCGGGGGCCTGCGCGACATCGAGTTCACCGTGCAGCTGCTGCAGCTCGTGCACGGCTTCGCCGACGAGAGCGTGCGGGTGGGCGGCACCGTGGCCGCGCTGCGCGCCCTGGCGGATGCCGGATATATCGGGCGCGAGGAATCCGGCGAGTTCATGGCGGACTACCGCCTGCTCCGGGTTCTCGAGCACCGGCTGCAGCTTCAGCAGATGCGTCGCACACACCTGATGCCGCGCGAGGATGACGCCCTGCGCATCCTTGCCCGTGGCTCCCACCTCGCCGCCTCCGGGGGCGATCTGGTGCGGCGCTGGGAGGCCACCAAACAGCGGGTGCGCCAGCTGCATGAGCGCCTGTTCTATCGTCCGCTGCTGAGCGCGGTGGCCGAGCTGGGCATGGACGAGACCCGTCTGACCACCGCGGCCGCCGGTGCCCGCCTGGCCGCGATTGGTTTCCGCGATCCAGCCGGGGCCCTCGCCCACATTGCCGCGCTGACCAACGGCATTTCCCGCAGCGCGGCGATCCAGCGCAACCTTCTGCCGGTACTGCTGCGCTGGCTGGCCGACGGCGCCGACCCCGACTACGGGCTGCTCGCCTTCCGCCGGCTGAGCGACGCCCTGGGCAGCACCCACTGGTTCCTGCGCATGGTGCGGGACTCCTCGGGGGTAGCCGAGCGCCTGACCAAGGTGCTGAGTGGCTCGCGCTTCATCGGCGAGCTGCTGGATAAGTTCCCCGAGGCCGCGGCCTGGCTGGAATCCGACACCCTGATGCATCCGCGGGATGAGGCGGCGCTGGCGGCCGAGGTGCGGGCAATTCGCAGCCGTTACAGCGAGCCCGACCGTGCGGCCCGCGCGGTGCTGCGGGTGCGTCGCCGGGAGATCCTGCGCCTCGCGCTGGCCTCGGTGCTCGGGGTGTGCGACGTGCGCACCATTGCCACCGGGCTCACGGTCATCACCGAGGTGACCATCGGCGGCCTGCTGGATCTGATCCGCGAGGATGCCACGCTGGACGACACCCAGCTGGAGTTTGCGATCATCGGCATGGGGCGCCTCGGCGGTGGCGAGCTGGGCTTCGGCTCGGACGCCGACATCATCTACGTGTATCGCCCCGTCGCCCTCGACCCCGAGCGTGCCGCCCGCGCGGCCGGGAAGATCGCCACCGAGCTCAGCAGGCTGAGCCAGGATGCCCGCCTCCCACTGGATCTGGACCTCGACCTCCGCCCCGAGGGGCGCAATGGTGCCCTGGTGCGCACGCTCGACTCCTACCGCGCATACTATGCTCGCTGGTCACTCACCTGGGAGGCACAGGCCCTGCTGCGTGCCCGCCCGATCGCCGGCGACCCCGCCCTGTGTGCGGATTTCACCGCGCTGGCCGACACCGTACGCTACCCGGCCTCGATCGACGCCGCCGAGCTGCGCGAGGTGCGCCGGATCAAGGCTCGAGTGGAGGGGGAGCGCCTCCCCAAGGGCGCCGATCCGACCCGGCACGTCAAACTCGGGCGAGGATCGCTGAGCGATGTGGAGTGGTTCACCCAGCTGGTCCAGCTGGAGCACGCAGCCGGGATCCCCGAGCTGCGCACCACGAGCACCCTGGACGCCCTGCACGCCGCCCAGCGTCACCAGTTTGTGGGTCAAGAAGACGCCGATCAGCTCGAAAAAGCATGGTTGTTTGCGTCGCGCGTGCGCTCGGCTATGACCCTGTGGTTGAATCGCACTACGGATGTTTTGCCACGCGATCGAGACCAACTGGAGGGCATCGCCCGCATTCTGGAATATCCGGCGGGATCCGCCGGTGATCTGGAACAGGACTACCTTCGAATTACCCGTCGTTCCCGCGCCGTCTTTGAACACCTGTTTTATGACTCCGTGAGCGACACCCCCTAGCGTCACCCGGCATCACAGCATCACCCGTTTCGCCCCGAGATTCATCGGGCCCCCACCCCGGGGTCCACCCCGATCTGCCCCAACGGATCACCCGCACTACTGCCCCGAATGCAGCTTTACCCAGAGAAAGTGCCCGTCTCTCGTGCCCCGCAAGCACCCCCGTTATCCCGACCGCAGCGCGCGTGTGAAATCCCACACGGCGGTGCTTGCTGCGGGATGGCGTTGGCTAACCGGACGCGGCGCTCCGCGGGCGGTGCGTGCGATTGGTCGCTCGTTTCTGAGCATGGCGGTGCTGTGTGGCGCCCTGGCGCTGCCCGCGGTGATCGCGCCGATGCCCGCTCAGGCGATCGCGCTCCCGCGCTACAGCATGCAGGAGTCCGCGACGTGCACCCCGGTGGCGATTCTTGCCTTCCGGGGGAGCGGCGAGGCCAACCTGGCACCGGGCGTGAGTGCCCTGGACGGTGCCCCCACGCTGTATCCCCGCTCCGGTCGGGTGACCAACGGTTGGGAGGGGCCCACCCTGGCCCGTCTGGTGGATGCTCTGGGTGGAGTCGAGCCCGATTCCGGGTGGCCCGCGGGCTTCTCGATTGGACAGGTTCCTGTTCTCGGCGTGGGTGGCACCGAGGACGCGGGTTATACCGCTGTGCCGATTCAGGCGCGCACCACGATCTTTGATGACATGATCGATTCGGCCGCCCACGGGGCAACCTATGCCGAGCGGGTCATGCGTGATTTTGCGGCAACCCAGCCGGCCGGCTGCCGGACCCGCTACATCGCGATCGGGTATTCCCAGGGTGCCATGGCGGCGCGCACGCTCGCCCAGGCGCTGCCCGGGCAGATCTCGGCCATCATGACCTTCGGTGATCCCTATCAGCAGCCCGCGGGTGCCGGTAATGAGCGTGAGGTTTCCGGCCAGGGCATCATTCGCTGGTGGATGGGGGAGCAGCAGCGCACGGCAACCGACAACTTCTACGATTTTGCCGGGTTCAAGAGCGCCCTGTGCCACCCCCGCGATCCGGTGTGCAGCTACAGCTGGCTCTGGGGTCTCGGTGCCCTACTCACGGTTCCCGAGCCGCACCTCAACTATCTTGAGGGGCTCGAGGGCACCATTAAGGCGCGCGAACTGGCCGACGTGGCAGCGTCCCTGTGGGCCGGCGATCGCCCGACCGGGCCGGTCGCTCCACGCCCCGCCCCACGAGACAGCACCTCGGATGCGGCGGGGCCACGACCTGTCCCGGCGCCGCTGCCCGCCCTGAACTCGGCAACCTCGGGCCTGGTGGGCCAGTCGATGCTGTTTGGCGCCGAGTCCGGACTCCCCCTGGGGACGCCGGTGCACTATGAGTACGACACCACCGGCAACGGGGTCTTTGACCGCGCGAGCGATTCTCCGCTGCTGGAAATGGTGTTCCAGAGCCCGGGAGAGCACACGGTGACCGTGCGCATGAGCGCCCCCGACCTCGGCACCATCACCCTCACCAAGACCGTGCACATCCTCGAACGTGGGGTACCCGCGACGGCCAGTAGTGCCGCCTCCGATCTTGGCCGGGGGTGCCGGGGAGACCCGATGGTCTAATGCGCAGATGCCGCGCTTGAATCAACGCTGATGGGCATCGTGGGACCCCGGTCGGGTGCGTGCGCATAGCGTGTATCGGTCCGGTGATGTTTGCGTGCGCCCGTGCGGTGTGCGGCACCCGAGGGCGCGTTTCTGGGAGAATGGAGCCATGTCTTCCTCCGCAGCACCTTCCCGTCCCGGACTCTCCACCCGCATCGATGAGCTGTACGCCGCCAAGGCCAGCGCCGATGACGTGTTTGAGTCCTTCCTTGACTGGGCCACCAGCGGCGGGATCACCCCGTATCCGGCGCAGGAGGAAGCGCTGATGGAGCTGGTGTCCGGGGCCAACGTGATCCTCTCCACTCCGACCGGCTCGGGAAAGTCCCTGGTCGCGATGGGGGCGCACTTTGCCGCCCTGGCCGCGGGGGAGCGCACCTATTACACCGCGCCGATCAAGGCGCTGGTGAGCGAGAAGTTCTTTGCCCTGGTGGAGGCCTTCGGGGCCGAAAACGTCGGCATGGTCACCGGTGACTCGGCCGTCAACGCCGACGCCCCGATCATCTGCTGCACCGCGGAGATTCTGGCTAACCAAGCGCTGCGCGAGGGCGAGGACGCCGATATCGGCCAGGTGGTCATGGATGAGTTTCACTTCTACGGCGACCGCGACCGCGGATGGGCCTGGCAGGTTCCGCTGCTGACCCTGCCTAAAACCCAGTTCCTGCTCCTGTCGGCCACCCTGGGCGACGTAACCGACCTCAAGGCCGACCTCAGTCGCCGCACCGGTCGGGACACCGTGGAGGTCACCGGGGCAACCCGTCCGGTCCCGCTGCACTACAGCTACGTCCAGACCCCCGTCCAGGAGACCATCGAGGAACTGCTGCAGACTCAGCGCGCCCCGATCTACGTGGTGCACTTCGCTCAGGCCGCCGCGGCCGAGCGCGCGCAGGCGCTCACCAGCGTCAAGATTGTCAGCCGCGAGCAGCGGGACGAGATCGCCGAGGCGATCGGCGACTTCCGCTTCACCACCGGCTTTGGCAAGACCCTGTCGCGTCTGGTGCGGATGGGTATCGGCGTGCACCACGCCGGCATGCTGCCGCGCTATCGCCGCCTGGTTGAGCAGCTGGCTCAGCGCGGGCAGCTGCGGGTAATCTGCGGCACCGACACGCTCGGTGTGGGCATCAACGTCCCGATCCGCACGGTGTTGCTCTCCGGGCTGACCAAGTACGACGGTGTCAAGATGCGCCAGCTCCAGGCGCGTGAGTTCCACCAGATCGCCGGCCGGGCCGGCCGCGCGGGCTTTGACACCGCCGGCGACGTGGTCCTCGAGGCGCCCGAGCACGAGATCGAAAACCTCAAGCTGATTCAGAAGGCCGGGGACGACCCCAAGAAGAAGCGCAAGATCATCCGCAAGAAGGCGCCGCAGGGCTTTGTCTCCTGGGGTGAGGCGAGCTTCGAACGCATCATCGAGGCGCAGCCCGAGACGCTGGTCAGTCATATGGAGATCACCCACTCGATGATCCTCAACGTGGTTGCCCACGGTCGGGATGCGTTTGCCCGGGTGCGCGCCCTGGTCTTTGACAACCACGAGCCCCGGACGCGCCAGTTTGAGCTGGCCCGGCGCGCGATCGAGATCTATCGGACCCTGGTCTCCGCGGGCATCATCGAGCGCTTCACCGAGGAGGACGGCAGCATCCAGTACCGTCTGACCGTCGAGCTGCAGGCAAACTTTGCCCTCAACCAGCCGCTGTCGCCCTTTGCGATTGCCGCGCTGGAGCTGCTGGATCCCGACGTGCCGACCCACGCGCTGGATGTGATCTCGGTGATCGAGTCCACCCTGGACGATCCGCGTCCGATTATCAACCAGCAGCAGTTCCTCGCCCGCGGTGAGGCCGTCAACTCGATGAAGTCCGAGGGGATCGAATACGACGAGCGGATGGAGCTGCTCGAGGAGGTCACCCACCCCAAGCCGCTGGCCGAGCTGCTGGATGCGGCGTTTGAGATGTACGCGACCGAGCGACCCTGGGCGCGCGACTTCGAGCTGCGTCCCAAGTCCGTGGTGCGCGACCTGTACGAGCGCGCGATGACCTTCACCGAGTACGTGAGCTTCTATAAGATCGCCCGCTCGGAGGGCCTGGTACTGCGCTACCTGTCCGACGCCTACCGGGCGATCAGCCAGAGCGTGCCCGAGGAATTCAAGAGCGAGGAGCTGCGCGACATCATCGAGTGGCTGGGTGAGCTGGTGCGCCAGGTCGACTCGAGCCTGCTGGATGAGTGGGAGGAACTCGCCCACCCGGATCCCGAAAAGCACGCCGAGCAGGCCCAGGCACTCCCGCCGGCACCGCGCAACATTCTCTCCAACCCGCGAGCGTTCCTGGTACTCATCCGCAACGAGATGTTCCGCCGGGTTCAGCTGGCAGCCCGCGACCGCTTCGACGAGCTCGGTGCGCTGGATGGTGCCGCGGGCTTCGATGCCGACGCTTGGTCCGAGGCGATGGATGCGTACTACGAGGACTACGATTCCCTCGGCGATGGCCCGAGTGCCCGCGGTCCTCAGCTGCTCACCGTGGACCAGTCCCCGGCCGAGTCCGAGGGGGTCTGGAAGGTCCGTCAGGTCTTCGAGGACCCCGACGGCGATGGAGACTGGGGGATCTCGGCGGTGGTCGATTTAGCCGAGTCCGTCGAGGCCGGGGAGGCGATCCTGCGGGTCACCGCGGTGGGTCCACTTCTCGGATAGCAGTCGGTATTGGTAGCGTGTCCTTATGACCACTACACAAAGCCGCGAGAAGAGCCCGGCCGACGAGCGCGGTACCGGTACGCTCGTATCTGTTTTCGGACTGGGTGTCTTCCTCTCCGCACTCATCTACTTTGCAACCACCTCCACCGCGCCCGAGACCTCCGTGGGCCCGATCGTGAACACCGTGCTCATCGTGATCGGTGTGCTGCTGGTGCTGTCGGCCTTCTGGAAGCGCCTGAGCACGGGTAACCGCGTGGCCAGCGCCGTTCTGGGACTCGCCCTGATTTTGCTGCCGCTGCTGGTCAACCTGGGTGAGCGTTCGGCCGAGTGGACCATGCACGTGCTCGGTTTCCTCGCGATCACCGGTATCGCCTTCGGTGCGATCATCGGGGTCATCTCCTACATCTCCATGATTCGCGCACCCAAGTCGCGCTAGTTTTTCGCCACGCAAAAAGCCGGCCGTCACGATCACTCGTGACGGCCGGCTTTTTGTCTATCCGGGCCTACTTGTCCTCGGGCTCGGGGACGATCGTGTTGGCGATCGTGTCCGCGCCGGGCTCCTGCGGAGGCTTGACCGCACCCTCGGGCAGGCGCATCGCTCCGTTGGACACCCGCGCTCCGGCCGGTCGCATCGGTGCAGGCCGCTGCGGCAGACCGCGACGGGCATCACCGGGCAGCGGACGGGAGCGACGACCGTAAATCATCTCCGAGGAGTCCAGCAGCCACGGCACCAGGCTCACCGTGACGCCGTGCACCAGCAGCAGGCGCTGCTGGATCTGGCGCGAGCGGTGGTTATGCAGCAGGCGCTCCCACCAGTGGCCCACGATGTAGGTGGGCATGTACACGGTGACCACGGCCGGGCCGTTTTCCACCCGGTCGCGCTTGATGAACTTCGACACCGGGATCGCCACGTCGCGGTAAGGCGAGGGGATGCAGGATATCTCGATCCCTAGATCCAGTGCCTCCCAGTCGGCCTTGAGCTGTTTGCTGCGTTCGGGATCGATCGAGGCGTGCAGCGCGATCAGGCGGTCGTGCTTGGCGGCGCGGGCATAGTCCAGTGCCTTGAGGGTCGGCTTGTCCAGGCGGCCCACCAGGACCACGGCGAGGTCGCCGTCGGATCCGAACCGGATGTCCGGGTCGACCTGGATCTCCTGGGCCACATCGCGGTAGTAGCGGTGCACGCCGGCCATCAGCAGGCCGAGGATCGGCATGATGACAAACACGACCCATGCGCCGTGGGTGAACTTGGTCACGGTCACGATCAGCAGCACAACCAGGGTGAGCGTGGCACCGAGGCCGTTGATCAGCAGACCCGACATCGAGCCCGGAGCCGACTTATTCTCGCGGCGTACCCGCCGCCAGTGCTTCACCATGCCGAACTGTCCCAGCGTGAACGAGAGGAACACCCCGATCACGTAGAGCTGGATCAGCTGGGTCAGGTTGGCCTGGAAGACCAGCAGGATGCCGATGGCGACCAGACCCAGGATGATCACGCCGTTCGAGTAGATCAGGCGGTCGCCACGGGTGTTCAGCGCCTTGGGGGCGTATCCGTCGCGAGCCAGGACCGACCCGAGCATCGGGAAGCCGTTGAAGGCGGTGTTGGCGGCCAGCAGCAGCACCAGGGCGGTCGCGGCCTGCACCAGGAAGAAGAGGAAGCTGCCATCACCAAAGGTGGCCGAGGCCACCTGCGCGATCAGCGAGCGCTGCGGGGTCGAGGCACAATCGGCAAAGCCCTGCAGGTCGCAGGGCTTCTCGGCGTAGTGCACGCCGGTGGTCAGCGCGAGGGCAGTGAGGCCGGCAAACAGCACGATCGCGATCCCGCCCATGGCCACCAGGGTCTTCTGAGCGTTCTGGATCTTGGGCAGGCGGAATGCCTGCACGCCGTTGGAGATCGCCTCGACACCGGTCAGTGCGCTACACCCGCTGGCAAAGGCGCGCAGGATCAGCAGCACCATCGCGGCCTGGGTGAGGCTCTCACCGTGAACCGTATAGTTCGCGGATTCGGCCACCGGGGCGTCGCCGAGGACCATGCGGACAAAGCCCACCACGATCATCAGGAACACGCTGCCGGCAAAGATGTAGGTCGGCAGCGCAAACAGCTTGCTCGACTCGGAGACGCCACGCAGGTTGACCGCGACCAGGATGATCACAAAGCCGATGGCCATCTCGACGCGCCACTCGTTCAGGAACGGTAGGGCGGAGATGATGTTGTCCACACCGGAGGCGATGGACACGGCCACGGTGAGCGCATAGTCCACCAGCAGGGCGGCGGCCACGGTCAGTCCGGCGGTCTCGCCGAGGTTCTTCCGAGCCACCTCGTAGTCGCCACCCCCGGAGGGGTAGGCCTTGATCAGCTGACGGTAGCTCAGCATCACCACGAGCAGCAGGATGACCACGCAGGCGGCGATCCACGGTGCCAGTGACAGGAACGCCAGCCCGCCGATCATCAGGATCATCAAGAGTTCTTGCGGTGCATAGGCAACCGAGGAGAGGGCATCGCTGGCGAAGATCGGCAGGGCCAGTCTCTTCGAGAGCAACTGACCCTCAAGTTTGTCCGTCGGCAGTGGATCGCCGAGAAGGATGCGTTTAGCCGAGCGTTGATCGCCCGGCGAAACTTCGTTATGCACGCTGTGCTCCCCAATAAAAACGTCACCCGACGGGTGCGCCGGATGATTACCTCGTACATTATGCACCTGTAAGTGGCGGCATGCGCAACGGCCCGCTTCCTTCTCGGCAAGGTCGAAGGAAGCGGGCCGTGGGGTAGATCGGCTCGAAGCCGCTACTTTTTAGTGATTTTCCGCGGGAATACGGGCATCGGCGGGGGCGTTAAGCGCGGTGGCCTCGGCCGAGTGTGAGGCGGCCATCTGATAGGAGTGTTGCATCTTATCGATGTACGCCAGGGCGATGGCCGAGACGATAAATGCGAGGTGAATCAGCACCTGCCAGAGGATCGCGGACTCGGTGTCTCCGAGTCCCTTACCATCGGTGGAGAGCTTGCCAATCTCGATGAAGGTCTTCAGCAGGTGGATCGAGGAGATGCTGATAATCGCCACGGCGAGCTTGAGCTTCAGCATGTTGGCGTTCACATGGGCGAGCCAGTCTGGCTCGTCCGGGTGGCCGTCCAGTCGCATGCGTGAGACGAAGATCTCGTAACCACCGATGATGACCATGATCAGCAGGTTTGCCACCATGACCACGTCGATCAGGCCGAGCACGCTCAGCATGATCAGGTTGGAATCGATGTGGGTGCCGTCGGTGATGACGTGCTCCACGAGGTGCCAGAGTTCCACGCCAAAGACGTAGACATAGACCACCTGGGCGATGATCAGTCCCAGGTAGAGCGGTGCCTGGATCCACCGGCTTGCAAAAATAAGGTAGGCCATCGTGCTGGTCCCGGCCGAGTTACGACGGGGTGCGGGGCGCTGGGGAGCGACGGTCTGGTCGGTCACGGAAAATACTCCTCGGTTCGGGGATCGTGAATCGATCAGCCCAATTTTAGGGGACGGGCGTGTCCAGTCCCGCATCGTGCGCCTGAGGCCCGACACGCTGTCGCCTCCGAACGTGCATGAGATATCAGGTGTGGGTCGAGAACAGACTCAGTCTTTGGGCCTACCTTCGCCCCATAGCCGTGCCGTGCCCCCGCGCAGCACCGCTCGTGAGAAACGTGGCTGCGCTCTCCCCAGGCGGTCCGGAGATCCTCCGGTACCGCGCGGTACAACATTCGGAAATCCTCCGAATGTCCAGTGCGGGACCGGTAAAGGGAGAGCATCATGGCACACTATCGTCGTTACACCGCCGCGCTGTTGGCGGTCGTTCTTGTCGCGGGCGGGGCGCCCCTGGCATTCGCTCAGGAAGGTTCACCCGGTCCGCCGCCGGATGCTCGCGAGCGATTGGCTTCGGCACAGGCCGCCGTGCCCGACACTCCCACGCAGACCACCGCAGGCCCGGCCGCGGGCACCGCACCGGTTGCCGTGTTTGTGCAGCTGCGCGGGCCGAGCGCATTCGAGACTTTCTCCACCGCTCGTGGCGGCGATTCCGCTCGGCGCACCCTGGATACCCGGCGGGATATCACCGAACGCGGCCGTCGCTTGGCCTCCGACCTTGGGCAGACCCCGTTATACATCACCACCGACACGCTCCCGGGCGTCGCGCTCACCGCGTCCGCCGACCAGGTGGAGCGGCTGCGGGCGCGAGATGATGTCCGCAAGGTCACCCCGATCGTAACCAAGAAGCGTGCGACCACGGCGGGCCCGGAGCGGCTCGGAGGAGAACCCGTGCGCAACTCCGTCACGGGAGCAACACCGTATAACGCGGGAACCGTGCGGGATACCCGGGCGGCGGCCGCCTGGCGAGAGACCGGGCGCACGGGCACAGACATCACGATCGCGGTGGTGGATACCGGCATCGACTACACTCACGCGGATTTCGGCGGCCCGGGTACCGCCGAGGCGTTTGCCCAGGCTTCGGCGGCCGAGGCACCGCCGGCGGGCCTGTTTGACCCCGCAAAATTTGCCGGCGGTTACGATTTTGCCGGCGACAGCTACGATCCGAGTCCGGACAGCCCCACCTTTCAGCCCACGCCGAAACCCGACGCCAATCCGCTGGACTGTGCGGAGGCCGGGCATGGAACCCACGTGGCGGGCACCGCTGCCGGATACGGAATCCGCGCCGATGGCACCCCGCAAAACGCCGAAACGGACTTCGCCGCGCTGAGTGATGAGGAGCTTGCCACCCAGCGCCCCGGACCGGGTGCGGCACCGCGGGCAAAGCTGCTGTCCTATCGCGTGTTTGGCTGTGCGGGCAGCACCGACCTGGTGCTTCAAGCCCTAGACCGGGTCCTGGATCCCAACGGTGATGGCAATTTTGATGATCGCGCCGACATTGTCAACCTCTCCCTCGGGAGCGACTATGCGCCCGTAGACGATCCGGAGAACGACATGATCGCGGTGCTGGCGCGGGAGGGTGTGCTCCCGGTGATTGCCGCGGGTAATGCGGGAGACCTCTACGACGTGGGGGGATCACCCGGAAATGCGCCGGCTGCGCTCACCGTTGCCAATGCGATCGGGTCGACTCTCGCCCTCGACCGGGCCGAAATCCTGGCACCGACACCCGGGGAGACCACCGGACAGTACAGCGCCGATTTTGCCTACGCTGCGGCGGATCCGGAGGCCTTGACCGGGACCGTCGTGGCCGGACCGTCCGGGGACAACAGCGAGGGCTGTGAGCCATTTAGCACCGAGGATGCGGCTCGAGTCGCGGGAAACTGGGTGTGGTTGCGCTGGGAGGATGATGTGACTGCCCGCGCCTGCGGTTCGGCCGCCCGTTTTGACGCCGCAGCCGCCGCGGGGGCCCGGGGTGTCGTCCTGGATTCGACCCGAAGCTCCTTTGACGCGGGGATCGCCGGGAACACAACCATTCCGGGTATTCAGCTCACCCGGTCCAGTTCGGAGGCGCTGCGTCCCAGTATCGGTGCACTGCGGGTTCGGCTCTCACCCGAGGGCCGCGGGACCGCGCGCGGCGACTCGGGGTTACCGGGAGCACTCGCGGAGAGTTCCTCGCGCGGCCCACACGGATCGATCGGTGTGGTCAAACCCAATGTGGCCGCCCCGGGTACGCAGATCGCCTCGGCGGGGGCGGGCAGCGGGACCGGTGTGCGGGTGGCAACCGGCACCTCGATGTCCTCGCCACAGGTCGCGGGCATCGCGGCCCTGGTTGCCGAGGGGACCGCGCTGCGCGGTAGCGCACTCAAGACGGCAATTGTCAACACCGCAGACACCGATCTGTTTCGCGCCGACAATCTGTTTGGGCCCGGGCGTGTGGGCACGGGCGGCGTTAATGCGCTGGCCGCGATTCGCGCGCACACCACACTCTCCGACAGCGAGAACGCCGCGGGGGTCAGTGTCGAATTCGGGGTTTCCGAGATCGGTGCCGAGCCGGTGGTCCTGGAGCGGGGGATCACGATCACCAATACCGGGACCACCGCGCGCACCTACGATCTGAGTTATCGCGCGGCGACCACCGTGCCCGGTGCCGAGATTGAGATTCCGCGATCGATACGCGTGGGTGCGGGGGAGAGCGCCCGTATCCCGATCACGCTGCGGATCGAAAACCCCGCGGCGCTGCGGAAAAACATCGACGCGACCCGGGACCGATCCACCTGGGGTGTCGCATGGCAGTATCTGTCGGAGGTATCCGGCACGGTGACGGCAAGCACGCGGGGCGAGCCCCCGCTCCGGGTCGCCGTGCACGCCGCCCCCAAACCCACCGCGGATCTGCGGGCGGCGCTGGGACCCATCGGTCCGGGCGAGAGCGTGTCACCGCTCACGCTGAGCGGACGCGAACTCAATCAGGGCACGCTGGGTGGCGACGGCTATACGTCGCTGATCGCACCGCTTCAGCTCGGCGCGGAGAGCCCGCGTCGTGAGGATCTTGATGTGCGAGGGGACGGGGCCGATGTTCCCTCGGTGCGCGCGCTGGACCTCCGGGCAGTCGGCGCGGGTAGCACGCTCCCCGCGCTGCGAGCCGCCGGAGGGGACCTGACCACCGGCACCCTGTCCTTTGGCATCTCGACCTGGGGTAACTGGGCGGCGCTATCGCCAAGCTCGACGATTGAGGTCTATGTGGATAGCACGGGCAGCGGAACCGAGGACTACCGCGTGGACGTCGCGTTCGCCAGTGTGGTGTCACTGGATCTGCCGTTGGCGCGGCTCACCAGGCTCGGGGAGACGCCCGAGGACGATGTGATTGTGGACTCTCAGCCCGTCAATGTGTTGGACGGCTCGGTGGACACCAACACGTTTGATAACAACGTGCTGGTACTGCCGGTAAGCCTGGATTCGCTGGAGATCGATCCGGAGCGGGTGGGGTCGCTGCGCTATCGTGTGGTCACGTCCTCGCCGTTCTGGGCGCCGGATGGCGTCGCGCAGCCGGTGGATCAGACCGAGGCTCTCAGCTTTGACCCGACCAGTCCGGACCTCTGGGTTGATACGGCCACGGGGGAGCCGGGACCCCTCTATCCGGCGCTCACCGATACCGCACTCCGGGTACACCGCGGGCCCGGCGCGACGGCCGAGTCGAGACTCCTGGTGCTCGCCCTGCACAATCCGACCGGGGATCTCGGGGCGGGTGGTGACGGGGGAGCCCGCACGCAGGTGTTGGCGATCCCGGAGACCGACCCCACCTCGACCCCCGATCCGTCGGGATCGGGTGACCCGACCACCCCGGGTGATCCGTCGCCAGATCTGTCGGCGAGTGTTGCGCCCCCGACGGCCTCGGGTGGCGGAGAGCTGGGGAGGACGGGCGTGCCCGACTGGGTGCCGTTGCTGGTGGGTGCGCTGCTGCTCGCCATCGCCGGCGCGGGCATCCGCATCCGACACGCCCGCCGCCCCTAGACGGACACACAAGACCCTCGGGAAGCGGACTTCCCGAGGGTCTGAGTGGTGGCGTGTGAGATTACACGCCGTAGTACAGCTCGAACTCGTGCCGGGTTGGGGAGGTTGCGGACACACAAGACCCTCGGGAAGCGGACTTCCCGAGGGCCTGAGTGGTGGTGTGTGAGATTACACGCCGTAGTACAGCTCGAACTCGTAGGGGTGCGGCCGCAGAGCCAGCGCCTCGATCTCGACCTTACGCTTGTAGCCGATCCAGGTCTCGATGAGCTCCTGGGTGAACACGCCACCGGCGAGCAGGAAGTCGTGGTCCTCTTCCAGGGCGGACAGGGCGGCCTCCAGGTTCGCGGGAACCTGGGGGATCTCCTTGGCCTCCTCCGGGGGCAGCTCGTAGAGGTCCTTGTCTACCGGAGCCATCGGCTCGATGCGGTTCTTGATGCCGTCGAGGCCAGCCATCAGCTGAGCGGCGAAGGCCAGGTACGGGTTACCCGAGGCGTCGGGGGCGCGGAACTCGATGCGCTTGGCCTTGGGGTTGGTTCCGGTGATCGGGATGCGGATCGCGGCGGAGCGGTTACCGGCCGAGTAGACCAGGTTGACCGGTGCCTCATAGCCCGGAACCAGACGCTTGTAGGAGTTGACGGTCGGGTTGGTGAAGGCCAGGACGGCACCGGCGTGCTTCAGCAGACCACCGATGTACCAGCGGGCGGTGTCGGACAGGCCGCCGTAGCCGTTCTCGTCGTAGAACAGCGGCTCACCGTTCAGCCACAGCGACTGGTGGGTGTGCATACCCGAACCGTTGTCACCGAAGATCGGCTTCGGCATGAAGGTTGCGGTCTTGCCCCACTGCTCGGCGGTGTTCTTGACGATGTACTTGAACTTCAGGATGTCATCGGCCGAGTGAACCATGGTGTCGAAGCGGTAGTTGATCTCGCCCTGGCCGGCGGTGCCGACCTCGTGGTGCGAACGCTCGAGGATCAGGCCGGCGTCGATCAGCTTGAGGCAGATGTCGTCGCGCAGGTCGGCGTGCTTGTCGACCGGGCTGACGGGGAAGTATCCACCCTTATAGCCGGTCTTGTTACCGAGGTTTCCGCCCTCTTCCTTGCGGCCGGTGTTCCAGGCGGCCTCGTCGGAGTCCAGCGAGTAGAACGAACCCTGCGGCTTCGACTCGTAACGAATGTCGTCGAAGATGTAGAACTCGGCCTCGGGGGCGAAGAAGGCGGTGTCGGCGATGCCGGTGGAGGCGAGGTAGTCCTCGGCCTTGCGGGCGATCTGACGCGGGTCCTTCGAGTAACGCTCGCCGTTACGCGGGTTGTAGATGTCGAACACCATGATCAGGGTGCGCTCCTTGCGGAACGGGTCGATGTAGGCGGTGGTGACGTCCGGGATCAGCTGCATGTCCGACTCGTGGATGTTTGCGAATCCGCGAATGGACGAACCGTCAAAGAGCTGGCCAATGGCGAAGAAGTCTTCGTCGACGGTCGCGGCCGGGATGTTAAAGTGCTGCTGGACACCGGGCAGGTCGGTGAAGCGAATGTCAACGAACTTAACGTCCGTTTCCTTAATAAACGCAAGCACCTCGGCGGAATCAGTAAACATTTTGTTTGAGCTCCAAAAATCTGTTCAGAGGGGGATGGCAGGGGGAACATCCTGCTCCGAGCGTACGCAGCAGTCATTTCCCGATGGTGTCACCCATGTTTCGGGCATGTTACGAGTCTACTCACCGTAAACTTGAGGTGTGTCAGGTGAAAAACGGCCCACCACCTTTGGTGAACTCGAACCCAGTAAGTATCCCGGCGAGCGGCTGGGGCTGCCCAATCAGGGCCCGCGCAGTATCGCGCGTGTCGGAAGGCGCTTCGTGGCGCTCTGTATCGACTGGGCTATTGCCTCGGCGGTTCTGCTGCCCTTCGGCCTGCCGCTGGGCACCCTGTGGACCCACGTGGCCTTCGGTGTGTTGCAGATTATTTTCATTCCGACCCTCAGCGGTAGCCTCGGTCACCGCATCATGGGGCTGCATCTGGTGCGTCTGGGGGCGGGCGGCTGGATCGGATTCTGGAAGCCCGTGGTGCGCACCCTGCTGCTGATGCTCGTGGTGCCCGCCCTGGTCTGGGACTCGGACCAGCGAGGCTTCCACGACAAGGTTGCCGGGACCGTGCTGATTCGCACCCGCGCCTAGTTCCTCGAAATCTTGGGCCGAGAACGTACACGCGTTCTCGGCCCCTTTCTTTTCATCCGATCGTGCACCCAGACAGTGCCGCGTACACAAAACCGCCCACCGGATTCCGGTGGGCGGTTTTGTGTACAGAAGAGGATTTAGCGGGCGCGCTGCGGGCGAACCTTGAAGGGGTCAACACCCTTGGGGATGGGCAGGTTGTTTCCCAGCGAGGACAGGCGGTTGTTCACCGCGATAACCTCGGGCTTGGTGAGGTTCTTCTTGACCTTGCGCAGGGTCTTGGGGACCTGGTGCAGCGGCACCGAGTCGGGGTCCGGGCCCACGAAGTAGGTGTTGATCGGCACGTTGGGGAGGATGCGGGCGACCTTGCGGCGCTCATCGTCCAGCAGGCGCTTGGTGCGCGACTGCGGGCCCTCGGCAACCAGCGCGATTCCGCCGCGGCCCACGGCGCGGTAGACGGCGTCCTGGGTGCGGGGGTTGACGTGGATGGGCATCTCATCGCCGCGCCATCCGCGGGGCAGCGAGCTGCGGAAGATCGCGCCCACGGCGCCGGGCTGACCCTCGATCTGACCGTAGGCGGCGCGCTCGGCGCGGCGGCCCAGGATGATCATCGCGATCAGGATACCGGCGAACAGGCCGGCGATCAGCCAGAGAACAAGACCAAATACGCTGCCCGAGGCGAGCCAGAGGGCCATTGCCAGACCCACGACGATTCCGCCGATCAGGCCCAGGGCCATGTACCAAACGACACTCGAGTCGTAGCGGCGGGTCATCTGGAAGACCTGCCACATCTGCTTCAAGCGACCGGGTTCCTTCTGCGCCTTTGCGGGCTTTTCCTTACGTGCCATACTCCCAGGATACCGGTTGGCGAGGGCTTGTGTGTACGCCCAGAGCACATCCAACAACAAAGGCCGGGAACTCCGTTCGGAGTTCCCGGCCCAGGCGGGTTCTAACGTGGGTTAGATACCGAGGTTACCCTCGAAGTTCCCGGCCTCAAGGCGAGCCTTGATGGTGGTCAGGAAGCGAGCGGCGTCGGCACCGTCCACGATGCGGTGGTCGTAGGACAGGGCCAGGTAGACGCTGGAGCGGATGGCGATCGAGTCCACGCCACCGTTGGAGATGACGGCGGGCTTCTTGAAGACCACACCGGTACCCAGGATGGCGCTCTGCGGCAGGAAGACCACGGGGGTGTCGAACAGGGCCCCACGCGAACCGGTGTTGGTCAGCGTGAAGGTTCCGCCCGAGAGCTCGTCCGGGGTCAGCTTGTTGTCGCGGGTGCGAGCGGCCAGGTCACCGATCTCGGTGGCCAGGTCGGCGAGCGAGAGCTCGCCGGCATCGCGCACGACCGGGGTCAGCAGGCCACGCTCGGTGTCCACGGCGATCGAGATGTTCTCGGTGGCCGGGTACACGATGCTGTCGCCGTCTACGGTCGCGTTGATGATCGGGAACTGACGCAGCGCCTCGGCGGCGGCCAGGGCGAAGAACGGCAGGAAGGACAGCTTGGCGCCGGTCTTCTCCAGGAACTCACCCTTGAACTTGTCGCGGAGGATGGCGACGTTGGTCACGTCAACCTCAACCACGGTGGTCAGCTGGGCGGTCTGCTGCAGCGAGGCCACGGCACGCTCGGCCACAACCTTGCGCAGGCGGCTCATCTTGACGGTGGTGCCACGCAGCGGCGAGTTCTCCACGACCGGTGCTGCCGCGGCCGAAGCCGATGCTGCCGGTGCGGAGGTGCCCGCGTTGAGGACGTCTTCCTTGCGGATGCGTCCACCCACGCCGGTGCCCACGACGGTGTTCAGGTCGACACCCTGCTGCTGTGCGAGACGACGCACCAGCGGGGTGACATAACCGTTGCCACCGGCGTTTGCTGCCGGTGCGGCGGGTGCTGCTGCTGCCGGAGCAGCGGCGGGAACCGAGACCGGCTTCACTGCCGCGGTGGGCGGCGGTGCAACGGCCTGGGTCGGTGCCGGAGCGGCGGCAACCGGTGCCGGGGCGGCAGCGGGGGCCGGAGCGGCTACCGGTGCCGGCGCAGCGGCGGGTGCCGGTGCGGCGGGTGCCTCGGCGGCGGGGGCAGCGGGTGCCTCGGCGGCCGGAGCCGCGGCGGCGCCCGAGCCATCGCCAATCTTTACCAGGACGGCGCCAACCTCGACGGTCTCGTCCTCTTCAACCAGAATCTCCTCGATAACGCCGGCAATCGGCGAGGGGATCTCGGTGTCTACCTTGTCGGTCGAAACCTCGAGCAGCGGCTCGTCGACCTCGACCTGATCGCCGACGTTCTTCAGCCAGCGGGTAACGGTGCCCTCGGTGACGCTTTCACCCAGAGCCGGCAGGACCACGGATTCACTCATGACCTTGTCTCCTTAAAACCTAAATTGTGTGTGCGGATGTATCGGTGCGTACTAAAGGGTGTGCAGCGGCTTGCCGGCGAGGTACAGGAACGCCTCGCCCAGTGCCTCGTTCTGCGTGGGGTGCGCGTGGATCAGCGGCGCGATGTCTTCGGGGTGTGCTTCCCAGTTGACAACGAGCTGTGCCTCACCGATCAGCTCACCCACGCGGGCGCCGATCATGTGCACGCCGACCACGGGGCCGTCGTTCACACGAACTACCTTGACGTTTCCGGCGGTGCCCAGGATCTCGCTCTTACCGTTACCGGCAAGGTTGTAGTCGTAGCTGGTGATCGCGTCGGCGCCGAACTTCTCCTTGGCCTTGGCCTCGGTGTAGCCGACCGAGGCGACCTCGGGCTCGCTGTAGGTGACCTTGGGGATGTTGACGTCCTCGATGATGACCGGGTTCAGACCGGCAATCTCCTCGGCGACAAAGATGCCCTGCTGGAAACCACGGTGGGCCAGCTGCAGACCCGGAACGATGTCACCGACGGCCCAGAGGTTGGGGATGTTCGTCTGCAGACGCTCGTTGGTGATCACGAAGCCGCGATCGATGGTCACGCCAACCTCTTCGAAACCGAGGTTTGCGGTGGCGGGGCCACGGCCCACGGCAACCAGGAGGATCTCGGCCTCGATGGTCTTGCCGTCTTCCAGGGTGACCACAACGCCGTTTTCGTGCTGGGTGACGCTCTGGAAGCGGATGCCCAGCGAGTAGTTGATTCCGCGCTTGCGGAACGCACGCTCGAGGCCCTTGGAGATGGCCTCGTCCTCGTTGGGAACCAGGTGCGGCAGACCCTCGATGATGGTCACATCCGAACCGAAGGACTTCCACACGCTGGCGAACTCGACGCCAATCACGCCGCCGCCGAGGATCGCAACGGATCCGGGAACGAACGGAAGCTCAAGCGCCTGCTCGGAGGTCATTACGCGACCGCCGATCTCCAGACCCGGCAGCGAACGGCTGTAGGAACCGGTTGCCAGGATGACATCCTTACCCACGATGGTCTGGTCGCCCACCTGGACGGTGTTGGGGGCGACCAGGCGTCCCTCACCCTCGATGGTGGTGATCTTGCGTGCCTTCACCAGACCCTGAAGTCCCTTGTACTTCTTGGCGATGATGTTCTCGCGGTAGGCGGTTACGCCGGCCATGTCCACACCGTTCAGGGTTGCGGAGATACCGAACTGAGCGGCCTCGCGGGTGACATCGGCGACCTCGGCCGCGTGCAGCAGCGCCTTGGTCGGGATGCAGCCGCGGTGCAGGCAGGTGCCGCCCACCTTGTCCTTCTCAATCAGTGCTACCGAGAAGCCGAGCTCGCTTGCGCGCAGGGCTGCCGCGTAGCCTCCACTTCCACCGCCGAGCACGACGATGTCAAAATTCTGCTCCGTCACTGAGCTACTCCCTCATGAGTCTTGAATTGAGCTGTTTTTGCGAGACCATTGTGTGGCTCGCCTGGGTGGTAAAGGCCACCATAAGAACCTTACTACCTACGCGAATATTCTTCGGCAAGCGACAGCAGCAGACGCACGCCCGAGGCGGTTGCGCCGTTGCCGGTGAAGCCGTATGCGGAACCGCCATTATCGGCGGGTCCCGCGATATCCAGGTGTGCCCAGGGGATCGTGGTCTCCGGAGCGTCCGCGCGCGGGGTCGTGAACTCTTTCAGGAAGTGCGCAGCTACGAGCATGCCGCCGTTGCGGTTTCCGACATTGGCGTTCATGATGTCGGCCACGTTGGAGTTCAGGATGCCGCGCAGTTCGGCGGGCATCGGCATGGCCCAGGCGGGCTCGCCCACGAGCTTGGAGTTGGCGATGACCGACTCGACCAGCGCGTCGTCGCCGAGTACACCCATGTAGCGGTCGCCCAGGGCAACCAGGGCGGCACCGGTAAGGGTCGCGATGTCCACGATCGCGTCGGGCTGCTCCTCACCGGCGGCCACCAGACCGTCGGCCAGAACCAGGCGGCCCTCGGCGTCGGTGTTGGTGACCTCGACGGTGCGTCCACCACGGATGGTGATGACGTCTCCGGGACGGATCGCCGAGCCCGAGGGCATGTTCTCGGCCAGGCACAGCCAGCCGGTGAGGCGTACGGGCAGGTTCAGCTCGGCGGCGGCGGTCAGGGTGCCCAGCACCGCGGCGGCTCCGGCCATGTCGAACTTCATGCCCAGCATCGAGTTGGCGGGCTTCAGCGAGAGTCCGCCGGTGTCGAAGGTGATGCCCTTACCCACCAGGGCGAGGTGCTGGGTAGCGCCCTCGGGGGAGTAGCTGATCTTCAGCAGGCGCGGTCCGCGGGTCGAGCCCTGGCCAACGCCGCTCAGACCGCCGAAGCCGTCGGTGGCGAGGGCTTCCTCGTCCCAGACGGTGAACTCGAGGGGCAGCCCCTCGGCAGCCTGGGTGGCCGCGGTCACCATGCTGGCGGGGTACATGTCGTTGGCGGGGGTGTTCACCAGGTCCTTGACCAGCGAGACGGCCTCGGCCACGGCGGCGGCACGGGCGATGATCGCCAGGTGCTCGTCCTCGGTGCCGGTTCCGGCCTCGGTCAGCACGGTCACGGTCTCCACCGCGCTCTTCTGCTCGGCCTGGGTGGCACCACGGTAGTCGATGAACGAGTAGGTACCGAGTGCGGCACCCTCGGTCACGGCCGACAGTTCGGTCACGTCGGCAACCGGGAGCGCCAGGGCTACGTGCTCGACACCGGCAAGCTGACGGATCGCGGATCCGGCGGCCGAACGCAGACGATCGGTGGTGGGCTCGCCGCCCAGGCCAATCACGGCGAGGGTGTCGGCGATACCGGCCACGGCGGGCAGGCGGACCAGACGGTCGGCGGCACCCGAGATGCCCAGCGGGCCAACCAGCTCGGTCACGGCCTCAAAGCCGGCCGGGGCGACCAGGGTGACGTTGTCGCCGGTTCCGTGGGCGGCGAGAACCAGAACGGTCGCGGCCGCGGAATCGGCAGGGGTGGTGGAGATATTAAGAACGGGAACGGTCATGCCACCATGCTATGCCCATGTGTGCTCGAACCGCCCGTGTGCGCGCGGGTTGCATGCGTGTTCGCTGATGGCAAAGCGGGAGCGACCAAAAACGGAGGATTGTTCCGGTTGTGAGCCCTAGAGTGGATTCATGGCTGACTCCGACCGACTCTTTTCCCTCAGCGCCACCCCCGCGGACATCCCCGCCGGGCTTGATCTTGTGGTGGCTCTCACCGGGTATTCGGATGCCGGTAGCGCCTCGGCACAGTTCATCGACTTCGTCCGGGAAAACCTGGATTCCCGGGTCGTGGCCACCTTCGATAACGACGCACTGCTGGATTACCGCGCCCGTCGCCCGATCGCGACCTTCGATGAGGATCACCTCTCGGACTATGTGCCGCCGCGCCTGGAGCTGACCCTCGTCCACGATGAGCTCTCCCAGCCCTTCCTCTTCCTCAGCGGCTACGAGCCCGATTTTAGGTGGGAGACGTTTGTGCGCTCGATCACCGGACTGATCGACACCCTGGGCATCGCCCGCACCACCTGGCTGCACGCGGTTCCCATGCCGGTGCCGCACACCCGCCCGGTCCCGGTGACCGTGAGTGGAACCCGGGCCGACCTGATCGAGTCGCTGACAGTTTGGCGGCCGCAGACCCAGCTGCCCGCCAACGTCCTGCACCTGCTGGAGTATCGCCTGACCGAGCATGGCCTCGCCGTGGCCGGGCTCGCGCTGCTCACCCCGCACTATCTGAGCGACACCCAGTACCCCGATGTCCTGATCGCGGCGATCGAGTATGTGGGCGCGGCCACCGGGCTGATCCTGCCCACCGACGGTCTGCGTGACCAGGCACGGGAATTTGTGGAGCGTCTGAACGAGCAGGTCGCCGGGAACGATGAGCTGCGTCGCCTGGTGGCCACTCTGGAGGAGCGGCACGACTCCTATATGGAATCGAATATGCCGGCCTCGCCGTTTGTGGCGATGGACGGGTCGCTGCCCTCGGCGGATGAGATTGCCGCCGAGCTCGAGCGCTTCCTGGCCGGACGTCCCGATGGCGAGGACAACGGCGACGACCTGCGCGAGCCGGGGGAGTAGCCCCGCCGCTCGGAGGGCGTGCAGCCGCGGATCACAAGTGTGCAGTGCATCCGATGGCGGGGCGGATCGAATCGTTGCGAGTGGCCCGATAAGCTGAATTGGTGAATACGCGCACCTCCTGGATTGTTTTTTGGATCGGTGCCCTGGCATACATGGTGGCCGTCCTGCAGCGCGCCACGATGGGTGTCGCCGGGGTAGCCGCCGTCGAGCGTTTTGACGCATCAGCCGCGGCGTTTTCGACGCTCGCGGTCATGCAGCTGGTCATCTATGCGGCCATGCAGGTGCCGGTGGGTGTGCTTATCGATCGCCTGGGGCCGCGTGTCCTAATCCTCTTCGGTTTGGGGCTGCTCGCGGTGGGTCAGGTCATCCTGGCGATTGCCGACCAGCTCGGTATTGCGGTCCTCGGACGCATCCTGGTGGGTGCGGGTGATGCGGCGATCTTCGTCTCGGTGCTCCGACTGATCTCCTCCTGGTTTACCGGCAAGTGGGTTCCGCAGCTCTCGCAGTGGATCGGAAACATCGGGCAGCTGGGCCAGGTCCTCTCGGCGCTGCCCTTCGCCTGGGTGCTGCACCGCTTTGGCTGGAGCCCGGCGTTCTTGAGCGCGGCCGCCCTCTGCGTCCTGGCGCTGGTGTTAGTGCTGGCGACCGTGCGTGATCGTCCGCGGGACGCCCCGGTTCCGCCGCCCGTGGGTACCTGGGGACAGTCCGTGCGCGAGCTGGGTATGGCGCTGCGCCGCCCGGGAACCCAGCTGGGATTCTGGTCACACTTCACCACCCAGTCTCCGGGAACCGTGTTCTCGCTGCTCTGGGGGATTCCCTTTATGGTCTACGGCCTAGGGTTCACCGAGGGTTTCGCGGCGGCCATGCTGCTCGTCGTGGTGGCCTCCGGTATTGCAATCGGTCCGGTTCTGGGTCTGCTGAGTGCACGCTACCCGTACCGGCGCAGCAACATCGTGCTGGGCCTGGTCTTCGCGATCGCCGTGGCCTGGGCCGCCGTGCTGCTCTGGCCCGGGACACCGCCACTCTGGCTGGTCATCATCCTGCTCGTCGCGATGGGTGCCGGGGGACCGGGCTCGCTGATCGGCTTCGACTTTGCCCGCACCTATAACCCCTCGCGGGTGCTCGGGTCGGCCAATGGGCTGGTCAACGTGGGCGGATTCAGTGCCAGCTTTGTGATCATGTTCCTGATGGGCGTGATTCTGGACCTCGTTGGTGGCCACGGTGGCCCGCCCGCCGAGGTGTACTCCCTGCACTCGTTCCGGTTTGCGATGATCGTCCAGTTTGTGGTGATCGCCTTTGGTGTGGTGATGCTGTTCCGCGCCCGTCGCCGCACCCGTTCGATTCTTTCCGAGGACGGAATCGAGGTCGGGCCCGTCTGGGTGGCGATGATTGCACGTTTGCGCCGTAAAGATGGTCGCGACGGTCATGACGCATCCTGACATATCCCCAGTTTGGGAATAAAACCGCAGATCCAGGGGTTAAATTCACTGTTCCCCCGCCAAAAAACCACGCCAATACCCCATGATTTGCCCACTGCGCAAGGGGTCGTGGCAAAAAGACCTTCCAAAGCATGGCATAATGGAGGGAAGGACCCGTTCTTGACCGAGCGTGAGGTGGCTTAATTGCCGCGCAACACATTCGGACTTGACATGGGTCCTCGTAATGTCCGAAAACTATCGTGGATTGAGGATGGGTGGGGGATACCACGTACCCCTCCTCAAGACTGAAAGGTGCCTCCATGGCAACCAAGAAAGTGCAGGCTTCGGAAGCCACCGAAGCTGAAACTGTAGCGCCCGCAAAGGCGACTCGGAAAACACCAGTAAGGAAGGCCGCCGCGGCCGAACCGGCAAAGAAGCCGGCGACCAAGCGTGCCGCAAAGAAGGATGCGGTGGACGAGGTTCTCGACGCACCCGACATCGAGGAGGGCGCAGACGAGGAGGAAACCGACAAGAAGTCGGACATTCCCGAGAACCTGCCCCAGGACGCCCTGGTTCTGTCCTCGCAGAACGACGAGGATGAGGTTCCGGTCTATTCGGCAGCCATCACCGGTGCCACCGCCGACCCCGTCAAGGACTACCTCAAGCAGATCGGTAAGGTTGCGCTGCTGAACGCCGCCGAGGAGGTTGAGCTTGCGATGCGTATCGAGGCCGGCCTGTTCGCGGAGGACAAGCTTGCCAACGAGGCCGACGGCATGACCCCGCAGCTCAAGCGTGAGCTGATGTGGGTAGCCAAGGACGGTCAGCGCGCCAAGAGTCACCTGCTCGGCGCGAACCTCCGTCTGGTGGTGTCGCTGGCTAAGCGCTACACCGGTCGTGGCATGCAGTTCCTGGACCTGATCCAGGAGGGTAACCTCGGCCTGATCCGCGCGGTGGAGAAGTTCGACTACACCAAGGGCTTCAAGTTCTCGACGTACGCCACCTGGTGGATCCGTCAGGCGATCACCCGCGCGATGGCCGACCAGGCTCGCACGATCCGTATCCCCGTGCACATGGTTGAGGTCATCAACAAGCTGGCCCGCGTGCAGCGCCAGATGCTGCAGGACCTGGGCCGCGAGCCCACCCCCGAGGAGCTGTCGAAGGAACTCGACATGACCCCGGAGAAGGTCATCGAGGTGCAGAAGTACGGCCGCGAGCCCATCTCCCTGCACACGCCGCTGGGTGAAGACGGTGACAGCGAGTTCGGTGACCTCATCGAGGACACCGAGGCCGTGGTTCCCGCCGACGCCGTGGGCTTCACCATGCTGCAGAAGCAGCTGGAGTCGCTGCTGGACTCGCTCTCCGAGCGTGAGGCCGGCGTGATCCGGATGCGCTTCGGCCTGGGTGATGGCATGCCCAAGACCCTGGACCAGATCGGTGACACCTTCGGGGTGACCCGAGAGCGGATCCGTCAGATCGAGTCGAAGACGATGGCCAAGCTGCGCCACCCGTCCCGCTCGCAGTCGCTGCGTGACTACCTTGAGTAAGCCGGGCGGCGTGAAGTACGTCCTGCCGATCCTCGCCGGACGGGCCGCGCGTTTCGCGACCCGTCTGCGCGGGGGCGGCAGCGCCCTGCCGGGAGTGGTTGTCCAGAAGCTCGCGCCCAACGTCATGCGTGACGTGGCGGCGGGCCTCCCGCACGGCGTGGTGTTCATCCTGGGTTCCAACGGGAAGTCCACCACCACCAACATCATGACCGACGTTGTGCGTGCACACGGCCTCAAGGTGTTCACCAACCCCAGTGGTGCCAACATGCCTCAGGGCATCGCCTCGGCGCTGCTCAAGGAGACCTCGCTGACCGGTCGCCTGGACGCGGATATCGCGATCCTGGAGATCGATGAGGGCTACGGTGTGGTGATTGCCGAGCAGCTGCGTCCGCGCGCCGCGGTGATCCTCAACCTGCTGGTTGATCAGATCTACCGTTTCGGTGAGCCCGACCGGGTCGCGACCATGTTCCGCAACATCGCTCACGCGGTGGATGGCTACGTGGCGCTGAACCGTGACGACAACTTCCTGGCCAAGCTCGGTACCGAGCTGGAGCAGGGTGGCAAGCACCGGGTGGAGTACTTCGGTTCGACCCCCGAGGCGCTGGCCTCGGCCCCGCACGGTCAGGCTTCGGCTCGGGACTACTCGGAGATCGAGGCGTCGGCTAACGGCGCGCACCCGGTCGCCGAGGTGGTTTCGGCCGCCGGTAACGAGGCGGTCATCCGCTTCGCCGGCACCGACTACCCGATCACCATGCCGAGCCGCGGACTGCACTATGCGGTCGACGTGGCCGCCACGCTGACCCTCGCCGCGCACACCCTGGGTGAGCGCTTCGACGTCAATATCGCGCTGAAGGCCGTCCAGGCCGGTAAGACCGTGTACGGTCGCGGCGAGATCATGACCGTGGGTGACCGCGAGGTTGAGATCCTGATGCTCAAGAACCTGGCGTCGCTGCAGCTGAACCTGGATTCGCTCACCTATGAGCCGGACTCGGTACTGTTTGCCTACGATGAGTCGTCCTACGATCCCTCCTGGCTCTACAACGCCGATCTGTCCAAGATCAAGCACGTGGATGTCATCTCGGGCCCCAAGGGTGCGTTTGTCGCGACCCGACTGGCCTATGAGGGCAAGACCTTTGACCGGATCATCCCGGACGTGACCGAGGCCGTGCAGGCAGTGCTTGACGGGCCGCGCCCGGCGAGCGGACGCCACACGTTCTTCCTCGACTATGACCAGATGATGGCAACCCGGAAGTACCTGGGTTATAAGGACCTGGAAGCAGGTGCGGCCTCGTGACCGTCTCCATTCTTGAACTCTTCTCCAACGACCTGGCCCTGAACGGGGACACCGGCAACCGGCGTGCGCTCGCGCACCGTCTGGAGCTCGCCGGTATCGAGGTCGAGCAGCGCACCTACAACCCGGGGGACACCCTGGGTATCCTCCCGGACATCGTGGTGGTGGGCACCGGATCCTCGAGTGCACAGCGTGCCCTCGCCCCGGAGTTTGCGCAGATCGCCGAGCAGCTGCGCGAGTGGGCGAAGGCGGGTGTGGTCTTCCTGGCCGCCGGTGCCGGGTTCCACCTGCTGGGCAAGACGATCAAGCTCGATTCGAATACCGTGATCGAGGGTGCCGGGGTCTTTGACGTGACCGTGGATGCTACCGCGGCGCGGATTGTGACCGAGGCATTTGGTATCGATGGGCAGTTTGGTCTGCTGATCGGCACCGAGAACCACTCGGCCGTGACCACGTTGGCCCAGGGCATGGCGCCGATCGGTGCGGTGCGCAACGGCTTCGGTAACGGCGACGGCCTGGAGGGCGCGGTTGTGGGCAATGCCTACGGCACGCACCTGCACGGCCCGGCGCTGGTCCTGAACCCGGTGTTTGCCGATCACCTGATCAGCCTCGCCGTGGCCCGCACCGGAGACACCTACATCAAGAACGACAAGCACGATGAGCTGGATCAGACCATCGATCTCGCCCGCGAGATCCTGATTGGCAAGCTTCCCCGCTAAGCCGTTCAACCACTAAAATACCCCGCCCGAACCTCGGTTCCGGCGGGGTGTTTTTGTTGGTGAATGGTGTCCACACACCAAAACGTCGCCGTCCGGTTTCCCGGACGGCGACGCGTGGTTTGGGGACTCGCCGCTCTCGCGCTGTATCAGCAGCGCCGGCGAGTGTGGGCGAGCCTTAGGCGCGAGCCTCGCTGAGGCGGGCGCTCTCGTCGTGCCAGTTCGAGGCGACGGCGGCAAGCTTCTCCTGGTACTTCTTACCGTGGTGAGCGCAGAACATGAGCTCGCCATTGGCAAGGGTTACCCGGACGTAGGCCTGTGCACCGCAGCTGTCGCAACGGTCGGCCGCGGTCAGTGCCGGGGCGTCCACCACGCTCGGAGCGCTTTCGGTGATCTGTGTCATGTTTTCCTCCTGACCGGTGAGGAGGCCAATCGTTCGGCCTCACGTCTTATCCAACCACGTCCGGGGGCATTTTCATTCCGTTCCGGGGCAATTTCGCTAGGCGCGTACGCTCAGGCCGTTCACAACGTGTCGGTGGCAGGCGATGTCGGGGGTTTTCGGTAGAATTTATCCCTGTGACCACTGAATACTCCGCGCGCCACCTCTCCGTCCTCGAGGGCCTTGAGGCGGTGCGGAAGCGACCCGGTATGTACATCGGGTCCACCGACTCCCGCGGCCTCATGCACTGCCTCTGGGAGATCATCGACAACTCGGTGGATGAGGCGCTGGCGGGCTTCGGAACCAAGATCAATATCCTGCTGCACCACGACGGCTCCGTCGAGGTGCGCGACACCGCCCGTGGTATCCCGGTAGACATCGAGCCCAAGACCGGGCTGAGCGGTGTCGAGGTCGTCTTCACCAAGTTGCACGCCGGTGGAAAGTTTGGCTCGGGCTCCTATGCAGCCTCGGGTGGTCTGCACGGTGTGGGTGCCTCGGTGGTCAACGCGCTGAGTGCACGCCTCGATGTCGAGGTGGATCGCGGTGGCAAGACCTGGCTGATGTCCTTCAAGCGCGGTGTGCCCGGCGTCTTCGAAGACACCGGCGCGCCCACCCCCGATGCTCCGTTCACCCCGTTCACCGAGTTCGGCGAGCCCGCACTGCGGCCGATCGGCAAGGTCGCCAAGGCCAAGACCGGTACCCGTGTGCGCTACTGGGCCGACCCGCAGATCTTCACCAAGGGTGCCAACTTCCAGATGGACGACCTGATCGGTCGCGCCAAGCAGACGGCATTCCTGATCCCCGGCCTCGGCATCGCCATCGAGGACTCCCGCGGCGAGGAGACCGAATCACACGCCTTCGAGTTTGACGGCGGCATCTCCGAGTTTGTGGACCACCTGGCCCCGGATGCGGCGATCACCGATGTGTGGCGCCTGACCGGAACCTCGACCTTCACCGAGACCGTGCCCGTGCTGACCGACGGTGGGGCGATGGTACCCACCGAGGTGGAGCGCGAGTGCACCGTGGATATCGCGCTGCGCTGGGGCACCGGCTATGAGACGGTGATGCGCAGCTTTGTGAACATCATCGCCACCCCGAAGGGCGGCTCCCACCAGACCGGTTTTGACCAGGGGCTGCTGCGCTTCCTGCGCGCCCAGGTCGAGGCCAACGCGCGTCGCCTGAAGGCCGGAAATGACAAGCTGGATAAGGACGACGTCCTGGCCGGGCTGACCGCGGTCCTGACCGTGCGTCTGGCCGAGCCGCAGTTTGAGGGTCAGACCAAGGAGATCCTGGGTACCCCCGCGGTGCGCGCGATTGTTGCCTCGGTGGTCTCCGGACAGCTCAAGGAACGCTTCGCCTCGACCAAGCGGGATGACAAGACCCAGACCGCCCTGGTGCTGGACAAGGTTGTCGCCGAGATGAAGTCGCGCATTTCCGCGCGCACCCACAAGGAGACACAGCGTCGCAAGAACGCGCTGGAGTCCTCCTCGCTGCCCGCGAAGCTGGTGGATTGCCGCAGCAACGATGTGGAAACCTCCGAGCTGTTCATCGTCGAGGGTGACTCGGCGCTGGGCACCGCCAAGAACGCCCGCGACAGCGAGCACCAGGCGCTGCTGCCGATCCGTGGCAAGATCCTCAACGTGCAGAAGTCCTCGGTGTCCGACATGCTTTCCAACGCCGAGTGCGCGGCGATCATTCAGGTGATCGGTGCCGGATCGGGCCGCAGTTTTGATCTGGACGCCGCCCGCTATGGCAAGGTCATCATCATGAGCGACGCCGATGTGGACGGTGCGCACATTCGTACCCTGCTGCTCACGCTGTTCTTCCGCTACATGCGGCCGATGATCGATGCGGGCCGGGTCTACGCGGCGGTGCCCCCGCTGCACCGGGTGGTGCAGATCAACCCGGGCTCCAAGCCCAATGAGACGATCTACACGTACTCCGAGCAGGAGCTGCACGACCTGCTGGCCGAATTCAAGGCCACCGGAAAGCGCTACCAGGATCCGCAGCGGTACAAGGGTCTGGGCGAGATGGATGCCGACCAGCTGGCAGAAACCACGATGGAACGCTCGGGACGAACCCTGCGCCGCGTACGCATGGGCGACGCCGAGCGAGCTTCCAAGGTTTTTGAGCTGTTGATGGGAAGCGACGTGGCACCGCGTAAGGACTTCATCGTGGAGCACTCGGCGGATCTCAGCCGCGAACGCATCGACGTCTAACCTGCTCCGGCGGATGCCGAATCGCCGCGGGGCACACCACGTCACCTCGGCGCACCAAATCATAAAGGGGCCCGGTCCCACTCATCTGAGTGAGACCGGGCCCCTTTATTGTGGGACCTATTCCAGATCGAGGTCCAGTGCGACCGTCTCGGTGGGTTCCACCGAAAGCACGCCGTCGGTGTCAAAGCCGAGTGGCTGGGCCGGGGTGGCCGAGGCGCGGGCGGGGATCCGGATCACGTCGCCATCCTCGAACGAGGGGGCATCCAGGGGGCCACCCTGCGGAGCGTCACCATCGGACGCGGCGGCAGAGCCGGAGCCGGTGTCGGGCTGGATCGCCCGTCCCAGATAGGTCACCACCTGCTCAAGCGCGGCACCCGAGGCGTCGCGGCGGCCCACCGGCTCGGGCAGCGGACGCGCCGAGCCCTCGACCGAGAGCGCACGCACGGGACCGGGTCCCACCCAGGCGCGTTCGAGGTGGGACTCACCCTTGAGGAACGCGTGGGCCCGGACACCACCGGTCGCACGACCCTTGGCCGGGAAATCGGCAAACGTCGAGGTCTTGGCTCGGCCCGGATCGGTGCCGGGGATCGTGCCCTCGGCCACCGAAATCGTGGTCACCATAATCTCCTCGGCATGCGGCGCCGCGCCAAAGAACAGCACGCGAGCGCTCCCCACCAGCGCGACACCGGCCATACCACCCGCCGGAGCACCCTGCGGGCGCACCGAGGAGGCGACAAAGTGCAGGAGCTTGGCGTCCGAGGTGACAAAAATCAGTTCATCGGTTTCGGCCGGCTGGCTTACTCCCACAACCTCATCGCCGGGCTTCAGCGCGATCACCTCAAACTCGGGCTTATTCGGCCAGGCGTTCGCGGTCACCCGCTTGACCACACCCTGCGCGGTACCCAGCGCAACCGGGCGATCGCTGCCCAGATCAACCAGGGCCAGCACCCGCTCCTTTTTATTGGTCAGCGCGATGTAGTCGGAGATCTTCACACCCGCGGCCAGATGGATCGATGCGGCGGGCACGGCCGGGAGGTCGATGGGGGAGAAGCGGATCAGGCGCCCCAGGTTGGTGACCGCACCGATCTCGGTGCGTGAGGTGGTCTCCAGCACCGAGGCAATCGCGTCGTGCTTGGCGCGGCGCGGAGGCGCGGTGATCGTGACCTCCTCGCCCGCCGGGCGGTCCACCCGCAGCGCGCGGCCGGTGGCACTCAGGAAAATGGTGCAGGCCACATCGGCGACCTCAAGAACAACACCGGCCTTCTTCCGTGCGGACCCGGCGATGCTCGGTGCCGCCTCGGTCAGCATGGTGCGGCGCGGGGTCCCGAACTTCTCGGCCACGGCCTCAAGCTCCTTGGACACCTGGGTGCGGATCCGACGGGTGCTGCTCAGCAGCTTCTCCAGCTCGGCGATCTGTGCCTGCAGCTCATCCCGCTCGGTTTCCAGCTCCATCCGCGAGAACTTGGTCAGGCGACGCAGCCGCAGCTCGAGAATGTACTCGGCCTGCACCTTGGAGAGGTCAAACACCTCCTGAAGCTTCTTGCGAGCAATCTCCGAGTCATCGCTGGCGCGGATGACCTGGATGACCTCGTCGATATCGACAATCGCGATCAGGAGTCCCAGCACCAGGTGCAGGCGTTCCTTGCGTCGAGCCAGGCGGTACTTGGAGCGGCGGGTGACCACCTGAATGCGGTGATCCACGTAGACCTGCAGCAGTTCTCGCAGACCCAGGGTCCGCGGCCCGCCATCCACCAGGGCGACGTTGTTGATGCTGAAGCCATCCTCCAACGGGGTGAACCGGTAGAGCTGTTCCAGCACCGCCTCGGGGCTGAATCCGGTCTTGATGCCGATGACCAGGCGCAGACCGTTGGTCCGGTCGGTGAGGTCGGTGACGTCCGAGATGCCCGAAAGCTTCTTGTTGTTGACGCCGTCCTTGATCTTCTCGATCACCCGCTCGGGCCCCACCAGATAGGGCAGCTCGGTGACCACCAGGCCCTTCTTTCGCGGGGTCAGGTTTTCGACCGTGACCTTGGCGCGGGTTTTGAAAGCGCCGCGGCCGGTTGCGTAGGCATCCTTGATGCCGGCAAGGCCCACGATCGTCCCGCCGGTGGGCAGGTCGGGGCCGGGCACGTACGCCATCAGCTCCTCGAGGGTGGCCTTGGGCTTCTCCAGCAGGAAGCGCGCGGCACCCACAACCTCGATCAGGTTGTGCGGGGCCATGTTGGTGGCCATACCCACGGCAATACCGCTGCCGCCGTTGACCAGGAGGTTCGGATAGGCCGCGGGGAGAACATCGGGCTGCATGAGGGCGCCGTCATAGTTGGGGATGAAGTCCACGACGTCCTCGTCGAGGTTTTCGGTCATCGCCAGCGCGGTCGCGTCCAGGCGCGCCTCGGTGTAGCGCGGGGCCGCGGGACCATCATCCAGCGATCCGAAGTTTCCGTGGCCGTCGATCAGCGGCAGGCGCATCGTGAACGGCTGGGCCAGGCGCACCAGAGCATCGTAAATGGGGGCGTCACCGTGCGGGTGCAGCTTACCCATGACCTCGCCCACCACGCGGGCGGACTTCACATGGTTGCGGTCGGGGCGCAGACCCATGTCGGCCATTTGGTACAGGATGCGGCGCTGCACCGGCTTGAGTCCGTCGCGCGCATCCGGGAGCGCGCGCGAGTAGATGACCGAGTAGGCGTACTCCAGGAAGGAGCCCTCCATCTCATCGGTCACATCAACATCGAGGATGCGTTCGGCGGGGGCAGCGCTGGTGGAAGCGGAGTCTTTTCGGGTCATTCCATAGTTTCGGATGGCCGCGCGAGGAGAACGGCGCGAGGGCGGATGGGAGCCGGGTAAACCATGCCTTCTATGGCACACTTAACCCGATGCCTTCAATGTTACCGACACGCACCGACGTTTCCCGCAGCCAAGCCGATATCCTGCCGAATCTTGTCGCCACTCTGCACCCCGAAACGGGCCTGCCGACGCCCGCGGCGATGCCCGGTGTGCCCCTCGGTCCGGTCCAGTCGGCCATCCTGATCGTGGTGGACGGATTGGGTGCTCAGCAGCTGCGTGCGGCCAAGCCCTATGCGCGCTTTTTGACGGCCCAGAAATTTCCCACCCTGCAGTCGGTGTTCCCCAGCACCACCGCGGCCAGCCTCACCGCGATCATGACCGGTGCCTGGCCCGGAGAGCATGGCGTCGTGGGCTACGAGATGCGCGATGCTCAACACGATCGCATCGTTAACGGACTCACCGGCTGGGATGAGCGGATGGTTCCCGAAACCTGGCAGCTCCGCGAGCCGCTCTTTGAACACGCCGGCCGGCTGGGCCTGCGTCCCTTCGCCGTGGGTACCGGGAAATATGCCACCAGTGGCATGACCCGCGCGATCCTGCGCGGCGCCACCTATGTTCCCGCGGACCGCATCGCCGAGCGCTTCGCACAGGCGGCCAAACTCGCCGAAACCCCCGGGGCGCTGGTGTACCTCTATGTGCCCGAGCTTGATCAGATCGCCCACCGGTTCGGCGTGGCCGATGAGCGCTGGTTGGCCGCGCTGGAGGATCTCGACGCCGAGGTTCGCAAGCTGCATGCGCGCGTGGGATCCGGGGTGGGGATCGCCCTGAGCGCCGACCACGGCATCGTGGATGTCCCCGACTATGCGCACGTACTCTTCGACCAGGATCCCGACCTGGTGGCCGGGATCGGCCTGATCGGCGGGGAGCCTCGAATGCGGCACCTCTACTTTGACGCGGGTGTTTCCCCCGAGCGACGGGCTGCGACCCTCGGTGCCTGGCAGGAGAGCGAGGGGGAGCGCGCCTGGGTGCTCTCCCGGGACGAGGCGATCGCGGCGGGCCTGTTTGGCACTGTGAATCCCACCGTGGTCCCGCGGATTGGCGACGTTCTGGTGGCCGCACGCAAGCGCATTGCCTACTACGATTCGCGACCGACCGATCAGAGCTCGAGGCGAATGGTGGGCCAGCACGGGTCCCTCACCGAGGACGAGGTGCTGGTGCCGTGGATTACCCTCGGAGCCTGGGCCCCGCCGGGCCGCGGCTAGCGGCCGCGCGGTTTCTCGCCCCGATCGCCCTGGCGGCGCAAGCCTGCCTTCGCGGCTGCCGCCCTGCGAGCCAACGATGCTCGGGGAACGATGCTCGGGGTCGGAACCTCGCTGAGCGGGTTCCGACCCCGAGCCGGAAGATCTCCTGGATTCCCGGGGCCTGCGCCCCGGGAATCCAGAAAAGTCCGTGGCGTTAGCCTCGCTGAGCCCGCGCGCGACGCACGGCACCGAGTGCGATACCTGCGGCCATCAGCAGCAGCGCGATGATCGCGCCCGCCTGACCGGCGGCACCGGTCTGGGGGAGACCTCCGCCCGGCTGAGCGCTCGGCGCGGCGATCACGCCGGGGGTTGCGGCGCCGCCGTCACCCGGGGTGACCGGGGTCGGGGTAACCGAGGGGGTGCCGGGGTCCGGAGTCTCCGCATCCACGGCGACCTGAACCTTTCCGGACCAGCTGGCGCTAGCCGAGACGTTTCCGGCGGCATCCACCGCGCGCACCTCAACGCTGTGGTCACCGTTCCCCAGGACGATCGGTCCGTCGGCGGGGATCCACTCGGCGTCGTCCTCGGCAGCGACCTCATCCTGCGCAGCATTCTCGTCCTGAACGGCGGCGGCCAGGGCCACCGACTCGACCCGGGCGGCCGGTTCGGTGGCGACGGTTCCTGCGGGCAGGAAGCGATACTCGACCCGGGGTGCCGGAAGGAAGTCATCCGATGCCGTCACCGTGAGGGTGACCTTCTTGGTGTAGAAGCCGTTGGGGCCCGGCGCCGCGGGGTCCGCGGTGATCGAGACGGTCGGGGCACTGCGATCCACGCCGGGGTAGGACACCACCTGAGCGGTCATGGTGGCGGGGGAGCCGCCCTTGACCTGGGCGCCGGTGCCGTTGATGACGTGGTTGATACCGCCGGTGCCGTTGAGGAACACCGAGGTCAGCGACTCGAAGCGCACGTTGGCGTTCTGCGGTGCCTGAACACCACTCTCGGCGTACACGTGGTTGCCGTTGTTCCGGGTGTCATCGAAGAACGAGTACACACCCATACCCTGCGCCAGGTGGCTGGTTACCGTGTCGGCCACCCGGTAGGAGGAGTATCCCAGCCGGGTGCCGTCCATGTAGTCGGCCTGGGTGGGCGGGTCGTAGGGAAGTTCACTCTGGTAGAAGATGGTGCGGCCGTTGTTGCCGTTCCAGATCACCTGGTTCTTGCCATAGTGCTCCACAAACAGACCGGTCGCGGTCACGTTGTCCGCATTGACCACCACGCCGTGGTCGCCCACGTTGGTGTGCCAGTCCACGCCGTCGCCGTGGTCGGCGCGCCAGGCCCAGATGTGGTCGAGGAGGGTGTTCGGGGTGTTGACCTCGATCGAGGTGGTCGCGTTTCCGGCCCAGGGTCCACCCACGCGGATGAAGACGTCGGACAGCGTGGTGGGGTTCGCCACATCGGCGGCGGTGGCACCCCGGGGGCCCACCTGAACCAGCACGTCGGAATTCTTGGTGTGTGCGTCCACGGTGATTCCCGCAAGCTTCACGCCGGGGACGTCGGCAATCTCGATGGCCGCGGTGCCGTTGTTCGGTACCAGCGATGCGTAGCCGAGACCCAGGACCACGGTGTTGGCCCGGGTGACCTTGATCGGGGCGTTCAGGTAGTACACCTCGGGGGTCAGCAGGAGGTTTTTACCGGAGGCGAGGGCCGCGTTAATAGATGCTGCGGTGTCGCCGGCCTTGGCAATGTAGAAGTCGCTAATCGGCAGGGACTGTCCGGCCGAGGCGTCGGTGGACCAGTTGGTGCCGGTGGAGTTCGTGTGTGCCTTGGGGACAAAGACCTTGAAGTTGTTGCCGTCCTTGTACAGGAACGGAATCTCGCGGGACACCGGGGTCTTATCGACGTTGGTGGTCACGCCGACGCCGCCGGCGCGGGGCTGGCCGAAGTCGGTGGCCGGAGCGTTGGTGACCCCGGAGAAGACGTTGTTCCAGACGCCGCCGTCCCAGCTACCCACCTCGGAGTTCCGGGTGAACCACTGCTGCTGGGAACCGGTGGAGATCGTACCGTCGACCCTGCTGTCAGCCAGGTATCCACCGCTGGCATACTCGCCAAATCGGCCGAAGACCGTCAGATCACCCTTGACGTGGATGCGGCGCAGTGGGGCTGCCTGGGATACCGCGAACCGCATCGTGTTCTCATCGGTGATACCGCTGGGGGTCGGACGCTGGGCGTCCACACCAACGGGCTGCTGGAACGGATTGAAGGCCAGGTTACTCATTGAGCGCCAGAAGCGGGTGAGCGATCCGGGCTGCTGGCAGTCCCAGGGATTGGGCTCACAGGTACGCTCGGGCTCGACGTGAATCGCCCCGTTGATGAGCACATCATCGGGGGATGCCCCGAGGCCCGACACCGACTGGTAGTAGCCCAGGTCCGAGTTAATGATGGTCCCCGGCGCGGGCGTCTGTCCCTGTGCCGGAGGCGTGCCGTAGGTGCCGGGGGCGAAGAAGAACTGGTGGCGCTTGAGACTAAATTCTCCCTCGTGGGAGGCGGCCTGAAGAGCGGAATTGATCGCGTCCACACTCCAGTTTTCGTCAAAGATCGTGACGTTGGGACCAAAGAGTGGATCGGCACCGTGCGCGGCGGGTGCCGAGACAATCGTTCCGGCCGCTGCCAACGCAAGAATCGCGGCGGCCGACACGGCTAAATTTGGCCCATTTTTTTCACGCAATAATTTGGATCGCATGTGTTCTCCCTTGAACAAATGTGAGGGGCGTTTCATCGACTTCGGCGTCGACAGGTGCAGGCTAGCGATTTACTTACTTACCTGTCAACAAGTAAATTTCTACCCGATTCGAAAACCCCGGAATTTCGCGGAATATCGGGCTATTTCCGTATATTCATCCCGGTTTACAAACTGCCCAATTTGGCGAAAATGCCGGATGGCCTCCCTCGGCTGAAGGCACCGAGGTAGGCGTCGAGGTGGCTCGTTTTTGAGTCGATTAATCGGCCCAAAATAGACGCTCGGGGAGGGGGTAAAGCCATCCAAAATCGGGAGGGCCGTCGGCCCCGAGTTGACTTAGTTGGGAGCGCTCTCATAGGATCGGGGACACCGATTGGGAGCGCTCTCACAGCGTCTCAATCCAGAGCGATGAAGCTCACCCCACCACCACGAAGGAGTGATTGTGAACAAGAGTGCTTTCCGCAAGAGTGCGGGCGCCGTTGCGCTGGTATCCGCCGCCGCACTGGTCCTGGCCGGCTGCGCGAGCGACGGCGGCGAGGCGGGATCGGGGGATGGCAAGATTACCCTGACCGTGGCCACGTTTAACGACTTTGGCTACACCGATGCGCTGCTCAAGGAGTACAGCGATGCCCACCCGAACGTCACGGTAGTGCACAACCGGGCGGCGACCAGCAACGACGCCCGAGCAAACTACTTCCAGAAGCTCGGCAAGTCCGGTCTGGCGGACATCGAGGCAATCGAGGTGGACTGGCTGCCCGAGGTAATGAAGTACTCGGACATGCTGGCCCCGGTGCCCGCGAAGCTGCACGATCGCTGGCTGGACTGGAAGGTCAACGCCGCCACCGACTCCGACAAGAACCTGATCGGATACGGCACCGACATCGGCCCCGAGGCCATCTGCTACCGCGGCGACCTGTTTGCCGAGGCAGGGCTGCCCACCGACCGTGCCGAGGTCACCGCGCTGCTGACCGGCGGTTGGGACAAGTACTTCGAGGTGGGTAACGAGTACACCACCAAGACCGGCAAGCCGTTCTTCGACTCCGCCGGCGGCACCTACCAGGGCATGATCAACCAGGTCGAGGCGGCCTATGAGAACCCCAAGACCGGCGACGTCACCGCGACCGATAACCCCGACGTACGCAAGATTTACGACGAGGTACTCGCGGCCAGCAAGACCCAGTCCGCAAAGCTCGGCCAGTGGTCCGATGACTGGAACGCCGGCCTCGCCGACGGTGCCTTCGCCACCATGCTGTGCCCCGGATGGATGCTCGGTGTGATCGAGGGTAACGCCAAGAACGTGACCGGCTGGGACATCGCCAACGTCTTCCCCGGTGGCGGTGGAAACTGGGGAGGTTCCTACCTGACCGTCCCCGCCAAGGGCAAGAACGTCGAGGCCGCCCAGGAGCTCGCCGACTGGCTGACCGCGCCCGAGCAGCAGATCAAGGCGTTTAGCAACTCCGGCAACTTCCCGAGCCAGAACGAGGCCCTCACCAACGCGACCCTGCTTGAGGCCACCAACGAGTACTTCAACACTGCCCCGATCGGGTCGATCTTCTCCGAGCGTGCTCAGGCGGTCACCGTGTCTCCGTTCAAGGGCGAGAAGTACTTCCAGATCAACGATGCGATGCAGAAGGCGCTCACCCGCGTCGAGGAGGGTACGCAGGACGCGGACACCTCCTGGAAGCAGTGGGTTTCCGAGGTCAAGGCCATTAAGTAACGAGGTACCCGGGTGGGGCGGCGACACAGCCGCCCCACCCTCTTTCCCCGTCAAACGTTCTGTCTAGGAGCATCGTGTCCTCTTCCACCACCGCGCCCGGCGGCGCCCGATCCCGCCCCCGTGCTACCCGCCGCGTGGGTTTCGGCGGCGGCCTGTCCCGCTGGGATCTTAAGCTTTCCCCCTACCTCTACATCTCCCCGTTTTTCATCCTGTTCGCGGTCGTGGGACTCTTTCCGATCGCCTTCACCGCGGTCATCTCCTTCATGGAGTGGGACCTGGTGCGCGGCACCGGTGAGTTCATCGGGTTTGAGCAGTACGCCTACGTCCTCGGCCAGCCCAAGTTCTGGCTGGCCCTGCGCAACACGTTCAGCATCTTCCTGCTCTCCAGCGTTCCGCAGCTGATCGTGGCCGTGTTCATCGCCTCACTGCTGGACAAAAACATCCGTGCCAAGACTTTCTGGCGGATGGGTGTGCTGGTGCCCTACGTGATGGCCCCGGTGGCCGTGGCCCTGATTTTCAGCAACATGTTTGGTGACCGCTACGGCATCATCAACACCCTGATCCAGACGATCGGCCTGGAGCCGATTCCCTGGCACTCCAACGCCTTCTTCAGCCACGTCGCCATCGCCACGATGGTGAACTTCCGCTGGACCGGTTATAACATCCTGATTCTGCTGGCCGCGATGCAGGCGGTCTCCCGGGACTACTACGAGGCAGCCACCGTGGACGGTGCCGGCCCCATCCGCCAGTTCTTCTCGATCACCCTGCCGAGCCTCAAGCCCACGCTGATCTTTGTGATCATCACCTCGACTATTGGTGGTCTGCAGATCTTCGACGAGCCGCGCATGTATGACCGGCCCGGCACCGGAGGACCCAACAGCCAGTGGCTGACCATCTCGCTCTACCTCTACAACACCGGCTGGGGGGAGTGGAACTTCGGTCGTGCCGCGGCGCTGGCCTGGATCCTGTTCATCATCATTCTGCTGATCGGTGTGATCAACCTGTTTGTCACCCGCAATCTGGTTCGGGACGAGGGTGGGCACCGTCCGCCCACCCGGCGCGAGCGCCGTATCGCCGCACGCGACCGGGCCTCCGTGTCCGCCTCGGCAGTATCCAGTTCGAAATCTCAGGAGGTATCGCGATGAGCGCACCCACCCTGTCGCCGTCTCGCGCGACCCCGGCCCCCGCGCCGCGCCGCCGCCGAACCGTGCGCGGCTCCCGTCCCGGCTGGATCGTCTACGGGATTCTCGGGGCGATGATTGCCGGGAGCCTGTTCCCGTTCTGGTGGTCGTTCCTGATCGGTTCGGGGGATGCTCAGACCATTCGTAACCCCTCCTGGATTCCCGGCGGAAACTTCATTGACAACGCCCTCACGGTGATCAACGACCCGGCGGTGAACTTCTGGCTGGCACTCTGGAACTCCTTCTACAGCTCGGCACTGATCGCGCTCTCGGTGGTGTTCTTCTCCACGCTGGCCGGCTGGGCCTTTGCCAAACTCAAGTTCCGCGGCGGCAATGTGCTGCTGATCTTTGTGATCGCGACCATGGCCGTGCCGACCCAGCTGGGTGTGGTTCCGCTGTACATCCTGTTCTCGGACCTGGGCTGGACCGGCACCATCGGGGCGATTATCGTGCCCGCGCTGACCAGCGCGTTTGGGGTGTTCTGGATGACCCAGTACCTGCGTCAGGCGGTACCCGATGAGCTCCTGGAGGCCGCCCGGGTGGATGGCGCCAGCTCCTTCCGCACCTTCCTGACCGTGGGGCTGCCCGCCGCCCGTCCGGCGGCGGCGATGCTGGCGCTGTTTACCTTCATTTCCTCCTGGAACAATTTTTTCTGGCCGTTTATCGTGCTGGATCGTCAAAACCCGACCCTTCCGGTGGCCCTCTCGCTGCTGCAGTCGAACCACTTTGTGGACTATTCGATCGTGCTGGCCGGAGTGCTACTGTCCACGATTCCGCTGCTTGTCCTGTTTGTCTTCACCGGCAAGCAGCTGGTGAGTGGGATCATGGCAGGAGCGGTCAAGGGTTAGTTCGTTTCTCAAGAAAGAGATCACCATGTCATCACCACGCTCCTTCCCTCGGGACTTCGTTTTTGGTGCGGCCACGGCCGCATACCAGATCGAGGGTGCCGCCTTTGAAGATGGACGCACCGCGTCGATCTGGGATGAGTTTGCCCGGGTGCCGGGTGCCGTCATCAACGCCGATAATGGCGATGTGGCCTGCGACCACTACCACCGCTATCGCGAGGATGTGGCGCTGATGAAGGGGCTCGGCCTGGAGTCCTACCGCTTCTCGACGTCCTGGTCGCGGGTGCGGCCGGATGCGGGTGCCGTCAATCCGGCGGGGATCGACTTCTACAGTCGTCTGGTGGATGAGCTCCTGGAGGCTGGCATCATGCCCTGGCTGACCCTGTATCACTGGGACATGCCTCAGGCCCTCCAGGAGCGCGGTGGCTGGACGATTCGCGAATCCGCCGATCTGTTCACCGAGTACGCGCTCTCGGTCCACGATGCGCTGGGGGACCGGGTTACCAACTGGGCGACCCTGAACGAGCCCTGGTGCTCCTCGTTCCTCAGCCACATCGCCGGCGCACACGCCCCCGGACACCAGGACGCCGGTGAGGGACTGCTCGCCGCGCACCACCTGCTGCTCGGACACGGGCAGGTGGTGCGCGAGCTGCGCGCGCGTGATGAGTCGCTGAACCTGGGGATCACCCTCAACCTGACGGTGGCCGACCCGGTGGACCCGCACGATGCACGCGACCAAAAGGCCGCCCGCAAACTCGACGGGCAGTTCAACCGTTGGTTCCTGGATCCGGTGTTCCGCGGCGTCTACCCGGCAGATATCCTGTCCGATATCCGAACCGAGGAACCGCTGGCTCTGAAGCGCCTGGAGGCGGCGGTGCACGAGGGTGACCTCGATGTGATTTCGACGCCGATCGACACCCTGGGCGTGAACTACTATCAGGGCGAGTTTGTGTCGGGTACCGCCCCGGCGGTCCCCCCGATCGAGCTTGAGGCGCCCACCGATCGCGCGATTCGTGCCCCCTGGCCGGCCCCGGCCGACATCCACCCGCACGAGCGAGGCCTGGCCCGCACCGGACAGGGGTGGGAGGTTCAGCCCGAGGGCCTGACCCGCGTGCTCACCCGGGTGTGGGAGGAGTATGCGCGGCCCACCGACACCGTCCTGTTTGTCACCGAAAACGGTGCCGCCTACGATGACGAGGTGGTGATCGAGGACGCTCAGGAGCGTGTGCACGATGTGGAGCGGACCGCGTTCTTGCGATCGCATCTGGGTGCCGTGCTGGACGCGGCCGAGGCCGGAGTGGACGTGCGTGGATACTTCTACTGGTCCCTGATGGACAACTATGAGTGGGCCTGGGGATATCGGAAGCGTTTCGGTATCGTGCGCGTGGATTACGACACTCAGCAGCGCACGCTCAAGGACAGTGCCATGGAGTATCATCGGATCATTCGGAACCGGACCCTGTCCGTTCCGACGTACACGGGTGTGCCGCTGTACCTGCACACGCACTAGTCAAGGAGGCGCCGAGTGGGCCCCGCACAACCCCCGGTCACACTCGAGGCGGTCGCCGCCCTGTCGGGCGTTTCTCGTTCCACCGTTTCCCGTGTGGTTAACGGTGCCCAGGCGGTGAGTCCGGCCGCTCGCGAGGCCGTAGAACGTGCGATCGCCGAGCTTTCCTATGTGCCGAACCAGGCTGCGCGCAGCCTGGTTCGGCGCCAGACCAAGGCCATCGCGCTGGTGGTCCCCGAGGACACCAGCCGCTTTTTCGGCGATCCGTTCTTTGCCACCGTGGTCTCCGGGGTGCACCGCCGCCTCAGCCAGTCCGACTACGTACTCAACATCTTTATCGCCACCGATGATGATGGCGACAAGACCACCGCCTATCTGCGCGGCGGCAATGTGGATGGGGCGATCGTGATCTCCCATCACGCGCGGGACCGCTTCGTGGACCGCATCGCCGATGCCCTTCCCGTCGTGTTTGGTGGACGTCCCAATCGGATGCGCGGCACTGTGGGCGACTATTTTGTGGACATCGATAACGCCGAGGGCGCACGCATGGCCACCCGCTACCTGATCGAGCGTGGGGCGCGGCGCATTGCCACGATCACCGGTCCGCAGGACATGCCCGCGGGCCGCGACCGGCTGACCGGTTTTCAGGAGGCCCTGCGCGCGGCGAACCTGCCGGACAACCTGGTGGAGCTCGGCGACTTCTCCGAGCACAGCGGGGAACTGGCGATGGAACGGCTCCTGCAGCGTGGCGGGATCGACGGGCTCTTTGTGGCCAGTGACCTGATGGCGCGCGGAGCCCTCCGCACGCTGACTAGCGCGGGCATCATGGTGCCCGAGGATCTTCCCCTGGTCGGATTTGACGACTCCTCGGTGGCCACCGAGGTGAGCCCCGCGCTGACCACCGTGCGTCAGCCCTCGGGCCTTCAGGGGGAACTGATCGCCCAGCGTCTGTTGGAAATTCTGGCGGGGGAGTCCCCGGAGGTGGAAACCATCGTGTCGGCCGAGCTGATCATTCGCGAGTCGGCCTAGCCACAAGCGGGCGGCCACGTACATACGTGACCGCCCGCTTTGTGGTCTGGGTGGCTAGTCCTCCTCGGTGCGTGCCCCGAAGACGATCTCATCCCAGGACGGCATGGCCTTGCGTCCGCGGCGGTTACGGATGGCTCCGGTCGAGTTATCAACCTGTGCGGTGTGGGAGGCGGGTGCCTGCTCGATGCTCGGGGTGGATGCGGTGTGGTCGAACGTTCCGGCGTCCGTACCACGGCGCGTGTCCTCGGTGGATGCCTCGGACTGAACCGGGACCTCGCCGGTCAGGGTTTCGAAGTTTTCCAGCGGCACGTCTACCGGACGCAGACCAAACCCGGTGTCGGCGTCCGCGGCGGGCTCCACCTGGCGCTGGTCGTGTTCCAGACGCGATTCCCGCTCGGCACGGTTCTCGCGCTCTCCACGGCGCTTGCGCAGCGCCTGGAGCAGATCGGCGGTGTGCTGGTTACCCTCGTCGCCACGATCCTCGGCGCGGTTGATTGCGGCATCGGCGGCGGCGTTGGGTCCGCGACGGTGTGACTCCACCGCGTGGGCGGGCTCAACCCGGCGCTGTCCCATCAGGCTGGCAACCGACTCGGTGGGGGCCTCGGTCGGGGCCGCCGGGGTGAGCGGGGCGATGACCCCGGTCTCAAACGCATCGGTACTGAACCGTGCCTCGCTGGGATCCACGGTGGGCTCCACGGCGCGCAGGCGAGGGATCAGGGGGGCGGCAATCTCGCCCTGCTTGGAGAGGGTCACGGCCTCGCTGTTGTGCGGGCTCAGGACGTGGCGCTTGGGATCGAAGGTCCAGCGGGCATCGTGTTCGACGCGGGCCGCGGTGAAGGACAGCTTCACGATCCAGCCCTCCTCCTCGTCCTTCCAGCTGGTCCAGCGCTCTCCCTCGGCCTCGAGGGACTCCAGGCGGGCACGGATGGCCGAACCGAAGTTGGCCTCACCCTCCTCGGTTCCGGGCACGGAGGCGGCCACCACGGGCACGCTGAGTGCCGCGGCGACCATGTGTTCGCGCTCGGCCAGGATCGGACCTTCGAAGCGGCGAACATAGTCGGCATCGGCGCCGGTCAGTTCGGCAATCTCCTCGGCGGAGAGTCCGGCACGGATGTGTGCCTGAACCTCGCGCGGCCTAATCTTCGGGGTCGCCGCAAGCGGCGACTTCATCCGACGGAGCTGCGACTGCAGCACCTCATCGATTTCCAGTTTGAAGCGGTCCCCATTTTCCGCAGCAGCGATGAGGGCCCCATCCTCGATGCCAACAACCTTCAATTCCTGCATGTGCCCTGCCTCTTTCGGCGTCATAAATCCTGTGAACAATGGTGCCATGAATGCCGGGTGAAACGCGTAATCGCGCGGGCGCGGCGTGTGTTCCCGACAAAACGCTGGGAAAAAACGTCGCTCGGTTTGCTATTGAGCGCGGAATGTTGCAAACTATGGCCGCCGATTCAGATCGGTAAAGGCGAAGAGAAGTGGAAAAACATGGCAACGGATTACGACGCACCTCGCAAAAGCGACGACGATTCCGAATCGATCGAAGCGCTTAAGGAGCGCGTGCCGGACAAACTCTCGGGCGCTGTAGGTGACGAGGATGCGGACAACCCCGGTGGCTTCGAGCTGCCCGGTGCCGACCTCTCGGACCTCGACCTCGACGTGGTCGTTCTGCCCCCGCAGGCGGACGAATTCACCTGTGTGAGCTGCTTCCTGGTGAAGTTCCGCTCCCAGATCGACCACGAGACCAAGCTCGGCCCGGTTTGTGTGGAGTGCGCCGCCTAGGCTCTAACAACACAGTGTCAAAAGGCCCTCACGATGAAAATCGTGAGGGCCTTTTGTGTGCCCGGTGCCGGCTTCGCGCGGGACCGTGCGGCGGCGGGAAGCATCCGCCCCCGGAGGGCGTATGTGGGTGCTGTCCCGTCGGTTTCGCGACGGGCGAACATGCGCCGTGTCGGCGACGAAGACTAGGCGGCTTCGACCTGTTCCCGGCGGGCGGCCTCGATCGCCGCGGCCAGTTCCCCCGCGCGGCGGGTCGAGATCAGCCAGTACGGGGTGGGGTCCTGTTCATCGGTGACCGGGACCTTCACCGCCTGCTGCGCCCACGCATTGAGCAGCAGGTAGGCCCGAGCGTGCAGGTTCACGCCGCGCTCGGCACGCGCGGCCTCACCGGTGAAGGCCTCGGGGGTGCCCAGTTCGGTCACCGGGATACGGGCGCGTCCGGCCCGCAGTACCCCGTCGTTGATCGACACCGTGGGGGCCATCGTCAAAAACAGGGCAACCGAGCCCAGATACAGCACCGCGGCCACCACGTATCCCACTGTCAGTGAGATCGGGAAGAACACCAGAATGCTCGCGGGGATCACCAGGGCGGTGGCGACAAACACCATTACGGAAGGGAAAAGTCGTTCGTGATACTGGGTCATGTCTCAATCATTCATCGATGTGCATTACCCTCGATCTGTGACCGAAAGTGTTGATATCCCTATTATCGCCCGAGAAGCCCCGCGCTATGCGCAACCGGGCGATGCGGGTGCCGACCTGATGGCCGCCGAGGCTGTCACCCTCGCCCCGGGCCAGCGTGCCCTGGTGGGTACCGGTGTCTCGATCGCGCTGCCCGATGGGCATGCCGCGTTTGTGGTTCCGCGCAGCGGATTGGCCGCCAAGCACGGGATCACCGTGGTGAACTCCCCGGGCACCATCGACGCCGGCTATCGCGGCGAGATCAAGGTCATCCTGCTGAACACCGATTCCTCGACCCCGTATGAGATTGCGGTGGGGGATCGGATTGCACAGATCATCATCATGCCGGTCACCCAGGCACGCTTCATTCCGGTAGATGTGTTACCTGAAAGCGAACGCGGTGAGACAGGATTCGGTTCGACCGGGTATGGTCGTCCTCAGACAGGAGCACAGGCATGATTAGGAAAAAGAACAGCACCGCCCCCGCCACCGACGCGGTGGACGTTGTGGATGCAGAGGACACCGCCGCCGAGAGCGTCGCCGAGCCCATCGATGCGAAGTCGGCCCCGGCCGACCGCGTGGAGGGTGGCCCGTACGACGAGAGCGAGGCGAACCCGGTTCGTCCCTACATCGACCTGGGCGGCGTCAAGATCCTCCCGCGTGAGGGTCTGAACCTGCGCCTCGAGGTGGAGGAATCCACCCAGCGCATCATCGCCGTGGGCCTCGACTATGCCGGTTCGACCCTGCAGGTGCAGGCATTTGCCGCGCCGCGCAGCTCGGGCCTCTGGCACGAGACCCGTGAGCAGATCACCGTGGGGATCAACGGTCAGGGCGGCAAGGTTCGCGAGGTCGAGACCATTCTCGGCCCGGAGCTGTTTGCGACCCTGCCGGGCGAGACCACCCCCGAGAACCCGGGCGGCGCACGCGCGGCCCGCTTCATCGGTGTGGATGGCCCCCGCTGGTTCCTGCGCGGCGTTGTGGCCGGTGCCGGTGCCGAGGAGGGCAACACCGAGGCCATTGAAGCCATCGATGACCTGTTCCGTAGCGTCGTGGTTGTCCGCGGCAACACCCCGATGCCTCCGCGCGACCTGCTCGCGCTGAAGATGCCGGTGGCCCCGGGAACCGAGTAGGGCATGACCTCGCCCGACTCGACCACCCCGCCGGAGTCACAACAGTCAGGGGCACACCAGCCCGCCACCACCCCGCCGGAACCCACGGACGGCGAGGAAATCTCGCCCAAGCTCAGTGAGACGCTGGCCCAGGTGGCGGCGCGCTCGTCACTGGGCGCACTGGCCTCCGGTGGCAGTAACACCGGGACCGCCCTGTTGGGTGCGATCGGTGGCGTCCGTGGCATCATCGAGGCCGTGGTTCCGGGCCTGCTCTTTGTCATCGTTTTTACGCTGACCCAGAGCCTGCCCTGGGCCGCCGGGCTCGCGGTGGGGATCGCCGTGGTGGCGACCCTGGCGCGGCTGATCGGCAAGTCCTCGGTCACCGCCGCGATCGGTGGCCTGGTGGGCGTGGTGGCCTCGGCCGTCCTGGCGCTCACCACCGGCCGCGCCGAAGACAACTTTGTACTGGGGTTCTACGTGAACTCCGGGTATGCCCTCGGTCTGCTGATCTCGATCGCCGTCCGTTGGCCGCTGATCGGTGTGCTGGCCGGATACCTGATGGGCGACGGCGTGGCCTGGCGTCACGACCGCTTTAAGCGGCGCGTGTTCACCTGGCTGACCCTGGCCTGGGTGGGCATGTTTGTGGCCCGCCTCGCGGTCCAGCTGCCCTTCTACTTCTCCGGAAACGTCGCGGCGCTGGGTCTGACCCGGATCGCGATGGGCCTGCCGCTCTACGCCCCGGTCCTGGTTTTGACCTGGCTGATCGTCCGCTCGGTGTATCGCCGCGGCGAAACGGCGGATAAACGTTCCTAGAACACTCGTGAACTCCTCTGCGACCCCCACCCGGAAACGGGCGGGGGTCGCGGTCGTTTACCCACACGCCACGCACGGATGTGAGCGACACCGCGTCGGAATACTGATAGAATTATCTCGACATCAAGATAAATAAGGACAGCCTTAGTCGCGACGTAGCGAACATGCGAACCAAGGCACCGAGTTCCCCGCTGTTGCGGCAGGGGAGGAGGGTCCTTGAACGCAGGTGCGGGCGCGCCTGTCTAGCCAGAGGAGAACGCGTAGTGTCTACCGTCAATAGCTTTGGTGCGAAGCAGAATCTGACCGTCGGGGGAACCGACTACCAGATTTTCCGCCTCGACACCGTCCCGGGACATGAGAAGCTCCCGTTTGGTCTGAAGGTCCTCCTGGAGAACCTGCTGCGCACCGAAGATGGTGCCAACGTCACCAAGGCCCAGATCGAAGCCCTCGGTTCGTGGAACCCCACCGAGGAGCCCAACACCGAGATCCAGTTCAGCCCGGCCCGCGTGGTCATGCAGGACTTCACCGGTGTTCCCTGCATCGTGGACCTCGCCACCATGCGCGAGGCCGTCTCCGCCCTCGGCGGCGACCCCACTAAGATCAACCCGCTGGCACCGGCAGAGATGGTCATCGACCACTCCGTCATTGCCGACCTCTTCGGTCAGTCCGACGCCTTCGAGCGCAACGTGGAGATCGAGTACGAGCGCAACGGTGAGCGCTACCAGTTCCTGCGCTGGGGCCAGACCGCATTCAACGACTTCAAGGTGGTGCCCCCGGGCACCGGAATCGTGCACCAGGTCAACATCGAGCACCTGGCCCGCGTCACCATGACCCGCGAGGTCGGCGGCGCCCTCCAGGCCTACCCGGACTCCTGTGTGGGTACCGACTCGCACACGACCATGGTCAACGGCCTGGGTGTGCTCGGCTGGGGTGTGGGTGGCATCGAGGCCGAGGCCGCGATGCTCGGCCAGCCCGTGTCGATGCTGATCCCCAAGGTGGTCGGATTCAAGCTCAACGGCGCGATCCCCGCCGGCGTGACCGCCACCGACGTGGTGCTCACCATCACCGAGATGCTGCGCAAGCAGGGTGTCGTGGGTAAGTTCGTGGAGTTCTACGGCCCCTCGGTGGCCCAGGTTCCGCTGGCTAACCGCGCGACCATCGGTAACATGAGCCCCGAGTTCGGCTCGACCGCCGCGGTCTTCCCGATCGATGACGTGACCCTCGACTACCTGCGCCTCACCGGCCGCAGCGAGGAGCAGGTTGCGCTGGTCGAGGCCTACTCGAAGATCCAGGGTCTGTGGCACAACGCCGACCACGAGCCCGTGTACTCCGAGTACATGGAGCTCGACCTGGCCACCGTGGTGCCCTCGATCGCCGGTCCGAAGCGTCCCCAGGACCGCATCGAGCTCTCGGCCGCCAAGTCGCAGTTCGAGAACGACCTGCCCGTGTACGCACAGCCGGCCGAGCTCAGCACCGACGAACTGCTCGCCACCGCGCTGACCAGCCCGGCCCCGGCCGCCGCGTCCAAGCCGACCACCGTGACCCTCGCCGACGGTGAGTCCTTCACGATCGACCACGGCGCCGTCGCGATTGCCGCGATCACCTCGTGCACCAACACCTCGAACCCCTCGGTCATGATGGCCGCCGGGCTCCTGGCCCGCAACGCCAGCAAGCTGGGCCTCAAGGCCAAGCCGTGGGTCAAGACCACCCTGGCACCGGGCTCGAAGGTTGTCACCGACTACTACGACAAGGCCGGTCTGACCGAGTCCCTCGAGGACCTCGGCTTCTACCTGGTCGGCTACGGCTGCACCACCTGCATCGGTAACTCCGGTCCGCTGCTCGAGGAGATCTCGGCCGGCGTCAACCAGAACGACCTCGCGGTCACCGCCGTGCTCTCGGGTAACCGTAACTTCGAGGGTCGCATCAACCCCGACGTGAAGATGAACTACCTGGCCTCCCCGCCGCTGGTCATCGCCTACGCCCTGGCCGGTTCGATGAGCTTCGACTTCGAAAACGACTCCCTGGGCGACGACCTCAACGGCAACCCGGTGTTCCTCAAGGACATCTGGCCCGCCGCCGAGGAGGTCCAGAAGGTCATCGACGAGTCGATCGACACCGCGATGTTCGACAAGCAGTACTCGAGCGTATTCGAGGGTGACGAGCGCTGGCGTTCGCTGCCCACCCCGGATGGCGCGACCTTCGAGTGGGACGATGAGTCCACCTACGTGCGTCGCCCCCCGTACTTCGAGGGCATGACCATGGAGACCACCCCGGTGTCCGACATCGTGGGTGCTCGCGTGCTGGCTAAGCTGGGCGACTCGGTCACCACCGACCACATCAGCCCCGCCGGTGCCATCAAGGCCGACACCCCGGCCGGTCGCTACCTGACCGAGCACGGCGTCTCGCGTGGAAACTTCAACTCCTACGGTTCGCGTCGTGGAAACCACGAGGTCATGATTCGCGGTACCTTCGCGAACATCCGTCTGCGCAACCAGCTGCTGAACGACGTCGAGGGTGGCTACACCCGCGACTTCACCCAGGAGGGTGGCCCGCAGTCCTTCATCTACGACGCCTCGCAGAACTACCAGGCCGCCGGCACCCCGCTGGTGATCTTCGGTGGCAAGGAGTACGGTTCGGGATCCAGCCGCGACTGGGCCGCCAAGGGCACCTCGCTGCTCGGCGTGAGGGCCGTCATCACCGAGAGCTTCGAGCGGATCCACCGTTCGAACCTGATCGGTATGGGTGTTGTTCCGCTGCAGTTCCCGGCCGGCGAGAGTGCCGAGTCGCTGGGCCTCGACGGTACCGAAATCGTCTCGATCGCCGGTATCGAGGAGCTCAACAACGGCACAACCCCGAAGACCGTCCGCGTGACCGCCGTCCCGAGCGAGTTCTCCGCTCCGGGCAAGGCCGTGGTCGAGTTCGACGCCGTGGTTCGTATCGACACCCCCGGTGAGGCCGACTACTACCGCAACGGTGGAATCCTGCAGTACGTGCTGCGCAGCCTCGTTGGCTAGTCCGTAACCACGAAAGTCCGGCCCCGGAAGGAAACTTCCGGGGCCGGCTTTGGTTTGTCCGGCGCGCGGCTCACACCCAATATGTGCTCGGATCACCTAAACTATCCCTGTGCCTCGGACGCTGTCCGATCCACGAGTCCGCGCCCCCGCGCAGGCAGACAGCGAAGGAGTACCCATGTCGATTCTTGAGAAGATTTCATCCCCCCGTGATCTGGATGGTTTGACCGAGTCGCAGCTCAAGGTGCTGGCCCTGGAAATCCGCGAGTTCCTGATCAATAAGGTTGCGCTCACCGGGGGACACCTGGGACCGAACCTCGGGGTGGTGGAGCTGACCCTGGCGATTCACCGGGTCTTTGACTCTCCGAACGATCCCATCGTGTTTGATACCGGACACCAGTCCTACGTGCACAAGCTGCTGACCGGCCGCCAGGACTTTAGCCACCTGCGTGAGCGTGGGGGATTGGCCGGATACCCGCAGCGCAGCGAATCCGACCACGACATCGTGGAGTCCTCACACGCCTCCAGCTCCCTGAGCTGGGCCGACGGAATCTCCCGGGGATTTGCGATGACCGGACAGTCCGATCGCGCGGTTGTCGCGGTGGTGGGCGACGGCTCGCTGACCGGCGGCATGACCTGGGAAGCGCTCAACAACATGACCGACGACAATGCTCGTCGCATGGTCATCGTGGTCAACGATAACGGCCGTTCCTACGCGCCGACCATCGGCGGCATGGCACGCTACCTTAACGATGTCCGCACCCGGAAGTCCTACCGTTCGCTGCGACGCAGCAGTGAGCAGTTCTTTGCCAAGCTTGGTGCTCCCGGCCGCGCCCTCTACCGCGGCGTCCGCGGTGGCACCCACGGGTTCCTGTCCCGCGCCAGCAACAACGAGGCCCTCTACTCGAACCTCGACATTAAGTACATCGGCCCGATCGACGGACACGACCTCCACGCGATGGAGGAGGCGCTGACCCAGGCCAAGAACTACGGTGCCCCGGTCATCGTGCACGCAATCACCGAGAAGGGCCGCGGATACCAGCCCGCCCGCGACGATCAGGACGATCAGTTCCACGCGGTGGGCAAGATCGATCCCGTGACCGGCCGTGCGCTGAGCACCAGTTCACAGCAGAGCTGGACGGGCGTCTTTAGCGACGCCCTGCTGACCGAGGGAACCCGGAATAAGAAGGTCGTGGCAATCACCGCCGCGATGCTGCGTCCCACCGGTCTGCACGCCTTCGCCGAGCGCTTCCCCACCCGGGTCCACGATGTGGGCATCGCCGAGCAGCACGCGGTGACCTCCGCGGCCGGCCTCGCCTATGCGGGTCTGCACCCGGTGGTGGCGATGTATGCGACCTTTGTAAACCGTGCGTTCGACCAGATCCTGATGGATGTGGCCCTGCACAAGGCCGGCGTCACGTTTGTGCTCGACCGCGCCGGAGTGACCGGCCCCGACGGCCCCTCTCACCACGGCATGTGGGATCTCTCGATCCTGCAGGTTGTCCCGGGTATCCGCATCGCCGCCCCGCGTGACGCGATCCGGGTGCGGGAGGAACTGTCCGAGGCCGTGGCCGTGGATGACGCCCCGACCGTAATCCGGTTCCCCAAGGGATCGGCACCCGAGGAGATCGCCGCGCTGCGTCGCACCGACGGCGGGGTGGATGTCCTGGCCGAGGGCGACCGTGAGGACGTGCTGATCGTCGCGGTGGGCCCGATGGCTACCATCGCGCTGGATGTGGCCGAGCGTCTGCGGGCGCAGGGCATCGGCGCGACCGTCGTGGACCCCCGCTGGGTCGTCCCGGTGAACGAAGACGTGGTGGAGTTGGCGCGTCGCCACCGCCTGGTGATCACGCTCGAGGACGGCGTGCGCGTGGGCGGCATCGGTACCCGCATCCGTCAGCGTCTGCGTGAGGCCGGAGTGGACACCGCGGTGGACGAGCTGGGTCTGCCCGACCTGTTTATCGATCACGCCTCGCGTGAGCAGATCCTCACCGATGCCGGGCTGACCGGCCAGCAGATCGCCCGCGACGTGGTCGCCCAGGTACTCGGCAGCCGCATCCCCGTCGCCCGTCCGGATGGCGAGGACCCGCACCCGGCCACGAGCCCCGGCTTCGACGCCGTCACCGGGAAATAGCGGTTTCCCCCGGCATGTGGGCCCGGCACTCAACGCAGTGCCGGGCCCACATGCACGCTTGGTGCTATTCGCGCGGAAGGCCGGGCGGGTTGACCTGGGAGCGCTCCAACCCCTCCGACTCAACCGACCAGCGCGCGAGAACCCGGGCGTAGGTGCCGTCGGCAATTAGGGCGTCGAGGACGATCCGAATCGGTTCCGCCAGGCCGTTGCCGCGCGCGGTGACCGCACCGATCTCGGCGTTGGCGGGATAGCCGCCGTTGATCGCTCCCACCAGCTTGGTTTCCCCGGTGGTTGCCGCACGGTAGGCATTGGTTGCGTTGGGGCCCAGGGTGGCATCCACCCGGCCCGAGGTGAGGGCCAGGGTGGCGGCCGCCACATCGTCAAAGTACACGGCCTCGCCCGGCGGGAGTCCGGCCGCCTCATTGGCGGCAAACCACCCCAGCAGCACCTTTTCCTGATTGGTTCCGCTGCCCACCACAACCTTCTTTCCTGAGACGTCCTTGGCCTCACTGATGCGGGTGATGGCGCTGTCCTTGGCGACCGCAAAGGAGACGACGTCATCCCGGTAGGTCGCGAAGTCGAAGAGGTCCTTTCGCTCCTCGGTCACGGTGATGTTTGAGGCTCCGATGTCGTATTTTCCCGACTGCACCCCGAGTGGCCAGTCGGCCCAGGACACCGATTTGGGTGCGTAGGTGAGCCCGAGCCCATCGGCGATCAGCTGGGCAAAATCGGCGTCGCTGCCCAGGATCGTCTTGTTGTCGTCCTCGGCGAGAAACAGAATCGGGGGTGTGAACGGTGCATGGGCCACGGTCAGCGTCCCGGACTTTGCGGGGGTGAATCCCGAGGCCTGGAGCGCGGCCACCGCCTCGGGAACCGGATCGATGCGGGGCCGGTCCCGCACGTTTTTTGTGGTCAGATCAAACGGGCCCGTACTGGGTGCCGATGCCCGAGGTTCGGCGGCGCATCCGGCGAGCAGGAGCCCCAGTGCGGTGAGTGCGGCACCGAGGATCAGGCCTCGGCGACGCCGTGTGATGCGGATATTCATGATGCTTCTCCCTCATACTTGTGGTGCGTTGATGGGGGAGGCGGGTGATTCACGGTCCGATTCGGGGGTTTCGGTGGCGGTGGGGTGGCGCAGGAATGCGCGGGTACGGGCATGTGACGGATTTACCAGGACAACATCCGGCGGACCCTGCTCGCGAATTCTCCCGTGGTCGAGGAACACCACGTGATCGGATACCTCGCGGGCGAACCCGATCTCATGGGTAACGATGATCAGGGTGGTACCGCCGTGTGCGAGTTCACGGATAACCGCGAGCACCTCGCCGACCAGCTCGGGGTCCAGGGCGCTGGTTGGCTCGTCAAAGAGCAGGACGGCAGGCTCGAGTGCGAGGGCCCGGGCGATCGCAACCCGTTGCTGCTGGCCGCCGGAGAGTCGTCGCGGATACGCCTCGGCGTACTCGGCCAGGCCCACCCGGGCGAGCAGTTCACGCGCCCGCGCCTCGGCGGCCGGTCGGTCCGCGCGGCGCAGCGACAGCGGCGCAATGACGATATTCTCCAGCACCGTCAGGTGCGGAAACAGGTGGAAGTTCTGGAACACCATGCCCACCGCGGTGCGCCGCCGCAGCACCTCGCTCTCACGGAGCTCATACAACCGATCGCCGTGACGGGTGTAGCCAATATAGTTTCCGTCGATGGTGATCGAGCCCGCATCGATGGTTTCCAAGTGGTTGATCGCGCGTAACAGCGTGGATTTGCCCGAGCCCGAGGGCCCCACCAGTGCGATCACGGATCCGGGCTCGACCGTCAGGGACACCCCGTCGAGAACCCTGCGGGTACCAAATGACTTACTCACGCCGTCGATCCGAATCCGGCCCAGACGATCGGTCGCCGCCGGCACCACGGCGCTCATGCCCGGGCTCCCGAGGGGCTGCCCGTGTGTGTGGCGGTGTCGACGTCTCGACTCGGGCGTCGCCGAATCACCGCCCACAGTCGGGCACCGGGAGTGGGCGGAAGGGCCCGCTGGGCACCGCGGGCAAAGCGGCGCTCGATCAGATTCTGAAGCAGGCTCAGCGCCGTGGTGAACACCGTGTACCAGATCACCGCCACCAAAAGCAGCGGGATCACCAGCTGATTGCGGTTATAGATGACCTGGACCGTGTAGAACAGCTCGGGAATCGCCAGCACAAAAACAACCGAGGTCCCCTTGAGAAGCCCGATCACCTCGTTGAACGCGTTGGGGATGATCGCCGGGGCCGCCTGGGGCAACACGATGCGGAAGAACCGGGTGTGCCGGGGGAGACCAAGCGCGGCCGACGCCTCGAACTGCCCGCGATCCACCGAGAGGATTCCGGCCCGAATGATCTCGGCCGAGTAGGCGGCCTGATGCAGGGAGAGCCCGAGAACGGCGGCCGCGCCGGCGGAGATGAGCTGATTGGTATTAAACTCGACGATCCAGAAATCGTAGGTGAAGGGCCACCCGAGCCCAATCGTGGAGAACAGGTACCCGAGGTTGTACCAGATGACGAGTTGCACAACGAGCGGTATGGACCGAAAGAACCAGATGAAACCCCAGGCGAATGACCGCAGCAGCGGGGAAGCCGAGAGCCTGGCGAGGGCGAGGAGCGCACCCAGCACAAACCCCAGCACCGCGGAAACCGCGGTCAGCCAGAGCGTGAGCCACAGGCCGTTGATGATGGAGGGCGCGAACAGATAGTCGGCCACGGTATCCCACCGCCAGCGCGGATTCGAGAACAGCGTCCAGACCAGCTGCGCAACAGCGAAGACAACCAGGAATCCGAAGACCCAGCGCCAGGGATGCCGCAGCGGCACCACCCGGAGGGGAGTGGCCTCCCCGGATGGTGGCGTGGGATCATGATGGTTATCGGTGGAGACGGAGGCCGCGGTGACATGTGTGGTCATGGGGTTCCTTTCGATCGCCGGTACACAGCTAGTTCGCCCGAATGTCCCGGGTGAGCAGCGGGGACCGGGGAAGGTCTAACACGTCGCGCAGGGTGGTGCCCTCCGGATACTCGGTGCGGTACACGCCGCGCTCCTGCAGCTCGGGGATGACCCGATCCACAAAGGTGTCGAGTCCGTGTGGTTGTAGGTGCGGGACCAGCACATATCCGTCCACACGGCCCGAGGCCACGTCGGCGGCGATCCGCTCCGCCACGCCAGCCGGGGTGCCCACCAGGGTGAAGGAACTGATCTTCCGCGTCACCACCTCACGCAGGCTCAGCCCCTCCGCCTGAGCGTGTTCCTGCCAGTCGGCGGCGATCTTCCGACGCTCCCCGAGATGCGGCGCCTGCCCGCGCCGCAGTTCATCCTCACCGGGCTCCTCGTGCGGGAGGGGTCCGTCCGGATCGAGATTCGAGAGATCGCGCCCCCAGATACGCTCTACCGTGGCAATGGCCGTCTGTGGGGTGACCTGGGCGCGAGCAATCTCCCGCGCATTTTCCTGAGCCTCGGCTTCGGTGTCACCCAGAGCGAAGGTTGCCGAGGGAAGGATGCGCAGATCCTCCCGGGTGCGACCAAACCGCGCCAGACGCTCGGTGAGGTCCGCGGCCAGGCGCGCGGCGGGTTCGGGATCGGCATGCGGAGAGAACACAACCTCGGCGTATTCGGCGGCAAACTCGCGCCCGTCGGCGGAGTCTCCGGCCTGCACGATCACCGGCGCGCCCTGCGGGCCGGGGGTCACACCCGGGACTCGGTCAAGGCGGATATGCGCCCCGCGGAATCCGAATTCGGCACCGGGACGTGCCCGCCACAGTGCCGCGGCCGCCCGGAGAACCTCGGCAGCGCGGTCGTAACGGTCGTCGCGGTCAAGATACCCACCCCGGCGGAAGTTGGCTCCGAAGAACGCCTCGGAGCTGGTGACGACGTTCCACCCGGCTCGACCGGCCGAGAGATGGTCCAGCGTGGCAAACTGCCGCGCCAGGTCGGCGGGGTCATTGAAGGTGGAGTTGACGGTCGCGACCAGGCCGATGCGCTCGGTCACGGTGGACAGGGCCGACAACAGCGGGAGTGCGGCGGGCCTGCCCACCACGTCGAGGTCATGGATCTCGCCCTTGTGCTCGCGCAGCCGAAGCCCCTCGGCCAGAAACACGTAGTCGAAGAGGCCGCGCTCGGCGGTGCGCGCGAGGTGTGCAAACGAGTCAAATTCCACCTGACTACCCGAGCCGGGGTCCGACCAGACCGTCGAGTGATTCACGCCGGGGAAATAACCCACCAGGTGTACCTGCCGTGCGGTGCGCGCGTTATTCACCGGGGGCACCCACCTTCGCAAGACGAGCCTCCGCAAACGCATTGCGCGCAGGCTGCAATCCGAGCAGGGCTCGCAGGCTCGGCGTTGAACGGCCGTGGGTGGGCGGAAGCCCGAGGCCCCACAGCTCGGCCAGGAGTCGGGTGTCCAGATTCTCGGGTCCGCCGGGGAGGATCGTGGGCCGTAGGAGAATTCCGGTGACCCCATCGCGGTGCCAGTGTAGGGCGCGCTCGGCAAGTGCCGAGACGGCCTCCGGCCCGGACGGCGGCACAACCTCGATCACAATCCGCGTGGCCCCGGCCTCGCGCAACGCCCGGAGGGTGTGTTCCGGGTGTGTGCCCGAGGTGGCATCGAGGATGATGGTGTCCGCATACTCGAGGGCAAAATCACGCTCTGCACGCGCCAGTCGGCCCGCCGCCTCCGCATCCGAAAGCGCGGGGACTCGAAGGAACAGGGGTGGCGATCCCTGTGGCGATCGAGGGACATAGGACGGCCCCAGAATCGTGAACCGGGAACCTCGATAATCCACCCGGTGTACCCGATCCCGATCGATATAGCGCCCGGTGGCCACATCGCGAATCTCGGCGTCCTCCTCCCAGCTGTCAAACAGGAGGCGGCTCGCCGCGATGGTTTCGGAGGCATCCTCGATGTCCTCTCGCACGCCCCCGGCCCCGGCGGGCCCCGGGCGCACCAGCCAGCCCGCACGTCCACGAGACAGGTGATCAAGCGTCTGGACCGCGGCGGCCAGATGGAACGGTTCGAGCGCGCCGGTGATGACCTCGGGGACCAGCGCGATTCTCTCCGCTGCCGGTGCCAAGGCGGAGGCCAGAAGTACCGGGTCTAGTCCGGGCGCCGCGCCCGCGGAGGATCCGGCGAAGAGCACCTGGTCATATCCGCCACCCTCGGCGGCGTGCACAAGCCCGGCCCAATACGCGCGGTCAAAGCGCAGGGTGGGAGCGGTGTCGGGAGGCAGCGGCCCGCCGGGATCCAGCACGATCCCCACGGTAAACGGGGTCGGGGTGGCGGGAATGGAATCGGTGCGTGCGGTCATGGGGTAACGCTAGGCCCGATTGGCCGACAAAAACGTAGGGTGAACGCGGATGACAGCACGCAACCAAAGATGACGAATTCCCCTGGACGCTCGGATGAATCCCAGCTAGGTGCGACACAAAGCCGCCCCGGACCAAACGGTCCGGGGCGGCTCGCGGGCTTCTGGTTCGCGGGTTACAGCCCGCGAATCTGCGGGTCGTGGAAGCTCGCACCAAATTTGCGCTCGCTCGCCCCGACGCGGTCCAGATACGGGGTGATCCCGCCGTCGATGAAGGGCCAACCGGCCCCCAGGATCAGGCACAGGTCGATGTCCTCGGCGGCGTGCACCACGTCGTCCTCAAGCATCAGGTGGATCTCGGTGGCCAGGCCATCCTGCACCCGGCGCAGGATCTCTGCCTCGGACACCGGGCTCTTGCCGCCCGAGACGAGCTTCAGCGCCCCCTTATCGAACCCCTTGACCTTGCCCTTGGCGTCCCGCTCCAGCAGCGTGCCGTAGTCGGCCAGCTTGTGCAGGTTCTCCGAGCGGTAGAAGCGCTCGGGGAAGGCGTTGTGATGGGTGTCCAGCACGTGTGCCCCCACCTTGAGACCCACCAGGTCCAGCAGCGCCGAGGGAGCCATCGGCAGGCCCAGCGGAGCCAGGGCCGAGTCCACGGCAGCGAAACCGGTGCCGGCATCCACCGCGCGCATGGCCTCGCCCAGCAGGACCGCCAGCACGCGGTTGACCACGAAACCCGGGGTATCGCGGGTGATCACCGCGTTCTTGCGCAGGTTCTTGGCCACCACCATCGCGGTGGAGAGGGTCTCATCGTTGGTGGCGGGTGCCTTGACCACCTCGATCAGCGGCATCACCGCGACCGGGTTGAAGAAGTGGAAGCCGACCAGGCGCTCGGGATGAGCAAGCTTAGCCCCGATCTTCTCGACCGAAAGCGAGGAGGTGTTGGTGGCCAGGATGGTGTCCTCGCGCACAATCTTCTCGAAGTCTGCGAACACGTTCTGCTTGATCTCCAGCTCCTCGAACACCGCCTCGATGACCCAGTCGCAGTCGGCAAACTCGGCCCGATCGGTGGTCCCGTGGATCAGCGCGGCGAGACGGTTGGCCTCGTCGCCGGAGATGCGGCCCTTCTCGGCCAGCGCCCGGATCTCATCGCGAATGTGCGACACACCCTTGTCCACCCGCGCCTGGTCGAGGTCGGTGATGACCACCGGCACCTGCAGGCGACGCACAAACAGCAGCGCGAACTGGCTGGCCATCAGGCCCGCCCCGATCACACCCACCTTGGTGATCTTCTTGGCGAGGGCCTTATCGGGGGCACCCGCGGGCCGCTTGGCGCGCTTTTGCACCAGGTTGAAAGCATAGATCGAGGCGCGGAACTGGTCGCCGGCGATCAGCGTGGTGAGCGCCTCGTCCTCGAGGGCGAAGCCCTCCTCACGCGAGACGGACTTGGCCGCCTTGATCAGGTCCAGTGCCAGATACGGGGCGACCGGCTCGGTGCCGATCTTCGACTCCAGCGTCTTGCGGGCGATGCCCAGGGCGATGTCCCACTTGGCCAGGCGCTCAAGCTTGCCCGGCACGTTCGGACGCGACACCTTGGTGGTGCCCTCGATGACCCCGGAGGCCCAGGCGAGCGAGGACTCCAGGAACGTCGCCGACCCGAAACTCGCATCGGCGATCCCGAGCTCCAGGACCTGCGCCGGACGCAGCATCCGGTTCATCTTGAGCGGGTTCTCGATGATGACCTTGAGCGCGTTTTCGATGCCGATCAGGTTGGGCAGCAGCCAGGACCCACCCCAGCCGGGGATGAGGCCCAGGAAGACCTCGGGCAGGCCGATCCCCGCGGCCGAGGCATCCACCGTGCGGTAGTCGCTGTTCAGGGCGATCTCCAGGCCGCCGCCCAGGGCGAGGCCATTGATGAAGGTGAAGGTGGGCACACCGAGGGTGTGCAGCTTGCCAAACACGTGGTGGCCGAGTCGGGGGAGCAGGCGTGCGACCTCGATGCTGTCGAGATCCCCCACCTTGGAAAGGTCGGCACCCGCGGCCAGGATGAACGGCTTACCGGTGATGGCGACGCCGGCAATCTCGCCGGCGGAGGCGCGCAGACGCAGCGCGTCCAGGCGCTCACCGAGTTCGATCAGCGTGGCCGGCCCGAACGTGTTGGGGCGGGTGTGGTCCCGGCCGTTGTCCAGGGTGATCAGGGCCAGGGTCTTGCCCGAGGCCAGTCGAACATCCTGCACAAAGCTGTGGGTAACCACCTCATCGGCGGAGGCTTCGACAAGCGGGGAAAAGTCGATGGTGGAGTAGTCGGTCATAATCTACTTCTTTCCGTTCCAGTTCGGGTTCTCCCAGATGACGGTGCCACCCTGGCCGAGTCCCACACACATCGCGGTGAGACCGTAACGCACGCCGGGGTTCTCGGCGAACTGTGCGGCGAGCTGGATCATCAGGCGCACACCCGAGGCGGCCAGCGGGTGGCCGAGGGCGATGGCGCCGCCCCAGGCGTTGACCCGCGGATCGTCATCGCCGATGCCGTAGTGGTCCAGGAAGCTCAGCACCTGGACGGCGAAAGCCTCGTTGAGCTCAAATAGGCCGATGTCCTCGATCTTCAGGCCGGCCTTGGCCAGCGCCTTCTCGGTTGAGGGGATCGGGCCCAGGCCCATCAGCTCGGGCTCGACGCCCGCATAGGCGAAGGAGACCATCCGCATCTTCGGGGTCAACTTGAGGTCGTGCACCGCCTGGCTTCCGGCGAGCAGGCTCACCGTGGCCCCGTCGGTCAGCGGCGAGGAGTTACCGGCGGTGACGCGGCCGTGCGGACGGAAGGGCGTGCGCAGCGTGGCCAGGCCCTCCATCGTGGTTTCCGGACGCATGCCCTGGTCGGTGTCGGCCAGGCCCCAGCCCGCCTCACTGCGCAGCGCGATCGGGACCAGATCCGGCTGGATCTTGCCGTTGCGGTATGCCGCCTCGACCTTCTGCTGACTGCGCAGCCCGAAGTGGTCGGCGCGCTCCTTGGTGAGCTGCGGGAACCGGTCGTGCAGGTTCTCGGCGGTGATGCCCATGTTGAGTGCGTCCGGGCTGACGATCTTCTCGGCCAAAAAACGCGGGTTGGGGTCGGCGTTGAAGCCCATCGGGTGCCGACCCATGTGCTCCACGCCACCGGCGATGGCCAGATCGTAGGCACCGAAGGCCACACCGGCGCCGAGTGCGGTGACCGCGGTCATCGCCCCCGCACACATTCGGTCGATCGCGTAGCCGGGCACCGTAGTGGGCAGGCCCGCCAGCAGTGCGGCGGTACGACCCAGGGTCAGGCCCTGGTCACCCTGCTGAGTGGTGGCGGCAATCGCGACGTCGTCAATGCGTTCCCCGGGGACACCGGGGTTTCGTTCAAGTAGGCCGATCATGGCCTTCACCACGAGATCATCGGCGCGGGTGTTCCAGTACATGCCCTTTTCACCGGCACGTCCGAACGGGGTTCGCGTTCCATCGACGAAATAGACGTCGTTTTTCTTGGCCACACTGCCTCCTAGAGGAATCGATTGATTCGATCCTAGGGATGACCTCGGGCGCTCAGCTACCCCTTTGATGCTTCCTACGAAACCGCGCCGTCGTCTTCCAAAACAATTTGGGGGGCTTCTACAAACGCATCGGCGATTAGCTGTGAGGTTTCCTCAACCTGCCAGGGGCGTGCCCCGAGCTCGGCGAGGGCCGCTCCCACCGCCTCGGCGGTCAGCTCGGTCGGCGGCTGCCAGGCCACCCGACGCAGCAATTCCGGAGTCAGCAGGTTCTCTACCGGCATCAGAATCTCTTCGGCATGCGCCTGCACCCGCGGACGGGTCACCCGCAGGCGGTGGTGTGCCTCGGGGTTCTTTTCGGCCCAGGCACGGATCGGCGGCAGGGTATCGGTATGAATGCGCAGCGGCGGCAGCTCGGTCTCGTGCTGCCCGCGCTCGATGGCCTCCCACCAGGTGTTCAGCTCGGTACGGCTGGCGCGGCCGGTGAAGGCACGCATGCCGGCGAGCTGGGCGCGGGTCTTGGGGTTGGCCTTGACCGCCGCCTGCAGGGCCGCATCGGGGACCAGGCGTCCCGGGGCCACATCCCGACGTCGTGCCAGGGTGTCGCGGGCGACCCACAGTTCGCGAGCCACGGCGAGGATCTGCCGGTTGCGTGCGCTCGGGGCACCCGACAGCTTGCGCCACGGGTCCACCTTGGGCGCGGGCGCGGGCTTGGCCAGCTCGGCGTTGAATTCCTGCCGGGCGATCTCGGTCTTATCGGCCTCGATCAACAGCTTTTCGACCTCGTCGCGCAGATCCACCAGGAGCTCCACATCCAGGGCCGCATACTCCAGCCAGGACTGGGGGAGCGGACGGGTGGACCAGTCGGCGGCCGAGTGCTCCTTCGCCAGGTGAATACCCAGCAGGGACTCCACCACGGCGCCCAGACCCACCCGCGGCATGCCCAGCAGTCGGGCGGCCAGCTCGGTGTCAAAAATCTCACGCGGATCCAGGCCCACCTCGCGCAGGCAGGGGAGGTCCTGGCTTGCGGCGTGCAGCACCCATTCGGCGTCCCCGATCACGGCCTGGAGCTCATGCATCGAGCCCAGCGCGATCGGGTCGTAGAGGAACATCCCCGATCCCCGGCGGAAGACCTGGATCAGGTAGGCCCGCTGCGAGTAGCGGTAGCCCGAAGCGCGCTCGGCGTCCACGGCCACCGGGCCGTGACCGGCCGCCAGCAGTTCGAGGGACGCGGCGTAGGTGCGCGGGGTGTCGATGACTGTGCGCATGGCACCGGTGGGCGTATCCGTCTGAGCCAGCGCCTGGGCTGCCGCGGCCGTGGCGCTCACCGACACCACTGGTGCCTGTGCGGCAGCGCCGGCCGGGGCCGACGCGCGTCGGGATCGGGTGCGCGTGCGCGACGCCGAACCGGAGGAGGCCTGTTCGACCTCGACGGTGTCGGTGGAGACGGCCTCGCTCGAAGTGGCGGACGGTGCGGTGTTTCCTGCGGGAGCCGATGCTCGTCTGCGGCGCTCAGGCACGGGGGCCTCTGCGGCGACCGATCATGGTCACTCCTTCTTCAGTCGGGGGAAGGCCCGCGAGGAGACACAGCAGGTCGCCCCAGCCTTCGACATGGGCGCCGATTTCGGCATTACTGGGCGACCAGGACGCGCGCAGCTCAAGCTGTGTGCCGTCTCCGGCACGGGCGAGCTCGCCAAAACCCGTTGATATTACCTTAGTGGCGGTGCCACTCGCCGCGCCAAATTGGGCGTCACGTGACTCCAGCGCATCCATTAACCAGGACCAGGCCACCCCGGCCATGAAGGGATCGACACCCAGCTCGGGCTCGAGCGGTGCCTGGGCGAAACAGATCACCCGGAAAACCCCACCCCAGGCCTCGGGGGCCGCGGGATCGTAGAGGAGGACAAACCGGCCGGCGCCGTGTTCGGAGTCCGCCGTGTGTGGAGCGTGCGCACGCCCGAGTTCGGGCGGAATCACGTCGGCGGCCAGGGCCAGAGCGTACGGCGCAAGACGCTCCGGCGCGGTAATCTCGTGGACCCGCAGTTCGGGGCGTAGGATCACACTTCGGATGGCGTCGCGTGCCCGGAGAAAGTCAGCCGGTGCGAGTCCGTCCGTTACCGAATCAGTCACGATTGCAGACTAGAGTTAGTTGGCTATGAATTCTTCACGCCGCGCCGGAGCTCGCGCGTTAATCCTGCCTGCGGCGGCTATCGCCGCCACCACCGCCCTCGTGGCGGCCGGAATCGCCACGGTTTCGGCGATCCTAGCCCGCGAGGTGGTGACGCCCCCCGGGCCGGATGCGCCCGACACTCAGGTTCTGGGAATCAACGAGATTGAGGGCACCATCGTGCTCTCCCGGACCGACTTCACGGTCCTGCCCGGGCAGTACGGCATCTGGTACGGACGCCCCGAGCGCCTGGTGCGCATCGGCGAGGTTTTGGCGGTGGGGGAGCACACGGTCACCCGCGAACTGCCCGCCCAGAATCTGCGGGGACTGGTGGGGCACGGCGCGGGTCGCTTCACCGCCTGGGTCGAGGCCGACCCCACCACGGTGGCCGAGCACTGGGAGAACGTCCACATTCCGGTGGAGAACGGTGTGGCGCCCGCCTGGCTGTTCCCGGTCGAGGACGAGGGCGCACCCTGGCTGGTGGTGGTGCACGGCCGGGGCACCCGTCGCGGCGAGGGGCTGCGCGTGGTTCCCACCGCCCAGGCCGCCGGGTACAACGTGCTTCTGCTGTCCTACCGCAATGACGGCGATGCCCCCGCCAGCGCCGATGGCCGTTACGGGCTGGGCCTGACCGAATGGCACGATGTGGATGCGGCCCTGGGCTGGGTTCGCGCCCGCTCGACCGCGCGCATTTTGCTGATGGGGTGGTCGATGGGTGGCGCGGTCTCGTTACAGACCGTGCTGAACGGCGAGCACGGTGCCGAGATCTCCGCGCTGCTGCTGGACTCCCCGGTGATTGACTGGGCCGAGGTTCTCGCCTTCCAGGCACGAGAGCGTCGACTGCCCAGGCCGGTTCGGGATATCGCCGTGCACCTGCTTGGTGCCGGATGGGCGTCGCGAATCACCGGACTGGGCGAGCCTGTCCGCCTTGACCGAATGAACCTGGTTGCCCGCGCCGACGAGCTGCGCATCCCCACCCTGATCCTGCACAGTGTGGATGACGACGTGGTGCCTGCCGAGGCGTCACAGGCCCTGGCGATCGAGCGCCCGGACATCGTCACGCTGGAGGAATTCAGCGTGGCCCGACACACCAAGCTGTGGAACTTCGATCGCGATCGCTGGGAGCGCCTGGTGCATGAGTGGCTCGAGGCCCAGCGGGATCCAGCCACGCAGGATTAAACCGAAACGACCCGGTGGGAAATCCCACCGGGTCGTTTTGTTCGGCCGAACACTCGGCCTGGGCTCACTCGGCCAACCGCTGCCCGGCCAACCGCCAGTGTGGCCGCGCTACTCAGTGGTGCGCGGACGGAAGCGCTGATAGAGCGTACCCTCATCGTCCAGCATCAGGCCGTGCAGGGTATAGCGGGTCACCAGGTGCTCGGTTTGGCCAAACACCGGCTGTGGCGGCAGGACCACGCTCGGTGCCGCGGTCAGGAAGATCTCGTCGATCGCCCCGGCGGCCAGGAAGCTGCCGGTCACGGTTGGACCACCCTCGCAGATCACCCGCTTCAGTCCGTGGTCGGCCAGGGTTGCCAGGATCTGAGCGGGGGACGGATCGGCGGCCTCGATGCCGATCACGGCGCGTACCCGACCATCCATCCGGGCGGTAACCTTGGGGACCGAGGCGCGCGGGCACAGCACGATCAGTCGTTCCCGAGCACCCTGATTATCGGGCACGTCGCCCAGGTCCCCGCTGCGGGTCAGCACGGCCAGTGCCGCCCGGCGCGGAATCGTATAGCCCTCGGCCCGCAGACTCTGCGCGCCAACCAGGACCGCGTCGGCCTGGTCGCGAATGACGCTGAGGATTGTGCGATCCACCCGGTTGGAAATCGTGTCGCTGGTGCCGTCCTCGCCGGCGGCTGAGCCGTTCATGGTGGTGATCATGTTCACCGCGGTCCAGGACTCTCCGGCGAGCGCATAGCGTTCGGCGATCCACTCGCGTGCCTCGGGCAGCGCGGGATCGATGCTCTCTCCGCTGGCGGGGAGGAGCTCGGTCAGACTACTCATGCCCGGCCAGCAGTCGAATCTGACGCTGGGCACGACGAATCATTCCGGTCATCCCGGCCAGTCGAAGCGGGGAGACGGCGCGGGCCAGTCCCAGCCGCTGCGAGTAGTCCGAGGGAACGGCCAGCGCCTCCTCGACGCTCAATCCCGAGAGTCCCTGGACCAGGATGCTGGCAAAGCCGCGCGTGGTCGGCGCCTCCTGGGGTGCGGTCGCAAAGAGCTGCACGAGCCCGGCATCATCCAGTTCCACCCGAATAAACACGGGGGATTGGCATTCGGCCACGCGCTCGAGCTCCTCGGGGTGGTCGCTGTAGCGAGCGGGCAGCTCGGGAAGTTCGCGGGAAAAGTCCAGCAGCAGTTCAAGCCGCGAGTTTTCGTCGAGGTCGAGGAAGTCCTCGCTGATCTCGGCGAGCGCGGCGGGCAGCGCGTTATCGGTCATGGGACCCCATTATGCCAGCCTCTGGTGCGGCTGGCCGTGGATTTCGCCCAGAGTGAAGGGCCGCGGGGATGCTCCCGCGACCCTTCATCCACTCGGTTCCTAGCGGGTGGATGCCCGGTTTCCGCGCTCCGGGCGGGTGCCACGCTCGGTGCCCTGAACGATCGGGACCCGGACGGCGTTGCCCCATTCGGTCCAGGAACCGTCGTAGTTGCGGACCGCCTGGAATCCCAGCAGGTAGCGCAGCGCGAACCAGGTGTGGCTGGAGCGTTCCCCGATGCGGCAGTAGGTGATGACCGATTCGGTGGGTGCCAGGCCGAGCTCACCCCGGTAGATCGCCTCGAGCTCCTCACGGGTGAGGTAGCCTCCATCGGCGGCCACGGCCCGAGCCCAGGGGACGTTGTGTGCGGTGGGGATGTGGCCGCCGCGCAGCACACCCTCCTCCGGGTAGTCGGGGTGGGTGACGCGTTCGCCGGTGTACTCCTGCGGGGAGCGAATGTCGATCAGCGGGTTGCCCAGATGGTCGATGACGTCGTCCCGGAATGCGCGTTCGGTGCGATCATCGCGTTCGACGACCGGATAGCGAGTCGCGATGCGTTCGGGCACCTCGGTGGTGATCTCGCGGCCCTCGGCGATCCACTTGTCCCGTCCGCCATCCAGCAGACGCACATCGGGGTGACCAAACAGCGTGAACACCCACAGGGCGTAGGCGGCCCACCAGTTACTCTTATCGCCGTAGATCACCACGGTGTCATCACGCGAGATGCCCTTGGCCGACAGGAGTTCGGCAAAACCCTCGCCATCGACGTAGTCGCGCACCACCGGATCGTTGAGCTCGGTGTGCCAATCCACCTTCACGGCACCGGGAATGTGACCAACCGCGTAGAGCAGCACGTCCTCATCGGATTCCACCACCACGAGGCCCGGTTCACCCAGGCGCTCGGCCAGCCATGAGGTCGAGACGAGTTTGCCCGGGTGTGCGTAGTCGGCAAACTTGGGATCGGAGGTATCAAAGGCGAATGTCACGGGGTTCCCCTCGGGTTGCACCGGCAGAGGCCGGTCCGGATGGTGGCTGGGGGACGGGACTCACAGCCGACACCCCACGTGCGTGTGCCTCGTGGGACTAGGCTAGGAGCCGACGCCCCACCTTCGAATGTACGCACCTTTTTGCGGCTTGTCATCAGGGTGGCGAAAGAATCCGACACACGAGGTAGCCCCCACATGACCGCAGCCCCCACGCAGCGTCGCATCAGCCTGACCGAACGCACCCCGCGCAGCGACGCGCAGGCCATCATTGCCGGGCTGACCCCGCCCCCGCAGTTTGCGCAGGCATCGTTTGAAAACTATCGCCCCGATGCCGACTATCCGAGTCAGGCCGAGGCCGTCACGATCCTGACCGAGTTTGCCGATGCCTGGGGCGTGCAGCGCTCGGGTGGGTTCTTCGGCCGGAAAAAGAAGGCGCCGACGGTTCAGCCGGGCATCTACCTGGACGGCGGCTTCGGCGTGGGAAAAACCCACCTGCTCGCCTCGCTCTGGCACCGGGCACCGGGCCCACGCAAGTACTTTGGCACCTTCATCGAGTACACCTCGCTGGTGGGTGCTCTCGGGTATCAGCAGGCGGTACAGGCACTCACCGGTGCCACGCTGATCTGCATCGACGAGTTTGAGCTCGATGATCCGGGTGACACGATGCTGATGACCCGCCTGCTGGGGGAGCTTGTGGCCTCGGGGACCCGGATCGCGGCCACCTCAAACACCCCGCCCGGCGCACTGGGGGAGGGCCGCTTCGCCGCGGCCGACTTCCTGCGTGAGATCCAGGCGATGTCCGCGCACTTCCGCACCCTGCGTATCGATGGGACCGACTACCGTCGCCGTGCGGTAAGCGGATCCTGCATCGTGACCGATCCGGCGACCTTCGATTCCGCACTGACCGCCGGGTTGCCGGTGGACGCCGAGGTGTCGGATGACACGTTTGATGCGCTGCTGAACCACCTGCAGACGGTCCATCCCTCGCGCTATGCCGGACTGATTACCGGTCTATCTCGTCTGGGCATCCGCGATGTCCACGAGCTCACCGATCAAACCCGCGCCCTCCAGATTGTGGCCTTCATCGACCGGGTGTACGACGCCCAGGTGCCGATTGTGGCCTCCGGGATTGCGCTGGACCAGATCTTTGGCGATGGGATGCTGGAGGGTGGCTACCGCAAGAAGTATCAGCGTGCGATCTCCCGCATGATCGCGCTGACCCACGCGGCCACGCCGGCCGAGTAGTCCATCGGGCCCCACCGAGGCCCCCGGTTCTATTCGACCGGGGGTGCCGCCTCGATGATCGCCGCATCCAGCAGTGCCAGCGCGCCATCCAGGTCCACCGGAGCCAACAGGAGTGTGCTCACGATTAGGCCGGTGATCACCGTGGCCCGGTGTGCGGTGCGAGCCTGGTCGGCGGGGAGCGGGGCGTCCACGCGGAGGGCGGCGAGGATCGAGCCCTCGACGCGGCGACGATAGCCCGCGACCACGGCGGCCGCATCGGTGTCTCGCGAGCCGATTCCCGCACCGGCGCGCACGATCATGCATCCGAACCGTGGATCACCGGGTTCCAGCGCGGCCAGGGAAGCAGCCATATCGCGCAGATAGCGTCGCACCCCGTCGGGGCTTCCGTCGGTCAGATGGACGAGCCGCGGCTCGATGATCTCATCCAGGTAGTCCTGTAGCGCCGCATCAAACAGTCCTCGCTTATTACCGAAAGCCTGATACAGGCTCGACCGCGACAGTCCGGTCGCCGTTTCCAAATCGCTGATCGAGGCGACGTCATAGCCGACCGCCCAGAACAGGTCGCGGGCCGCACGCACCACGGTGGCGGTATCAAATTCTCGGGAGCGGGCCATGTTTTCTCACATTCTGCAACGATCGGTTCAGAATCTATTGTACGCTAGTTTCCAGACCCCCTGTTATCTAACGTGAGGAACCCCCAAATGCTTGTAGCCGGACTCGTATTCGCGACCCTGGCCGCCGTGCTGCACTGCTACATCTTCGTGATGGAGTCGGTGCGCTGGACCGCCCCGAGCACCCGCAAGACCTTCGGGATCGAGAGCGCCGAGGTGGCCGAAATCACCAAGCCCCTCGCGTTCAACCAGGGCTTCTACAACCTGTTTCTGGCGATTACATCGCTTATCGGTCTGATCCTGGTTATCGCCGGGACCGAGACGATCGGACTGACCCTGATCATTGCCGGCATCGCCCCGATGTTTGCCGCCGCACTGGTCCTCCTGCTCTCCGACCACACCAAGGCTCGCGCAGCAATCACGCAGGGAACCCTGCCGCTGCTGGGTCTGATCTTCCTCTTTGTCGCACTCGCAACACGCTAAGGCTGTATTTATGAACACCACACCGATTCCCGACACCACCGTCGAATTCCATCTCGCCGAGCGCCCCGAGGGCTGGCCCACCGCGGACACCTTCCGTCGCGTGGAGCGCACCCTGCCCGAGCTGGCCGAGGGCGAGGTTCGGGTGCTTAACCGGTTTGTCTCGGTTGATCCCTATATGCGTGGCCGGATGAACCTGGGCGAGTCCTACGTCGCGCCGTTTGAGCTGGATGCGGCCCTGACCGGCGGCGCCGTGGGCCATGTGATCGCCTCGAACGCCCCCGAGCTGCCCGTGGGCACCGCCGTGAGCCACGACCAGGGCTGGCGTTCGGTCGCCCAGGGTCCCGCCACCGGATTCCGCCGGGCCGCCGAGATTCCCGGCGTTCCGCTGTCCACCTCCCTGGGCATCCTGGGCATGACCGGCCTCACCGCCTTTGTGGGGCTGCGCGATATCGCCGAGATCAAGCCGGGGGACGTCGTCTTCATCTCCGGCGCCGCCGGGGCCGTGGGTACGGCCGCGGGGCAGATCGCTCGCCTGATGGGTGCCTCCCGCGTGGTGGGCTCGGCCGGTACCGATGCGAAGGTTGCCATGCTCACCGAGCGTTACGGCTACGACGCCGCCTTTAACTACAACGACGCGGCGCCGGTTGCCGAGCAGCTGGCCGAGGTCGCCCCGGACGGGATCGACGTATACTTTGACAACGTCGGCGGTGAGCACCTCGAGGCCGCGATCGGTGCCCTGCACCGCGGTGGACGGATCGCACTGTGTGGCGCCAGCTCCGAGTACAACGTCACCACGCCCAAGGTGGGACCGCGTAACATGAGCCGCCTGATTACCCAGAGCCTGCGCCTGCGCGGCTTCACCATCGGCGAGCATGTAGCCGTGGCCCCCGAGTTCGCCAAGGCCATGGGGGAGTGGTTCGCCGCCGGCAAGATCGCCTACGACGAGACCGTCGTCGAGGGCATCGAGAACACCCCGCAGGCCTTCATCGACCTGCTCGCCGGCAAGAACGTGGGCAAGATGGTGGTCCGCGTAGACGCGTAATTCGCGCTTCCCACGGGGCGGCGGCATCGAACACGAAACATTCTGTTTACCGATGCCGCCGCCCTGTAACATTTTGGAAATCAGATCCTGCCGGTTTTGGAAATAACTTCTCGCCAAACTAATCGCAACGGCCTCTACTCCCGATGGAGGCCCAGACGGTTAGGAAAAGCTTATGGATACCGGATCTCTCGCCTGGGGACTCGTCGCCACCGCACTGGTGCTGCTGATGACCCCCGGCGTCGCCTTCTTCTACGGCGGCCTTGTCAAGATCAGCAGCGTCGTCAGCATGCTCATGCTGAGCTTCGGCTCGATGGGCCTGATCGGCGGACTCTGGATCCTCTACGGCTACAACATGACCCACGTCGACAACCCGGGTCAGTTTGCCGGTAACCCGCTCAACGATTTCGGACTGAGTGGACTCGCCTCGGCGCCGCACGCCAACGAAAACCTGATCGGGGTGGCCTTCGGCGCCACGTTCGCCATCATCACCGTGGCCCTGATCTCGGGAGCGATCGCGGACCGGGCACGATTTGGTGCCTGGATGGTCTTCGCCGGTATCTGGGCAACCGTGGTCTACTTCCCGGTCACCGCCTGGATCTGGGGTGGAGGCTGGATCCAGAACCTCGGCACCGCGCTGTTTGGTAAGGACTCCGGCATCGAGGTCATCGACTACGCCGGTGGTACCGACGTACACATCAACGCCGGTGCGGCCGCCCTGGCCCTGGCCCTGATCCTGGGTAAGCGCGTGGGCTTCAAGCCCGGCATCCAGAAGCCGCACAACGTCCCGCTGACCCTGATCGGCGCCTCGCTGCTCTGGTTCGGATGGTTCGGATTCAACGCCGGTGCCGAGTGGCTCAACGGCCTGAAGAACGTCGGCCTGATCACCATCAACACCCTGGGTGCCACCGCCGCGGCCATTATCGGCTGGCTGATCATCGAGAAGATCCGTCACGGTAAGCCCACCTCGGTGGGTGCCGCCTCCGGCGCCGTCGCCGGCCTGGTTGCCATCACCCCGGCCTGCGCCAACCTGACCCCGGGTTGGGCCCTGGTCCTCGGAGTCCTGACCGGTGCGGTCTGCGCCGTGGCCATCGAGCTCAAGTTTGTCCTCGGTTTTGACGACTCGCTCGACGTGGTGGGTATCCACCTTGTGGGTGGTCTGATCGGAACCCTGTACCTCGGCTTCTTCGCCACCGGCACCGGCCTGTTTGTGGGCGGCGACTTCCGCCAGCTGGTGGTCCAGACCATCGCGGTCTTCGCGGTCCTGATCTACTCCTTCGTGGCCGCCTACGTCATCGGCTGGGTCATCCAGAAGACCATGGGCTTCCGCGTCACCAACGAGGATGAGATCGCCGGTGTCGACAGCGTGGTTCACGGTGAGGACGGCTACGCCCTCACCCCGGTATCCACCGCAACCTCCGAGCACAGCCTCTAGGTTTCCCAAGCTCGCGTCGGGTCTTCAAGGGGAGGGCCCGACGCGAAACTCCCATCCGAATATCGGATCCCCGGTTTGTGCCAGGTCTTCAAGGGGAGGGCCTGGCACAACTCTTTTCCCAAACGAACCGGATGTGCACTCGCACATCCGGTTCGTTTTGTCCGTACGCGACACTCAGCTTGAAGCCTGGCAGCTCGGTGACGGCGTGCACTAGCGTAGGAGCGTGAACACGTTCCTGAGGATCCTGCGTGACCTGCTGTCGGCCCTGACCGGCCCGAGTCGCCCCACCAGCCGTCCCGGCGGTGCCGGCCGCCCCGGTGCCCCGGGAAAGCCCTCCGGGGGCTCGAGACCGGGGGAGACGCCTAGTCCCGGACAGAGCGGACCCGCGGCCACCCGCGAGGTGGACCCGCGCCGGGTGGGATCCGTCACCATGACCTATGCACCGAGCCGCGACGGTGACGCCGACCCGGGAGAGATCGTCTGGACCTGGGTCCCGTTTGAGGAGAACGATGGACGCGGCAAGGATCGTCCGGTTCTGGTGGTCGCCCGACTCCAGGGATCCGACGTGTTGGCCATTGCCCTCACCTCCAAACCCCATGCGGGTCAGAGCGACTTTGTCCCCATCGGTGCCGGTCCCTGGGATTCCCAGGGGCGTCCGAGCTGGGCAAACCTCGACCGCGTATTCCGCGTCCGACCCGGTGGCATGCGCCGAGAAGCGTCGGGCCTGGACCGTAAGACCTTTGCCCTGGTGACCGCCGCCCTGAGTAAGCGTTACGGCTGGCGCTAACTGGGCGTTGCGCACCGGCGGTTAAACGAAGGATGGGGATGCCCCTACGGGCATCCCCACAAATCCGGTGAACCGGTGGGCTAGGCGCCCACCTTTTTCTGTCCGCGCCGGGCGCGGAGGTAGTCGAGTCGTTCGTCCAGCAGGACCTGAAGCTCTTCGCGGGTGCGACGCTCCAGCAGCATGTCCCAGTGGGTACGTGCCTGCTTTTCCTCGCTCGGCTCGAGCTCAATCGGTTCGGTCCCCACCATCAGCACCGCGGCCTCGCCGCAGTTACGGCACTCCCAGGTGTCGGGTGCTTCGGCATCGGCCGCAAACACCAGTGCGGTCTCGTGGCCGCACTTAGGACATAGGTAGATGTAACGTTCCCGGTCTGAGAACACAACACCCTCTTCGCTCTGTAGGCTCTGTGCCCCGAGGCGCATTCCGCGCAAACTGCGATCCGCCATTGTGTGGTCTCCTCTCGCGTGCTTGCCATTTATACCGGTCTAGCCTGAAAAAACTATGAGCGTGGATCGGTTCCCCACACCATACCGGCCCCGGCTACCGCGCAACAGGGCTTGGACACAAAAAGAATGACCCAGTGCACGGGTCAGATAAAACAACCGGTCACGGGCCACAAATTCCCGACCGATGGAAAATCTCATCACCCGGTGTAAGCGCTCACATTAATGTACCTCGTTCGAGGGGCAGAATCCCTCGGCGCGCAAATCCTCGATCACACTCACGGCAAGATCACAGCGATCGGTGATGACACCATCCACACCGGCCAGAATAAGCCGTCGAATATCGGCCACATCGTTGATTGTCCACACGTGGGATTCGACCCCGACGTCGCGTAATCGGGCGATCAGGGCCGGGGTCATCGCGGGGAACGGACCGTATTTCTCGGGAAACTGCACGGCCTCGGTGCGGGTGGCCAGTCGGCGAAAAATCGTGCGGAGCCGTAGCCAATGGGCAAGGATCAGCACAATCCCGGCCCAGCGTCCGGGGGAGCTTGCCACCGGACCGAGCCTCCTCATCGCCCTGCGCCGGGTGCGCTCGGAAAATGAGGTCAGTAGGATCCGGGACCGGGCGTCTGCCCGAAGAATGACCTCCACCGCCGGGTCCACCGCGTCCGCCGACTTCAGGTCAACATTGATCGGGATGCTCGGGAATGCCGCCAGAAGTTCGGCGAGCGTCGTGAGTGATTCTCCGGGGCCGATCGCCGGGTCGCGCAGGCGATCCAGGGGGAGTGAGGCAACCGGAATCTGCCGACCCGCCTGCTCGAAGGTTGGATCGTGGTGCAGGATCGCGATCCCGTCCGCGCTCACCCGAATATCCGTTTCCAGATGCGTCGCACCGGCGGCCACCGCCGCCGCGAAGGCCGCCAGTGTATTTTCTCTCACACGCGCCGAAACGGCCAGGCCGCGGTGTGCAAACACGCGCGGACTGGCCGTTTCAAAAAACGCGGGGGAGTTGCTACTCACCACTCGAGGCGGGGTTCTGCTTGGTGTAGCCCAGGGCCGCGGCGATACCCTCGACATCCACGCCGGCGACCGGAGTCGCGGCACCGGGTGCATCGGGGGTGGGGGTGGCATCACCCTTGGGGGTAAAGGCGCCGCCGATACCCTTGAGGGCCTCGGTGAGCTCGGACGGCACGATCCACAGCTTATTGGCCGAACCGTCCGCGAGCTTGGGCAGCGTCTGGAGGTACTGGTAGGCCAGCAGCTTGTTGTCGGGATTTCCGGCATGGATCGAGGCGAACACGGTCTTGATCGCCTCGGCCTCACCGTTTGCGCGCAGCACGGCGGCCTGGGCGTCACCCTCGGCACGCAGAATCTCCGACTGACGCAGACCCTCGGCCTCGAGGATCGCCGACTGCTTGGTGCCCTCGGCGGTCAGAATCGCCGCACGCTTGTCCCGCTCGGCGCGCATCTGCTTCTCCATCGAGTCTTGGATCGACAGGGGCGGATCGATGGCCTTGAGCTCCACGCGTCCCACACGGATGCCCCACTTGCCGGTGGCCTCGTCGAGGACGATGCGCAGCTGGCCGTTGATGTTGTCGCGGCTGGTCAGCGCCTCCTCGAGGTTCAGACCACCCACCACGTTACGCAGGGTCGTGGTGGTGAGCTGCTCCACCGCGCCCAGGTAGTTGGCGATCTCATAGGTGGCGGCGCGGGCGTCGGTGACCTGGAAGTACACCACGGTGTCGATCGAGACCACCAGGTTGTCCTCGGTGATCACCGGCTGCGGCGGGAAGGAGACAACCTGCTCGCGCATGTCGATCAGCGGGCGCAGGCGGTCGATGAAGGGGACCAGGATGTTCAGGCCCGGCTGCAGGGTCTTGTGGTAGCGGCCCAGCCGCTCCACCACGCCCGAGCTGGCCTGGGGAATGATGCGGACCGCACGAGCGATCACCACCAGGACAAAGATCACCAGCGCGATCAGGGCGATGATGCCGATAATGGCACCAATTGATACGTCGTCGTTCACGATGTTCCTCTTGTTCTGTGTTGGTTCGCCGCTCTGGCGAGACCTAGACGGGGGGAGTCGCGTCGGGGCGCACCAGAGCGGTGGCACCCTCGATCAGAGCTACGGAGATCACCGTGCCGGGTTCCAGCGCGGTACCGGGACCGTCGGCTACGGTGCGTGCGGTCCAGGTTTCCCCATTGGAAAGCTTGACCAGGCCCGTCCCCGCACTCACGGTTTCCAAAACCACGCCACCCTGACCAACCACGGCATCCATATTGCTCTTGGTTGGGTCACCGCCGCGCTGGAGGGCACGCAGTAGGGGAGGGCGCACCAGCAGAATCAGCAGCATGCCGGCAATGCCGGCAATGATGATCTGGCCCCACCATTCCACCCGCAGAATGCCACTCAGCAGCCCAACAAAGCTACCGATGGCCAACATGAGGAAGGTGAATTCCAGGGTCAGCATCTCGATGATGATGAAGATCAGGATCAGCGCAAGCCACGCAATCCAGATATACGGGGTAATCATCTCCATGGTCGTCCAATTCCTTTCAGGATGTGGGCGAAAACTCTTGCAGCAAACCTACCAGTTCGACGGGTCAATTCCGGGGAAAAGGGCGGATCGTTCGCACTTTGTGTCTGTACGCCGCGGGTGGGAGGGGGTGGCCTTGCTAGAATCGTCGCTGGGCTACTTTGCCCACCTCGTCCTTTCCGCACCCTTCAAGGAGCATCACACAGTGTCTGAAATCCTCGCCCCGGGCAGCCTCGCCGGCAAAAACGTCCTCGTCACCGGTTCCTCTCGCGGGGTCGGCGCGGACACCGTTCGCTACTTTGCCGAGGCCGGTGCCCGCGTCGTGATCAACTTCCGCAATAAGGAGGCACGGGCGATCAAGCTGGCCGAGCAGATTCGCGCCGCCGGCGGTACCGCGATCACCGTGGGTGCCGACCTGACCGATCCCGCCTCGGTGGCGGACATGATGGACACGATTCGCGCCGAGTACGGCTCGCTGGACATCCTGGTCCTGAACGCCTCAGGCGGCATGGAGTCCGGCATGGCCGAAAACTACGCCCTGCTGCTCAACCGTGACGCACAGCTCAACGTCCTGGAGAGCGCCAAGTCGCTCCTGGGCGAGGGTTCGCGCGTGGTGTTCGTGACCAGCCACCAGGCGCACTTCATCCGCCAGACCCCGACCATGCCCGAGTATGAGCCCGTCGCGCTGTCCAAGCGCGCCGGTGAAGACGCCCTGCGTGAGCAGATCCCCGCCCTCGCCGAGGCCGGAATCGGTTTTGTTGTGGTTTCCGGCGACATGATCGAGGGCACCATCACCGCAACCCTGCTGGACCGCCTGAACCCGGGTGCCATTGCCGAGCGCCGCGAGCAGGCCGGCAAGCTCTACAACGTGGCCGAGTTTGCCGCCGAGGTAGCCCTGGCCGCAGTCGAGGCCGTGCCCGCCGACAACACCCGTCTGGTGGGGGACACCGGTAGCTTCGGCTCCGGCGAATAGAACGTAACAAAAATCCCGCATTCGTAGCGAATGCGGGATTTTTGTGGTTTTTGGGGGAGCGGCGGCGGGTGTATCTACCCGTGTCGCCCAAACAAGAACGCCTGAATAATCTGCAGGATGCCGCCAATCACCAGGAACACCGCGGCAATAACCAGCAGGATCGCCGCGGTACTGAGCGGAATAAACAGCACCATCACGCCGGCCACAATGCTGAGGATTCCGTAGAGGATCCCAAACCATTTGGCACGGTCGTTGCTGCGTCCGGTCAGCGCGGCAATACCCTCGATAATCCAGGTAATACCGATAACTGTCGCCAGGATGGTCGCGCCAAAGACCGGATTTTCCAGCGTATAGATGCCGCCGGCCACCAGAAGCAAGCCGAGGATCCCGCTGGAGATGCGATACACGGTATCCGAGTCGGTGGCCAGTGCCGCGGCGATCAGGCGCATCACGCCGGCCACGATGAAATACAGCCCAAAGAGCCAGCCCACGGCGACGAGGGCGGATCCGGGCTGCGCCAGAATCAGGATTCCCACCAGAACGGCAACGATGCCGGTAACGCCGAGTCCCACACGAATTCCGTTGACCGCCGAGTCGCGCAGCTGCCTACTGTCAATCACTAGTCGATCACTCATGATCTTTCCCCTTCGATCACACCGGTACCGGTAACTCCATTCTGACGCAGACGCTCATTATTCAGCTATGGGGCCGCCGGTTTGTGCCCGAATCGCAATTCAATTACTGCGCCGATAATGTACATTATGTCAAGTAACACGTGCATTACCCGTGAAAGCTACACACACGTCGATAACGGACGACTCCCCTTGCCGGACAACGGGGTCGACTGTCCTACGCTCCGGTGTGGAAGATGGGCCAGCCGATCTCGGTGCGCCACTGGTTCTCGTCGGCGGTCTCGCGTGCGCCGACGAGGTAGTACTCGCGGATGGGGCCGTCGATCCCGATCGCATGATCACCGACGTACGCGCCAAGTTCACCGTAGATGTGATCGATCTCGCCGGTGTGCGGGCCGCGGTGTTCGGCCACGGCGAGGTCTGTCTCCGGCACCGTAAAGGGCACGACTCGTCCGGTGGGTCGCAGATCGCCATCACAGGGCACAAACACGATGGCCTCGCCGCGGCCGTGGGTGAGCAGATCGGTGGAATAGATCGCGCCTCCAGGCCCGGTGGGCGGGATCTTCTGGACGGCGAGCAGAGCGTACAGCTCGCCGAGGGCACCCTGGTACCAGCCCGTCACATTCACGATGTCGATCACGGCGCTGATCGCGGCGGCCGACGTGGCAGGCTGACGCCGATGCTCAACGCTCGCCGACCGATTTCCGCGGGATGGTTCGATCAGGTCCCGCAGCGACGCCACCGCGTCCTGTGTGCGGGCGAGCTCCGCCTCCAGGTGTGCGAGGTGGTCTGAGATGAGTCGGTTTCGGCGGGCCAGATCGCCCGTCATGATCAGGCGATGGATCTCGTCCAGCGGCATGTCGAGCATGCGGAGCCGGCGGATGACCTGGGCGGTCGGGATCTGGTCGGTGTCGTATCGCCGGTGGGCGGTATCCGGGTCCACGTGGGCGGGAACGAGGAGTCCAATCCGGTGGTAATGGCGCAGCGTCTTAATGTTCAGATGCGTTGCACGGGAGAAGTCCCCGATCGCTAAGGATGCCGTCATACCTCGAGTATGACACCTCCCCCAAGGGGAGATACCAGCAGGAACAGGCCTCTTGCCTCTCCCCTGATGGCACACCCGAGACTCTTTCTAGAGGCGGTTACTCAAGCTGCCAGATGGAAGGAACAACACCATGACCACGACCGAGCGCGCGAGTGCACAGCAGGACAAAGACACCTTGATCGGCATCGTCGGCGAGATGGCCACGTCGATGACCGGAGCGCAGAGCACCCGACACTGGGCGTCCGACGCGCTGTGGTTCGACATCGTCCCATTCGCCTCCCGCGGCATCGCACCGGCGCTGAAGCTGTTCGATGACACGTTCGCGACATTCGAATCGTGCACGGTCGACATCCTCGAGCTGGATGCCACGGTCAACGGCGACATGGGCATCGTGTGCACCGTGCAACGCACCGCCCTCGTGCTCAAGGATGGCTCCAGTCGGGAGGTCATCTCCCGACAAACCGACTGCTTCGAGCGTCGGGAGAACGGGTGGGAACTCATCCATCAACACGCCTCCGTGCCCGCGGGCAGAGCATGGGATGGCACCATCACCACCGCCTGAGACTGAACAAGCCCTCAGAAATCGAAAGATCCGATCATGAAATACGAACTTGACCCCGACCTGGCGCCCGCAATGGCCGAACTGAAGCGAGGAGCGGCGGGTGCCCCACGCCCCGTGCGCGGAGACTGGCAGGCCGTCCGCGCCTCCGCGAACGCCGGTCAGGCCCACATGGCCACCCTCTCCCCCACCGTCACCGACGTGACCACGACCGACTTCACCACCGAGACGTTCGACGGTGAGGCCTCGCTGCTGCTGCGCTGGTACGCCAAGACCGGAAAAGCCCCGGGGCCTGCCGTCGTCTACGTACACGGTGGAGGGATGCTCGGGGGCAGCGTCGACCTGTACAACGAAGTCGTCGCGTGGTACGTCGCCCACAGCGGTATCCCGTTCTTGTCCGTCGACCTCCGCCTCGCCCCCGAGGCACCGACCAGCACGGCGATGGCCGAAGACGTCTACAGTGCGCTGATCTGGCTCCGCGAACACGCCACCTCCCTCGGTGTGGACCCCGACCGGATTGCGCTCATGGGTGACAGTGGAGGAGGTGGCCCCACCGCGGGCGCCGCAATCCTCGCCCGCGACCGGAACATCCCGGTCGCCAAGCAAATCCTGATTTACCCGATGCTTGACGACCGTAACACCACCCCCGGCGTCATCCCGGACGATTTCCTGACCTGGGGATACAACAACAACTACACCGGCTGGGCAACGCTCCTCGGCAACGAGATCGGCACCGAAGACGTGTCACCAATAGCCGCACCGGCACGCCTCACCGACTTCACCGGCCTCGCCCCCGCCTATATCGAGGTCGGCGACCTCGATATCTTCCGCGACGAAGACATCTCCTACGCCGCCAGGCTTGCCCGGCACGGCGTACCGATCGAACTCCACGTCCACCCCGGAGCACCACACGGCTTCGAACGCTTCGTCCCCGACTCCGACATCGCCCGCCGAGCCATGACCGATCGGGTTCGAACCATCACCGATATCTAACCCGACCGCGCCGTAGATCCCGCAGTGTCAACGGATCAACACTGCGTAGGCGAGGCGAATCTGACGGTGCAGCATGACGAGCCACCCTCTCCTCCTCCCCCGGAACCTGCTCAGTAATCATTGGTTCAATTTCCACTGAACCAATGATTACGTGCACGGCGTGGGAATCCTCAGATCATTGCTTGCCCGGGCACCGCCTAGGAGGACGGAGGCTTCCCAGAGCTATCGGACCGGACCCTGGCTGCACGGATGCCATTAAGAATCACGATCACCTCGGCGATTTCGTGCACCAGCACCACCCCGGCCAAGCCCAGGACGCCCCACAGCGCCAGCGGCACCAGCACCACGATGATCGCCAGCGCGAGCACGATGTTGCCGGTCATGATGCGGAGCCCGCGGCGTGCATGGGCGATCGCCCGTGGAAGCTGGCGCAGGTCGGTGCCAACAAACGCAATGTCGGCGGATTCCAGCGCGGCCGCCGACCCCGTCTGTCCCATCGCGATCCCCACGTCCGCGGTCGCCAGCGCCGGTGCGTCGTTGATGCCATCGCCGATCATCGCCGTCACCGCGGTGCGTCGGTACGCCTCGATCACGCGCGCCTTATCGCTGGGGAGCTGGTCGTGATGAACCTCAGAGATCCCGGCACTCTGCGCGAGCGCCTCCGCGGTGCGGGCGGAATCACCCGTGAGAAGTGCAACCGAAATCCCCCGCTCGCGCAGTGCCGCAACCGTCTCCCCCGCCTCGGGCCTCAGTTCATCGCGGATTCCAATGACCGTGGACGCCCGGCCGTCCAGTTCGATCACCACGACGGTCATGCCCACCGCGGCCAGCCGTTCGACAGCATTCGAGAGCGCCTCATCAGCATCCGGTTCGAGCAGCCACCGCGCGCTGCCCACGCGCACGCGCACACCATCCACCGTCCCCGAGAGTCCCCGACCCGCCTCCTCGGTTACGTCCTGTGCCTCCGGACGTTGTCCAGCGGGTGCGGCGGCCACGATTGCCCGCGCCAGCGGATGGGTACTCCGAGCCTCCAGCGCCGCGGCCGCAACGAGCGCGAAGGTGGACGATCCGCCCGCACCCCGTTCAACTGCGACCACCTCGGGCACGTTGCGTGTGAGCGTGCCGGTCTTATCAAACACCACCCGGCGCACGGCCCCGAGGCGTTCAAACGCGGCGCCGGATTTCACGATGACACCGAAGCGACTGGCCGAGCCGATCGCCGAAATCACGGTGACCGGAACCGCAATCGCCAGCGCACACGGTGACGCCGCCACCAGAACAACCAGGGCGCGTTCGGTCCAGAATCCCGGATCTCCCACCAGGAAGCCAAAAATCACCACGAGGGCCGAGAGGATCAAAACGGCGGGGACCAATGGTCGGGCGATTCGATCGGCACGGCGCGCCCACTCCCCCTTGCGGTCCTGAGCCGCACTCACCAGCGCGACGATATCGGTCAGGGAGTTGTTTCGGCCATCGGCCGTGGCGGTAATGCGCAGGCTCGCCGAGCCGTTGATTGCCCCGGCCGCAATCGGGTCGCCCGGCGCCACCGAGACCGGGATCGATTCACCGGTAATGGCCGAGAGGTCTACCCCGCCGCGTCCCGCGGTCACAATGCCGTCGGTAGCGATCCGCTCCCCCGCGGCAACCAGCAACACGTCACCGATCCGCACATCCGCGCCGGCCACGACAAGCTCGTGGCCGTCACGCAGTACACGCACCTCGGTGGGAATCAAATCGAGGAGGGCACCCAGTCCGTGGCGCGCACGATCCATCGCCCGATCTTCGAGCGCTTCGGCCAGGGAAAAGAGGAAGGCCAGGGCCGCAGCCTCGGCGATGTGGCCCAGCAGCACCGCACCCACCGCGGCGATGGTCATGAGCAGCCCCACGGTGAGGCGTCCGCGCCACAGCTTGCGCAGCGCGCCGGGGATGAAGGTCCACGCCCCCAGCGCAAGCGACACCGCGTGGATCACCAGGGCGGCCACCGGGAATCCGAGCGCCGAGACGCCGGCACCCACCAGGAGGAATACCCCCGAGGCTGCGGGGATCAGGACACCGGCATCCCGCCCCCAGGGAGTCAGTGATTCGCGCATTGCGGGGGCGGTGTGATCGGCCCCCTCCCGCTCGGATCGGGCAGCGACCGGTACTTCGGCGGGTCCACAGCAGGCGTCGGCCACTAGCTCCGCTCCCCCACGCGGTCGATGGCGTGATCGGTTAGCCGCTCATCCCGACCCTCGGTGTCCTCATTCGGGCAGCATCCGGGTTCGGTGCAGGAGGTGTTCACGCAGGGTGCTCCATCGTCCACGGCGAGCACCACTCCGAGCAGCGATTCGATCGCGCGGGTGATGTGCGGGTCGGAAATCTCATAGCGTGTCGCCCGCCCCTCGGGGACCGCCACCACGATGCCGCATCCACGCAAGCAGGCGAGATGATTGGAGACATTGGTGCGGGTGAGATCCAGGTCCGTCGCGAGTTTGCCCGTATATCCGGGCCCGGTCATGAGTTCAAGCAGGATACGGGAGCGGGTGGCGTCGGCCATGGCGCGGCCGAGCCGGTTCATGACGTCGAGGCGAGAAGCTAATGTCAGCATGCACTGACTATACAGCGAACGCTGACATATGCACACCCCCTATTTTCCTCCACACCTTGCGGAGATGATCAAATTCTCCCCAAATCCCCCACCTCGAGTGGCGGGATCGTGTCGGATCGGTAACGTACGAGAGAATAGAGGTTGGCCCTCCGGCGGTGGGCCACGCGACAACGGGAGGATACACGCGGTGAGTGACGTACTGCGAGAGCTGACGCGGGTGCGGGAGTCCTTTGACAAACCCACCCTCCGCCTTCTCGATCGAAAATGGGCACCACTGGTGCTCACCATCTTCCGTACCTCCTTTAGTCGGGAGCGCCAGAGCATTCACGCCGAGCGGCTGCACGTCCAGGTGGACACCTACCTACAGGAACTCGCCGCACTCGGTGAGGAAATTCCGGCGGGCACCGGGCGGTCGCTGTGCGTGCAGTGGATGAACGATCGCTGGCTCTACCGCTCAAGCGATACCGACGGGGAGGAGCGCTACTCGCTGACCTCCCATGCACTCGAGGCGCTCGCGCTGGTAGATTCCCTGGCCAAGGACCGCGCGCTGATCAGTGAATCTCGGCTGACCACCATCCTCGACACCATGCACCACTGGGCCACCGAGGCCGACCCCGACCCGCACACCCGTATTCAGCGGTTGGATGATCGCATCGCCGAACTCACCGCCGAGCGGGACCGCCTCCGCGGGGGCGGCGAAGTCCCCGCCGCCGGTAACGAGCGCATGTATGAGGGCTATCAGAACCTGATTGACCTGATCGGACAGCTTCCCAGCGACTTCAAGCGGGTCGAGGAATCGGTCGCCGCCATGCATCGCCAGATCATCAGCGACTTCCGTGCCGAGGAGCGTCCGATCGGCGAGGTGCTCGATGAGTACCTGGCCAAGACCGATGAACTCATGGGTGCCACGACCGAGGGGCGGGCGTTCGAGGGCGCCTTCGCGCTGCTGCGTAATGAGGAACTCCTGACCGCGCTCCGGCAGGACATCCAGACCATTCTTGATCACCCGTTTGCGGCCGGCCTGGGCTCGGGCGCGCGCCGCGACTTCCGCGGCACGGTCTCGATCCTGCGCTCGGGCATCGACGATGTACTCTCCCAGCGCCGCCGTCTCACCGCAACCCTGCGTGAGCACATCGAAAACCACGATCACGTGCGCGACCGAGAACTCGATGCCGTGCTGCGTGCACTCGGTCGCGAGCTGGAAACCTGGATGCACACCGCCGGACCACGCTCAAGCGTTCCGGTGGAACTGCTCCCCGGTGTGCCCGAGACGCCACACCTGCGCGAACGACTCTGGGACCCGCTCTCGGCGGCACCGCCACCGCCGCTGGAGGATCACGCGGCAGAGGCACCCGCGGCCCCCGAAATCGATACCATTCGGGTTCAGGGTGGCCCCTATCTCGACGAGGTACGTGCGGCGATTGGCGACGCGGCACGAGACATCGAGGACGCCCCGCTCGGCGAACTATTCAACACGCTGAGCCCGGATCTGCGCCGTCCGGTCGAGATTTTTGGCCTGCTACACCTGCTCACCCAGGCGGAAATCGGCGTCGAAGCCGATGCCTATGACGAGTTCTCCACCATCCGTCCCGACCACACCGCACGAACCTTCCGGGTGCCACGGGTTCGGCTGGACCGTGAGGCGCAGCGCGCCCTTGCCCATATCGAACAGATTATCGACGGTTCCGAAACCGACGACTCCCCCGCCCAGACCGCTCAGGAGGACACCCACGCATGACCCGAGACACGATGATTGAGGACGGCGTGCCCGAGGTGGACCCCGAGGGTACCGTTTCGCTGTTTGAGGGTGACGAGGGTCGACTCGACCTCGCCCAGCGACGCGCGCTGGTCACGCTGCTGCGCGGCCGCTATCTCAGTGCCGCCGATCACCCGCGCGAGTGGAAAACCCTGCTCGCCTCCGAAGCGGTGCTGCGCTCTCGCCTCAACGACCTCTTCCTGGATCTGCACATCGACCGCGCATACGAGGTGGCGTTTAAGCGCCAGGCTCACCCCGAGGAGGGGGGACGCTTCCCCACCCTGCTGCGTGATACCGCCTACACGCGCGAGGAGACCATTCTGCTGGTCTTCCTGCGCGGCCGCTTCCGTAGCGAGCGGGGTAATGGACGCGAGAGCGTGCACGTGGGACGCGAGGAGATGCTCGGGCGGATCGCCCAGTTCCGCCCCGCCTACTCGACCGACCAGTCGGGCGATGCCCGCAAGGCCGAAAAGGCCATCGAGTCGATGACTCGCTCACAGATCCTGCTGCGCACCGACGATCCCGACCGATTCCGGATTGCGCCCGTGATCGAGGTATTGCTGCCGCTTGAGCGGTTGAGTGAGCTGCTCGAATGGTTCCGGACGCGCTCGGGTGAGGAGCCCCACACGGAGGCCGACGTCGAGACCGATACCGATACCGGCAGCGAAATCGACACCGATGCAGACACCGTCACTGCCACCGCCACCGCCACCGCCACCGACCCCACTATCGATACCACCGAGGAGATCACCCAGTGAGCGACGCCCCTCTCTTCCACATCGACGGCGCCACCGAGGGCACCACCCAGTGGCGCGCCGAACTATTCCAGGTGGTCAACTGGGGCGGCTTCCAGGGACACCACGCGATCCCCCTCTCCCCCACCGCCACCCTGCTCTCGGGCGCATCCGGCTCGGGTAAGAGCACGCTCATGGACGCGTATCTGGCCCTGATGATGCCCTCGGACACCGCATTCAACGGCGCCTCCAATGACGCGACCACCGGGCGTGCTCGCGGGGCAGATCAGCGCAACCTGCTGTCCTATCTGCTGGGAAAGACGGATTCGCGACGCGATCCGGAAACCGGTGTCATGCTGGACCGGGTGTTGCGTGGGGAAAACTCCTCCACCTGGGGCGCGATCTCGATGACCTTCGTGGACGATAATCAGCGCCGCTTCACCGTGCTGCGCACCTACTTTGTCCCGCGTGGCGCCGCCGCCTCGGCGAATGTCTCGATGAAGATGGCCGTGTTGGACAGCGGGTTTGACCTGCGCGAGCTGGCCGGTATCGCCGAGAGCCGATTTGATCGTCGCGCCCTTCGCGGAGTCGTTCCCGGTATCCAGGTGTGCGGAACCTACCTGGAATTCGCCCAGAAGCTGCACACCCGTCTGGGCATCGGTGCCGGAGGTGATGGCTCCAAGGCTCTGCGTCTGCTTGCCCGCATCCAGGCGGGCCAGCAGGTTCGCACGGTGGATGGACTGTATAAGTCGATGGTGCTGGAGCGTCCGGCCACCTTCGAGGCGGCCGATACGGCGCTGGCGCACTTCGCCGATCTGGAGAAATCCTATGAGGCGATGGTGACCGAGGACCAGAAATCCACGGTCCTGGGGGCCGTCCCCGCGCTCATGGCCGAGCACGCTCGCGCCCGAGCCGAAGAGGCCACCATCGATACGTTTGGGGTCAATCAGGAGGGGGCCACGGCCTTCAACCTGTGGCGGGTCCGCACCGAGCGCGCCCTGCTGGAGACTGCCACAACCACCAACGCCGCCGACCGACGCGGCGCAAGAGAACGCATCGCCACGGCTCGCGAACACGAGGATGGGCTGGCCTCCCGGCTTGCCACGATCCAGCGTCAACAGCGCGAAAACGGGGGCGATGTCCTTGAGGATCTGGGCCAGCAGCGCACGGCGCTCGAACACCGTCGCGAGCAGGTAGCGCTCGAGCGTGACGCCTTCATCGAGCGGGTCTCGGTCCTGGGAGCGGCCCCCGAATCGGCCGCGGAGTTCACCGCTGCACAGGACGCCGCCGATACATTCCTTGCCGCGTATCCCGATCGCGAACAGGAACACGAGGACCGCATTAACGCGCGCGGCCGAGACCAGTATCCGTTGGAAGCGGATCGTCGTGCCCTGCGCGATGAGGCGGTGTCGCTCAGCGGGCGGACCGGTTTGGTCCCGCCCCATCTGCACCAGGCACGTCTGGCGCTGGCGGAGGCCAGCGGGCTGAACCCGGCAGATCTGCCGTTTGTGGCAGAACTTATCGACCTGGCTGCCGGCGAGGAACGCTGGCGCACGGCCGCCGAGGTCACGCTCGGCCCGGTGTCCCGCATCCTGGTGGTGGATGAGGAGCACCTCGACGCCTTCTCGCGCAGTATCGATGAGGTTGAGCTGTCCACTCGGATCGTGTTTGAGGGCGTCCCCGCGGGGACGTTTACACCGGCCGAAACCGACCCCGAGATGATCTCCGGCAAGCTGGTGTTCCAGGACTCCCCCTACGCCCACTGGGTGCAGGACCGGGTGCGTGCAGCACACACCGACGCGCTGTGTGTTGAATCCGCGGCCGAGCTGCGCGGCTCCGGACGCCGGGTGGCACCGAGCGGGCAGACTCGCGACGGCAGTCGCGGCGCACACGGAGACAATAACGTGCGCCCGATCATCGGGTTCTCGAACACCGCGCGGCTCACCCAGATTGAGGCCGAGGTTGCCGACCTGGACGCGCGCCTGGCCGAACTGGTCGGCGAGATCACCGCCGAACGTGCCGGCCTGGCGGTGCTGCGGGCGCACCGCGATGCACACCGTCTGGTGCGTGATGCCCGCTGGTCAACAATCGACGTGGCCGCGGTCGAGCTTGCGCTGAGCGAGCTCGCCGCCGAACGCGAACGGGTTCTGGCCGACAGCGATGTGCTGCGCAGCCTGGGCGATGAGGAAACCCGCCTGCGGGTGGAGCGCGATGCCGCCCAGCGGGAACGATTCCTCGCCGAGGATACCGGCTCGCAGTTGGCCACCGAACATGAGCGGCTCGTGGACCGCGAGGATGAACTTGCCGAGGCATGGGAACGGGTCAACACCGCCGAGTTGGCCCCCGAACACGCGGAGCGCCTGGATGAGGAGCTCGCCGCCGTGGGCGGCGGAACCGACCTGGCCGCCTTCGATTCCGGCGTGAAACGACTGGGTGATCGTCTGCGCGCGCAGTCCACCCAGGCACGCGAGGCCGCGCTGGCCGCCGAGTCGGCACTCGAATCGGCATTCCGGATCTATCAGGACCGTTGGCCGGACCCCAACCTGGGCACCACGATCGAATCGGCCGAGGGCTACCGCGATATCCTCGACACGATCATCACCACCGGCCTGCATGAGCGACGCCAGGAGTGGACCCGACGGCTGTCCGAGTGGAGCGGGCAGGATCTCGTGCCGCTCGGCGGCGCCTTCGACGGTGCGATCGAGGCCATCGAGGAACGGCTGGACCCGGTCAACGAGATTCTCTCGACCCTGCCCTTTGGTGCCGGACGCGACCGGCTCAAGATTGCCCTGCGACGCCTGCACGGCGAGGATGTGACCCGGTTCCGTCGTGAACTGCGTGAACTCTCCGCCGGATCCACCGAGATTCTTGATGACGCGGCCGCGCAGGAACGGTTCACCCGGCTGCGGGCGTTCATGGATCTGCTCCGTGAAAACGGTGAGGGTCGACGTGATGACCTGCTGGATGTGCGTCGCCATGTGGAGATCACCGCCGTTCGCCAGACGGTGGACGGCGTCGAGGTCAGCACGTACTCCTCGCTCGGCGGAAAGAGCGGTGGTGAATCCCAGGAGCTGGTTGCCTTCATCGTGGGGGCCGCCCTGCGGTTCCAGCTCGGAGACGAATCGCGAACCCGCCCGCGGTTCGCGCCGGTGTTCCTCGATGAGGGATTCGTGAAGTCCGACGCCGAGTTCGCCGGACGTGCGGTCGCGGCCTGGCAGGGCCTCGGATTCCAGCTCATCGTGGGCGCACCGCTGGATAAGGTCACCGCGCTCGAACCGTATATGGATCGGATGCTCTCGATGACCAAAAACAATGCCAGCGGGCTGTCGTTTGTGGCCGAGATCGCCGGGGCCGGCTCGGGCGATGAGGTCGACGCAGCCTAACCCGGGCACTCAGGCGGGTGCGCACTCCCCCGAGCGCGCACCCGCCTGACCCGCGCTCAGCGCGCACACGTCTGACCCACGCTCAGCGCGCACCTGCCTGACCCGCACTCAGCGCGCACCCGTGAACCGCGCTCAACTCGGAGACGTGGCCACGCGGGGCACTCGATGCAGCCAGGCGTTTTCGCCGGGAGCCTCGGGGCGAAAGCCGTGGGCGCGATACCAGGCGGCAAGCCTGCCGGTGTCACTGCCAAATGCCGGATGCGGTTCCAGCGCGATCTCCCAGCCGGCAGAATCGGCGCGGCGACACAGGAGATCGAGGGCACGATCCGCGAGGCGCTGACCGCGCAGCGGATAGGGAACCTGGATGAGGTCAAGAATGACCTGATGCCCGTGGGGGCGAAGAAGAATTTGAATGTGCGGATCGATGTCACGATGAATGCGCTCGCGAACCGCGTCGAGGGTGGCGGTGGATGGGAGCGACGGAATATCGGGCTCGGGCAGGGCAAGCATCCCGGCGCGGCGCGCGGGGAACCTGGAGTCGGTCACGGGGAATCCTTCGTTCTTGTGCGAAAGCGTACACGCAAAAACGCCCGGATCTGCCCGGGCGCTCCCCATACCCTAGCAGGGACCACGCGGCAATGCCCACGCGTCGCCGCCTCAGACAAAATGCCCGTCTCGACCGGGTCGAGACGGGCATTTCGGCTTATACCTACTGGTGGTAAGAGGACAGGAAGTTCCCCAGTCGCTCAAGTGCCACCTCAAGGTCACCCACGCCCGGCAGTGTTACCACGCGGAAGTGGTCGTGCCTCGGATAGTGGAAACCGGTTCCCTGGACCACGAGGATGTGCTCCTTGAGCAGGAGGTCCTGCACAAACTTTTCATCGTCGTGAATCTCGTGCACCTCGGGGTCCAGTCGCGGGAATGCGTAGAGCGCGCCCTGCGGGGCAACCACCGAGACGCCGGGAATCGCGTTGAGCATGTCCACGGCCACGCGGCGCTGCTCATAGAGTCGTCCGCCCGGTTTGAGCATCGGGTCGATGCTCTGATAGCCACCGAGCGCCGCCTGAATCGCAAACTGGGCGGGCACGTTGGCGCACAGGCGCATGCTGGAGAGCAGGGAGATACCCTCGATAAAGGAGGCCGCGCGGTCACGCGGACCGGTGATGATGACCCAGCCCGAACGATAACCGGCGATCCGGTAGGTCTTGGACAGACCGTTGAAGGTCAGGCACAGGACATCGTGTGCGAGGGTCGCGATGGAGATGTGCTCGGCCTCATCGTAGAGAATCCGGTCATAAATCTCATCGGCGAAAATAACCAGGTCGTGTCGACGAGCGACGTCGGCCAGCTTGGTCAGCACCTCCTTGGAGTACACGGCACCGGTGGGGTTGTTGGGATTGATGACCACGATGCCGCGGGTGCGGTCGGTGATCTTCGCCTCGATATCGGCGATATCGGGCTCCCAGTTCTGCTCCTCGATGGCGTTGTAGTGCACCACGTTACCGCCGGCGAGGGTGGCCGAGGCCGTCCACAGCGGGTAGTCCGGGGAGGGAATCAGCAGCTCATCGCCCGGGTTCAGGAATGCCTGCAGGGTCATCGTGATCAGCTCGGACACACCGTTACCCAGGTAGATGTCGTTGACATCGAACGCGGGGAAGTTCTCGCGCACCTGGTAGTGGTTGAAGATCGCGCGGCGGGCCGACAGGATTCCACGGGAGTCGGAGTACCCGCTCGCGGCGGGCAGGGTGGCGATCATGTCGCGCACGATCGCGCTCGGCGCCTCGAACCCGAACGGTGCGGGGTTGCCGATGTTCAACCGCAGGATCTTGTGTCCGTCGGCCTCCAGTCGGGCGGCGTGCTCGTGCACCGGGCCGCGGATATCGTAGAGGACGTTTGCCAGCTTGGCGGATTGCAGGATGGGACGCGGCTTGCGCGTCGACTTTTCTGGATCAGACACACTGCCACTATACGCCCGTACAATGCGGCGACGCCGAATCGGGAACCGTTTCGTGTCGAAAACGATATGCCCAATCCGGCGTCGCGAATTGCATGGTGGCGCGGGCCTATCCGGCCGGACGTCCGACGTTCTGCACCAGGTTGTGCGTACGTACCGGAACCAGCTGAACCTTCTTCCCGGGCTCGGGTGCCTCGATCATCTGGTTGTTACCCACGTAGATGGCCATGTGATACATCACCTGAGAGTTGGTGTTGCCACCCGGCGAGTAGAACAGCAGGTCGCCGGGGACCAGTCCGCTGGAGCGCGGAACCAGGCGTCCCACCGCGGTCATCTGGCGGTACTGCGCACCCACGGTGTGGTATCCGATGTTGATCCCCGCCTGGCGGTAGGCGATCATGGTCAGGCCCGAGCAGTCCCACACGTCGGGACCCTCGCCGGCGAACACATACCACTTGCCCAGCTGGGCATAGGCGAAGTTGACGGCACTGGTCGCGGCGGCGGCCGGACCCACCGGCGCGCCTCCCCCGCCACCCACCGGCGGCGTGGTGACCGGAGGTGTCGTGACCGGCGGCGTGGTGTTGCCACCGCCCGTGTTACCGCCACCGCCGTTACCGCCGCCGGTTGCCGGCGGCCGGGTTACCGGCGGGGTGGTGGTCGGCGGACGAGTCGCCGCGGCCGCGGCTGCGGCATCGCGGGCGGCCTTCTCGGCTGCCGCGCGATCCCGGGCGGCCTGCTCGGCCTGAGCCTTGAGTGCGGCTGCCTGAGCCTGAGCGGCCGCGTAGGCGCTTTCCAGGGTCGCGCTGCGGTCCTGCAGGAAGGCGAGCTGAGCGTTCAGCGTGGCCGATTCCACCTGTGCGTTATCCACGGCGGCCTGGGCGGCATTGGCGCGATCGTTCGCGGTCTTAAAGGCGTCGTCGGCGGCCTTCTGCGCGCTCACGTTCTCGGCCTGCGCGGCCTTGGTCTGGTCTTCCAGGGTGGAGACCAGGTTGCTGGTCTGCTTGGCCCGGTCGAGTAGCGCGGCCTGGCCGCTGGAGAGCTTCTCCATCGTGCCCAGCTCATACAGCAGGTCGCTTCCGTCGGTCTTATTGCCTCCGGAGAGCAGGGCGGCGCTCACACCGGTGCCTCCCCCGGCGCGGGCAAACTGCGCGATGATCGAGCCGAGCGCCTTGCGCGCGTTTTCATCATCGGACTTTGCGGCTTCCAGCCGTGCGTGCAGATCGTCCAGACGCTGCTGCGTCTCGGTAACCTTCTGCCGGGCGATCTGCAGCTTCTCGGCGGCCTGCTGAGTGGCCACATCGGCCGCATCCGAGGCGTCGCTGAGCTGCTGAATGGTGGTCTGGATCGCGGCGGCCTGCGCCTGCGACTTGGTCACGTCATCGCGCGCGGCGGCGACGTCATCCCAGGACGGTGCCGTGGGTGTGCCGGGATCGGCGAGGGCGGGGGCCGCAAAACCCACACCGCCCAGGGTGAGCGCAAAGGTCAACGAGATGACCGCGCAGCGTTTAGAAAAGCGCATAACCGTGTTTCACTCCCCGTAGGTCCATGATGGCAATCCGCTAGGCGGAGGCCACCCCGTCACATCGCCCCACGGAGTGGAGGGGTGTAAACGGAACGCGGCGGGTGCGCCGCTTCGTCAGGCTAACACCGTTTTTGCGACACGACCATAGCGAGTTCTCATATTTTCACACCGCGCGCGTCGCGGCGTGCGGAGCCGCAGCTCCCCTTAGTTACCGTTCGGCGGAGGGAAGCGGGATGCTGGAATCACCGGTCAGTGCGGAAATCAACAGCCCGGCAAGGCGCGCCAGCTCATCGGCGCGCTCGGGGGCACCGGCCAGGTGTGCGGTGGCGCGCAGGATCATCGGGAAGTCGCGATCCGACACATCCGCCCGAATAACCCCGGCTTCGCGGGCCGCATCGAAGAGCTCGGTGATTCCCGCACGAATAAGCTCATGCTCATCCACGAAGATTCGTGGCGTGCCGAAGCCATCCAGCAGGACATCCGAGAAGCCGCGATCTGCCGACTGTAGCTCGATCGTGTAGTGCACAAACGCACGGAATGCACGGGCGGCGTCGCGGTCGGCGAAGTTCACGGCGTCGCTGGCAATCGTCACAAAGTGTTCCAGCTGTTCGCTGTAGAGCGCGATGATCAGATCATCACGCGTGGGAAAGCGGCGATAGAGCGTCCCGATACCCACCTCGGCGCGGCGCGCAACATCCTCAAGCGATCCCCCGACGCCGTGTTCGGCGAACAGCTCTCCGGCGACATTCAGGAGGACCGCGCGGTTGCGTTCGGCGTCGGCGCGGAGGGGTTTCGGGGTGGAGTCGCTCATCCTGTCATGATATCGCACGGCGGACCCTGTCCTCCGATTATCCGGCTGTCACACCCGCAAGGCACACGGTTTCACTGGCCAGACGCTGCACGGCGAACACGTTCGCCCGGGCGCGTCCCGGATGCACGCGGTTGGTCAGGAGCGCCACGGCACTGTTGTGCACGGGGTCCACCACGAGCATGGTGCCGGTGAATCCGGTGTGTCCCAGGCCCGGGACGGCACCCATAAATTCGGCGTCGTGCACCCGGAAGCCGACGGCCTGACCGAAGCAGCCCGCCGCATTTGTGCCATGAATTTGTGGGGCGGCCAGCAGGGCAACCGAGGCGGGTGAGAGGACACGGCCACGATCACCGAGTCCGTCGGCCAGGATCATCCGTCCAAGCGCGAGGGCATCATCGGCCGGACCAAACAGGCCCGAGTTTCCGCTGGGTCGCCCCAGGAAGAATGAGAGCTCGTCGTGCACACTTCCGCGCACCAATCCTCGGCCGGGCTGTTCCTCGGTGGCCACCGCGAGGCCCGGATCAATCGGGTGATACCCGGTGCCTCGGGTCCCCAGCGGTTCCAGAACCCGGGCATGCAGCAGGGTCGGCAGATCCTCCCCGGTGACCGTTTCCAGGATTCGCCCCAGGATGTTGTAGCCGATGCAGGAGTACTCGTGGGCCTCCCCCGGTGCCCGCACCGGGGCGGTTCCCAGGACGTGTGTCCAGAGCGCGTCGGCGTCTGGCGCATCCTCCCAGAATCGCGTATTGGCCGGGAGGCCCGAGTCGTGGGCGAGCAGGTTCATCAGGGTGATGCGGCGTGCATCGGGATGTAGGGACTCGCCCAGCACATCGCCGATGGGAGCATCGGGATCCACCAGCCCGGATTCCACGACGCTCAGCGCGGCAACCGAGACAAACAGCTTCGACAGCGAGGCAAAGTCGAAGCGATGCTCGGGGCCGAGCGGGCGAGAAATCTCGGGCTCGTACTCCGCGATCGCCGTGCGTCCGTGGAGGAAGTCCACACGCTCCCCACTCGGGGTGAGTCCGGCCAGGGCGAGTGCCGAGCCGGGGATACGACCGGGCACACCCACGCTTGCGGGGTCGCGGACCAGGGCACGCAGCGTGTCGGTGATCTCGTCGGTGCGAGATGCCGTGGTGTCGGCTGCCGTGGTGTCGGATGGATTCATTGTGTGCTCCTTGCCTCGGCCGCGAGTACTCGAGGCTTGTGGCGCGAGCACGTATGACCGGTGTGTCCACCTTATCCCCGTCACGATTCCAGTTTCGGCATGCGCACGAACACAAACCGCCCACTCCGACAGGGGTCGGCCGGTCGGTCGTCGGGGCAACACAAACCGCCCACTCCAGCAGGGGTCGGCCGATCGGTCGTCGGGGCAACACAAACCGCCCACTCCAGCAGGGGTCGGCCGATCGGTTGTCGGGGCAACACAAACCGCCCACTCCAGCAGGGGTCGGCCGATCGGTCGTCGGGGCAATACAAACCGCCCACTCCGACAGGGGTCGGAGTGGGCGGGGTCCACGCATGCAATGACTCGGGACCCATGACGACCACGGGTCATCGCATGCGGTGGCTTTAGGGGGTGCGTCGGGAGGTTGCACCGGTCATTTTGCGCCGCAGCGCGAGGCCGCCGCCCACAAGGAGCGCGCCGACTGCGGCGATCAGGGGCCATCCCTCGGCACCCGTGCGGACCAGGTTCCCCGGTCCTGCGGCGGCGGGCGGTCCGGCAACCGGCGGTTGGCTGGGCTGTTCGGGGGTGGGCATCGGGGGCGTCGGGGAGGGTGTCGGGGTTTCGGTGGGGCCATCGATCCGGCTCTCCCCCGCCAGGGCCAATCGCACATCAAACGCGACCGACACGGCCTGGTCGCCGGCCACCGGATAGTTGCCGGTGATCGCGGCCTCGGGGAGGTCGTAGTCGAGGTTGACGGTCGCGGTGCCGCCGGGCTGAACGCGGGTGGTCAGGATCGTGGTGTCCTTGCCATAACGGTCGATCACCGGGAGGCTGTTGACGGTGAAATCACGATAGTACTCATCCGCGGGGTTTCCGGTGAGGCGTACGTTGACGATCTTGGCGGTGAGTACCGCGGCGGTGTCGCCCTGGTTGCGCACCACAAACGAACGCGCATCGGAGTCGCCCGGCACCACCCGCGGTGTCACAAACACCGGGCGGTCTAGTTCTGCGGCGAATCCCGAGCTTCCATCCCAGGAGAGCCCAATCTCATCGGCCGCCTGCGCGCCGAGCGCGGGACCCGCAACCGTGAGGGCGAGTGCGCCCGCGACGGCGGCAACGGTGATCCGTTTCATGGTGTGTTCCTTTCGGTGGCGCCGCGGGGACGACGCACGAGGGTGAAGACTGCGTAGCCGACCAGTCCCAGGCCGGCGAGGGTAATGAGGGGGCCGCGAACGTTGCCGCCGACCAGGTTGGTGACCCAGCCCACGTACGGCACGGTGTAGAGCACACGTCCGCGGACCTGATCGGCACTGATTTCGGGATCATCCGCGCTGTTGGCATCCCCACGGGTGATCAACCGCACACCCGAGTCTCCCGCGCTCATTGAGCGGATGCGGTGGGTGATCAGGGTGGGGTCATCGGAGATGGGTTGGAAGGTGACCACGTCCCCCACGCTCAGCTGGGCCGCCTGGACCGGGGCCGATACCACGACATCACCGGGGCGAATCGTGGGCTGCATCGACCCGGTCAGTACGGTGAGGGGCACCGCCCCGATGATCAGCGGCACCACGGTGACCGCGGCGCTGATCAGGATCAGCGCGGCGAGAAGCACCGCCCCGGCGCCCCGCCACACCCCGAACCAGAAGCCGCGCGAGGCGTGGTCCCGGCCGGTGTCTGCGGCGCGCCGGCGACGACGCGGGGTGCTCTCCCCCGGCCGCGCGGAGGCCGGTTCCACGCGTTGCGCGGCGTCGACGTGATCCGTCTCCGGCTCGGTGGGTGTGATCAGGATGGACATGATGCGTTATCCGGCAAACCGACCGCGGAAGGTCTCGAACCCGAAGTCCAGGGAGAAGGTGGCCTGGAACGCCCGGGTGTCATAGCCCAGTCCGATCGACCAGCGGTCCTCACCCGAAACGCTCACCTGAGCACCGGTCTGCGGGTTGGTGTAGGTTCCGGTGGCGGATCCGATGTTGGTGTAGGTGGTGTTCAGAGCCACGGGACGGCTCAGTCGCAGGCACAGGAACTCGTGTTCCGGGGTCTCCCAGCCGGCCGTGCTGTAGGCCGAGGAGACCAGTTCCCGGGCGGGGATCTGCGCCGCGGACAGGGCGCCCTCGTAGAGGGTGCCGGCATCGGCATTGAGTGCGGGTGCGCATCCCTCGGCCGTGCCGGCTCGCACGATCCGAACGCGCACGCCATCAACAAGGCTGGAGTCGTCCCCACCGATGATGTGTGCACCCCGAAGGTCGTAGGCGAGGCCGCGATTACCCTGGGACTGTCCGTCCACACGGATCACCGCATCGGCGAAGTTTTTGGTTTGCAGGGCGGTAATCGGGTTGCCGCCAATCGCGTTATTTGCCAACCAGGTGACCGCGGTCTGCGGCCCGAAGGCACGGTCCATCTGTGCGGGGGTGGCACCGGGGTTGCCGACGGCAAATCCCGCGTAGCCGATCGTCACGGCGTCGTGCACTGCGGTCTGCTGTGACCAGAGCGCCCAGGTTGCGGCGCCGGCGGTGCCGAGCGTCGCTCCGAGAGCCAGCGCGGTGACGGCGGCAAGGGTGCGTTTCATGGGTCAGGGCCTTTCAACTGTGGGGAATGCTGCGATGGGGTGGGCAGGGGGTGTGCCCACCCCACCGAGGGTGGAACTATCCGCGGGTGCTCTGCTCGAGCGAGAAGTTGACGTTGCCCAGGACCGCCTGCGCGTTGGCGTAGGTCAGGTCGGTTGCGGTCTTGTCAAAGGCCAGCTCGATCTTCACGGTGTAGGTGTCCGGGGTGGTACCGGCGTTCTTGGGCACCTTGAGGGTGACCGGGGTGCCCAGTGCGGTCTTGGCCGAGGGGGCCCCGCCCACCAGCGGAACAGCGTTGCTGTCCTTGTCCAGCACGATGTAGGTAGCGGTCAGTCCACCGGTACCGGCCTTGGCTACACCCTTGTCGTCGAGGGCGCTCAGGGCGCTCGAGGTGACGTTGAGGGTCGCGTTGAGGTTGTCACCGGACAGGGTTACGGCGATCTCCTGGGTGCGGTTCAGGGTGTCCCCGGGAACGGTCTTGAACTTGGTGGCGTCGGGGATGGCAACCGGGGCACCGACAACGTCGGTGGAGACGTCGGTCCAGACCGGTGCACCGGCGACGGCAACGTGCAGGTTACCGGTGTTGATCTTGCCGGCGTCGGCGTCGGTGGTGGAGCTCCAGAGAGCGAAGGTGCTGCCACCGGCCAGGAGCCCCAGGCCCAGTGCGCCGGCGACGATACCGCGAGTTGAGATCTTCATGATGATTCCTTTGTGTGAGGTGTTGCAGAAGGTGGAGGTGTAGCAGTGGTTCTGTGTGACTACGGGGTGAGGGATCCACGTGCCCAACACGTCATGGACGCGCCGGCTGCGAGGAATCGGGTGCCATCGTCGCGAGTATTCGCGGCGGGGCAGGTCACGGCGTTCGCCGCAAGCTTGTTATCGAGGACCGTGATGTTCTCGATCGGGAGTGCACCGGTGTTGCTGACCCGGTAGGTCCACTGGACCTGGCTGCCGGTGGGGCGCGGGATCGAGGTGTCGATCACCGGAGACCCAATCGGTCCGGTGCCGGGGATGATCTCGGAGAGTTCCCATCCGGTCTTGATGATGGTCAGCTTGGGTACCGCGGCGTTCGTGAATTCGCAGTGCAGCGAGGTGTTGGCCGCGACCCGGATGGTGTCGTTTTCGGGGGTAAAGGTGCGGGTTCCGTCATCACAGATCAGCGAGGCACGCACAAAACCGTTCACGAGTCCGATCTCAGCGAGCCGGTACTCGCTGTCCGGGGCAATCGTAAAGGGTGTGGCCGCACTCTTCGCGGCACCACTAACGTGCACGCTTCCCACGCCGCCCGGACCGCTGAGGCGCGAGGCCGACAGGGTCCAGCTGCTCGGAAGGGCATGGGTGTCCGTGCCGTTCAGCACAACCTTGGACAGGATCAGGGTCGCGGCCTCGTTGGTCACCGTGCAGCGCAGCTTGTCGCCCCATCCGACGGTGATCGAGCCGTTACGCCCATCGGCGATACCCGCGAAACCGGAACCCGAATCCCGCTCACAGACCCAGGAGCCCACGGCACCGGGGACCAGGGTGGTTCCCGCGGCCACAACCGGGCGGTATTCGCCGGGTCCACCGCTCTCGGAGAGCACCACTGTGCCCGGGTTGACGGCGACGCTGACGCCGCTGGTACCGGTACCACCGGGGGTGGCCTTCAGGGTGAAGTCGGTGGGCTGAGCAGTTCCGCCGCGCACCACCTTGTTCAGCTGGAGCGTGCTGGTGCACTCAAACCGGTTGGTGAGCTGGAAGGCGTTGTCACCAACCACAAGCACGCGGGTCTCCACACCATCAACACCCAGCAGGCGGCAGCCCGAGGGAACCTGGGTGGGGGCAGGCTCGGCCAGGGTCACGCTCTGTCCGGCGGTGAATCCCGTCTGCTTGGTCCCGAAGTCGGTGCGGGCAGCCGCACCATTCAGGGTGTAGGAGGCGGCACCGAAGGGCTGGCTGCCGTGGGCGAAGTTCTGGCCGTTGACCACCCACTTCTTGGTGACCGTGACGGTTGCGGTGACCTCCTTGTTCACGATCTGGCAGCTGATCGAGGTGTTGGCGATCGCGTCGACGGTAAAGCCGGTGGCCCCCACGTTGGTCACCGTGACGGCGGCCTTAGTGTCGGCGCGGGTACAGACCGCGTTCTTGCCACCCTGCTGTTCCAGGGCGTATCCGGGCTGCTGGGTTTCGGCAATGGTGATGGGGCGGGGCGTGCCGATCGGCAGGTTGTTGACCTTGAAGGAGGCCACACCGGTCGCACCGGTCACCGCGGAGGCGGGGGCGACAGAATCACGCGAGGCGTTTTCCACGCTCATGGTCCAGCCTGCGGCTGGCGAACCCGCCGGGTTTGTGGCGGTCTTCACGGACTTGTTCACGTTGATTGTTCCGTCGCACTGTGCGCCGGCCAACGCCTTCAGCTGCGCGTTCAGGGCGCTATAGTCGGCCACCTTGAGATAGTCGACGCCCTCGCGGGTACCACTGATCGACTTGAGGTTTTCGATGTTTGCCGCGGTGAAGGCCGAACCGATGCCCAGTGCCATGACGGTGGTGCCCTTGGCCTTGAGCGCGTTGGCGCTAAACACTGCGGCCTCGATGTCGGCCACGGTGGTGTTATTACCCGCGCCGTTCAGGGTGCCACCCGCGCTCAGGCGGTAGGTCGGAGCGCCGTCGGTCAGAACCAACACCAGATCCAGAGACTCGGAACTCGCGGTGATTGCGCGCAGACCCGCATCCCAGTTGGTGCCCGAATCGCTGGGCACGGTGAGGCCGTTGGCCTTGGTGCGGATCGGTGCGGCGGACTGGGGGGTGGCCAGGCTGACCATCGCCGAGTTGGTGTTGGCAGATCCGGCGGCCGGGGAGGTGGTCCCGAACGTCCAGATGCCCAGGCGGGTCGGGGTGCCGGTCAGGGCATCCACGAAACCGGTGGTGGCGGTGCGCAGGGCGGCCTGGGAGCCGCTGAGCGAGGATGACAGGTCAACCAGCAGGCCGATGTTCAGCCCACACTTGGGGGCAAGCGACGGGTTGTCCTGGGAGGTTTGGAAGATTCCCGTGCTGTTCAGGGCCACACTCGAGTCGGAGGAGCCAACCGGCGGGTACTTGGTGATCCGTCCCTGAGCGAAATCGCCCGACGAGGTTCGGAATGCATAGGGGGTGGTGACGGCGGTGTTCTGGGTGCCGGTCCGCGTCATCGTAATCGAGAACACACCCGCGGGGGTGCTCTGCAGGGCGACCCACGGAGCATTCGAGTCACGCGGGAAGGTGAAGCTGGACGGTACCAGGATTGCGCAGTTACCGTCGGCATCGGAGGTGCAGGTTGCCCAGGGGGCGTACAGCGTGTTCGAGGGTCCGCCGCTGTGGGTCACCAGGCGCAACACCACGCCGGGCTGCGGTCCAACCACACCACCGGCGGTGCGGGTGCCACCAACCTGCACGTTGATCACGGCCTTGCTGCCGGGCGGCACCACCGTCGGTGCCGCCAACGGGGTGACAACGCCCGCATCCGCCGCCACAGACTCTTCGGCGAGGGGTGCCCGGGCGGACTCGACGGTTGCCTCGGCACCGGTTTCGGCCGGAGCTTCGGGAGCGGTAGTGCTCGCGGTCCCGGACGTCGGTGCCGCCGCGGGGGCGGTCGATTCGGCGGGACGAGTGGGCTTGGCGGCCGGGGCCTCGGTTCCGATCTGAGGGGCGGGGGCCGGTGTCTGTGCCGGGGCATCATCCACCGCGCGAATGTTCTCATTGGCGGTGACCGCGAGTGCGGCTTCGGAGGGGGCAGCCTCGGGGGTTGCCGCGCCGCTGGTCGCATAGGCGCTCAATGAGGCACCACCCACGATCAGCGCGAGCGCCACCGTGGCGGCCGTCGCAATCCTGAAATTCCTGTTCTTCACCGAACGTTCCTTTTGACTCATGTGTGCAGGGGGCGCACATCTAGGAACAATCTAAAAAGCGATAGTTTGTAGTGCGATGCGTATCGTTACGTGTTTTGTTCAGCGAGGCCTCAGAAAACTACGTATGTGGGCCGCGAACCTACGCATTAACGACGCAAAAACTACGTGCCCCGCCCGCGTAGACCCCCGTTTGAGGGACCTTTCTTACGCAAAAACGACCGGCGTGCACCCAGATGGGTGCACGCCGGTCAACGTCGCGGGAACGCGCGGTACCTATGCCGTATCGGCGATAAAGCCCAGGTTCGCGTCAAGCAGGCGCTCGCGCGAGCCCAACCCCAGTTTGAGCAGAACCCGCTGTACGTGGCCCTCAACGGTGCGGTCCGAGAGTGAGAGTGCCCGGGCAATCTCCCGACTGGTGAGTCCACGCGCCACCAGGCGCGCCACCTCCCGCTCGCGATCGGAGAGCACGGTGGCCTCCCGCATGGCGTTAAGCATCGGATCCAACGCCCGGGCGCTCGGCGCCAGCAGGGCCAGCGCGTCCAGAGCCCGCCGATGCAGGGCGCGTTCGGGACCCACGCGCAGGGCCAGGAACGCGCTGGTCAGTGCGCGAGCGGCGATGTAGTGCTGGGAACACTCGATCGCGATCTCTGCGGCATCCACAAAGTCGCAGGCGAGTCCGGTGCGCAGCGCCTGGGCCAACGCACGGGCGGCTCGCCCCATCCGGTCGGTGACGCCCTCGGTGATCTCCGTCATCTCATCCAGGCACTCGCGGTCTCCCAGATCCATCAGAAGCAGGAGGATCTGCACGCGGGCGGGATAGTGCCCCTGTTTCCCGGCTTCCTGGACAAGCGCGCGCAGCTCATCAAGTCCGAGACTCGGATCCACCAGGTACCGCGCATAGGCCGCGTATGCACGCGTGAGGGTGTCGGTCAACGGCGTTCCCCCGTATTCCAGGGTGCCGTACTCGGCCAGGTAGGTGGCGGCTAGGTCCAGATCCTGACAGACCACCGCGGTGAACGCGGCGGTGGCCAGGACCAGCGGACGTAGGCGCTCGGGGTCGCTCTCGCGGGCCAGCACAACCGCCGCTTGGGAGTGACGAGCCCCGGCCTCAAAGTCACCCTCCTGCATGTTTTGCACCGCACGAACCAGCTCCACGATGATTCCCTGTCGAATCATCCAGGCGTTTTGCTCCTCGGCCAGGCGTTCCAGGAGCCGATCCTGCCGCTCCCAATCGGCGTACGAGCACTGCACCAGTGCGATCCGGGTAAACAGGAAGCCCCCGTAGTTGGCCAACTCCGCCGTGTTCATGACCAGTTCGAGCGCGGATTCCAGCTGCTCGAGCGATCGCTCGAAGTCACCGGTCACCGCGAGAATCTCCCCGGTGAGGGCGCCGATCAGCACGGTTTCGGCGCTGATTCTGCGCGATTGTTGCAGGAGCGGCTCCACCGCGGCGCGGGCGGCGCGATAGTCCCCACTGGTCATCAGGAAGGCGGGGGCCCGCATCGCCCAGGCATGCTGGGCCAGCACACCGTGATAGTTGGTGCCCTCGGCCATCGTGGTCCATCGATCCAGCATGACCTCAATGCGGTCAAAGCCCTGTCCGGTGGTGACGTAGATCTGTGCCAGCAGGGTCGCGATGCGCTGAATATCGTTCAACGAGCCGGGTCCGACGAAAACCTCATCGATGATCTGCAGCGCCGCCGCGGATTCCCCCAGATAGAAGTGTGCCCGGGCGCGCTGGACCTGCATGGCCGTGGAGCGGGGGGTCTCGCGATCCAGGGCAACCGCCCGCAGCGCCAGCTCGGGCCGGCCGACACGATTGGCCAGCGTCGCCAAAACACCGAGGGACTGGGTGTCCACCACGCCACCACACTCGGTTGTCCACTCGACATAGCGCAGGGTTGACTCGGGAAGCCTCGGCAACGGCAACCGGGAGAATACCCGCTGCCAGAGCGCTCGACTGGCCGAGGGCGACAGGGATTCGCGCAGCACCACGGCAATCAGATTGGTGGGAATCCGCAGCAACTCCTCCCCCGACTCATCCAGCCCGTCCCGCTCGATGGGCACCAGCAGCTCGGCCGCCCGTAACGCGCGGACGGCGTCACCGCCAAAGATTTCGCCCAGGAGGTTGGCGGGAATCGCGAAGGCCAGGGCCACCGCGCTCAGCGCATCGGTTTCCTCGGGGCCCAGCTGGGCAAGCATGCCGCGCAGCTGCCAGACACTCGCCGATCCCAGCCGCGGCTCATCCACAAAACGCCAGACGCCCTCGGTGCAGACCAGCGCACCGGTACGCACACTCTCGCGCAGCCCACCCTCAAGAATCTGCGGTGCGGCGCCGCCCATTCGGACAAAGCGGTCGGCCACCGCCCACGGGACGATGCCCTCGAGTCGGCTGTGCGCAAACGCGATGACGCCGTCGGTACTGAGCGAGGTCATCGAGAACTCGACCAGCTGCCCCTCCAGTAATAGCGCCCGCAGATCGCGCGGGATTCGGGCGGCACCCGGTGCCAGGATCATCAGGTGTACCCAGGCCTCGATCGAGATTTGGGCGAGCAGGCCGGCGCTGGCAGAATCCAACAGCTCAACCTGCTCCACGATGATGACAAACGGCGCGCCCTGTCGGCGCCGCTCGATCTCGCCGCGGAAACCCGAGAGTGCGGTGAGGGCATCGGGATCGGGGGTATCCAGGATCGGTCCGAGGAAGGGTGCCAGCGCGCCGTAGGCCACATCGGAAAGGCTGCGGTTTCCCACCACCCGCATGGTTTTTTCGATCCCCGCGGCGGCACAGGTTTCCCGCGCCAGATCCGGGAGACCGATGGCTCCGGGAGCAACCAGGCACACCCCGGCGCTCGCGGGCTCGCGCAGCACACTCACCGCGCGATCACGAATAATCACCGCATCGCGAACCTCGGCACCCTCCGTCACATTTTTCATCCGGCACGACCTCGCAGTTGGGTCACCGCGGCGAGGGGCTGTGCGGCAGAGCCGGGATCGATCGAGGCGACCCCGCGCGCCTCGATCGGGTAGGCGGCAAGCAATTCGGTGCGCGAGCGCACCCCGAGGCGACGGTACAGTCGCTGAACGTGCCCCTCGGCGGTGCGCGGGGAGATCCCCAGGATCGCGGCGATCTCTCGATTACGCAGGCCATCCCGCAGCGCCGCAAACACGTGCCGCTCCCGCTCGGACAGCCCCTCGGGCTCGTTCTCGGGCACGGTGGTTTCGGACGCTGTACCCACGGCCTCACCCGTGCCGGCATACACAAACGTACCCAACCCGAGCATGTCGCTCAGCCGACTCCCCGCACGCACGGCACCCGAGACATCGCGCCGGTCCAGGCCGATCTCAAATGCCGCACACGCGCGCGAGAGCGGGCCCGCGCTGTGGCTCAGCGCCCGTGAAATAACGGTCCGGGCACGCTGCACGCTCTCGGCGTCGGAGGCTAGGGCACCCAGATCGGCGCTCAGCAGGAGCCGAAGCAGCCCGGCCGCGGGGAACACCTCATATCCAAACTCGGCGCGCAGATGGTGGGCATCGGCCTGGGCAACGAGGGCGAGGATTGCCGCGGGCAGGTCAAGCCCCTCGGCATGGGCCCGGGTCATGATCGTCTCGCCCAAAAACACCAGCGGACGCGGCACACCCTGCAGATCAAATTCGATATCCGTGGAGGGCAACGCGGCGGGATCGGCCAACAGCGGTTCCATCGCGCGCCCGAGTTCGGCACCCTCCGCGGGATCTAACTGAGCAAAGAGGGCGCGGGCGGCCCGCATCGGACGCTCGGCCCGTTCGGTTCGGCCCTGCAAGAGTGCGAGGAACCCATCCACCAGCTCCCCCACCGCCGCATAGGTACTCCCGGCCTGTGGAAAACGCTCGCGCAGCACGGCGGCCAGGTGACGGCACTCATCCCATTCACCGCGCACCTGAAGCACTCGCCACATCGCCATCACCGACGTGTCGCGCAGCTCGAACCAAACCAGGTTGAGCGTGTCCGGGAACACTCGACGCGCGAGCGCGATCCCCTCGTTCTGGAGACCCTGGACGCACAGCGCCTCGGCCACCAGCATCAAACACACATTGGTCATGGCCGGCGTCAGCCGAGAAAATCGCTTTTCCTCGGCGATCTCGCGCACCCGCTGCCAGCGTCCGCGATGGGAGGCGATCAGCATGTCGCAGTACACCACGAGCGAGAGGGCCACCGTGTCGGTGGAGGCATGATCACGCTGCCACTGGGTAAACGCCTCCAACAGCTGCTCGGATTGGGCAACCTGCGCGCGATCCTCCAGCGTATTCAGGATGTGCAGCGCTCGGGCCTGCGCGGCCTCGGCACTCACGGTCGCGACCAGCGCCGCGCGACTGGCAAACTCCTCGGAGGCCTGAATGTTTCCGCGCTGGCGCGCATTGCCCGCACGGATCAGGAAGGTCTCCGCGGTGTCGGGACCCAGCTGGTCCAGCAGCAGATCACTCAGGTCTGGGCGCTGATCGCCGGTCGCGGTAAACGCCGCCGCGTACAGTTCGTCCCGAGTCACCCGCACGCCACCGCGGGTGGCACGCAGGATCGCGGCCGGATGGAGGGTGTCCTCCAGGGCGCGCACGCGCTGCCCATACTGCCGCCACAGATCCCGCACCAGATCGGGGCTGAGCGAGCGCAGGAAGGACGCGTTCACGGTGCTGGAGGCCAGGCGATAGCGGGGCGGCTCCCCCTCGATAATGATCAGCCCGGCGCGTTCAAGCTGTTCCAGATTGGCGTGGGCCGCAATATCCATCAGCCCGGCGATACTCAGCCGCTCAAACACCGCCAGCGCGTTGATCGCGAATCGTTCGTGTTCCCCCAGGAGCTCATAGACTCCGAGGAACGCGGTGTCCGTGCGCGAACCGGATTCGCCCAGTGCCGCATCGCCGCTGAGCGACCACACGCCGTCACGAAACCGCAGCCCCTCCACCGCCAGGGCCTGCTCAACCAGCACCCGCAGCCGCACCGGGTTTCCGGCGGCGGCCCGGGTCAGACGTTCGGCAACCGGGTAGGGCACGGTCCCGGGGAGGGCCGCCTCAAGAATCTTGTGTACCGTGCGGATGGACAGCGGACGGATCTCGACCGGCTCGACCATCCCGCCGGCGATCACCCCCATCAGGGACGCCTGGCTCTCCACCGGGCCGCACGTGATTAGGGCGGCATATGTGCCCGCTCCGAGCAGGGTAGACAGCACGGCGGCGCTGGCCGAATCGAGCAGTTCAAAATTCTGGATGTAGAGCAGAACGGGTCGATCATCCGAAATCTGACGGAGCCGCTCATCCAGGCGACGCAGCACACTCACCGGGGTATCGACGGGGCTCACGGTGCCCGAGACGAGGTGTGCAATCGCAAGATAGGGGCTGTCGCTGCCGAAGGACACCCCGCGAATGCGCAGAATCGAATACGGCTCGCCAAGCTCGGCGATGACCAGACTGGAAATCGCCGTTTTACCGCAGCCGGTCGGGCCCACCAGGGCGAGGGCGCGGGGTACGGTAGGGTCGCTAAAAGAGGTCAGGACGTCGGCCGCCTGGGGGGTCCAGTCGAATTGCAGCCGAGGCGGGGAAAGAGTTCGCATCGGGATCCTTCAGGTGTGCCGTGCCCCTCGTGTCATGGGTAAAGGGGCGCGACTTTCGGGTGCCCCCGTCCGTAGTTTTCAATCGGGTAGTCGAAAAAACGAAGGCTGCCTCCCAGATTAGCGCTCGGTGGGCGCCTGACACACGTCCCCGTTCTGGGTTGATTGTTTTCCCCATTTTGCCCCCGCGCGTCGCTAGGCTGAGCGCAGATTCTCCCGCGCGTGCGCGCGGGAGCCGGGGAGGACGCATCACTATGGAAGCCGTCACATTCATCTTGGAATTGCTGGTGGTACTGGGTGCCATCATCATGGGAACCCGATCCAGCGGTGTGGGCCTCGGCCTCTGGGGTGGCACCGGTGTCGCAATCCTGGTGTTCGTTTTTCGAGAGCCGGTGGGCTCTCCCCCGGTGGATGCCCTGCTCATCGTGCTCTCGGTCGTGCTGGCCTCCTCGATGATGCAGGCGGCCGGCGGCATCGACTGGATGGTTGGGGTCGCGGCCAAGCTCATCTCGCGCAGCCCCAAGCAGATCACCCTGGTGGCGCCGCTGGTGTCGTTCCTGTTCTCGGCGGGTGCGGGAACCTCGAATATCCTGTATCCGCTGCTGCCGGTGATCCAGGACCTCTCCTACAAGAACAACATTCGTCCCTCGCGCCCGCTTTCGCTCTCGGTGGTGGCCACCGGAATCGCGCTGGCGTGTAGCCCGGTGTCGGCGGCGATGGCCGCGATGGTGACCCTCACCGACGCACCCGCCTACGGGTATGAGCTGATCGATATCGTCAAGGTCACCTTCCCCGCCGCCGTGGTGGGGATCGTGCTGGCCTCGTTTGTGGTTTCGCGACTGGGCAAGGACATTGCCGACGATCCGGAGATTCAGGCCCGGATCGCCGCCGGAAAGTTTGAGGCACCCAAGCAGGACGGCCCGCTCTCCCACGCCGACGTGGCCCCCACCGCCAAGGGGCGCAACGCGGCGCTGATCTTCCTGGGCGGAGTCCTGGTGATCGTCATCTTCGGTCTGTTCAAGGACCTGCGCCCGCTGGTTCCCGGGGTTATCGATGGTGCCCCCGGACAGGTCCCGCTGGCCATGACCCCGATTATCGAGATCGTCATGTTTGTGGTGGGTACCCTGATCCTGCTGGTCGCCCGCCCCAAGGTGGCCGAGATCCCCACGATGACCGTGTTCAAGGCCGGAATGGTCTCGGCGATCGCCCTGTTTGGTCTGGCCTGGCTGACCGACACCTTCCTCGGCGCACACCAGCAGGTCATCGCGGACACCGTGGGCGGATGGGTCGGCAACTGGCCCTGGATCTTCGCCCTGGGCATCTTCCTGGTCTGCGTGCTCACCACCAGCCAATCCACGGCGACCCGAACGGTGGTGCCCATCGGGTTGGCCGCGGGTATCCCCCTCGGTCTCCTCTCGGGAATGTGGGCCGGTGCGTTTGCCGGAATCTATCTGCTCCCCACCAACGGGTCGCAGATCGCCGCGGCCAACTTCGACTACACCGGCTCCACCAAGCTCGGCACCAAGCTGGTTGACCACTCGTTCTTTGTGCCCACCCTGGTGCTGGCCGGCTTCACGATTATTGCCGGCGCGGGCTTCGGATTGCTCTGGGGCTAGCGAAACTTTGTGACACGGCATCCGTGGATGCTTGCAACTCGCATACCGAGTAGGTACATTAACCATACGCGGTATGCAGACGCAGGCCGTGACCAGAGAACGGCGTTCGCGCCCGGTTGGAGGATCCCGTGTCGATTCGTCACTCCCTACTCGCGCTTCTGAGCGAGGGCCCACGCTACGGTTACCAGCTCCGCGGCGACTTCGAGTCGCGCACCGGATCCACCTGGCCGCTCAACATCGGCCAGGTCTACACCACCCTGGACCGTCTGGAGCGAGACGGCCTGGTGGTCAACGACGGCGACGACGGTGCTGGACACGTCATCTACCGTCTGAGCGAGGCCGGTCGCGCCGAGGCCGATGGATGGTTTGCTACCCCGGTGGTGAACCAGAACCCGCCGCGCAATGAGTTGGCGATCAAGCTGGCCCTGGCACTCACCCTGGACGGGGTCGATGTGTCCGCAATCATCCAGACCCAGCGCGCCGCCTCGATCACCACCCTGCAGGACTTCACCCGGCAGCGCCGCTCCGCGGCAGCCGAACTCGATGCCCCCGAAAACGGCACCGACGGCACGGCCTGGCTGCTGGTCCTGGACGCGCTGATCTTTGAAACCGAGGCGGAGATCCGCTGGCTGGATCACTGCGAGGGATGGCTGGCCAAGCGGGCACAGGCCTCCGCCGGCACGGCCACTCGTTCTCCAGCCAACGGATCCCCGGCCACCGGCTCCGAGGCCACGCATGAGGATGCCCGGGCCGAGCGGGTGGCCAAATGAGCACCGAGATCCTGCAGCTCTCCGGGGTGTCTCGTCACTACGGCGCGGGTGCCACCGCGGTAGCCGCACTGCGCGATGTCTCGCTGACCGTGCACTCGGGCGAGTTCGTGGCGGTGATGGGGCCCTCGGGCTCGGGCAAGTCCTCGCTCCTGACCCTCGCCGGCGGGCTGGACCGCGCCACCAGTGGTGAGGTGTTTGTGGAGGGCACCCCGCTGGGCGGCCTGTCCACCAATGAGCTCGCCCGGCTGCGCCGCCGCGCGGTCGGCTATGTATTCCAGGACTTCAACCTGATCCCCACCCTCACCGCCCTGGAAAACGTCGCCCTCCCCCGCGAGCTCGACGGGGTCGCCCTGCGCAAGGCTCACCGGCAGGCCCACGATGCGCTGCGTCAGGTGGGGATTGATAATCTCGCCGATCGCTTTCTGGATCAGATGTCCGGTGGGCAGCAGCAGCGGGTCGCGATCGCCCGGGCCATTGTCGGCCAGCGCCGCCTGATCCTCGCCGATGAACCCACCGGGGCCCTGGATTCCACCACCGGAGACGAGGTGCTTGAGGTGCTGCGTTCGCGCGCCGAGGCCGGTGCCGCGGTCATCATGGTGACCCACGAGGCGCGTCATGCGGGCTGGGCCGACCGGGTGGTTTTCCTCCGCGACGGCCGCATCATCGACCAGGCCGCGGCCCAGCGGGACCCGCGCGTGCTGCTGAGCGGGAGTGCGAGCTAGCGATGCCCATCGACCTGACACCCACCCCCGGTGGGCTTCTTCGCCGTACCCGGTTGAGCATGCGTCTCGCCGGCCGCGACATTCGCACACATCGCGGCCGCTCGGCGCTGATCGTGGCGCTCATCGCGCTTCCCATCATGGGGATCTCGCTGGGATCCACCGTGCTCCTGAGCGCACTGCCCACGCCGGAGGATACGGCGCGCGCGGAGCTCGGGTCCACCCAGGGGCGACTGACCGCTGCCCCGTGGGGCGATGGGCCGGTGGTCCAGTCCACGGATGGCGACCAGGGCAACCTCTCCGGCGGGGTCGTCGCGGACTTCACGCCGGCACCGCCTGCGGAGACCATCCCACCCGGATACACCGCGCTCCCGTGGTCAACCGTTCAACTCACCGTCCGCTCCGACGACCGGGATATCGCACTCGATGCGACGGCCTCCGACGTCCTCAACCCGGCATTTCGTGGCCGCTACACCCTGCTGGAGGGGCGCGCACCGGAACGCAGCGATGAGGCACTCGCCGCCCCCGGTTTCCTCGCGATCCGCGGCGTCAAACTGGGTGACACGATCTCCACCTCGGTTGGTGCCCTGACCCTCACCGGTACGATTCGCGATGCCACCCGGTCAGACTCGTCCACCTGGGTCTACGTGACCCCGGAACAGATACCCCCGGATCTGCGTGCCTCCGCTCGCGACACCGACATCTATCTCGTGGGCGAGCGTGCGCTGGGATGGAAGGACGCCAAGGCCGCCAACGCGCACGGCGTGGTGCTGACCTCACGCGACCTCCCGGTGAATCCCCCGACCAATCTTGAGCTCACCGAGGACATCGTCTCGGTGGAAAACAACAACCGGTTCATGTCCCTGATCACATTCACCGGAATCCTGGCGCTGATCGGCGCCCTTGCGCTCTTCGAGGTGTGCTTACTCGCCGGTTCGGCCTTTGCCATGGGTGCGCGCCGCCAGCAACGCGATCTCGCTCTTCTTGCGGCAAGCGGTGCCGAAACCGCGAGCCTCCGGCAGATCATTACGGCGAGTGGCGTCTGGCTGGGCCTCGTGGGCGGGATCGTCGGGTCGCTGCTCGGTTGTGTCGCCGGTACCGCCTTTGTGATGCTCCAGCAGTCGCAGGGGTCCACCCGCTTCCTCGGTGTTCATGTGGCGTGGCAGGGGGCCATTGTCGCGATGCTGGCCGGAACCCTTGCCGGACTCATCGCCGCCGCGGTACCGGCCCGACAGGTTGCCCGGCAAGCGACGCTGGGTGCGCTGAAGGGTGGGCGCTCGGGGACCATCGCGCCACGTAAATCCACGATCGTGGGACTGGTACTCCTGATTCTTGCCGTGCTGCTCCTCGGCGCCGGCTTTGCCGTTGCCCTCGCAACCCAGGGCACACTCACCTCAAATGAGTGGACCCTGCTCTGGTGGGGGCTCATCATCGCGGGGGCACTGACACTCGCCAGCGCCCTGATTGTCCTCTGTGGTCCGGTCATCGCCGCACTCTCCACCCGTGCGGGGAGGTTCCCACTCCCCCTGCGTCTGGCGGCTCGGGATGCGGGACGAAACCGCGGGCGTGCCACCCCGGCGGTGGCAGCGGTCTTAGCCGCGGCCACGCTTGCGGGGATGCTGATGGTCACCGTGGCAAGCTATGCGCGCGCGGACAACGAGAACTACCGGTGGTCGGCAAATCCCGGGCAGGCCGTGGTTCCCCTGGTGATCCCGAGCCCGGCTGCGTCCGCGGGCGAACCGGATTCGGTCAACCGTATCGATCCCGGCAAAGTCCTCGAGGCCGTGGAAGCCACCGTGTCCACGGCACCCACCAGTCGGGTGATTTCGGGGGCAGATTCGCAATCGGTTTGCGCCGCGGATGCGGGGCTGGACTCGCGAAGCGAACAGATCCCGAGCCGGTGCGAGGAGCTGGGTATTGCCTGGCCGCTGGAAAACCGATGCGTCGTCAACGATGCCAACATCCCGTTGGATCTGACGGATTGGCGCTGTCAGGGCATTGGTCGCGAAGGACCCGGCAGCGATCGAGGCCTGCCGCTGATCATGGTTGGCGATCCCCAGGACCTCGCCGCAGTTCTTGGGCACAAGCCGTCTCCCGAATCGGTGCACACCCTCGAAAACGGTGGCATCGTGGTGAGTAACCCCGTGCTGATGGAATCGGCAGATCGCGCGTCCCTGATTCGCTATCACAACAGGACGGCCTGGAGTGCTCGGGAAGATGAGGAGGACGGCGTCAGTCGTTCCGGCTCACAGCCCCGGGCCAGTGCCACGCTGCCCCTGCCCGCGAGCGTCGAGCAACCCGATCGGGACCTCACCTACTACGGAATGATCTCGCCGGAGACGGCTGCGGCACTCGGCATCGCCGTGACCCCGCAGGTGCAGATTCTGACCTTCGCGGATACACTCACCGATGTCGAGCGGGCTCGCGCCGCCGAGGCAGCCGGGCCGATCATCCCGAATGGGCGCTTTTCGATCGAAACCGGACCCACAACGTTCAGCACCGCCATTCTGTGGTGGGTCGTGTTGGGTGCTGCACTGGTCACGCTGAGCGCCGCGGGCATCACGGCCGGCCTCTCCCTCGCCGATGGGCGCGCCGACCATGCCACGCTGGCGGGTGTGGGGGCTTCCACACGGCTGCGGAGATCGTTAGCCGGCGCACAAACCCTGCTGACCGCGGGGCTGGGGACCGCTCTCGGCCTGATCGCCGGGGCCATTCCGGCGATCCTGATCTTCACGGCAACCTGGGGGGCTCCGCTGGCCATTCCGTGGGTACACTTCCTGGCGCTGCTGGTGGTGGTTCCCCTGGTCGGGGCGCTTGCCGCCTGGCTGCTCACCCGGGGTTCGTTGCCGCTCACCCGGCGGCAAACGCTGGTCTAGTGGCCCGTGCACGGGACGTCCCCGCCGCACATGCGGCGGGGACGTCCCGTTTGTGCGCGGCTACGCTCGACGGTAGCGGTCCCAGGCGTCACGGCAGGCGTGTGCGACCTGGTCGATATGCGCCGGGTCCTCGGTGATCCAGCCGGTGCCCGGCTCATGCAGCACCCGAACCGCCGCGTTTCCAAGCAGGAACTCGCGCAGAAACTCGGCCTGGACCGCGTCCAGGTGCACGCCGGCCTGTGCCGCATCGGTTTCGCGGGCGAAGCGCTCCCCCGCCGCGATGATTTCCTGGCTCCCCAGATAGGGCTGATTGAGGGCCACATCCTCGGCGCGCTCGACCGCGAAGGCCTCGCGGTGGGCCGACGCCAGCATCCGCAGCCGCACCGGGTTCATGGTGACCGGCCCTTCGGGACGCGGATTCCCCGCGTGATCGCCGCGGTTGGACAGCGCCACCACTCGCGGCAGCCGGTCTGCCGGATCCCGCTCGACGTTGACGGCCCCCTCGCGGGTGGTGGTGGTATTCATCGTGTCGTGGAAACTCAGCCTGGTAAACCACGCCTCTCCCCCGGATGCCGCACGCGCATAGGCGGCGGCAATGAAACGCTCGGTCAGCTCATCCCGGGTACGCTCATACACACCGAGTCCCTGCTCGGCCACGGCCTCGAAGGTTGAGGTGAGCTCGGAGAGCTCCTCATCGGAGGTGGGGACCCGCAGCAACGGATAGAACGAGAAGGTGACCGGGCGAATCGCATCCACTCCGGTGAGGTCCACGCGCTGATAGGCGCCGGCCGTCCGCACTCGTCCGATCGCCTCGGCCAGCAGCGCCGCCGGATCCTCGGGCTTTTTGCGGTTGGGATCCCGAATCAGGCGAGGATGCGGATTCTCCACATAGACGATGCGGGGATCGATCTCGGCCCAGCGACGCACGATCGCCGAGGTCGCCACATCGGAAAAATCGTACTGCAGACGCCGGGTGAACTCGGGGGCCAAGAAACGCGAAATCTCGGCGGGGATGGCCGCCCCCGAGTGTGGACAGCTCACCAGCACATCCGCCTCGGCGATGGCCTGTTCGAGGCTCCGGTTATCCCGATCGGCCCAGAAGGTGATGTCCGCGGGCGAAAACACGGTGCCCGCGGGAATGAGAACGGGGGCGGCATCACTGGTGGTCATGACCGCACACTACCTACAAGCGCCCCGCAAAAATATCCCCTACACGGGGGCGGGTTAACGCGGGACGGCCCCGGGGAAAACCCCGGGGCCGTCACTGCTGGCGTTTCTACTTCTCGTACGCCGGAACGATCTGGTTCGCCGCATCGCCCACGCGGTGAATGCGCAGGTCGTTGGTCGAACCGGAGATTCCGGGGGGCGAACCGGAGATGACAACAACCTTGTCACCCTGCTCGGCGATTTCCTCGCCCAGCAGCGCGTCGTCCACCTGGCCGAACATGGCATCGGTGTGGGTCACGGTCTCGATCAGACGACCCTCGACACCCCAGTTCAGCTGCATGCGACGCAGGGTCGACTCCAGCGGGGTGAAGCCGAGGACGGGGATCCGGCTGCGCAGACGCGAGGTCCGGCGAACCGAGTCACCGGTCTCGGTGAAGACGCAGAGGAACTTGGCATCCACAAACTCGCCCACCTCGGCGGCGGCGGCCGTAATGGCGCCACCCTGAGTGCGGGGCTTGCTGCCCAGGGCCGGGATACGCTCCAGGCCGTGCTCCTCGGTGGACTCCACGATGCGTGCCATGGTGGCCACGGTGATCACCGGGAAGGCACCCACGCTGGTCTCGCCCGAGAGCATGACCGCGTCGGCACCGTCGAGAACGGCGTTTGCCACGTCGGAGGTCTCGGCGCGGGTCGGACGCGGGCTCGAAATCATCGACTCCAGCATCTGAGTGGCGACGATAACCGGCTTGGCGGCACGACGGCACAGCTCGATGGCGCGCTTCTGCACGATCGGCACGGCCTCCAGCGGAAGCTCCACACCGAGGTCACCACGGGCAACCATGATGCCGTCGAAGGCCTCGATGATCTCCTCGAGGTTGTCCACGGCCTGCGGCTTCTCGATCTTGGCGATCACCGGAACGCGGCGACCCTCCTCGTCCATGATCTCGTGAACACGAACGATGTCCTTGGCGTCACGCACGAAGGACAGGGCGATGAAGTCGGTACCGAGGTTCAGGCCCCAGCGCAGGTCGGCCTCATCCTTTTCGCTCAGTGCGGGCACGTTCACGGCAACGCCGGGCAGGTTGATGCCCTTGTTGTTCGAGACCGGACCGGGCACGGTCACGACGGTGGTGACGACGTTGCCGTCAACGGCGGTGACCTCAAGGCCCACCTTGCCGTCATCGATCAGCAGCGGGTCGCCGACCTTCACGTCCGCGGGCAGGCCCTTGAACGTGGTGGAGGAGATGTCCTTGTTGCCGATGATGTCGTCGGTCGTGATCTTGAACACGTCGCCCTCGGCGAGGTCGTAGGGACCACCCTCGAACTTGCCCAGACGGATCTTGGGTCCCTGCAGGTCCACCAGAACGGCGGTGGGGTGACCAAGGTCCGCGGCAGCCTTGCGCACGTTGGTGTACACGGCCTCGTGGACCGAGTAGTCACCGTGGCTGAGGTTCATCCGAGCGACGTTGACGCCGGCCTCAAGGATCGCGCGGATGTTCTCATACGTGTTCGTGGCCGGACCAAGTGTCGCGACAATTTTTGCGCGTCTCATGGGTATAGAGCTCCAAACTTCTGCGGCATATGCCGCGGCTGGGGTGATTACAGCGAGAGCGCCCGCTCATGAGCGTGCACCGGGGCTGGGAGAGAACTGGTGCCTTCCAGGTAGCGATCTACCGCCGCGGCAGCCGCACGACCCTCGGCAATCGCCCATACGATGAGCGACTGACCGCGGCCGGCATCACCGGCAACGAAGACCCCGGGCTGGTTGGTCCGGTAATCATTGTCTCGTTCCAGGTTACCCTGTGTGGCGATCGGAAGCCCGAGCTGGTCGCGTACCGTGTCGCCCTCTGTCCCGGTGAAGCCCAGCGCAAGGAATACCAGGTCCGCAGGGATTTCACGCTCGGTCCCGGCCTTGGGGACACGCCGCCCATCCACGAACTCGGTCTCGGCAACACGAATGCTGCACACATTCCCATCTTCGTCCGACAGGAACTCGACGGTGGAGACCAGGTAGGCCCGCTCACCGCCCTCCTCATGCGCGCTCTGGAACTCGAACAGGGTCGGCATGGTCGGCCAGGGCTGAGCATCCGAGCGCTCGGTCCCGGGCTGCTTGCCAATCGCCAGGGTTGTCACGGATGCGGCACCCTGACGGTGCGCGGTACCGATGCAGTCGGCACCGGTGTCGCCACCACCGAGGATGACCACGTGCTTGCCGCGGGCATCGATCAGGTTCTCCGGAGTCTCCCCCGCCACCGCGCGGTTGGCCGGCACCAGGTAGTCCATCGCGAAGTGCACACCCGACAGCTCACGACCCGGAATCGGCAGATCGCGCGGGATGGTGGCACCGGTGGCCACCACCACGGCGTCGAAGCGCTTGCGCAGCGCCTCCCAGGTCAGGTCCACCCCGATGTTCACACCGGCGCGGAACCGGGTACCCTCGGCACGCATCTGGTCCAGGCGGCGGTCGATGTCGCCCTTTTCCATCTTGAAGTCCGGGATGCCATAGCGCAGCAGGCCGCCGATGCGGTCCTCACGCTCGTACACGGCCACGGTGTGACCGGCGCGGGTCAGCTGCTGGGCGGCTGCCAGGCCCGCGGGGCCCGATCCCACCACGGCCACGGTCTTGCCGGTGATGCGCTCGGGCGGCTGGGGCTGAACCCAGTCGTTGTCCCAGGCGTCCTGGATGATCGAGGCTTCGACCTCCTTGATCGTCACCGCGGGCTGGTTGATCCCCAGCACGCAGGCGCTCTCGCAGGGGGCCGGGCACAGCTTGCCGGTGAACTCGGGGAAGTTGTTGGTTGCGTGCAGGCGTTCGATGGCCGCGTGGCCCTCGCCCCGACGCACCAGGTCGTTCCACTCGGGGATGATGTTTCCCAGCGGGCAGCCCTGGTGACAGAACGGCACACCACAGTCCATGCAGCGTCCGGCCTGGCGGGCCACGGTCGCGCCATCACGCTTGTCGTAGACCTCCTTCCAGTCCATGATTCGCACCGACACCGGGCGGCGGGCAGCGGTTTCACGCTGCGTGGTCTCCATAAATCCGCGCGGGTTAGCCACGGGTCACCTCCAGGATGCGCTCCCAAACCACGTCGCCGTCCAGGTCAAGACCCTCGGTCTCGGCCTGGGCGCGGGTGGCCTGTACCGCGGCGAAGTCGCGCGGTACGAGCTTAGAAAATTCGGTTGAGGCGGACTCGAAGTCCGCGAGGATCGCCTCGGCCACCGGCGAACCGGTTGCTTCGAAGTGACGGCCGAGCAGCTCGCGCAGGCGCTCCTGATCGGCGCGGTCCAGCGGGTGCACACCCAGCTCGCCGCTCTCGCGGGCGTCGGGGTTCACGGCCTCGGGGTTCAGACGGTAGATGTACGCGACACCACCGGACATACCCGCACCCACGTTGTGGCCGGTGGGTCCGAGGATCAGGGCCTCGCCGCCGGTCATGTACTCCAGGGCGTGGTCGCCCACGCCCTCGGCCACCGCGGTGGCCCCGGAGTTCCGCACCAGGAAGCGCTCGCCCACGACTCCGCGCAGGAAGATCTGACCCGAGGTGGCGCCGTAGCCGATCACGTTACCGGCGATCACCGATTCCTCGGCCCGATAGGTGGCCTCGCGCGGCGGACGCAGGGTGATCAGACCACCCGACAGTCCCTTACCCACGTAGTCGTTGGCTTCGCCCTCGAGGCGCAGCGCGATTCCGGCGGGCATGAACGCGCCGAGGGACTGACCGGCGGTACCGTGCAGCGCAACCTCGATGGTGGACTCGGGTAGGCCGGCCTCACCGTGACGCTTGGTCACCTCGTGCCCGAGCATCGTGCCCACGGCACGGTCGGTGTTGTTGATCGGCAGATCAATCGCCACCGGCTCGCCGTTTTCCAGGGCCGCACTGGCGTGTGCGATCAGCTGGTTGTCGAAGTGCTGATCCAGCTCGTGGTCCTGGGTGCGGATGCCGCGCAGGGCCTGCTCGGTCTCGGGACGGTACAGCAGCGGGTCCAGGTCGAGTCCGCGCGCCTTCCAGTGGGCGGCGGCATCTCCGGCGTGGATCAGGTCCACCCGGCCGATGGCCTCGTCCAGGGTGCGGAAGCCCAGGGCGGCGAGGTACTCGCGCACCTCCTCGGCGATGAACTCGAAGAAGTTCACCACAAACTCGGGCTTACCGGTGAAGCGCTCGCGCAGCACCGGGTTCTGGGTGGCCACACCCACCGGGCAGGTGTCCAGGTGGCAGACACGCATCATGATGCAGCCCGAAACCACCAGCGGGGCGGTCGCGAAACCGAACTCCTCGGCACCCAGAAGGGCACCGATGATGACGTCGCGGCCGGTCTTCAGCTGACCATCCACCTGCACCACCACGCGGTCACGCATGTTGTTGAGGATCAGGGTCTGCTGGGTTTCGGCCAGGCCCAGCTCCCACGGGGTTCCCGCGTGCTTCAGCGAGTTCATCGGGGACGCACCGGTACCACCGTCGTGACCCGAAACGAGGATCACGTCGGACAGCGCCTTCGCCACACCCGCGGCCACCGCACCGATACCGGCCTGGCTGACCAGCTTGGTGTGGATGCGCGCGGCGGGGTTCGCCCGCTTGAGGTCGAAGATGAGCTGCTTGAGGTCCTCGATCGAGTAGATGTCGTGGTGCGGGGGCGGCGAGATGAGGCCGACACCGGGGGTTGCGTGACGGGTACGGGCCACCCACGGGTACACCTTGGTCGGCGGCAGCTGACCACCCTCGCCGGGCTTGGCGCCCTGGGCGAGCTTGATCTGGATGTCGTCGGCGTGGGTCAGGTACATGCTGGTCACGCCGAAGCGGCCGGATGCTACCTGCTTGATCGAGGAGCGACGCTCGGGGTCGAGCAGACGCTCGGTGTCCTCGCCACCCTCACCGGTGTTCGACTTGGCGCCGAGACGGTTCATGGCGATCGCCAGGGTCTCGTGGGCCTCCTTGGAGATCGAGCCGTAGCTCATCGCTCCGGTCGAGAAGCGCTTCACGATGTCGGCGACGGACTCGACCTCGTCCAGCGGCACCGGGGTGCGGCCGTGGCCCTCGAGACGGAACAGGCCGCGCAGGGTCATCAACTTCTCGTTCTGCTCGTCCACCAGGGCGGTGTACTCGCGGAAGATGTCGTAGCGGCGCGAGCGGGTCGCGTGCTGCAGCTTGAAGACGGTCTCGGGGTTGAACAGGTGCGGGGCACCGTCGCGACGCCACTGGTACTCGCCACCGGTGTTCAGGCGCTCGTGCACCCGCTCGGCGGAGTTGTCCGGGTAGGCGCTCTTGTGCCGCGACATGGTCTCGGCGGCCAGGACACCGAGGTCCACGCCACCCAGGGTGCTCACGGTGCCGCCGAAGTAGCCGTCGATGAGTTCCTGGGACAGACCCACGGCCTCGAAGGCCTGGGCGCCGGCGTAGCTGGACACCGTCGAGATACCCATCTTCGACATGATCTTCAGCACGCCCTTACCCAGGGCGTAGATCACGTTCTTGACGGCCTGCTCCGGGGTGATACCGGTGATCACACCGATACGGGTCAGGTGCTCGCAGGTCTCCATCGCCAGGTACGGGTTGACCGCGGTGGCACCGTAGCCGATCAGCAGGGCCACGTGGTGCACCTCACGCACGTCACCGGCCTCGACGATCAGGCCCACGCGCATGCGGTTCTCCCGCTCCACCAGGTGGTGGTGCACGGTCGAGAGCAGCAGCAGCGAGGGAATCGGGGCCAGGTCCTTGGTGGACTCGCGGTCGCTCAGCACCAGGAACTCGGCGCCGCGGGCCAGCGCGGTGTCCACCTCGGCGCGGATCTCGTCCAGGCGGTCGCGCAGCGCGTTCTCGCCGCGGTCGAAGCGGTAGAGACCACGGATGGTCACCGCGAGCTCGGCGGGCGCGCTGGAGAGGTCCTCGGGCTCGATGTGCTGGATCTTGGCCAGCTCATCGTTGTTGATCACCGGGAACTTCAGGATCACCCGGCGCGCGTGGGCGGGGGCGTCCTCAAGCAGGTTGTGCTCGGGACCCAGACCGATCGAGAGCGAGGTGACCCGCTCCTCACGGATCGCGTCCAGCGGCGGGTTGGTCACCTGGGCGAAGCGCTGGGTGAAGTAGTCAAACACCAGGCGCGGGCGGTCCGACAGCACGGCGATCGGGGTGTCGGATCCCATCGCACCGAGCGGCTCGGCACCGTTCTGACCCATCGGGGCCAGCAGGATGCGCACCTCCTCCTCGGTGTACCCGAAGGTCCGCTGACGGCGGGTGATCGAGGCGGCGGTGTGCACGATGTGCTCGCGCTCGGGCAGGTCCTCGAGGGTGATCTGCTCGGTCTCCAGCCACTTGGCCCAGGGCTCGGACTCGGCCAGGCCCTTCTTGACCTCGGTGTCCTCGATGATCCGGCCCTCGGCCGTGTCCACCACAAACATCTGGCCCGGACGCAGGCGACCCTTGCGGGCCACGCGCTCGGGGGCGATCGGCAGGATACCGATCTCGGAGCCGAGGACAACCAGGCCATCGGTGGTCTCGAGCCAGCGGCCCGGACGCAGTCCGTTGCGGTCAAGGGTAGCCCCCACCTGGGTGCCATCGGTGAAGGTCAGGGCGGCGGGGCCGTCCCACGGTTCCATCTGCAGTGCGGAGAACTCGTAGAACGCCCGCAGGTTGTCATCCAACCCGGCCTTCTTCTCCCAGGCCTCGGGCACCAGCATCGTCATCGCGTGGGTGATTGAGCGACCCGACAGGGTCAGCAGCTCAAACACCTCATCCAGCGACGCCGAGTCGCTGGCGCCGGGGGTGCAGATGGGCAGCAGCGGCGAGAGGTCGCCCAGCAGGTCGCTGGCCAGCTGAGACTGACGCGCGCGCATCCAGTTACGGTTACCCTCCACGGTGTTGATCTCGCCGTTGTGGGCGAGCATACGCAGCGGCTGTGCGAGCGGCCACGACGGGAAGGTGTTGGTGGAGTACCGCGAGTGCACCAGCGCGAGCTTGGAGGCGAAACGGGCATCCGAAAGATCGGGGTAGAACGGCTCAAGCTGGAGCGTGGTGACCATGCCCTTATAGACCAGGGTACGGCTCGACAGCGAGGCAAAGTAGGCACCGAGCTCATGCTCGGCGCGACGGCGCAGTCGGTAGGCCAGCCGATCCAGCAGGAGGGGATCCGGGCGGGCGGGACGCGCGGCGGTCGTGGGGACCGCGGGAGGAACGTCCTCGGAGCGCGCGGGAGTGGGGATCGAGGCGCTCGACGAGGGGGTGGTGATCGTGGGGATCGAGGAGGTGGCCGTGGAGGCCGCGGAGAGGTTGGTGACAAGCTTGGTGGGGCTGGGGTTCACCTCCTCCGGGGCGCCGGGTTCGATCGGCGAGTGCTCGTGCAGCTGGGGCTCGGGGGCGTGGTGAGCGATTTCGGTTTCCACGCGCACAAACAGCTGCTCAAACGCGGGCATGGCCTCGCGAGCGAGCGTGCCGAGGTGCTCGGGGTCGGTGGGCACCTCACGCCAACCCAGCACGGTGAGCTCTTCCTCGACGGCGATCTGTTCGATCGCGGCCTTCTGAGCGGCGCGCTCTGCGGCGTCCTGGGGCAGGAAGGCCATACCGACCGCATACTCCCCCGCCTCGGGAAGCTCGAACGGGGTAACCTCGCGCAGGAATGCGTCGGGCACCTGGCTCAGCAGACCCGCGCCGTCACCGGTGCCGGCATCCGAGCCGATCGCACCGCGGTGCTCGAGGTTACGCAGGGCCTGCAGGGCCAGCTCGATGATGTCGTGTCCGGCGGTACCACGCAGGGTAGCGACCGCGGCCAGGCCACAGGCGTCCTTTTCCTGGACCGGGTTGTAAAGCCCCTGCCGCGGCGGAACCGCGGAGAAGCTTTGATAGGGACTGTGTTGCGTCATGAATCCACCCTTACGGAGTGTTTAAGGGGATGGGACGCCATTGGCCCGGGGCAGGTCTAACCTGTCCCGGGCCAATGCGTTGTAACTGGGTATGTTCTGGCTGAACCCGAGCGGGTTAGGGGGTTGCGCCTTCCCGGCTTGTGGCCGGTTCAGCTACCGGCGCCGTTGCCGGAACCGAGGGGTCAGTGGTATCTACGTACTCCACATCGGTGTGTGAAGATCCTACTCCAGCCTGAGCGTCCTTATCGCCACGACCCGGCCGGTAGGCCGAGGGGATCAAACCGGTGTGGCGCTTGTTCTGCACGATGATCAGGACAATTCCCACCACGATGGCGAGCAGAGCGGCCCAAACATTTACCCGAATTCCGAAGAAAATCTCGCTCGGGTCGATGCGAATCGACTCCCACACGGTGCGTCCAGCGCCGTACCAAATGAGGTAGGCGCCAAAGACCTTGCCCCAGCCCACGTTGATCTTGCGCGAGAGCCACAGCAGGAACAGCACACCGAGCAGGTTCCAGATGACCTCGTAGAGGAAGGTCGGGTGGAACAGGGTACCGGCGGGCAGGCCCAGCGGCCAGGCAGCGTTGGTGCTGTCGATCTGCAGGCCCCAGGGCAGGTCGGTGGGGGTACCGAAGAGCTCCTGGTTGAAGTAGTTGCCGAAGCGACCGAAGGCCTGGGCCAGCAGCAGACCCGGGGCCAGAGCGTCGGCGAAGACCCAGAACCGCAGTCCGGTCCACTTGCAGCCGAGCCAGGCACCCACGGCACCACCGAGCAGCGCACCAAAGATCGCGATTCCACCACTACGGATATCCACGACCTCCCAGAGGTTCGCTCCCGGATAGAAGTAGTCGTTGGGGTGGGTCAGCACATGGAAGATCCGCGCACCGATGATGCCGATCGGCACGGTCAGCAGGATCATGTCCAGCACGACGCCGTTACCGGCACCCAGCTTATTCAGGCGGTGGTTCACCAGGAACGCCGCGGCGACGATGCCCGCCATGATGCAGAGGGCATAGAAGTAGATGGTTACGGGCCCGATATTAAACGAGTTAATCTCGGGACTGGGGATGCTCAGGGAAATCACCCGGGTCACGCCTTTCTTCAGATACGCCTGGCGGCGCGGATAATTCTACTTCGACTCGCTCTTACCGGTTGCCAGCTCGGCGGCCTTGGCGGCCACGGCGGGCACTCCACCCTCGGCGAGGGCGGAGACCAGAGCGGAACCGACGATGGCACCGTCGGCATAGCTGAGCACGTCACGCACCTGGGCGGCACTGGAAATCCCCAGTCCCACACAGGCGAAGTTGTCTCCGGCGGCGCGCAGGCGGGTGGTCAGTGCGCGGGCGGCACCGTCCATCTCGCTGCGGGCACCGGTGATTCCCATCGTGGACACCGTATAGACGAACCCACGGCTGAGCTCCGACACGGTCTTCAGGCGCTCGTCACTCGAGGACGGCGCGGCCAGGAAGATGCGTTCCAGATCGGTCCGATCCGAAGCCGAGAGCCAGTCGGCGGCCTCATCCGGGATCAGGTCCGGAGTAATCAGCCCGGCACCGCCGGCGGCGACCAGGTCGTCGGCGAAGCGGTCGGGTCCGTACTGAATGACCGGGTTCCAGTAGGTCATCAGCAGGACCGGCACGTCCACGCGGGCGCGGATCTGACGAACCGCCTCAAACACGTGGGCAAGCTTGAACCCACCGGCCAGGGCCTGAACGGTGGCCGCCTGAATGGCGGCCCCATCCATTACCGGGTCCGAGTAGGGCACACCGAGCTCGATGATGTCCACGCCGTTTTCGGCGATGGCCACCGCGGCGTCCACGCTGGTCTGGAAATCGGGGAAGCCAACCGGAAGGTATCCGATCAGGGCCCCGGAACCGTCGCGGCGCAGGGCCGCAAGGGTATCGTGTACCTGGGTCACAGCTGCGTGGCTCCCTCGTCGATCAGGTCGAAGTAGCGACCCGCGGTTTCCATGTCCTTATCGCCACGACCCGACAGGCTCACCAGGATGGTGGCGTCCGGTCCAAGCTCGCGGCCGAGCTTCAACGTGCCGGCCAGCGCGTGTGAGGACTCGATCGCCGGGATGATGCCCTCGGTGCGGCTCAGCAGGCGGAAGGCCTCCATCGCCTCGGCATCGGTGATCGGGCGGTACTGCGCACGGCCGAGGTCTGCGAGCCACGAGTGCTCGGGACCCACGCCCGGGTAGTCAAGGCCCGCCGAGATCGAATGCGACTCGATGGTCTGGCCATCCTCGTCTTGCAGCAGGTACGAGCGCGCACCGTGCAGCACGCCGGGGCGGCCCTTGGTGATCGTCGCCGCGTGACGCGGGGTGTCCACGCCCTCACCGGCGGCCTCGAAGCCGTACAGGGCCACGTCGGCGTCGTCGAGGAACGCGTGGAAGATTCCCATCGCGTTGGATCCTCCGCCAACACACGCGGTCACCGCGGTGGGCAGCGCGCCGGTCAGGTCCAGAACCTGCTGACGGGCCTCCTCACCGATGATCTTCTGCAGATCACGAACCAGCGCGGGGAACGGGTGCGGTCCGGCCACGGTTCCGAAGATGTAGTTGGTGGTCTCGACGTTGGTGACCCAGTCACGCATCGCGTCGTTGATCGCGTCCTTGAGGGTGCGCGAACCGGTCTTGACCGGAATAACCTCGGCGCCCAGCAGGCGCATACGGGCCACGTTGAGCGCCTGGCGCTCGGTGTCCACCTCGCCCATGTAGATGACGCAGTCGAGTCCAAACAGCGCGGCGGCGGTGGCCGTGGCCACACCGTGCTGTCCGGCACCGGTCTCGGCGATCACCCGGGTCTTGCCGATGCGCTTGGTGAGCAGCACCTGACCCAGCGCGTTGTTGATCTTGTGTGAACCGGTGTGGTTCAGATCCTCGCGCTTGAGAATGATCCGGGCACCACCGGCGTGCTCGGCAAAGCGGGGCACCTCGGTAATGATCGAGGGACGACCCACGTAGTCCCGCAGCAGCGCGCGGAACTCATCGAGGAAGGCCTCGTCATTCCGGGCGCTGTCCCACGCCTCGGTGAGCTCATCGAGGGCCGCGATCAGCGACTCGGGGGAATAACGACCACCGAAGGCACCGAAGTACGGTCCGGTTTCGGAACGAAGATCCGTCATAGGGATTAAACCGCCAGATATTCAGCGAGGGTCGCGACCGGGTCTCCGGTCACCAGGGCCTCGCCGATCAGGACCACATCGGCACCGGCCTCGCGGTAGTGGCGCACATCGGCCGGCGAGAGCACGGCGGATTCGGCCACCCGGATGACCCCGGCGGGGATCTGCGGGGCGAGGGTGCCAAAGAGGTCACGATCGAGTTCGAATGTGGAAAGGTTGCGGGCGTTCACACCGACCAGCTGGGCGCCGAGCGCGAGCGCGCGGTGCAGCTCCTCCTCGCTGTGCGTCTCCACCAGCGCGGTCATGCCGAGCTCGGTGATCAGCGCGTACAGCGAGGCCAGGGTGGCATCATCCAGTGCGGCCACGATCAGCAGCACCAGGTCGGCTCCGGCCGCGCGCGCCTCGTACACCTGGTACGGGGACGAGATGAAGTCCTTGCGCAGCACGGGCAGCGCGACCGAACGACGAACCTCCTCGAGGTCGGCCAGCGACCCCTTGAACTTTCGTCCCTCGGTGAGCACGCTGATGGTGCTGGCGCCGCCGGTCTCGTAGGACACGGCCAGCTGGGCGGGATCGCGAATCTCGGCGAGGTCACCGCGCGAGGGGCTCGCGCGCTTGACCTCGGCGATGATCTTCACCCGGTCACTCGGCGCCAGCGCTGCGAGGGCATCGATCGCGGCGGGGCGGGCGAGCGCCTCGGCTCGCACCGCCTCGAGCGGCTTCAGTCGCTCACGATCGGCGGCATCGGCCGCGGCTCCCGCCATCAGGTCGGCGAGCATGAGCTAGTGGCTCTTGGTGACGTACTTGGGGCCCCTGACGCCCCAACCGGCCTTCGAGAGGATCCAACCGAGCAGCGCACCCACGCCGATCAGCGCAACCGAAGCCCACACCAGCCATACCTGGGCGAACCAGAAGGCAACGGTGCCGATGGTAACGGCGGCCAGCATAACGATGACGGCGGTCCAGGCTGCGGGCGAGTGTCCGTGTCCGGGATCGGAAATGTCGGTGCTCATGAAACTCCTTAAACGAATGGGCGGATCCATCCTATCGGGGATCGCCGGGGGCGTGCGCACCCACGCGGTGCGACTCAGGCGAGGCGCGCGGGTCGAGGTGGTGTGCGCTGGGTGAGAATCCGGGAAACGGCGGGGTGCGCGTCGGGTTAGGGCTTGGGGGCGATGGTGGGATCGGTGGGGTCTTCGCCGCGGCTCAGGTCATCCCAGCTGTCGATCGCGTCGGGCATGGCGTTCTCATCCACGACCCGCACTCGCGGGGTGGTCTGATACTTACGTCCGGCGGATCCCGGCCAGTGCTTGGCCGTCAGGATGATGACAAACCCGGTGAAGACCGCGATCGCCGCCCCGAGCAGACCCACATAGGGCCAGAAGGTGACACTCGACGCGGTAATAACCTGGGCAATCGAGGCGGGTCCGGCGACGCCGGTGGCCTCGGTGACCGCGGCCCCCGAGGAGGCACCGGGGTTCAGCAGTACCAGGATGCCCTCGAGGGCGATGCACAGTCCAAGAATCACCGAGAGTCCACCAAAGAGCAGACGCAGCACATATCCGGCAATCGACAGGGCGGCGGCCAGGGCGATCAGACACAGGGCCAGGGCCGTCAGCGCCGGTGCGGCGATGGTCCCGTTGACCGCGAGGTCCTTACTGCCGCCACTGGGGATGTTGACAGTCAGGTTGACCCAGGTCTGGGTCCACGAGAGCAGTCCCAGTCCCCCGGCAACAATCAGCAGGAGCAGCGAGCGGGACTTGAGTCCGCGGCGCTTCTTGGCGATCTTCTCCGCTTCCGTCGGGGTGGCTTCGGTGGGCTGGGTCATGAAATCCTCGTGAGTGCGTTGGCGATGGCCACCGCGCGCAGCGGTGCGGCGGCCTTATTGCGGCTTTCGGCCGCTTCGAGTTCGGGCACCGAGTCGGCCACCAGTCCGCCGCCGGCCTGCACGTAGGCGGTGCCGTCGACGATGGTGGCGGTGCGAATGGCGATGGCCAGGTCGGCGTCACCGGAGAGGCCGAAGTAGCCCACGACTCCCCCGTACACGCCACGCTGGGCGGGCTCCAGCTCGTCGATAATCTCCAGCGCGCGCGGCTTGGGGGCACCGGAGAGGGTGCCGGCCGGGAAGGTCGCGCGGAAGATGTCCACCGGGCTGGCATCCGCACGGAGCGTACCCTCCACCGAGGACACCAGGTGCATGATGTGACTAAAGCGTTCGATCCGCATGAACTCGGTCACCTCGACGGTGCCGGGCGTGCACACCTTGGCCAGATCGTTGCGGGACAGGTCGACCAGCATCAGGTGCTCGGCGCGTTCCTTCTCGTCGTCGAGCAGCTCGTCGGCGAGTTCGGTGTCCTGTTCGGGGGTGCGCCCGCGTGGGCGGGATCCGGCGATCGGATGGGTGATCAGGTGACCACCCTCCGATTTAACCAGCGCCTCCGGGGAGGAACCCACCACGTGGAAGGGGCGCCCCTCCGCATCCTCCAGCGCAAAGAGGTACATATATGGGCTGGGATTGAGCGCGCGCAGCACCCGGTAGACATCCACCGGTTCCGCCTCGGTTTTCAGATCGAAGCGCTGCGAGAGCACCACCTGGAAGATGTCGCCGGCACGGATGTACTCCTGCGAGGCCAGGACGCCGTCCAGATAGTCCTGCGGATCGGTACGGTTGGTCGGATCGGCCACCAGCGAGAAGTCAGCCTCGGCGAGCCATGCCTCGGCGGGCTGGGCCAGGCCGGTCTGCAGGGCGTCGAGCTGCGCCTGGGCGTGGGCCCAGCGGGTGTCGCCGTCCAGCTCGTCATCCAGCAGCACGTTAACAATCAGGCGCACGGTGGCCGAACGGTGATCGCACACGGCCAGGCTCTCCACGAAGCTCAGCGCCTGATCGGGCACCGGAATCTCGCGCGGCGGCGCATCGGGTAGGTGCTCAATCTGACGAATGGCTTCCCAGCCGATAAAGCCGACCAGGCCACCGGTCAGCGGGGCGAAGCCCTCGATCTTGGGGCCGGCCCAGCGACGGTAAAACGCGTCCACGGCATCCAGCGGGCCGGCGGGGATCGACGCACCGAAGGCGCGCTCGGCACTCAGATCGTAGTCAATCCAGTGGCTCGCACCGTCGCGCTCGGTGAGCACACCAAACGAGGACACCCCGATAAACGAATAGCGCGACCAGATGCCACCCTGCTCGGCGGATTCCAGCAGGAAGCTCCCGGGCTTCCCGGCGGCCAACTTACGGTAGATGCCCACCGGTGTTTCGCCGTCGGCAAAAATCTCGCGGGCAACCGGAACCACCCGGTGCTCGCCCGCCGAAACCAGGCGGTCAAAGTCCGCACGGGTGGTGGTGCCGGACATACTGTTACTCATCAAAACTCCCGAATGTTCGCGCCGCGCCCTCGTTCGAGGCTAGCGGGCGTACGTGCACGTGGCTAGGGGCGGCCGGGAACCTCTCCCGGAACCGCCGGAACCGTGCGCTCATCAAAACATGAGTGTGCGCCGGTGTGACAGGCAGCTCCCACCTGAACCACGCGGATGAGCAGGGTGTCGGCATCACAATCGACACTGACATCCCGGACATACTGGGCGTGGCCGGAGGTGTCACCCTTACGCCAGAACTCCTGGCGCGATCGCGACCAGAAGGTGACCCTCCCCTCGGTCAGGGTGCGCCGCAGCGCCTCCGCGTTGACGTACCCGAGCATGAGCACGCGTTCGGTGCCCACCTCCTGAATGATCGCCGGGGCCAGACCGTTATCGTCATAGGTGACGCTCGCGGCCACGGCCTCGGGGCTCGAGGTGTTCAGGGTGACGGTGCCGCTCATCGCCGCACCTCGATCCCCTCGTCCGCCAGCGCCAGCTTGACCTGGTCGATGGTGAACGCGCCGGTGTGGAACACACTCGCGGCGAGCACCGCATCGGCCCCCGCCTGCACGGCCGGGGCGAAGTGTTCAAGCGCTCCGGCGCCGCCCGAGGCGATCACCGGGACGTGTGAAATGGCGCGGATCGCTCGGATCAGCTCCAGATCGAAACCGTCGCGGGTCCCGTCGGCATCGATCGAGTTGACCAGCAACTCGCCGGCACCGCGGTTGATGGCGTCGGTGGCCCAGGCCAGCGCGTCCAGCTCGGTTTTGGTGCGGCCACCGTGGGTGGTCACCACAAAGCCCGAGGGGGCCGCGGCATCACGGGTGATGTCGAGGGAGAGCACCACGACCTGCGCGCCGAAACGGTCGGCGATCTCGCCGATCAGCTCGGGGCGCGCGATCGCCGCGCTGTTCACACCGATCTTGTCGGCGCCGCAGCCCAGCAGGCGGGCGACGTCCTCGGCGGAGCGCACACCCCCGCCCACGGTCAGCGGCACAAAAACCTGCTCGGCGGTGCGAGTCACCACGTCATAGGTCGTGGCACGCCCATCCACGGTCGCGGTCACATCGAGAAAGGTGATCTCATCCGCACCCTGGGCCGCATAGTTCGCGGCGAGCACGACCGGGTCGCCCTGATCGCGCAGGTTCTGGAAGTTCACACCCTTGACCACGCGGCCATTGGCCACGTCGAGGCACGGGATCACACGCGTTGCGAGTGTCATGACCTTCCCCCTTAGAGACGTGCGGCGTGAATTGCGCTGACCAGAATCGCGCGGGCACCCAGCTCATAGAGCGCATCCATGATCTGGTTGGTGCGGCGCTTGGGAACCATGACGCGCACGGCGACCCACTCGGGCTCGCGCAGCGGCGACACGGTCGGCGACTGGCGGCCACCAGCGATCGCGGTGGCCTCATCCAGCAGCGAGAGCGGCAGGTCGTAGTCCATAAGCACGTACTGACGGGCCACCTGCACACCCTCGAGGCGGCGACGCAGGGTCGCCAAGCCGGGCTGTTCCTGCTCGGAGCGGATCAGAACCGCGGTGGATTCCAGGATGACCGGGCCGAAGATATCGAGTCCGGCCTTACGCAGGGTCGCACCGGTGGAGACCACGTCGGCCACGGCGTCGGCCACGCCGAGCTGCACGGCGGATTCCACGGCGCCGTCGAGCTTCACCAGGTGCGTACTCACGCCGTGTGCGGCGAGGAAGTCGCCCACCAGGCCCGGATAGCTGGTGGCCACGCGGACACCCTCCAGGTCGCTCAGTTCGGTGAACTTACCGGCCGGGCCGGCGAAACGGAAGGTCGAGTCGCCGAAGTTCAGCGGCTCGATCTCGATGGCATCGGATCCCGAGTCCAGCAGCAGGTCGCGGCCGGTGACACCCACATCGAGGGCACCGGAGCCCACATAGGTGGCGATATCGCGGGGACGCAGGAAGAAGAACTCGACGTCGTTCTCGGCGTCGACCAGGTGCAGTTCCTTGGGGTCGCGACGGGTCGCGTAGCCCGCCTCGGCAAGCATCAGGGTGGCGGTTTCGGACAGCGATCCCTTATTCGGGATGGCGATTCTCAGCATGGGTGAACCTTAGGTTTGGAGTTGGGTATCGAGGGTGAAGCGGGGGCTTCACAGATGTCGATACACGTCCTCCAGGGTCAGTCCCTTGGCGATCATCATCACCTGCAGGTGGTAGAGCAGCTGCGAGATCTCCTCGGCGGCCTCATCATTGCTCTGGTATTCGGCGGCCATCCATACTTCGGCGGCCTCCTCCACGATCTTCTTGCCGATGCCGTGGACGCCACGGTCCAGCTCGGCCACCGTCAGCGAACCCTCGGGGCGCTCCTGCGCCTTTCGGGTCAGCTCGGTAAACAGGGTGTCGAAAGTCTTCACGAAGTTCACACTACTAGGTGCCCGGGCCCCACGAAGACCGTGGGGCCCGGATTCGGGCGGGAATATGCCCGGATTTTGGGCACACCGGTGCAGGACCAAACACCGGTACGCCCGCTTCCTCGACGCTAGTGACGGTGGGCGGCGGCCAGGTCACGCAGCGAATCGATCGCCAGCGCGGGGCTCTGCGCCCCGTAGACGGCCGACCCGGCCACAAAGGTATCCGCTCCGGCCTCGGCGGCCTGCGCGATGGTGGCCTCGGCGATGCCGCCATCCACCTGCAGCCAGACGTTGGATCCGCGGCGCTTGGCCTCGGCCGACAGCGTTGCCAGCTTGGGCATCATGTCCGCCATGAACGATTGTCCACCGAACCCGGGCTCCACGGTCATGATGAGAATCTGATCAAATTCGTCCAGGTGCTCCAGGTAGGGCTCAATCGGGGTGCCGGGCTTGAGCGCGATTCCCGCCCGCGAGCCGATCTCACGAAGACGACGAGCCAGCGCAATGGGGTTCTCGGCAGCCTCGGCGTGGAAGGTCACCGAGGCCGCGCCGATCTCGGCATATTCGGGGGCCGTACGGTCTGCATCGCTGATCATCAGGTGGATATCCAGCGGAACCGGCGACACATCCTGGATGCGACGCACCATCTGCGGCCCAAAGGTCAGGTTAGGCACGAAGTGGTTATCCATCACATCGACGTGCACAAAATCGGCGTTGGCAATGCGCTCAAGATCCGCCTGCATGTTTACAAAATCGGCGGAAAGAATACTCGGGTTGATCCGGACTGTCATGCCTCCAGCCTATCGCCTGAGACACCACACGCCCGCCCGAAAGTGCCGGGCGGGCGTGTGGTGCTGTGTGCGGGTTAGCGTCCGGAACCGGCAAGGGCGCCGGTAAGCTTTTCGCTTTCCCCATCAAAGAGGAAGCACTGGATGGTGCGGTCGTCGATGGCGTCCCAGCCATCTTCGGTCGGGTAGAACCAGTCGTAGTCCAGGGCCGAGGTTTCATAGTCCACCCCGACATAGTCGGTGAAACGTGACTCACAGGCACGCGCGGCCACCTCGTGCACGGCGTCCTCCCCGGGGTATCCGTCCTCAATGTCCACGGCGCCGAGGTCGTCCTGGGTGATCTCGTGCTCGTAGTACAGCTCGGCATCGTGCTCGGCATCACAGGGGATGACCTTCAGGTCACTCACCGTGTCCCCGTTGGGCACGTTGACGCAGTCGCCCACCTTAATGGTGAACACATCCTGCTTGCCCCCCTCGACTACCGATCCCTGATCGTCGCGAACGGGGGTCTTCCCGCTGCTGGCGATATCCTCCAGGACCGAGCACGCGCTCATGGTCAGCGCCGCGCTCAGCGCCAACGCCACGCCCAGTCCCCCGCGCATCAGACGGCGCGACATCGTGTTCTTCTTCATGTTGTTCCCCTTGTCCGCCACGGTCACCCGGATGCTGCCGGGGTGCGTGCGATGTTCAAAAATGCGACCGGAGGATTTCGACGAAGTCACCCAGCCGCTACCACAGTAGGGCCTTGACCAGCCGCAAAAGAACGGATGTGATGATTTCGATAGAAGTCCTGTCGCATCCCGCAACGCCGCAGGCCCCGGACCACTCGGGTCCGGGGCGTACGGAAGAAGTCCACCAACTACGCGATCGAGTCGGTGGTTTGCTCATGTCCGGTCATGTAGGCGCCCAGATAATCGGCGGGGATTTCACCGAGATTGGCACGACGATAGTCGATCATAAAGATGCGTGCCTTGCCCGGCTCATAGCGTCGCATGATCTCGTGGATATAGCCGCGCAGCATCGTCGACTTTCCCGAACCCGAGTCGCCATAGAGGAACAGGTGGGACTCGGTCCGTGGGTCGATGCCAAACAGCAACAGGGTGAACTCGTCGATACCCCACTGGATCTGCTCCAGCTGAACGAGTTCATCCGCAAGCACCTGAGCCAGCGGCCCGCGGAGATCTCCACGTGCGCGCCATAGCTGAGTCCGCGAGCGGCGATCAGTCGGATTGAGGTTTCCAGGAATTGATCGTTAGGGCGAATGGTGCCGTCTCTGAGTGGTTGGCCTCACACCGTTGAGCGCTGTTACCACTCGCGGCGTTAAATACGGTGGCGGCCGTCGTCACCGCAGTGACAACGGCCGCCATTTATGGCGTATCGGACCTATCCGCGAACGGCGTCGAAGCCGGCCTGAATCTGCTCGACCAGGTACTCACGGTCTTCCAGCGGCAGGAAGGCACCGGCGGCGGCGTTGAGCTGGAAGGTCTCCAGGTCATCGAGGTCATAGCCGAAGGTTTCTACCAGCAGTCCCAGTTCGCGAGTCAGCGAGGTGCCGCTCATCGTGCGGTTGTCCACGTTGACGCTCACCCGGAAGCCCAGCTGGTGCAGCATGTCGAACGGGTGGTCGGCAAGGTCCTCACCCCAGGCGGCGATGGCGCCGGTCTGCAGGTTCGAGGAGGGGCTCAGCTCGAGCACGATCTCGCGATCCTTGACCCACTCGGACAGGCGTCCGATGTTCACATAGACCTCGTCGTCATCGCTGCGCTCAACGGTGACATCCTCGGCCAGGCGCACACCGTGGCCCAGACGCAGGGCGCGACCATCGATGATCGCCGAGGTGATCGAGTCCAGGCCGGCGGCCTCACCGGCGTGCACGGTCACCGGGAAGAAGTTGGCGGCCAGGTAGTCAAAGGCCGCGCGGTGGCGCGAGGGCAGGAAGCCGTCTTCGGCTCCCGCGATGTCGAAGCCCGAGACGCCGCGGTCGCGGTGACGCACGGCCAGTTCGGCGATCTCCAGCGCACGGTCGGCGTGACGCATCGCGGTGATCAGCTGACCCACCTCGATCTCACGGCCGGACTCGCGCACCTCGGTGACGCCGGCTTCCAGACCGGCCTGCACGGCCTCAACAACCTGGTCCAGGGTCAGGCCGCGGGTCAGGTGCTGTTCGGGTGCCCAGCGGATCTCACCGTAGATGACGCCGTCGGCGGCGAGATCCAGCACAAATTCGTGTGCGACTCGGCGCAGGCCGGCTTCGGTCTGCATCACGGCGGTGGACAGGTCGAAGGTCTTCAGGTAGTCAACCAGGTTGCCGGCGTTGCACTGGTCCAGGAACCACTGGCCGAGGTCTTCGGCGTTGTCGGCGGGGAGTTCAAGATCGATCTCGCGAGCGAGGTCGATGATGGTCTGGGGACGCAGGCCGCCGTCGAGGTGATCGTGCAGCGAAACCTTGGGCAACCGAGAAAGGTCGACACCATCAAGCGAGGGAATAGTAGTGTTAGTCACCCGCTCAGTCTACTTGCGCGCGCCCTAACGTCCCCACCGAGACCCGCCGTTTTGGGGTTGTGTTACGGGGTGACTTCGGAATGCGTTTGTCCACTGGCCGACGACACCGCGTATCGACTCTGCCACGCCCGGGGCAGAGGGCCTGAATCCGTTCTCGAACACTGGACTATGACGCCTCGCCCCCATGCACACCCTCCGTCAGAGACCCATGACCTGCTTCTTCTTTGCGTTGAACTCATCCTGAGACAACACCCCAGCGTCAACCAGATCCTTCAACTTCTTGACTATTTCGATCTGTTCGTCCAGGGAAAGACTCGCTGCGGGCGCACTTGGAGCGACGACTGGCGCGGCTGTCAGCGGGTTGATTGCCTGTGCAAGATTCATTCCCATCAGCATCCCGCCGCCATCTCCGAGACCGTGGTCCTGAACACCCTGAGCAACCTTCATCTGCGCAGCCACGTTAGAAGCCTGCTGCGAGACGCCCTCGAAAGCCGAGACGTTCATCTTGTTCGCCGAGTACCGGTTAACCAGTTCTCGGGATTCGGGCGAGAACTCGATGCTTTCGATACCGACCTGGACCACATCAAGTCCATACCGCGTGATCCAGGAGCCAAGCGCCGAGTCATCGTCAGCAATCAGCTCCGCGATTGCCCCGGCCTGTGAGGGCAGCTCAGAAATGCGATGAGTTGCCGAGAGTGAGTTGACCGCGACGAGAAATGCCTGCATGAACTCGGAGGAAATCTGCCGGCGTGCCTCAGGGCCGTCAAATGCATAGTAGCGCGCGTTCGCGGGGAGAAAGTTCCGAACGAATGTGACGGCATTGACGACTCGAAGGGAGAACGTGCCGAACGACAAAAGCTCCAGATCGGCACCGTAGAACCTGTCGTGATAAACCATCGGACCGCGCGTGCCGAACTTGAGGCCACGTATCTCGCGCAGGTTAACAAAAGCAAGATACTTCAGATCCGAAGTCTGACCGCCGTAGCCGACGCGGTCGACGGTCTGCCTCACAATTGAAGAAGTGAATCCGTCACCGGCAAACATGCTCGGCTGGCCCGCCCGGTATTCGTACCCACCGGCCTGGGTAACAACATCCTCGATGCCGGCCTGGCTGAAGATGAAGGCAGCGGTGTTCTCGGGAACCAAGATCTTCGAGCCATTGGAAATAACATCGGCCGAGCCCCTGAAATTCGTTCCACGCCCGGTGTTCGTCTGCTGATAAACACCCGGCGAGACCACCGTGTGCTCCGTGAAAGGCCCGGTGGTGATGATGTCCTTCCACTGATCCGCGAAGGTGCCACCGAGAGCGCCAGTGAACGCCTGAATGATTCCCATCTTTGTTTCCTCCTACGTGGCGTTCACAATTGCTGCGCAGAGTCGCAGTAGCTACAGATGATTGTTTGCCCCTGGACGCCCGCCATTGGAGCACCGCAACCGCGGCACTTTCCCGCGACCTTCATCGGCGTCGCGGGCTTGGTGGCGAGCTTGGACTTAAATACGTCCAGAGTGTCCTTGAGAACTCCAGCGACCATCTCTGCACCGGGCAAAGCCCTCCCCGTGTTTTGCGGTGCAGGTGCTTCCTCGCCTGTGACTGCCTGGTGGATCTTGGCGATCCACTCGGTGAGCTTCTTCTTGCCCCCCGACTGGAAAGCGAACTTTTCCTGCCCATTCAGGAAATACACTTCTAACAGGTCTGAGCCATTCGTGGCTTTGCCAATCACTGCCTGCGCTTGCTGGTTGTAGACCTTGATCTGATTCACCGGAAACGTTGTAATCCCCTTCGAATTGCCGAACAAGCCCTTCTTGATCAGTACGAGGTTCAAGTTTGTGAGCATCAATTCGTCGGTGTATGCCGACCAGAAGCCGCCGTGCATGACACTCTCATCTTTGAGGAACACCACCTCATTCGGCTGCAAACTATACTTGGCCGCCATCGAACCCCCGCTTCCATCCGCACTCTAGACACTTGCATCATACTGGCAGGCTGTCCCTACTCACGGTAGCCCTGCGCGCGGGAGCTATACTAGCGTCCCGTCGCCCCGGACCGCGTGCGTCGCCCGTGCCGCGTCAGACCAGGAAGCGCGCAAAACTCCGCCAAACACAGACACTCTGAAACTCACTGCGCATCTCGACACCACGGTGAAGGCGGCCTTATCCCCCACACAATCGGGGCGGTCGTACCGCCGCAAAAGGCCGCCGTCCACGTCGCATTCAGCGATGTGGACGGCGGCCGGGTCCGATCCGAAGGGTGTGGGAGGTAGCGCTACCCGATCTTCTCGGCGATCAGCGCAGGCGGGGTCCAGCCGGTGGCGTCGGCGGAAATTTCGAAGGCGCCGTCGATCGCCTCGAGCGCGCGGGCGAAGCGGGCGGGCTCGTCGGCGGAGAGGGTGAACAGCGGGTCGCCCACCTGCACGGTGTCGCCGGGCTTGGCGTGCAGGTCCACGCCGGCCGCGTGCTGCACCGGATCCTGGGCGCGGGCGCGTCCGGCACCCAGGCGCCAGGCGGCGATGCCGAACGGCAGCGCGTCCTGCCGGGTCAACACACCGGCGGTTTCGGCGTATACGGTGTGGGTTTCGTTGGCCACGGGCAGAGCCGCATCCGGGTCCCCGCCCTGACCGGCAACAAATGCGCGCCAGGTATCCATCGCCCGGCCATCGCGCAGCGCGGCCTCCACATCGGCGTCGGGCTGACCGGCGAGGGCCAGCATTTCCTTGGCCAGCGCGATGGTCAGCTCCACGATGTCGGCGGGGCCGCCGCCGGCCAGTACCTCGATCGACTCGCGCACCTCGTTGGCGTTTCCGATCGCCAGGCCCAGCGGGGTGTCCATCCGGGTCAGCAGCGCGGTGGTGTTCACACCCGAGTCACGGCCGAGGTCCACCATCGTCTGGGCCAGCTCACGCGCGCGATCGAAGTCGCGCATGAATGCGCCGCCGCCGAACTTCACGTCCAGCACCAGCGAGGCGGTACCCTCGGCGATCTTCTTGGACATGATGCTCGAGGCGATCAGCGGGATCGAGTCCACGGTTCCGGTGATATCGCGCAGTGCGTACAGCTTCTTATCGGCCGGGGCGAGGTCGGCACCGGCGGCGCAGATCACACCACCCACCTCGCGCAGCAAGCGGATCATCTCTTCGGGCTCAAGGTCGGCTCGCCAGCCGGGGATCGCCTCAAGCTTGTCCAGGGTCCCGCCGGTGTGACCAAGGCCACGACCCGAGAGCTGCGGGACGGCCACGCCGAAGCTGGCCACCAGCGGCATCAGCGGAAGGGTGATCTTGTCACCGACTCCCCCGGTCGAGTGCTTATCGGTGGTGACCTTACCCAGACCCTCGAAGCTCATCCGCTCCCCCGAGTTGATCATCGCGTGGGTGAGATCGCGAATCTCGGTGCGGTCCATGCCGTTCAGGAAGATCGCCATGGCCATCGCGGCCATCTGCTCCTGCCCCACATAGCCGCGGGTGAACGCATCCACCAGCCAGTCGATCTGGGCGGTGCTCAGGGTGCCCGAATCTCGCTTCTGGCGAATCAGGTCTACCGCGTCGAAGGCCTCTACGGCGTTGTTGATGGTCATCTTCGCTCCTCTATTTGTGCCGATTATTTCGGCCCGGATGCCACACAGCGGCGACCCGATTATGTCGGATCGCCGCTGGAGGCACTGTGAAATTATGGTGAAACTGGGTGGCTATTCGCCGGCGTACTCAACCAGGGTGCGCGGCCCGAACGCGTCGGGCAGAACCTCGTCGATCGTGCGAATCCCCGAAAGGGTGTTCAGCAGCATACCCTCGGCAGAGTGCTCAAACAGCAGCTGCCGGCAGCGACCGCAGGGCATCAGAACCGCGCCGTTTCCGTCCACACAGGCGAACGCGACAAGCTTGCCGCCACCGCCCATGATCAGGTCGGAGACCAGCGAGCACTCGGCACACAGGGTCACCCCGTAGCTGGCGTTCTCGATGTTGCAGCCGGAGACGATCCGGCCACCATCGGTGATGGCCGCGGCACCCACCGGGAACTTCGAATACGGGCTGTAGGAGCGTTCCATCGCCGCCACCGCGTGTGCGTGCAGGGCATCCCAGTCAATAGCGTCAGACATGACTATCCCTTAATGTAGGGCTTGCCGGACGCGGCCGGGCCCACCGATTGGCCCACGAGACCGGCCACCGCCAGGATGGTCACCACGTAGGGCAGCATGAGCATGAACTCGCTGGGAACCGGGGATCCCACCGCTGCCAGCACGTTCTGCAGGTTCGAGGCAAACCCGAACAGCAGCGCGGCCAGGGTCGCGCGGATCGGGTCCCAGCGACCGAAGATCACGGCCGCAAGGGCGATGAATCCGGCACCGGCAACCATTTCCTTCTGGAACGAGCCCACCGACACCAGGGTGAAGTAGGCACCACCCAGACCGGCGATTGCACCGGCCAGCGAGACGTTCCAGAACCGGGTACGAGCCACGTTGATACCCACGGTGTCGGCGGCCTTGGGGTGCTCACCCACGGCGCGCAGGCGCAGACCCCAGCGGGTCTTGAACAGGCCGAGGAAGACCAGGGCCACCACCACGTACATGACGTAGACGAGGGCCGACTGGTTGAACAGCACCGGTCCGATGACCGGAATCTCGCTCAGGCCGGGAATCGCCACCGGAGCCAGACGCGGAGCGGTGTTCAGCGTCGCGGCGTCCTTGGTCAGAACCGAGGAGTAGAGGAACGAGGTGAGGCCGGTGACCAGCACGTTCAGCACCACACCGACGATGACCTGGTCCACCAGGTACTTGATCGCGAAGGCGGCGAGCACAAAGCTCACCAGCACACCGGCGACCATTGCGGCGACCAGACCAACCCAGGGGCTGCCGGTCAGCGAGGCAACCATGGCCGAGCAGAACGCACCGGCCAGCAGCTGGCCCTCGATGGCGACGTTGACCACACCCACACGCTCGGAGATCACACCACCCATCGCACCGAAGATCAGCGGCACGCTGAGGCTCACGGTTCCCAGCAGCAGACCGGTGACCGGCACATTGTTGCCCACCATGGCCCAGGCCAGGAAGGCCACCATGAAGGCCACCGCGAACACAACCACCGAGGCGGTGACGATGATACGGCGGGTGCGCGGGATCAGGGTGCCGGTCTTCAGGGTTGCCCAGATGACCAGGGCGGTGAGGACAATCAGCAGTACGGTGACCACGCGGCCGGTGACGGCGGCGTCGGTTTCCCAGGTCGGCAGGCTGATCATGTCATCGGGGTTCGACCAGCGGAAGCCGGTCTTTCCCTCACGCGGGAAGACCACAAACAGCAGGATCGACACGACGCTGAACACGGCCAGCGCGATCGCGGCCTTCCAGCTGCGCAGCTCCTTCTTTTCCAGGACCTCACTGATCGCGGCATCGGCCGCGGGAGTCACGACCCGGGTGTTGTCGTTGTGTGCGCTCATGCCGAAACCGCCTTAGAGTTGCGACGCAGCGGACGGCGCTTGAGCTTGCCGTCGGCCGAGGGGATGAAGAAGATGGCGCGGATCAGCGGCGGGGCGGCGATGAACAGCACGATGAGGGACTGAACCACACCCACGATGTCCACCGAGACACCCTCGGCGGCCTGCATGGCGAATCCACCGGCCTTGAAGGCACCAAAGAGGATACCGGCGGCGAAGATGCCCCACGGACGCGAGCGACCCAGCAGGGCCACGGTGATCGCATCGAAACCGATACCGGCATCGATGCCGGAGGTCAGGCCATCCGGGGTGGTACCGAGGATCTGCATCACACCGGCCAGACCAACCAGTCCACCGGCCAGAGCCATCGCCCACACGTAGGTGGACTTGACGTTGACACCGGCAACCAGTGCGGCGTTGGGGTTGGTACCCACCGCGCGGAACCGGAATCCGGTGCTCGAACGGTTCAGCAGCCACCACACACCCGCGGTGGCGAGCACCACGATGATGAAGCCGGCGTGCAGCTTGTAGTTCGGTCCGAGGATCGCCGGCAGAACCGCGGTCTCCAGCATCGGCGGCGACTTCGGGTTGACCGAACCCGGTGCCTGCAGCAGGCCCTGGGTGCGCAGCATGAAGGAGATCAGGTAGAAGGCGATGTAGTTGAGCATGATCGTCAGGATCACCTCGTGCGCACCGGTGCGCGCCTTGAGGAATCCGACGATTCCACCCCAGATCGCACCGGCCGCGAGACCCGCGAGGATCGCAACGGGCAGGTGAATCCACATCGGCATCGGGAAGGAGAATCCGACCCAGCCGGCGGCAGCGGCGGCAACCAGCATCTGGCCACGACCACCGATGTTGAACAGGCCTACGCGGAAGGCGAGGCCCACACCCAGACCGGCCGCGATCAGCGGGGTTGCGTAGGTCAGGGTGTCGGTCAGCGGACGAATACCGCTGGCGAAGTCATCCCGACCGAAGTTGTAGATGGCACCCTGGAACAGCGAGCTGTACGCACCGGAGACCGAGCTCCAGACGGCCCCAAAGAAGTCTCCGGGCTGGGCGAAGAAGTATCCGGCGGTTTCCTGCACGTCGCTGTTAGTCAGCGCGATCAGGATGCCACCGATGATGAAGGAGACCAGCACGGCCAGCAGCGTCAGAACGATCGGGCCGTTCATGATCTCGCGCAGCACGCGGTTGGTGGCCGGCTCATCGGCGGAGGGCTTGGCATCGCCCTCGGCAACGGCCTTGGCCGCCGCCTTCTGCTGTGCCTTGGTCGCGGCCTTGCCCACAGCCTTGGCTGCAGGGGCAGCTTCCGGAGCCGGGGCTACGGGAGCGGAGGCTGCCTCGGAGGCGACCGGCTCGGTTTCGGTGGCGGCGAGGATTGCATCCTCAACCTCCTCCACGTGTCGGTGGTGCGCCTCCGCGGCCGCCAGTTGGGCGGCGGTCGGGGCGGCATCCACACCGGAGATCGGCTCGCTGGGAACCGCGTCGCTGGAGGCCGCCGCGAGAACCGCCTCGGCGATCTCGTCGGCGTGCGTGGCTTCGTGCGCCTGTGCCTCGGCGTTCTCGGCTTCCTGGCGGCGGCGCTCGGCGCGCGTCGCGGGCTGCTCGGCCTCGTTTTCGGGGTTCATGGGCTCCTCGTTCACGCGGTCACCTCGGCGCTCGCGTCGGTTGCTTCGGCGTGACGTTCGCCGGCCATCATCAGGCCGAGAACCTCACGCGGGGTGTTCGCGGGCACGATGCCCACGATCTCGCCCCGATACATCACGGCGATGCGGTCAGCCAGGGCCACCACCTCGTCCAGCTCGGTCGAGACCACGATCACCGGCACGCCGGCGTCACGGGTGGCGACCATCCGCTTGTGGACAAACTCGATCGAACCCACGTCGATACCGCGGGTCGGCTGCGCGGCCACAAACAGGGCCAGGTCGCGGCTGAGCTCGCGGGCCAGCACAACCTTCTGCTGGTTACCACCGGACAGCTCACTCGCAAACGAGGTGATGCTGCCCGAACGGATATCAAACTCGGTGCGCTTCTCGGTGGCAAAGGCATCGCGGAACTCGCGCTGCACATTGCCGGCCTTCACAAAGGGGGCACCGGTCGAGCGGTCGAGCATCAGGTTTTCGGCGATCGTAAACTCGGCGATCAGGCCGTCCCGGTTGCGGTCCTCGGGGACAAAGCCCACGCCGGCATCCAGGATGCTACGCACGCTGCTGCCCAGGATCTCGCTGCCGTTCAGCGTGATGCTGCCGGACACCTTGTGCTGGAGGCCCAGCAGCGCCTCGGTGAGTTCGGTCTGGCCGTTGCCCTGCACGCCGGCGATGGCGAGGATCTCGCCCTGACGCAGCGAGAAGGACACGTCGTTCACAACCTTGAGGCCGTTCTCGTCCATGACCGTCAGCCCGGAGACCTTGAGCACCTCGTTGCCCGGCTTGGCGGGCTCCTTGTGCACGGTGAGGTCCACCGAACGGCCCACCATCAGCGCGGCCAGCTCGGCGTTGCTCGCGGTCGGTTCCGCCTCGCCCACAATCTTGCCGAGGCGGATCACGGTGATGGCGTCGGCCACCTCGCGAACCTCACGCAGCTTGTGGGTGATGAATACGATCGAGCGTCCCTCGGCACGCAGCTGCTGCATGATCGCCATCAGTTCGTCGGTTTCCTGCGGGGTCAGCACGGCCGTGGGCTCATCGAAGACCAGCACGCGGGCGTCCTGGGAGAGCGCCTTGATGATTTCCACACGCTGCTGCACACCAACCGGGAGGTCTCCCACTCGGGCGTCGGGGTCCACATCGAATCCGAAGCGTGCGGAGATCTCGCGCACGCGGGCGCGCGCCTCCTTCATCTTGAGCACACCGGCGAACCCGGCCTGCTCGTGACCCAGGATGACGTTCTCGGCGACGGTGAAGACCGGCACCAGCATGAAGTGCTGGTGCACCATGCCGATGCCGGCGCGCATGGCGTCGCCGGGACCGGCAAACTGCTGAACCTCATCGTCCAGCAGGATTTCGCCACCGTCGGCCTGATACAGACCGTAGAGCACGTTCATCAGGGTGGACTTGCCGGCGCCATTTTCGCCGAGCAAGCAGTGAATCTGACCGGGCTCAACCACCAGGTTGATCCGGTCGTTTGCGGTAAAGGCACCAAATTTCTTGGTGATCCCGCGAAGTTCGAGTTTCATTCTGTCCTTCTCAGTACAGCGGGGTACAAAGCGAATTCGACCGGGGTCTGGTCGAATAACGGGGCACGCGTCCGGGGGAACGAATGGTGTTTCGCTCCCCCGGACGCGGCTGTACTACGTGCCGAAAATTACTTCTTCGGCGACGAGGGGGACTTCACGACGATCGAGCCGTCGATGATGCCCTTCTTGATGGTGTCCAGCTCTTCCTGCAGCTTGGGGTCAACCTTGCTCTCGAAGTCGTGGAACGGAGCCAGGCCAACGCCGTTGTTCTCCAGGGTACCGATGTAGGCGGTAGCGTCGAACTTGCCCTTACCGGCCTGGGTCACGATGTCATCGGTTCCCGACTTCATCTGCTTCAGCACCGAGGTCAGGTACAGGTCCTTGTCGGCCGGAGCGGTCTCGTAGAGGTCCGCGTCCACACCGATCATGGCGACGTCCTTCTTGGAGTCCTTGATCGCGGTGATTGCGGACTGGAAGACCGGTCCACCCACGGGCATGATGACGTCGACGTTCTGCTCGATCAGACCGGCAGCAACCTGCTTGGCGGTGTCGTTGGCGGCGAAGTCACCGGTGAACGAACCGTTCTGGGTGTCAACGTTCCAGCCGCGGACCTGAACGTCCTTGCCCTTCTGCTCGTTGAAGTACTTCACGCCATCGGCGAAACCATCCATGAAGATGGTCACGGTCGGCAGCTGCATACCACCGAAGGTGCCGACAACGCCGGTCTTCGAGTAGGAGGCGGCGGTGTAGCCGGCGAGGAAGGAAGCCTCGGCGGTGTCATAGATCATGTGCTTGACGTTGGGCAGGTCAACCTGGTTGTCGTCAAGGGTCACGAAGTGGGTCTTGGGGTTAGCGGTAGCGGCAACCTTGGTGGCGTCCGACAGCTTGAAACCAACGGAGAAGATGATCGAGCAGTTCTGATCAACCAGGCTGGTCATGTTGGGTGCGTAGTCGTCGTCCTTGTCCGACTGTACGTCCTTGTACTTCACGCCCAGCTTCTTCGCAGCCTCAGTCAGGCCCTCGAAGCTCGACTGGTTGAACGACTTGTCATCGAACCCACCGGAGTCGGAAACGATGCAGGGCAGGAACTTGCTGTCGGCAGCACCGCCCTCAGCAGGCTTGGTGGGTGCCTGGCCACAGCCAGCCAAAAGCGCGATAACGCCGAGCCCGGCGATACCGGCGGCGGCCGCCTTACGAACGGAAATAGTCACGGGTTAGACCTCCAGAATGCGTCCTCGCCGATCGCGAGGGTCTGTGCCAAACGTTACCTAATGTTTCGGGGCCCTGGGCCTTCGCCCACGCGGCCGAAACACAAGTGTTACATCCGTGCTATGGACGGTGGGTAGCCGTGCGGCGAATTCTCGGGACTTTTGCGCGTTAAACCCTTAACGCGACCTCATTGAACGAATCTGGGACTTCTCGGCGTGTCGCCAGGTTATGGGCGCATCCACAGGCTCGTTTGACCCACCTGATTCTCGAGGCGTTCCCAGCCCGCAATCGAGCGACACTCCTCGCTCATACGGCACCGCCCCGCGCCTCGAACCAGGTCGAGACGCGGGGCGGTGACGCAGGGCGCACGCGGGCTGTCCGATACCGCGAGCGGGGCGATCGGGCTAGATCACGTCCCGACGCCGAGCGCGCAGAGCCATCACGGCGCCCAGAGCCAGAATCAGCCCGGCACCACCGAGCGCAAGGAGCGGCGAGGACCCGGTGTGAGCGAGACCGCCGCTCTTCCCCTCCGGGTCACCCGGGGTGGTTCCGGCGCCGGCCGTGGAGGAGCCGGGGCCCGGGTGTCCGTCGGTTCCGGGCGCGGCACTCGGAGCGGCGGTCCCGGTCGGCGTCGTAGAGGGCTCGAGGCTCGGGTCCGTGCTCGGCTGCGGGGACGGTTCTGTAGTCGGCCCGGTAGACGGATCGGTTGACGGGTCCGGGTCGGGGACGGCCGCCACCAGCGGCAGCTGCAGAGCCGCATCCAGGCTGCGGTCCCCCGGCGTCGCACTGAGCAGGACCACGGAGTAGTCCACGCCGGGCTTCATGGTGCCCGCGGACGGCCGCACCGAGCGGTCAAAGAACCCGTTGCGCAGGTTCCAGCCCGGCTCGATCTCGACCCTGGTGACCGCATCTTCGGCGAGGTAGTCCGCGCCGCGCGCGTTCCAGCTCGCGGTGGGCACGATGCCGTAGATCAGGTTGGTCTTGGGGGTGCCAAAACCGCCCCCGAGCACGTCGATATCATTGTTTTTGGTCACATCGAACCGGGTGCCCGCGGGGTGGCTTTCGACGTTCAAACGCAGGGTGGGTGTGGTCGGGGCGGGGAGCACGGTGAAGTGACCGATACTGCTCACCACGTCGGGACCATGCCCGTTGCGGGCCAGGGTCCGGTACTGTGCGCCATCCCAGTCGGCGGGCACGGCATCCACCACCATCGAACGCGAGTTCAGGAGTCCGTCGCCGGGCAGGACGTTGGCCCAGGACTTTCCACCGTCACGGCTGAGCTGCGGCACGTAGACGGGCTCGGGGTAGCCGGTGAAGCCCGAGGTGACAAACGCCTGAGAGCCGGCGTAGACGACGCGGTTACGCGGCTTGGAGTCCTCCCAGGGCAGCACGAGTGCCTGCACATCCACAAACGCGTCGTAGGTGTTGGCGGAGAGTGATCCCGCCTGCACGCTCAGACGATAGTAACCGGCATCTCCGACCTTGCGATCGGCCAGCACCAGGCTGGCCTCGGTAGCGCCCTCGACGTTTTTCCAGGGACCGCGCCAGCTGTCGGCACGCTGCCACTGGTAGGTCATCGGAATGTTGGTTGTGGCCGCACCGGTGAGGGTCACGGTGTCGCCGGGCAGCGCCTGAACGCCGCTGGGCTGCCGGGTGATCGTGATCGGCTGAATGTCGGCATAGTCAGGGACTCCCCCGGCCAGGCTCAGGGTCACGCCATAGGGAACCTTCTTGGCATCCCCCGATCCACCGCTGGAGTGCCAGTAGGTGGTGAGGCCCGACCGGTAGTGGAAGTCCACCATGTCCGTGGGCCAGGATCCCCAGCCGGTCGGGTTCGCGGCCTTGGTTGCCGGGGAGATCGCCGAGTCCTTGCTGCGCGGGGACGCCGGGTTTTTCGGATCGATCAGTGGGAAGTAGTCGGTGCCCGCATAGTGCGGGGTCGAGCGGATCTCATTGCCCGAGATGCTCACGCCGTCAAGCTCCAGGATCGTTGCGTTTTTCACCGGGGTCAGCGGGGTGATCGCACCGGAACCTCCGGGGTCACCGGCCGAGCCACCCAGGGTTGCCCGGATCACGCCGTGTCCGGTGGCATCCACATCGAGCACCGGATCCTGGATGTACCAGGGCACCAGGCCGCCGTAGGAGTAGATCGTGAATGCGCCGGTCCAGGCGATATGCGCCTCGCCGGTCGCCGTGTTGTGTTGGCCGGTGCCACCGGTGAACAGCGCACGCTGGCGCGAGTCATCGCCCACCATCGGCAGGCAGCGGTTATCGCGGGTGACCTTCAGCGCATCGCCGTTTGCCGCACGCTTGAGCAGGGTCACGTTGCCCTCGGTGGTGCGATAGTCGGCATCGGTGCCGTCGGCGATGCCTGCGACGAAGTACGAGCAGGCACCGCTGTTGCTGGTGCCCTGAGATACGGCGTTGACGCCCCACTCGAAGGTTGCGGTGGTAATGGGGGTTTCCTCGCCGGGGGCGGCGAGGGCCGGTGCGGCACCCACGCCTCCGGCAAGCAGCGCGAGGGTAACGCCGGCGGCGCTCCACGCGGAGAGTGTACGAGAAATTGGCACGGTAACTTCCGGGTCAAATAACGGGGGACGGTTAAGCGTAGCCTAACCTAACCCTGTTAATCGACTCGGAACGATACCGTGTTGCCGCTAGGCGGTGTGAGACTCCCCCACGCGGAACAGTGCGATGAACATCGCGTCGGTTCCGTGACGGTGCGGCCAGAGCTGCACGGTCGATCCGTCACCCACGATCAGTCCCTCGCCGAGGTCCAGCGGGGTGTTGGTCACACCGTTGAGCAGCGCCTGGGTGTCCAGCAGGGTGACCTCCGGGTGACGGCGCAGGATCTCGGAGACCACACCGCGAGTTTCGGCAATGTGCGGCGAGCAGGTCACATAGGCCAGCAGGCCGCCGGGCTTGGTTCCGGCCACCGCGGAATTTACCAGGTCCAGCTGGATCACGCCGAGTTCGGCGAGGTCCTTGGGGGTCTTACGCCAGCGCGCCTCGGGACGACGACGCAGCGCGCCGAGTCCGGTACACGGGGCGTCCACCAGGATGCGATCGAAGCCCTGCGGGTGACGCTCACCCCAGTCGCGGGCATCCGAACGGCTGACCTCAACCTCTTCGGGCAGCACCGAGAGGGCACGGCGCACCAGGTCGGCGCGGGCGGGCACCACCTCGTTGGCAATCAGCGTTGCGCCGGCGTTCAAGGCCTCGGTGGCCAGCAGCACGGCCTTGCCTCCGGGCCCGGCACACAGGTCGCTCCAGGTTTCCCCGGCGGCGATCTCACGCGTCCGGGTCAGGGTCAGGGCCGCGAGCTGCGACCCCTCATCCTGCACCCGGATCAGCCCGGCGGCGGCACGAATCACGGCCTCGGGATCTCCCCCGCCCAGGGTAAACGCCAGCGGCGAGTAGGCGGCAGGCTCGGCCTCGGCCGGCTTCTCGACCCGCTCGGGCAGCGCAATATAGGTGACCTTCGGAGCTTCATTGTCGGCGGCCAGCGCCGCCTCAAGCTCGTCGACCCGACCCTCGGCGCGCAGCGACTGGCGCAGCGCACGCACGATCCACTCGGGGTGCGAGTGCAGCAGGCTCAGGCGCTCATCCTCACTGGTGGCCGATGCGGCCACGCGCTCACGCCACTCCTCGGGCGAGGTGCGGGTGATCCCGCGCAGTACGCCGTTAACAAATCCGGTGGAGGAGCGTGAACCGACCTCGCGAGCCAGCGACACCGACTCGTTGACCGCCGCGTGGGCGGCCACGCGGGTGCCGAGGATCTGGTGCACACCCAGGCGCAGGACGTCGAGGATTTCGGGATCGATCTGGTCGGCCGCACGGTTGGCCGCAAGCTCAATCACCCGGTCGTAGTAGCCGCGCAGGCGCAGGCTGCCATAGCAGAGTTCGGTGGCCAGGCCCGCGTCGGCCGAGCTCAGGGCCGCGCGACGAATCGCCACGGGCAGCAGCAGGTTGGCATACGCGTCATCCGAGCGCACGGCCACGATCACGTCATAGGCGACCCGGCGGGCGGGCTGGACGGCGTCCCCGGCGCGCTCATTGGCGGCGGGTGCGTGCCCGGGGCGACGCTGGCCGCCGCCACGGGGTCCACGTCGCTCTCCGCCACGCTCGGTGTTGCCACGCTCGGTACCGCGGCGCTCACTGCTTGAACCCGACTCACGAACCGGGCCGCGACGCTCCCCGGAACCATTGCCAGCGCCCTCCCCGGCACGGGTGGGCTTGCCGGTGTTCGGCCCACGGCGGGCGGGTCCGGTGCCGCGGGGTCCGCGACGCTCGGGGCCGCGGCCCTCGGGGGTGGAGCCTGGGCGTCCGTCGTACTCGCTCATCGGGTTTCCCCCTCGGTAGAAGTGGTTGCAGAAAGGTCTGAGGAAAGCGCTGCGCGCGGTGTGGGATCGGCACCGAGGCCGCGCCACCAGGAGCCGGCGTCCATCGCCTGCTTCCCGGCGGGCTGAACCCGCAGCAGTTCCAGGGCACCGTCGAGGGTGCCCACCAGCACGCGCTTGCCTACCAGGCGGATTACTCCGGCCTCCAGATCGGTTTCGGTGGCGCGGGCCGCGCGCAGGATCTTGAAGCGTGCGCCATCCACCAGGGTGTAGGCACCGGGCTCGGGAGTGACCCCGCGATAGCGGTTGTAAAGCTCGTGCGCCGGAGTATCGAAGGTCAGCAGCGCATCGTCCAGGCCGAGCTTGCCGGCAAAACTCGGCTCACCCTGCTGGACCGCGGAGGTCGCGCTACCGTCGGCGATGGCATCAACCGTGCGTGCCAGCTGGGCGGCTCCGGTCTCGGCGAGGGCCGCCAGCAGCTCCCCGGCGGTGATGTCGGGATCCACCGGGTGAACCTCGCTGGAGATGATCTCGCCCGCGTCGAGCTCTGCCACGAGATTAAAGATGTCGGTGCCAATCTCGGTATCGCCGTTGATCAGCGCATGCTGCACCGGCGCCGCCCCACGCCAGGCGGGGAGCCGGGAGAAGTGCAGGTTGATCCATCCGTGCGTGGGCGAGGACAACAGGGGCTCGCGGATCAGGCCACCATAGGCCACCACGACACCGAGGTCGGCCTCGATCCGCGCCAGGGTCTCCCCGGTTTCGCCGCCCAGGCGGGCGGCGCGGGTGGTCGGAACCCCGGCTTCCTCTGCCAGAGCCGCAACCGGCGAGGGGGTCAGGACACGCTTGCGTCCGAGCGGAGCATCCGGTCGGGTCACCACGTGCACCACCTCGTGGGGTCCCTCCAGCAGAGCCTTCAGGCTCGGCAGGGCCACCTCGGGGGTGCCGGCGAAAATGATCTTCACGGTAAAAACTCCTGATTTAGTTCACGCATCGGGGCTCGATCCGGGCGGCTAAAGCCTGATCTCCGGGTCATCGAACCGAACCTTAAGTGTAGGGGCCGCACGGCCCGGACGCGCACCCGCGCGCGGTGCGCGGCGTTTTGTCGCGTACTCGATGACCGCAGCCCGCAGCTCCTTGGCCACTCGGGCACCGGCCGCATAGTCAAAACGAACCACCGCGCGGGATTCCCCGGTGGGGCGTCCGGTCTCCTCCAGGATCACCGGAACCGGCCCCAGGATGTCGCCCGCGGGCAGACCCTCCAGGCTCGTGAGCACCTCACCAATCGCATCGGTCTGGCCGGTGATCGTGGCCAGACGTACGGCCGGCGGGAAGCGCAGCGCGCGACGGTCGTTGAGCTCGGCGCTGGCAAACTCCGCCTGGTTCCAGGTCGCAAAGGCACGGGCAAGCTCCCCGCCCACCCCCACCAGCAGCACCTGCGCTCCGGGCGCGGCGAGGGCCGCCGCATGGGACCACCAGCGCAGGCAGTCCGAGGCGATACTCAGCGATTCGGCGGCGAGCATCCGATCCCCGTCCAGCAGCAGCACCGCGCGGTAGCCGCCGTGGGCGATGGGTTCGGCGCCGCGGGTGGCCACGATCAGCGCCGGGCGATCCGGGACCGTGAGCACGGTCTTTTCCCCGTCGGCGACGATCACCGTGGTCGCCGGGAACGCGCGCCCCAACTCCTCGGCCGTGCGTCCGGTCCCCCGGGTCACCAGGCGAAACTCGGTGCCCTCACAGGTCGCGCACACCCAGCCGGCGGCCAGGTGACCACACAGCGTACAGGCAGGCGTCGCCCCGCGCGAGGGAATACCGAGCGGACCGTGACACGCGGTGCAGCGCGCCGCGTCCCCGCAGCGCTTACAGGAGAGCATCGGCGCATATCCCGGACGCGAGACCTGTACCAGTACCGGCCCCTCGCGCACCGAATCGGCGATCGCCTTCCATGCCGCCGAGGGAATACGTGCGGCGGCGGCCGGTCCCTCACCCTGATCCTGCTGCTCGGTGACGATAATTTTGGGGCGCTGACGCGGCTGCGGATCCAGCGGGCGGATAAAGCCCATCTCGACCAGGCGCTGGGTCTCGACACTGCGCGAGTGCGCGGCAAACACCAGCGCCGCCCCAGACTGTTCCTGCCGAATCAGCGCCGCATCCCGGGCGTGCACGTAGGGAGCAAGCGGTTCGGCGTGCAGCGGGTCGCCGTCGTTCCAGAGGGCGATCAGGCCCAGGTTGTGAGCGGGGGCGTACACCGCCGAGCGGTTGCCGATGATGATCCGCGGCCGTGGTTCCAGCGCAGCGAGGAACGCCCGATAGCGGTCGGGATTGGGCTGCTTGGCGTCCATCCGCAGAATATCCACGATCGGGACCCGCTCCTCGAGGGCGAGCAGCAGCTGGTCCAGGTCGCGGTAGTCGGGGACCACCAGGATCGCGCTCTCCCCCGCCGCATAGCGATCCAGCGCAACCTCGGCCAGGGTGATGGCCCAGCGTCCAACCGGGGCCTCCTGCGGACCGGGAAGCACGCCGGGCAGCGCGTCCAGCGCGATCCGCTCATGTGCCGCCAGGGCCTCAGCCAGGGCGTCCGGATACCCGGTGATCGGCGTCGCCGAGACCTGCGGAACCGGCGGCGCCACATCGGCCCCCTGCTCCTCATGCTCGGCGATCCAGGCACGCTCCACCCGCACCTGACGTCCAGGCACCGCGAGGCGCAGGATTCCGTTGGCGGAGCCCGCGGCACGGTCGGCGGCCCGCCGCGCGAGCGCCCACACCTCGGGGGTGAGCACCCGCGCCGGGGAGACCACCTCGCCGAGGTCGCTGAGCTTGCCGGTGAATTCGGCATCGCTGGTGACCTCGACGATATAACCGGCGGCCCCGTTCTTCAGCGACCGCCAGGGCACCACAACCCGCACCCCGGGCAGCGCGACATCGGCGAGTTCCGGCGGAATGCGGAAATCGAACGGATGGTCGAGTTGAGGCAGGGGCGAGTCGATCAGCACCCTGGCGATGCTGGCCGAGGTCATTTAGATTCCGGCGGCGCTTCGCAGGTCGGCGACCCGGTCGAGCTTCTCCCAGGTGAAGTCGGGGAGCTCGCGGCCGAAGTGGCCGTAGGCGGCGGTCTGACGGTAGATCGGACGCAGCAGGTCGAGGTCACGCACGATCGCGCCGGGACGCAGGTCGAAGACCTCACGAATGGCCGAAACAATCTGCTCGTCGGGCACGTGGTTGGTGCCGAAGGTCTCGACATACAGGCCCACCGGGGCGGCCTTACCGATCGCGTAGGCGACCTGGACCTCAAGCTTCTCGGCGAAACCGGCGGCCACGGCGTTCTTGGCTACCCAGCGCATCGCGTAGGCGGCCGAACGGTCCACCTTCGACGGGTCCTTACCGGAGAAGGCACCGCCGCCGTGACGGGAGGCACCGCCGTAGGTGTCGATGATGATCTTGCGACCGGTGAGTCCGGCATCACCCATCGGTCCCCCGATCACGAAGCGACCGGTGGGGTTGATCAGGGTGTTGCGGCCCGAGGTGTCGAGGTCGAGCTCGGCGAGCACCGGGTCGATGACCAGAGCCTCAACCTCGCGGCGCAGACGCTCGGTGGTCACCTCGTCGCGGTGCTGGGTCGAGAGGACAACGGTCTCCACGGTGCGCGGGATGATGCCCTCATAGCCGATGGTGACCTGGGTCTTGCCGTCGGGACGCAGGTAGTCGAGCTCCCCGCTCTTACGCACCTCGGAGAGGCGCTCGGCAAGGCGGTGCGAGATCCAGCTGGGCAGCGGCATGTACTGCGGGGTCTCGGTGGTGGCGAACCCGAACATAATGCCCTGGTCGCCGGCACCCTGCAGGTCCAGCGCGTCGGCGCTGGTGCCCTCACGGGTCTCAAACGCGGTGTCGACGCCCTGGGCGATATCCGGCGACTGCGCGCCGATGGAGACGTTCACACCGCAGGAGGCGCCGTCGAAACCGGTCTCCGAGCTGTTGTAACCGATGCCCAGGATGACATCGCGTACGATGGCCGGGATCTCCACATACGCGGAGGTGGTGACCTCGCCGGCGACCTGGACCAGGCCGGTGGTGACCAGGGTTTCCACGGCCACGCGGGCGGTGGGGTCCTCGGTGATCAGGGCGTCGAGGATGGAGTCGGAGATCTGATCACAGATCTTATCGGGGTGCCCCTCCGTCACGGACTCGGAGGTAAACAGGCGCAGATCGGTCATGGTGATACTCCTCAAAGGTGCTGCGAGACTATAAAAATCGCGGTGGTTAACTCGGGCTATCCGGCGGTGATCGCGGTGAGGATGGCGTCGGCCACCTCGCGCTTCGAACCGGAAGCTTCCCCAACTATAGTGCCGGTGGCATCGAGGATGATGACCGTGTTACGGTCGGCGCCAAATCCGTCATTCCAGCCCACGGCGTTCAGGCACAGGAAGTCGCAGCCCTTGCGTGCGAGCTTGGCTCGACCGAGCTCCAGGAGGTGTTCCCGGTCACGCGAGGTTTCGGCGGCAAACCCGACGATAATCTGCTCGGGACGCGCCAGCGGAACCAGCCCGGCCAGGATGTCCGGGTTCTTTTCCAGCTCCAGGGTGAGCGTGTCCCCACGCTCCTCCTTTTTGATTTTTGTTTCACTCACCTGCACCGGACGGTAATCGGCCACGGCGGCGGCCATGATCACGATGTCCGCGGCGGGCAGCGAGGTGTGCACCGCGCGCTGCAGCTCGGCGGCGGTCTGCACGCCGTGGCTCGGCACGTGATTCGGCAGCGTCTCATCGATCGAGGCGGTGATCAGTTCCACATCGGCCCCGCGCAGGTGGGCGGCGGTGGCCAGGGCAATGCCCTGCTTGCCACTGGAACGGTTACCCAGGTAGCGCACCGGGTCAAGGGGTTCGCGGGTGCCACCCGCGGTGATCAGGATGCGACGACCGCGCAGGTCGCCGGCGGCATCGGGCACCAGGCCGAGCCCCGCATCCACGATGTCCTCCGGCTCGCTCATCCGTCCGGGACCGCTGTCGGTGCCGGTCAGCTGGCCACTCTCGGGGCCCACAACGTGGATACCCCGCTCGCGTAGGGTTGCCACATTCGCCACCGTCGCCGGGTTCTGCCACATCTCGGTGTGCATCGCCGGGGCGACCAGCACCGGCGCACGCGTGGCCAGGATGGTGTTGCCCAGCAGGTCATCGGCGATGCCCGCCGCCAGCTTGGCGAGGGTATTGGCGGTGGCCGGGGCGATGATCACCAGGTCGGCACGCTGGCCCAGGGCCACGTGACGCACCTCGGACACGTCGGTGTACAGATCGGTGGCCAGCGGCTGGCGCGAGATTGCCTCCCAGGTGGGCGCACCCACGAAGTTCAGCGCGTGCTCGGTCGCGATGACCTGAACACGGTGTCCCGCACGAACCAACAAACGGACGACACCGACTGCCTTATACGCAGCGATGCCGCCCGTTACCCCGACAACAATGTTGAGCGCGGAGGTCATTGGGAGATTATTACTCGGCGATCGGCTTGATCGTGAGCTTGTCCTCGTTGATCTCGTGCATCGCGATCGACAGCGGCTTGTCTTCCATGGTCGAGTCGACCAGCGGACCAACGTTGTCAAACAGCGAACCCTCGTGCAGGTCGGTGTAGTAGTCGTTGATCTGACGGGCACGCTTGGAGGCGAAGATCACCAGAGCGTACTTGGACTCAACCTTGGTGAGCAGGTCGTCGATCGACGGATCGATAATTCCCTTGGGCTTTTCAACCATGTGGTTCACACTCCTCGTGTGGTTTACGCGGGGTTAGCGCGGTGGTGAACGGTGCGATGGGCGCGGATCAGCGCGCGGCGACACCGCGAAGCTGAATCAAGTCTACGACCTCGGCCGCCGCTTCGGCGACTTCACCGTTGACAATTTGATAATCGAACTCATCCGCGGCCGCCAATTCGGTGCGGGCGGTCTCCAGGCGGCGCGCCTGTTCCTCCGCGGATTCGGTGCCCCGACCGGTCAGTCGACGCACGAGTTCCTCCCAGCTCGGCGGGGCCAAAAAGACCAGCGCGGCCTCGGGCATGGCGTCCTTCACCTGGCGTGCCCCCTGGATGTCGATTTCCAGGATCACGCTGGTTCCGCGAGACAGGGCCTCACGAACCGGGCCGCGCGGGGTGCCGTAGCGGTGCACGCCGTGCACGGTGGCGTATTCGAGCAGTTCGCCGCGCTCGATCAGTGAGTCGAACTCGGCGTTGTCCACGAAGTAGTAGTCCACGCCGTGGGTCTCCCCCGGACGCGGTTCGCGGGTGGTCGCCGAGATGGACAGCTGAACCTGCGGGTAGTTTTCGCGAATGTGACGCACCACGGTGCCCTTACCCACGGCGGTGGGTCCGGCGATCACCAGGAGCTTGCTGACCGGGTGGCGCCCGAGAGCCGCACGCTGGTGCAGGAACTCCTCCAGGCGCACACGCTGGTGCCGACCGAGTCCGCCCAGGCGCTTGGCCGGGGAAATGCTCAGCTCCTCCAGGATGCGACCGAGCTTGGTGCGACCGATCGCCGGGATGGCCAGCAGGAAGTCGGTGATCCGCAGGCGGCCCTCGACACCCTCGGGCTCGGCGGTCGCCGCGGCCAGCACGTCCAGCGGGCGACGAGTACCCGAGGCGATCTCCGCCTTCACGGCCGCGCGCGCACGGCGGGCAGCCACGGCCGCCCGCGAGGCGGCAACGCGGTCTACCTCGGGCAGGTCACGGGTGACCGCCGAAGCCTCGGCGGCGCTCATGCTGACACCACCACGGTGACACGAGCGGCGAACGCCACGAGAGACTGGGGGGCTACTCGGCGAGGCCGATGCGGGGTCGTACTAGGCACGGTCATACTCCACGGCGATTTCCTGGGTCATAGAAACAATTGCTCCCGTGATGTTACCTGGTCCGGCCGCAAGAACGCTGCGCGACGCCGAAACAATCACACCGGGTGCCAGCGGGCCGTAAATTTCACGGGTATCCGCGAGGCGCGCACCCTGCGCACCGAAGCCCGGCGCGAGGATCGGCAGCGCCGGCTCGGGAGCTTCATCATATGACAGATCGAAGTCGGCCAGATTCAGGGTTGCACCAACAACCAGGCCCACGCCGCCGAAGGGGCCAGGCTCGGCGAGATTCCAGGCGGCAATCTCGTCCACGATCTGCCGGGATACTCGGCGTCCGGACTCCTCCACGCGGGCGCGTTGGATTGCGCGCCCCTCGGGATTCGAGGTTGCGGCGAGCACAAACAGGCCCTTGCCGCGCTCGCGGGCGAGCTCCATGGGCTTTCGGATCGAGCCGACACCCTGGAAGGCGCTGATGGTCATCGCATCGGATTCGAGCGGTGATCCCACGGCCATCCAGGACTGTCCGTAGGCCTCAACCGAGGTGCCCACGTCGCCGCGCTTGCAGTCGGCGATCACCAGGATGCCGGCGGCGCGGGCGGTCTGGATGACCTCCTCCAGCGCCGCATAGCCCGCCGAGCCGAAGCGCTCAAAGAACGCCACCTGCGGCTTGACGATCCCGGCACCACCCTGCACCGTGGCCTCGACCACGCGCAGGCCAAACTCGCGCACACCGGCGGCGCTGTCGGCCAGACCCCACTCCTCCAGCAGGAAGGAGTGCGGGTCGATGCCCACGCACAGGCGGCCGCGGCTGGCAAACACATCCGCCAGCCGCTGACCGAAGCCGGTGCCGGTTGCCCCGGCGGCGAGGTTGCCCTCGCCGCCGGGGGTCACGGCCGCGCTCACGCGGAGGCCGGAGCCGAGGCCGCGAGGCGCTCGGCGCGGTCGATCGCGTAGTCCTGCAGCGAACGCACCTCGAAGCCGTTGCGGATGGCCTCGATCGAGTTCACCGCGGCCGAGAGCTCGGCGATGGTGGTGAACAGCGGCTTGTCCGCGGCCACCGTGGCGGCGCGGATCTCGTAGCCGTCGGCGCGGGCGCTGGAACCGGACGGGGTGTTGATCACAACGTCGATCTTGCGGGCGTTGATCAGGTCCACGATCGTGGGGTCGCCGTCCACCGAGCCCTCGCTGTGCTTGCGCACGGTGCGGGCCTGGATGCCGTTGCGGATCAGGATCTCGGCGGTTCCCTCGGTGGCCAGCAGCTCGTAGCCGAGCTCCTGCAGGCGCAGGGCGGGCAGCACGATCGCACGCTTGTCCTCATCGGTGACCGAGACGAACACGGTACCGCTCAGCGGGATGGCGCTGGAGGCCGCGGCCTGGCTCTTGGCGAAGGCACGCGGGAAGTCGCGGTCGATACCCATGACCTCACCGGTCGAGCGCATCTCCGGGCCGAGCAGCGAGTCCACGACCTTGCCCTCCTTGGTGCGGAAGCGCTTGAAGGGCAGCACGGCCTCCTTGACGGCAACCGGGGAGTCCAGCGGCACACGCGAGCCGTCGACCTCGGGCAGCATGCCCTCGGCGATCAGCTCGTCGATGGTCTTACCCACCATGAGCAGCGAGGCGGCCTTTGCCAGCGGGATACCGAGCGCCTTGGAGACGAACGGTACGGTACGCGAGGCGCGGGGGTTGGCCTCGAGGACGTAGAGGATACCGGCGCTGATCGCGAACTGTACGTTCAGCAGGCCGCGCACGCCCACACCCTTGGCGATGGCCTCGGTGGCCTCGCGGACGCGGTCGATCTGGGCGCGACCCAGGGTCACCGGGGGCAGGGTGCAGCACGAGTCACCGGAGTGGATACCGGCCTCCTCGAGGTGCTCCATGACGCCACCGATGTAGAGGCGGTTGCCGTCGTAGAGGGCGTCCACGTCGATCTCAATTGCGTCATCGAGGAAGCGGTCCACCAGCAGGGGGTGATCCGGTCCGATCAGAGCCTGACCCTCCTGGCGCACGAAGTAGTCGCGCACGGCCTCGGTCGAGTAGACGATCTCCATGCCGCGGCCACCGAGCACGAAGCTCGGACGCACGAGGACCGGGTAACCGATGGTCTCGGCGACCTCGATGGCCTCCTCCACGTTGTGGGCGATGCCGTTGCGCGGGGCCAGCAGGCCACCCTCGTCGAGGATGCGGGCGAACTCGCCCCGCTGCTCGGCGAGGTCGATGTTCTCCGGGGTGGTGCCGAGGATCGGTACACCGGCGTCCTTGAGGCCCTGGGCGAGACCCAGTGCGGTCTGGCCGCCGAGCTGCACCACAACACCCACGAGCTCGCCGGACTGGCTCTCGGCGTGGATGACCTCGAGGACGTCCTCGAGGGTCAGCGGCTCGAAGTACAGACGGTCCGAGGTGTCGTAGTCGGTGGACACGGTCTCGGGGTTGCAGTTGATCATGATGGTTTCGAAACCAGCATCATGCAGCGCGAAGGAGGAGTGCACGCAGGAGTAGTCAAACTCCACACCCTGGCCGATGCGGTTCGGGCCGGATCCGAGGATCACAACCTTCTTGCGGTCCGACGGTGCCACCTCGGTCTCGAAGTCGTAGCTCGAGTAGTGGTACGGGGTGAGGGCGGGGAACTCGCCGGCACAGGTGTCGACGGTCTTGAAGACCGGTCGCAGACCGAAACCGTGGCGGATGCCGCGGACCTCGGCCTCGGTGAGGCCGCGCAGCTGGGCGATCTGGGCGTCGCTGAAGCCGTGGTCCTTGGCCTGGGCCAGGACGGACTCGCTCAGCTCATCCGCACCGGCCACGAAGTCGGCGACATCGTTGATCAGGGCGATCTGGTCGATGAACCAGGGGTCCATACCGGTAGCCTCGAAGGCCTGCTCGACGGTGGCACCGGCGCGCAGGGCCTGCTGCAGGGTGACGATACGACCGTCGGTCGGGGTGGCCGACACGGTCAGCAGCTCCTCGGCCGAGCGGGTCTCGGTACCCCAGTGGAAGGAGGAGCCGCGCTTCTCAAGCGAGCGCAGTGCCTTCTGCAGGGCGGTGGTGTAGTTACGACCGATGGCCATGGCCTCACCCACCGACTTCATGGTGGTGGTCAGGGTCGCGTCGGCGGCCGGGAACTTCTCGAACGCGAAGCGGGGAACCTTGACCACGACGTAGTCGAGGGTCGGCTCGAAGCTGGCCGGGGTCACCTTGGTGATGTCGTTGGGGATCTCGTCCAGGCGGTAGCCGATGGCCAGCTTGGCGGCGATCTTGGCGATCGGGAAGCCGGTGGCCTTGGAAGCCAGCGCCGAGGAGCGCGACACACGCGGGTTCATCTCGATGACGATGATGCGGCCGTTGGAGGGGTCGATCGCGAACTGCACGTTGCAGCCACCGGTGTCCACACCCACGGAGCGGATGATGTCGATGCCGATGTCGCGCATGCGCTGGTACTCACGGTCGGTGAGGGTCAGCGCCGGGGCCACGGTGATCGAGTCACCGGTGTGCACACCCACGGGGTCGACGTTCTCGATCGAGCAGACCACAACGGTGTTGTCGCTGCCGTCACGCATGAGCTCAAGCTCGTACTCCTTCCAGCCGAGGATGGACTCCTCCAGGAGCACCTCGGTGGTCGGGCTGGACTGCAGACCGTCGGTGGTGATCCGGATGAGCTCCTCTTCGGTGTACGCGAAGCCCGAGCCCAGGCCACCCATGGTGAAGGACGGACGCACAACCAGGGGGTAACCCAGGTCCTTGGCGTACTCGACGGCCTCCTCCACGGTGTGGGCGATGTGCGAGCGGGCAACGTCGGCGCCGGCCTCGATCACGAGCTCCTTGAAGAGCTGGCGGTCCTCACCCTTCTGGATGGCCTCGATCTTGGCGCCGATCAGCTCGACGTTGTACTTCTCCAGGATGCCCAGCTCGTCGAGCTGGATCGCGGCGTTCAGCGCGGTCTGTCCACCCAGGGTGGGCAGGATCGCGTCGGGACGCTCCTTGGCGATGATCGATTCGATGACCTCGGGGGTGATCGGCTCGACGTAGGTGGCGTCGGCGAAGTCGGGGTCGGTCATGATCGTGGCGGGGTTCGAGTTGACCAGGATGACCCGGATTCCCTCGGCGCGCAGCACGCGGCACGCCTGGGTGCCGGAGTAGTCGAACTCACAGGCCTGACCGATGACGATCGGGCCGGAGCCGATGACGAGGACGGAGTTAATATCGTCGCGCTTGGGCATTACTTGGACTCTCCCTTACCGGCGAGAACTACCTCGCGGAAACGTGCAAAAAGATAGTGGGCGTCGTGCGGGCCGGCCGCAGACTCCGGGTGGTACTGGACGCTGAAGGCCGGGATGTCCAGGCAGCGCAGGCCCTCCACGACGTTGTCGTTCAGGCTGTAGTGGCTGACCTCGACCTGGCCGAAGCCCTCGGGCGACTCGTGCGAGCCCTCGATGGGCAGGTCCACGGCGAAGCCGTGGTTCTGCGAGGTGATCTCAACCTTGCCGGTGGCCTTGTCGAGCACGGGCTGGTTGATGCCGCGGTGACCGAAGGGCAGCTTATAGGTGTCAAAGCCCAGGGCACGGCCGAGCAGCTGGTTGCCGAAGCAGATACCGAAGTAGGGCAGACCGGCGCGCAGCCCCGCACGCAGCACCTCAACCTGGCCGGAGGCCGCGGCGGGGTCGCCGGGTCCGTTGGAGAAGAAGAAGGCGTCGGTCTTCAGGGCCAGCAGGTCATCGGGGGTGATGTTCTGCGGGACAACGATCACGTCGAAGCCCTGGTCGGCGAGGTAGCCGAGGGTTGCGCGCTTCACACCGAGGTCGAGCACGGCAATCGAGCCGATCCGCTCGGTGGTGGCGGGCAGGGTGTAGTTCTCGGTGGTCGAGACGGTGGCCGAGAGGCTGAGGCCGGCCATCTGCTCCCCCGCGTTCACCTGGGCCACCAGGGCCTCGGCGTCTGCGGAGTAGTCGGCACCGGAGAAGATGCCGCCGCGCATCGATCCGGCCGAGCGGATGTGGCGGGTCAGGGCGCGGGTGTCGATGCCGGAGATCCCGACGACGTTGTCCTCGACCAGGTTGTCATCGAGGGTGCCCTCCGAGCGGAAGTTGGAGACGCGGCGGGAGGGGTCGCGGACGACGTATCCGGAGACCCAGATCCGATCCGATTCCATGTCGGTCTTGTTGACGCCGGTGATGCCGATGTGCGGGGCGGTCATCACGACGATCTGACCCGCGTAGGACGGGTCGGTCAGGGTTTCCTGGTAGCCGGACATGCCGGTGGTGAAAACAACCTCGCCGAGGGTGGTGCCGGTCTTGCCATAGGCGGCACCCTCAAAGCGGGTGCCATCCTCCAGGACGAGGACGGCCGGTTCGGCGGAGCCGAATGCGGTGGTGGTCATGCTGAAATCTCGCTCTCGGTGGGGGTGGGAGTGGGGGCGGCGGCGATCTTTTCAATCGCGGCCAAAATGTTGGCGTGGTCGCCCTGGTCGATCACCCGGATGTAGCTATCCACATCCTGCTCGGGTGCGCGCCAGGCGAGCACGATCAGACCGTCGCGTTCGACCACACGGTCGATCGTCCAGGTGGCGGTCTGTGCGCCGTACACGGTATCGGGGGCGAAAAACACGGGGGCTCCGCCTCGGGCTTCGAGGAGAATGCCCTCCGCATTCACGGTGATCCGGGCGCGGGCGCGGAAGGACAGGCCGTTCAGGGCGAGTCGTTCCAGCGGAGCGCCGGGCCGGGTGGAGGCCACGTAGAACGCGTCGGCTGAGGCCAGCTCGGTGAGGTTTCCGGGAATCACACCGTTCAGGGTGATTCCCCCGTCTCGTCGCGATCGCTTTCGCCAGCCCAGCCACATCAGGACAAACAGTCCCGCGAGGAAGGCAACGATGATCAGCGTGGGGACGAGCGGGTTAGGCATGCGATGCTACCAATTCCTGGATCTTTTCAAGCGGTACCAGCTCCCCACCCAGCACCGTGGCGTATCCGCGGTGGAAGGTTGCCTGGACCCGGCCCGGAAGGCTGGTTCCCAGGTACGGGGAGTTGATCGAGCGCCCGCGCAGGTCTGCGACGGCGAAGTCGGACCGGGCGGCGGGGTCGTAGAGGGTGATCTCGGCGGGGTTGCCCACCGCGATCGCGAGGCCCTGGCCGGAGATGCGGCCGATCTGGGCGGGGGTGCGGGACATGACGCGCTCGACATCTGCCCAGCCGATCAGGCCGGTCTCAACCATCGACTCGTGCACCACGCTGAGCGCGGATTCGAGGCCCACCATGCCGTTCGCGGCCTCGGCCCACGCGCACTCCTTGGCCTCGGCCGGGTGCGGTGCGTGGTCGGTGGCGACGATGTCGATCGTGCCATCGGCCAGGGCCTCGCGCAGCGCGAGGACGTCCTCGGCGCGGCGCAGCGGCGGGTTGACCTTATAGCGTGCATCATAGGAGCGCACGAGCTCCTCGGTGAGCAGCAGGTGGTGCGGGGTCACCTCGGCGGTCACGTTGATGCCGCGGGCCTTGGCCCAGCGGATCACCTCGACCGAACCGGCGGTGGAGAGGTGGCAGATGTGCAGGCGCGAGCCCACATGCTCGGCGATCAGCACGTCGCGGGCGATGATCGACTCCTCGGCCATCGCCGGCCAGCCGGTCAGTCCCAGCTCGGCCGAAACCGAACCCTCGTTCATCTGCGCACCGGGGGTGAGCTTGGGGTCCTGGGCGTGCTGGGCGATCACGCCGTCGAACGCCTTGACGTATTCCAGCGCGCGGCGCATGAGCTGCGGGTCGGAGACGCAGAGGCCATCGTCGGAGAAGACGCGCACCTTGGCGCGGGATTCGGCCATCGCGCCGAGCTCGGCCAGGCGTTCTCCGGCCAGGCCCACGGTGACCGCACCGATCGGCTGCACGCGGGCGTAGCCGGCCTGCTCGCCGAGGGAGAGCTCCTGCTCCACCACGCCGGCGGTGTCGGCCACCGGGGAGGTGTTGGCCATCGCGAACACCGTGGTGTAGCCACCGGAGGCGGCGGCGCGGGTGCCGGTCAGCACGGTTTCGCTGTGCTCGAAGCCGGGCTCGCGCAGGTGGGTGTGCAGGTCAACCAGGCCGGGCAGGGCGATCAGGCCCTCGGCGTCCACGGTGGTCGCACCGGCGCGGGTGAGTCCGTTGCCCAGCTCGGCGATGACGCCGTTTTCCAGGATCAGGTCGGTGGTGTCGCCCGAGGACAGGCGTGCGCCACGGATCAGGTAGGTCTCGTTATGCACGGCGGTGTCCTTCGAAGTCGTGGGAGTGGGGGTGGTCATCGCTGGTCCTCGCGTTCTCCCGAGAGCAGCAGGTACAGGGCGGCCATCCGGACGGATACACCGCTCGACACCTGCTCAAGCACCGTCGAACGCGGCGAGTCTGCGGCGCCGGAGGAGATTTCCAGTCCGCGGTTCATCGGACCGGGGTGCATCACAATGCTATCGCCTGTGAGGCGGGCCAGACGCTCATCATCCAGGCCCCAGCGGCGGGAATATTCTCGACTATTGGGGAAGAACGCATCGTGCATCCGCTCCCCCTGAATGCGCAGCATCATGACCACGTCGGGGTTTTCTGCCAGCACGGCGTCCAGGTCGTAGGACACCGCGGCCGGCCAGCCCTCGATCCCCACGGGCAGCAGGGTGGGCGGGGCGACCAGCGTGACGTGCGCGCCGAGGCTCGCAAGCAGCCACACGTTCGAGCGAGCGACCCGCGAGTGCAGGATGTCGCCGACGATCACCACGTGCACGCCGTCGAGGTCGCGGCCGCGGGAGGCTCCGGCACCGTGGATGCGGCGACGCATGGTGAAGGCATCGAGCAGCGCCTGGGTGGGGTGCTCGTGGGTGCCGTCGCCGGCGTTGAGAATGCCCGCGTCGATCCAGCCGGAGGCGGCCAGGGTGTGCGGGGCACCGGAGGCACCGTGACGGATGACCACGGCGTCGGCACCGATCGCGGCGAGGGTCTGGGCGGTGTCCTTCAGGCTCTCACCCTTGGAGACCGAGGAACCCTTGGCGGAGAAGTTGATGACGTCGGCGCTCAGGCGCTTAGCGGCGGCCTCGAACGAGATGCGCGTGCGGGTGGAGTCCTCGAAGAAGAGGTTCACCACGGTCTTGCCGCGCAGCGTGGGCAGCTTCTTGACCTCGCGCAGCTGGGTGTCGGCCATATCCTCGGCAACGTCGAGGATATTCAGGGCGTCGGCGCGGGAGAGGGTGCGGGTGTCCAGGAGGTGACGCACTAGAGGCTCTCCCCGATGGTCACGCGGTCTTCGCCGTCGATCTCGACCAGCTCCACGTTGATCCGCTCGGACTTCGAGCTGGGCAGGTTCTTGCCCACGAAGTCGGGACGGATCGGCAGTTCACGGTGACCGCGATCCACCAGGGTGGCCAGGCGCACGGCGCGGGGGCGACCGATGTCGCCGAGGGCGTCGAGGGCGGCGCGAATGGTGCGGCCCGAGTAGAGCACGTCATCGGCGAGGACCACGGTCTTGCCGTCGATGCCGCCGGCGGGGATGCTGGTGGGCTGCGGCGAGCGCGTCGGGATGCGGCCGAGGTCGTCGCGATACATGGTGATATCGAGCGAACCGACCGGAACCTCCTGCCCGGAGAACTCCTCAAGCAGCGCCGCCAGGCGGGCCGCGAGGTACACGCCGCGGGTGGGAATGCCGAGCAGAATCAGATCACCCGCGCCACGATTGGATTCAAGAATCTCGTGTGCGATACGGGTGAGCGCCCGGGAAATGTCAGCCTGCTGAAGCACGATACGTGCACTCATAGGGCCTCCCTTCTTCGCCTCTCTGGACGACCTTAAAGGTTGACTGGTGTACAACGTTTCTACCCTAGCACCGCCGGAGCCCTCGGCGCTCGCACACTCGGTCCACGGAGGTGGGCAATCGTGCGCAAATTGCGTGCGGGACCGTCGCGCCCGTGGCTTCGAATGCGCCGGGGCTAATCCGGGATCGTCGTTCGCGGCGTATGCCGGATCCGGCGGCGTAGACTGGGACGATGCCCACAACGATCGCCCTCCCCGCACCGGTGCGCCTGGACCCGGGCGTTCAGCGTGAGCGCGCCCTCGCCCACGAGACCCGTGCCGACGCGCTCACCGCGGGCTGGCGAGAGCGACGCCAGAGCGGCGAAAAACACGCGATCGAGGACTTCCTCTTTACCTACTATCCGATCAAACCCAGCATCCTGCGACGCTGGCATCCGGGAGTGGGTGCCGCGATCGAGTGGCCCGAGGATCGAGAGCTCCCGAGTCGGTATCTCCGACTGGCGGATGGATCGATCACCGTGGATACGGGATCGCTACTGCGCGACCGTGCGCGCCTGATCGATTTTGTTGAGTTCCTACTCACCCGCACCGGCGAGCGCGCCGCTCGCTTTGACTGCTTCGGCCTGCACGAGTGGGCGATGGTCTATAAGCAGGATCCCGAGCAGATCCGGCACGCGGGCGTTCCGCTGCGACTGTCCCCCGCGGCCACCGACGCGGTGGTGGAATCCCACCGGGTGGGCTGCTCGCACTTTGACGCCTACCGGTTCTTCACCCCCGAGGCCGAACCCCTCAACCGGCTCTCCCCCACCCGGGAGAACCAGCCGGAGATGGAGCAGGCAGGCTGCCTGCACGCGGGCATGGACCTCTATAAGTGGATCGCCAAGCTGGGCCCAATGGTCCCCGGCGAGCTGCTGCTGGACTCGTTTGAGCTGGCCCGGGATATTCGCACGCTGGACATGCAGGCCTCCCCCTACGATGTCTCCTCCTATGGACACGCGGCCGTGGCCATCGAAACCGACGCGGGGAAGGCCGAATATGTGCGCGCCCAGCGCGGCTTCACCGAGCGCTCAAATGCCGTTCGGGCGCGGGTGCTCGCGGTGATCCAGGCGGCACGGGCCGAGGTCGCCTCCACGTCCCTCACGCTTTCCCGAGACGCGAGTGTCGGGGCGGCGTGAGGACTGGGCCCGCACCTTTGACGGGCTCGACTTCTACGCCGCACGCCTCACCGTGCATGGCTCGCGGGCGCTCGCTGCCAACACAGGCCTGGCAAACTACCTGCGCGCCGCAAACATCGTCCTACATGAGCTCGACGACAACGCGCCCCTGCGTCTGCGCCTGGCCCAGTTCCCACAGCTGAGTTTTGTCCGGGTGGCGATGCCGGCGATCCGGATGGAGTGGCCGCGGGATGCGCAGTCCGCCGACCGTGCCGCGATCATCATCATCCTGGGCGGTCGAATGAATGTTCGAACCGAGGGTGCGCTGCTGACCCGTGAGCCCGGACTGTTCTACATCCCGCCGGGCACCGAACCACTGTGGATCGACGTGCTCGACACCGATAATGAGGTGCTCTACATCAGCCTGCCGGCGGGACTGGTGGCGGATATTCCCCTGGTCACGGCGAGCGCACGCGTACCCGCCCTGGACCCCTCGCTCCTGGCGCCGCTGCTCGCGTTTACCACCGGGCTGTTTGCGGTGGATCCCGAGCAGGCACCACACACGGCACCGCTCCGGCTGGTCGCCGAGGAGATCACCCGATCACTGGTTCGCCTCATCAGTGGCGACGCACCGGCCCAGGATGACCCGTATGCGCGTGCGGTTGAACTCATCGCCGCCGAGTATCACGCACAAACGCTGCGCATCACCGAGATCGCCCGCCGGCTGGGCGTGGCCCCGCGCACCCTCCAGGCCGAGTTTGCCCGGCGCGGGGATACCGTGAGTGGGGCGCTGCGTCGAGTCCGGGTGGCCGAGGCCAGGGCGCTGCGTCTCGCCAATCCGGCGCTCGGGATGGCCGAGGTTGCGCACGCCACCGGATTCGGCTCGGCCTCGGCGCTGTTCCGGGCGCTCCGCGAGGACTCCGCGGACCAGGGCAGCGTCCCCTCGTCCAGTTAGCCCGCAGCCACCGGGCGGCGCGGAGCTCGTCGGTGAGCGCTGAGCTCCTCGGTGAGCGCAGACCCGGGCGACTCGCCCACGCCCACTCAGTTCGCGCAGACGCACTGTCATTTAGCGCAGCGCCCCGGCACGCTCCGGTGCATTCCCGGTACACAGGGAGTGAGGTTCAATCCCCTAGAACAGAGCGGGCGTCCCACCCGAACGGCCATGCCGCGGATGCCCGCTCCCCACCTCGGCGCACGAGCTAGCCCTGATAGATATCGCGCAGGGTAACCGTGCGCAGTCCGCGATCCTGGACGATCTTCTCCAGCTGATCAAACACCTCGGTGACCGGCGGATGATTGGCGTGACCGATCACGATGTGCCCGGGGAGGAACCACTGGTCGGCGAAGCTCACGACCTGGTCGGGTGTGATCAGACCCGAATCCGAGAGCGATCCGTACCAGAGCACGGGCACGGTGTAGCCGACACTCGCGGCCACCGCATCGGTGTGCGCGTTGCGGTAGCCAAACGGCGGACGGTAGTAGGGTTTGGCGCTCACCCCGAAGGTCTTTTCGATGAACTCATCATTCTTGGTCAGCTCATCCCGGATCTGCTGGTCACTGATCTTGGTCAGCGCCGGGTGATCCCAGGTGTGGTTGCCAATCTGGATCTGCCCCGACTGCACCATCGGACGCAGCTTGTCGGCAACCCTCTCCCAGGATGGATACTGACCGTTTATAAAGAAGGTCAGCCGAGTGCCGGTGCGCTGGGCAAAGTCGACATACTTTTCCACCACGTCCGGGTCGGACCCGTCATCCACGGTCCAGGCCATATAGTTCCCACCCTTGGGCAGACCGGTAATCGCGCCGGCGGGCAGGGGAACCTTGGTTTCGGGCAGGGGCAGCTGAACGATGGGCGAATTCGAGGGCGTCTGCGAAGCCGACGGGGATTCCGACGGGGTGCCCGATCCCGGACCGGTGCCCGTTGACGCCGACGCGGAGGGCGAGTGGGTCCCCTCCGTGGCTTCCGAGTGGACGGCGCATCCGCCGGTCAACAGGACGGTGGCGGCAAGCACACCAACAGAAAGGAGGGCAGACGTTCGCATGAGATCATGCTAGGTGTTGGGCCACGGGCGCACCGTGCCTCAAAGGAAAAACACAGCAATCGCGTCGCAATTGTGATGTGCGCTAGCTCCGCGGGCGCAGCCGCAGCGCATCCATGCCCCCATCCACCGCGAGGGAGACGCCGGTGGTGGACCCCGCACCGGGGCTCGCCAGATAGAGAACGGCCTCGGCAATTTCACCGGGATTCACGAGTCGTCCGTGCGGCTGCCGTGCCTCCAGGGCCGCGCGTTCGGCCGCCGGATCGTCGGCGGAATCCAGCAGGCGACCCACCCACGGGGTGTCGGCGGTGCCGGGGCTCACGCAGTTGACCCGGATGCCCTCGTGGAGGTGATCCGCGGCCATCGCCCGGGTCAGCGCGAGCACCGCCCCCTTGGAGGCGCTGTAGAGCGCACGCTGCGGCAACCCCGCGGTGGCCGCGATCGAGGACGTGTTCACGATCGCCGCCGCCGGCGAACGCCGCAGGTGCGGCAGGGCGGCCCGGGTGACCCGGGCGATCCCGGTCACGTTGATGTTTAGCACCCGCGCCCACTCCTCGTCGGGATTATCGGCAATGTCGCCCTGTGCCCCAATTCCGGCATTATTGATCAGGATGTCGATCCGACCGAAGTGTTCGAACACGTCTTCGATTGCGGTGTTGACCGAGTCCTCCTGGGCGATATTCGCGGCCACCGCAAAGATTCCGGGTGCCGCGTCCTCGGGCCGCAGATCCAGCACCGCGATCCGGGCCCCCTCGGCACCGAGTCGCTCGGCGACGGCCGCGCCGATGCCCGATGCTCCCCCGGTCACCACGGCTACCAGCCCGTCCAGCGCGGGGCTCATGCGGAAACCGCCGCGCTCGCCGCGGAACCCGAGGATGCTGCGCCCGGAGGCGTGGCGATGAACACCTGACGCTGACGCCCGAGCCCCTCGACCTCCACCTCACACACGTCCCCCTCGGCCAGGTAGGGAAAGCGTCCCGACAGCGCGACCCCCTCGGGGGTTCCAGTAAGGATCAGATCCCCGGGTTCGAGCTCCATAAACTGACTCAGGTGCCACACGATGTAGGCCGGATCGAAGATCATATCGGCGGTGCGGGAGTCCTGGCGAACCTCACCGTTCACCCAGCTGCGCAGCGGCGCATCGGCCGGATCAAACTCATCCGGGGTGACTAGCCAGGGCCCGGTCGGGGTAAACCCGGGAGCACACTTCCCCTTGGACCACTGCCCGCCCGACACCTCCAGCTGGAATTCCCGCTCGGACACGTCGTTGGCGAGGACGTAGCCGGCAATGTGCGCGGCGGCTTCGGCCGGGGACTCCAGGTACAGCGTGGGGGCTCCGATCACGATTCCCAGTTCCACCTCCCAGTCGGTTTTGGTGCTGCCGCGGGGAATCCGTACCGCGTCGTGCGGGCCCACCACGGTGTTGGGCAGCTTGAGGAAAATGATCGGGATTTCCGGCGGCAGCGATCCCGATTCGGCCGCGTGGGCGGCATAGTTCATGCCCACGCACACCACGGCACCCGGCCGAGCAATGGGTGCACCGATGCGCGCATTCACGCCGTCCGCATCCTCCAGCAGACTCAACTCCCCCGCTTCCAGTGCCGCGACAACGCGGCCGCGCGGGTCACTGCGCAGAAAGTCTCCGTCGATATCGCGGGTCAGCGGGCGCAGATCCAGCACTCCGGCATCGGTGATCACCGCGGGGATCTCGGATCCGGCGGCACCCAGGCGAACGAACTTCATTGATACGTCTCCTAATCATCAAACCTATTTTTCGATTATGATCGGATTAGCCGGGAAAGAGAACCCCTTTTCCCAAATATTCCCAATATTCATCCGATGAATTCTGTTTTCTGGAGGTCAGCGTTGCCCCTTCCCCTGTTTCCGCCGGTGATCTTCCGCGACGGCACCCCGGCCCGGGATGCCTGGAACTTTGCCCCGGGTATCGTTCCGCTCAACCACGGCTCCTACGGGGCCGTGTCCACCCCGGTGATTACCGCGCAGCGTGCGCTTCAGGAAACATCCGAGCGCTCGGCGATTGGCTGGTTCCCCCACATCCAGACCCACACCAAAAATGCCCGGGAGCATATTGCCGGCTTTGTCGGGGCCGACCCCGCCGACGCGGTGTTTGTGCCCAATGCCTCGGCCGGGGCCACCGTCGTCCTCAACGCACTGCGGCTGAGCGCGACCGATGAGATCCTGGTCACCGATCACGGCTATGGCGCGGTCCTGATGGCCGTACGCCGACTCGCCCAGCGCACGGGCGCGCGGGTCACCACGGTGCCGATCGCCCTGGAAGCCGAGGACACCGAGGTCCTGGCCGCGTTCGAGGCAGCCCTCACCCCGGACACCCGGCTGATCGTGGTGGATCAGATCTCCTCGGCCACCGCGCGACTGTTCCCCACCGCCGCGATCACCGCGCTGGCCCATCGGCACGGCGCTCGGGTGCTGGTGGACGGTGCCCACGCCCCGGGGCTGATCCCGGATGCGGCGAGCGCCGCCGGTGCCGACTGGTGGTTTGGCAACCTGCACAAGTGGCCGGCGGCCCCGCGCGGTTCGGCCCTGCTGGTCACCCGGGATGCGGATCGAAACGATCTCTGGCCACTGATCGACTCCTGGCACGCCGACCTCCCCTATCCCGAACGATTCGACATGCAGGGCACCCTGGATGTGACCCCCTACCTGGCCTCCCCGATCGCCGTGGACTGGATCGAGGACGCGCTCGGCTGGGACGCCGCCCGCGCGGCGATGATCGCCGGCGCCGAGGCCGCGGCGACCGCGGTGGCTGCGGCGATGCAGCCGCATATCGATGGCCCCGCACGTCCGAGTGTGCCCACCCCCGCACCCTCGATGCGCCTGGTGCGACTACCCGGCACGCTCGGTGCCAGCAGGGAGCAGGCGGACGGCCTGCGGGATCGCCTGTTCGAGGCCACCGGAATCGAATCGGCCTTCACCAGTTTCCGCGGCATCGGCTATGTCCGCCTCTCCATTCACCTGTACACGGTGTCGGCGGATATCGAGGACTTCATCGCCCGCGCCGTGCCGCTGCTGGTGCGCTGGTCAGTCGAGGGCTAGCCCCGCCCCCGCTCCGGTCATCACACAGACGGCGTTGGGGGGGGCCCGGGGGGGTGGCCCCCCCCCCCCCAAGCCGGGGCGGGCGCCCCCCCGCCCGCGAGCGGGGGCCCCAACCCCCGGGGCACAAGGCGCCCCCCACCGG
>NZ_JANUED010000004.1:0-385467 GCF_024810155.1 Mycetocola sp. BIGb0189
AAGCGGATGAGTTTCAATCCTGCCACACAACCAAGCACAGAACAAGTCCGGCGTGTTGAAGTGTGGGGATGATCCCGCTTGAGGCCGGCCGCTTCAGCGAGCCGCACCTTTGGGGTGATGAGTATTACTTTACGCAGGTTCTGGGGTTCGGGCAAATCGGGCCCGAATAGTGGCGTGTCGCACCCAACTTCCGCATGTTTTCGGGAGCATCACTAGGCGGCACTCAGCGCATGGTCGATCAAGACCTCGGCCGCCGCACGAGCCTGACCCGCAGCCTCCCCCGATCCGGCGATGGCCGCGGTGGTCTGCGCACCCTCGGCCAGCAGCGCGAGCTGTGCCGCCAGAAGCGTGGGTGCACCCAGGTCGTCCACAATCTCGGCCAATCGACGCTGGAACGACTCCTTGTGCTCGCGGACGATCCGGCGCACCTCGGCATCCTCTCCCCCGAGCTCCCCAAAGGCATTGATGAATCCACATCCGCGAAAACCGTCCTCACAGAACCAGTCCGCCAGGTAGTCATAGACGGCCAAAAGTCGCTCACGGGGGGTCCCCGCCTCGGCCATACGCGCCTCAACGCCGTCACTCCACTGCCGGTGTCGCTTTTCTAGCACCGCACGCACAATCGCATCCTTCGCCGGGAACTCCGAATAGAGGCGGCGCAGCGACACCCCGGCCTCATCACGCAGCTCGGCCATTCCCACGGCGGTAATACCCCGCTCATAGTAGAGCCGATCGGCGGTATTGATGATTGTTTCGGCAACGGATTCGGAGGTCATACATTCATTGTACTTGCATTGAGAACGATCATTCTCTATAGTCGATCTCAGCAGCGAGAATGATTATTCTCGCATCGGAACCCAAGGAGCACATCATGGCCCGCATTACCGTCGGCACCGAAAACAACATCGACATCGAGCTGCACTATGAGGATCGTGGCACCGGCACCCCCGTGGTCCTGATCCACGGTTACCCCCTCTCGGGAACGTCCTGGGAAAAGCAGTCGGTTGCGCTCTTGGACGCCGGCTATCGCGTGATCACCTATGACCGCCGCGGCTTCGGACGATCGAGCCAGCCCGCAATCGGATACGACTACGACACCTTCGCCGCCGACCTCAACGTGTTGATGGAGTCACTGGAGCTGCGCGGGGCAATCCTGATCGGGTTCTCGATGGGCAGCGGCGAGGTGGCCCGTTACCTGTCTCGCTATGGCAGCGACCGGGTGGCCAAGGCCGGCTTCTTTGGTTCGCTTGAACCCTTCCTGACCCAGACCGAGGACAACCCCGGCGGTGCCGTACCGGCGAGCTTCTTCGAGGACGTGTCGGCCACCGTCCGTGCCGATCGGTTCGCCTACTTCACCGCGTTCTACAACGACTTCTACAATCTGGATGAGTTCCTCGGGTCCCGGATCAGCGAGGAGGCCGTCCGCGACAGCTGGAACGTGGCCGCCGGGGCTGGATTCATCGCCGCTGCCGCCGCACCGCTTACCTGGGGCACCGACTTCCGCGCCGATCTGCCGGCGATCACCGTGCCGACCCTGATCCTGCACGGCAGCGCCGACCGCATCCTCCCCGTCGAGGCAACCGGGCGCGCGTTCGCCGCCGCACTGCCCGCGGCCGAGTACGTGGAAATTGAGGGTGCACCGCACGGCCTGCTCTGGACCCACGCCGACGAGGTCAACGAGGCCCTGCTCGCCTGGCTGAACCGGTAGGCACTCAGCCAAACGGCCCGGCTTCCCCAGGGAAGCCGGGCCGTCGTGGTTACTCGGTCACCTCGCGCGGACTGGGTTCGCGTGAGAGCTTGCTGGGCCACCAGATCTTTGGGCCGATGTCGTAAGCCAGGGCGGGGACCAGGAGCGAGCGCACGATGAGCGTGTCCAACAGCACACCGAACGCCACGATGAAGGCGATCTGCGCCAGGAACAGGATCGGGATCACCCCGAGCGCCGCAAACGTGGCCGCCAGCACAATACCCGCCGAGGTGATCACCCCGCCGGTGACCGAGAGCCCGCGTAGGATGCCCGGTCTCGTGCCGAAGCGCTTGGATTCCTCGCGCACCCGGGTCATCAGGAAGATGTTGTAGTCGATGCCAAGCGCAACCAGGAATACAAACCCGTAGAGCGGAACCGCGGGTTCGGCCCCGGGGAACTTGAACACCCCGTCAAACACCCAGGCGGAAACGCCGAGTGCCGTACCGAATGAGAGCACCACCGTGGCGATCAGGATGATCGGGGCCAGGATCGAGCGCAGTAGGAGCATCAGGATCAGCAGGATCACCACGAGCACAATCGGGATGATCAGGTTGCGGTCGTGGGTGGCCGCGTCATTAGTGTCGATCGCGGTCGCCGTTGTTCCACCCACGCGGACCGGATCGTTGCCACCATCAAGCTCGGTGCGCAGGTCGCGCACCAGTTTCTCGGCGGCGTCCGAATCGGGTTCGGCGTTCAGGGTGGCCTGAAGCAGGATGTGGCCATCGGCGACGGTCGCCTCCACGGTGTTCGGCGCGGCCGGATTACCGGGGGCGGTGAACACCGCCTTCCCGTTCTGCACGGTGGCCGCGGCGGTTCCACTCGGGGAGGCACTGGCGAGCGCCTGCACCTGGCCCAGGCCGCCGTTTTTGGTGAGGGTTTCGATGACCTCGGCGGCGCGCGCGGTGGGGGCCAGCACCTGGATCGGGCTTCCCGATCCACCGGGGAAGTGCTCGGCGAGCACCTTCTGCCCGTCGCGCGCGGGTGACTCGTTGAGCACCAGCGCGCTCTGCGGAACGCCGGTGGCATTCAGCTGAGGGATCCCGATCCAGGCGGCAAGGAGCACCACGGTGCAGCCGATCCAGATCAGGCGCGGACGCTTGGTCACCGCGCGGCCCACCTTCGGCCACCATCCGCGAGCGTCCGGCCCCGCGAGCACCGGGTGGGCACTGCCGAATCGGGTGTTGCGCGGCCAGAAGGCGACCCGCCCCGACATCAGCAGCAGCGCCGGGAGGAAGGTGAGGGCCGAGAGTACCGAGAACAGGATGCCGATGGCGGCAACCGGTCCCAGCGCGCGGTTGTTATTCAGATCACTCAGCAGCAGGCACAGCAGACCCGCGATCACGGTACCGCCCGAGGCCAGGATCGGTTCGATGCTGCCGCGTAGCGCAACCATCGTGGCATCCCAGCGCGACTGGTGATCCCGCAGCGCCTCCCGATAGCGCGACACATACAGCAGCGCATAGTCGGTGGCGGCACCGATCACCAGGATGAACAGGATCCCCTGAACCTGTCCATTGAGCAGCACAATATTCGCCTTGGCCAGCCACCACACGGTGAGCAGCGCGGTGCACAGCGCAAACATCGAGGCCGCCAGGACCAGGATCGGAAGCAGCGGCGAACGGTAGACGATGACCAGGATCACAAACACCGCGGCGAGCGCGACCAACAGCAGCAGGCCATCGATCCCGGCAAAGGCACCCACCAGATCCGTGGTGAATCCGGCCGGGCCGGTGACATAGGCGGACAGGCCGGACGGCAAGTCCTTGGACAGTGTGGTGCGCAGCGCCGAGACCGTGTCGCTCGCATCGGCGCTATCGACTGGCACAAAGACGGTCGCCGCCTTGCCATCCTCACTAAAGATTGCCGGGGACGGCGTCTCCGAGATACCCGGGGTGTCCTTGATCGCGGCCGCACGCTCGGAGATGAGCGCACGGTCGGCCTCACTCAGGACGGAATCCCGGGCGAACACCAGGACCGCGGGAATCGCATCGGACTCGCTGAACCCGGGCAGCGCGGCGGCCACCTTGGTCGCGTCGGCGCTGGCCGGAAGGTAGCTGATTTGGTTGTTGGTGGAGACCTCGCTGACCTTGCCAAAGTAGGGTCCACCGATCGCACCACCGGCAACCCAGAGGACGATCAGAACCGCGGGGAGCAGGATCCGCAACCAGCGCGGTACCCGAGAGCCGGGCACCCGGTGATCCGTACTTTTGAGGTTTACCGGCGCGTCAGGAGCGGCCGAGACCGCCGGAGTTTTGTCTGCGGGGCGCGTCAGCGACTTCTCCCGAGCGTTCTCCCCCGAGGGATTATCCACGTGGGATGCGTCGCTCACCTCGCTCCCCGACGAGACGCTATCCGCCGCGTGGGCGGCAAGGATCTCGGGGGTGATGATCGGAATCGCATGGGTGGGCGTGCGATCGGGCTCGCGGTTCGGGTCCTTCTCATCGAGGGGCCGGTCCGAACCGTGTCGGGGATTCACGCGTCCGTCACCTCACCGGAGTGAGCAAGGGCCGCGCCACCAGAGCGCAGCTCCTCCAGGGCTCGGGCGCTGGCGTTGGCATCGACTCCCGCAACCAGGTCGGTGAGCACCCGAACATCGAATTCGGCGCTCAGTGCATCCAGCGCGCTGGCCCGGACGCAGTGGTCGGTGGCGATTCCCACCACATCCACCGCGGTGATGCCGGATTCCCGCAACAGCTCGGGGATGCCTCGTGTATCGGCCGGGTCGGCGGCATTCTTGGCGCCGGCAGCCCCTTCGAACAGCGAGTAGGCCGGGATACCGCGCCCCTTATAGACGTGGACGGTGTGCTCGGGCAGACGCAACTCGGGGTGGTAGTCGGCACCATCGGTGTCGGCGACGCAGTGCACCGGCCAGGTCGTCACAAAGTTCGGAGCCTCCCCCGCCGGGGCGAAGTGTCCGCCATTGCTGTTGGTGGCATCGTGCCAGTCTCGCGAGGCAACCACAAGTGTGTACGCACCCGGGTGGGACTCGATGTGGTCACTCACGTTTCGAGCGAGGGCCGCGCCCCCGGAAACCGCAAGCGCACCACCCTCGGTGAAATCGTTTTGTACATCAACGATCAGCAGTGCCCGAGACATGTGTCCCCCTTCAGCCAGGTGATACCACCCTAGTGGCGAAGTCTTTCCGGTTCCAGCCCAGAAACGTGGCGTTACGTCCCGGAAACACGGCAGGCGATGATCGGATCAGTAGTTTGAAAGCGAGTTACCGCAGCGGTAGAACCCGGTCGCGACCGTATCGATCCCCTGCCGGGCAGATTCGGAAACCCGTCCGGTCGCATAGATCACAAAGGTCAGCGTGCTGCCATCGGCCGCATCGATAAAACCACCGAGAGTGTAGGCGTTGGTAATCGACCCGGTTTTGCCCCAGATGTGGCCGCGCGCGACCGCGTTGGGACCGGTGAAGCGATTGCTGTAGCCGAGGGTTCCGGTCTGTCCGGCCACCGCGAGACCGTCCCGGATATACCCGAGGTTCGCCTCGCGTGCTCCAACCTTCATGTAGAGACCGGCGAGATACGACGGGGGGACCGCGTTCTTCGGGCTCATCCCGGAGGTGTCGGCAATGGTCAGGTTCGAGGTGTCCAGGCCGTAGGGTTTCAGCGCCTCCGGAATCGCCAGCGAGACCGCGGACATGGTATTCCCGGCCCCCATCTTGATCGCCACCTGCCGACCCAGCATCTCGGCCAGGGTGTTATCGGAGGGGACCAGCATCAGCGGGATCAGCGCCGAGAGCGGTGCCGACTGGACGCTGGCCAGCTCGGTTGCCCCGGCCGCCGCGGTCCCCGTCGAGGTCGAGGCCCCGGGGAAGAAGGCCGCGAAGGCGTCCCCGGCCCGGCCCACCGGGTCCTCGCCACGAGGCGAGAGGAACACCGCGGGATCGGCACGGTCGGCGTCCACCTGGAGCGCGGTGATATGCGAGAGCCAACCCGCACGACGCTCGGTCGCGGGCCAGCTGGGATCCCAGGTCGGGCCGCCAAAGTAGGTGGTATCCAGCAGGATCCGGCGCACCGGCTCACGGATTCCCGCGGCGGTTCGTGCGGCGGTGACCTTCTTGGCCAGGTCGTCCAGGTGGGCGGCGCCGGTGTAGACCGGTTCGGACCCGGAGGGTAGGCGGCTGAGGGTTAGATCGCCCCCGCCTACCAGCACGATGGTGCCCGCATCGGGACCGCTCACGACCCGCGTGGTGGCCCGGTATTCCGGGCCCAGCACGTTCAGCGCGGCCGCGGCGGTGAGGATCTTCATCGAGCTCGCGGTCGCACGCGGGGTGTCCTGGTCACGCTCAAACAGGATCTCACCGGTGTCGGCGTTGTACACCTGCGCCTGGAAGGTGCCCAGGCGAGGATCGTGAATCAGGTTCTCAACCGAGCAGGTGCGGGCAAATGCCGGAATCGTCTGACCCGGTACCGGACGCTTGGGAACCTCCGGTGTGGGCTCGGCGCTCGGAATGGTGGCCTCGGCCGAGGCAGCCGGCGTCTCGGCGGTGCGGGCCAGGGAACCGCTCACTGCCCCCGCCGCGATCACCACAATCGCCAGCCCACCGGCCAGTAAACCGAGTGGCAGCGGACGCTGCCACCACACCCGGCGCGGCTCCGGGAAGGGGGAGGTGGTGGGCTCGGTCTGCTGATCGTCCATAGAAGCGATCCTATCGGGGGCAAAATTGCGACGCCCGCGGGGTTGCGTTTTTTGAATTACCGGATGAGACGCTAAGCTCGTTCCCGGAACGGTGCGTGTGCACCGTCCGGCCGCCTTAGCTCAGTCGGTAGAGCGTTTCACTCGTAATGAAAAGGTCGCGGGTTCGATTCCCGCAGGCGGCTCCACTGGATGCCCGGTACGAACGTCACGTTCTTACCGGGCATTTTGCGTTAACCGCACCCGGCGTGGTCCTCACAGGGCAGCGAATCGCTCCTCGATACGCTGCAGAATCCGCTCACGCTGTTCCAGGGTTTTCCCGGCCGGGTTCGTGTGGTTCAGCAAGCGCAGATTCTTCACACCACTCTTGCGGAACGTTCCCCGGAACATAATCTTCGTGATCGGGTTTCCAAAGAGCCAGCGATAAACCAGGTCCGGGGTGGTCAGCGGCGCGCAGACGTGCCTGATAGTCCGCGACCTGCGCATCGACCACCGAGGCCTGTCGCCAGGCGGCCAGGTCGGATTCGTGCATGACCGGATCGAATCCGTCCGCGTGCAGGTCGATCAGATCCACCTCATGGCTCGCTTTTTCCTGCCCCCGCCGAGCGGCGGCGGCGATTGCCGCCGAAAAGCTGCGTAGGTGTGGGATGTTCTCGGATGCGTCCGCACCATACGGGTGGTCGAAAACCATCAAAACCTTCGTATCGTGACCTTTCTTTTGAACCAATCGAATGTTACAGTACTTTTGTACTGATTGTTAGGACGGGTTGTGAACGAGAAAAAAGATGGTCGCCTCGAACGAGGAAAGGCGCGCCGCGAACTCCTGCTGGATGCGGCAGTCACCGTGATCGCGGAGAACGGAGCGGGACTCCTCACCCACCGCGCCGTTGCCGCACAGGCGGGGGTATCCCTCGCCTCGGTCACCTACCACTTCCCGGGGATCGCGGAGCTGCGCCAGTCGGCATTCGACCATGCGGGCTCTCGCATCGGACTCGCATTCCGCGCGCTTGTCGAGGCAAATCACGAGACCCCCGGCAGCCTCCCCGAGCTCGCCGGCAACTACGCACTGACACTCACCGGGGAATCACGACAGGACACGGTCGCCGTATTCGCCATGATTCTCGCGTCCAGCCACGATGAATCCCTCCGCCCCGTGATCCGCGAACTCGACGGACACCTGGCGGATCTCTTGGAGAACTACGTGGGCGACCATGCGACAGCTCTCGTCCTGAGCTCCAGCATCCAGGGACTCATCCTCACGCACCTCGCTACCGGCACCGGATCGGATGAACTGCGCGCTTCGGTGACCACGCTCGTTCGACGCTTCGCCGCATAACCCGAAGAGGACAGCTCAGCGTCGCTCACCGTTCACGCCGATTGAGGCCACTCGCACCCTCCCCAATGTCATACCGATTTCAATAGAAAGGGAACCTCATGTCCCAGCACAAACTGGCGGTTACCGCCGGAACCCCCGCCGACTTCACGCGTCTTGGGCTCTCCCCGAAAAATATCGCCGCCTGGGAGGACGGAGCCCGGACCGACAACCGCAAGGGCACCTATGAGTGGTGGTACTTTGACGCGCACCTCGATGACGGGGCGAAACTCGTGGTGGTGTTCATGAATAAGGACCTCAGCACACCCCAGCATCCGCTCGATCCGATCATCCGGTTAAACCTTGATCTCGCCGACGGGCGTAGCTTCACAAAAATTGTGCACTTCGCACCGGATCAGTGGTCGGCATCCACCGACCGTGCCGACGTGCGCATCGGCAACAACCGATTCACCGGCGATCTGCACACCTACCGGATTACCGCCGACGTCGAGGGCATCTCGGTGGACATCACCCTCACCGGGACCGTACCCTCCTGGCGCCCCGAAACCGGCTACATGCTGTTCGGTGAGGACCGGGCGAAGGAGTTTTCCTGGCTCCCCTCGGTTCCGCAGGGAACCGTCGAGGTGACCTACGCGGTCGAAGGCGAAATCCACACCACAACCGGCGTCGGTTATCACGACCACAACTGGGGCAACGCGAGCCTTCTCGATATCGTCCACGACTGGTACTGGGCACGCGGGGAAGCCGGCCCGTACACGGTCATCGCCTCGTACATTACCGCGCACGAACGCTACGGCTACGAGGCGATCCCCATCTTCATGCTGGCAAAGGACGGGGAGATCATCGCCGATGACGCCCACAACGTCACCTTCGAAACCGAGGGCGTGTACATCGATGAGCACACGAAAAAGCCGGTTGCCGCGATCACCCGCTACACCTATCAGGACGGGGATGACCGCTACGTTGTCTCGTTCACCCGCGAGCGCGACCTCACACGCGATCGCATGATTGATGGGATCACGGGGGTCAAGCGGCTCGCGGCGAAGGTCGTGCGCTTTGACGGAGCATACCTGCGTTTCACCGGCACCTGTGGCGTGCAGCATTTCCGTGGCGACACCCTGATTGAAGAACACACTCGTCCGGCGATCTGGGAACTGATGTATTTCGGGCACGCTCGCTAACGTCGAAACAACGCCCGAGCCGCGTGTCTGCGCCGCAGCCCTCGGGATGACAACGCCCAATTGCCCCGAGCATTCGGCTCGGGGCAATTGCGACTATCCGAGTGCGCGATCCAGGCTGTTCGCCAGGCGCTGATGCCCACCAACCTCGTAGCCGACGATCACGATTACCGGGGCCAGCACGACCAGGAGCAGGCTCCAGCCGATCGAGACGCCGAGCGCGGCCGAGTACACCGCGAGGGCCAGGGCGATGCAGGCACCCAGGAGCAGCCAGATGTAGAACGGGTCAAACTGGCGAATCAGATAGCTGTGCAGCAGGAAATCGCCGATCAGGAACACAGCCACCGGAATCGCGGTGGCCAGCAGGGCACCGACCGGCCCGATTGTCGCCTCACCCTCCACCACATAGGCGGCCACGTGTAGGCCCGCACCCACCGCGGCGATCGAGGCGAAGATTGCGATGTGCCCGTAGCCCCAGAGCAGGCCGCGCTCACGGTGATGATGCAGCACCTCACCCGAGGGTGCCACAAAGTAGGCCCACCACAGGGCAAAGGTCAGTCCGGTGCCGGCAAGGGCCAGCAGCACGGCCTCCAGGGTCCACCCCTGGGTTTCCAGCACCGCCGAAACCGAGGCGATCGTGCCGATCAGGCCCTCCCCCAGCGCGATAATCGCCAGCAGCCCGTAGCGCTCGGCGATGTGGTGCGCGTGCCAGGGGGTGCCGCCCTCACGGTACTGAATGATCAGCGGACCGCCAAATTCCAGCGCAAACAGCAGGATCGAGCAGATCAGGATCACGGTGACCGTGGGATCGGCAAAGATCAGCGCAACCCAGCCGATCTGGGCGACGGTAATAAACGCCGCATTTGCCAGGCTCGCCTTGCGATAGCGCGGGTCGTGGGTGGCCGCGCGCAGCCACTGCACAATCATCGCGATCCGCATGATCACGTAGCCGGCAACCATCACGCCGTTATCCAGGCCGTGCCCCACATCGATCGAGTGGAACATCGCCGGCAAGCCCAGGGCGAGCACCAGCACACCCACCATCTGCACCATGGTGGTGACCCGGAAGGCCCAGTCATCGGTATCAAAGGCCGAGGCGAACCAGGTGAAGTTGATCCAGGCAAACACGATCGCGCAGATCGCGTAGGCGAAACCGCCGATCGCCGCCGTGGTGTGGCCCTCGGCCAGCAGGTGAGCCAGCAGGTTCCCCGCCTGGCCGAAGGCAACCACAAAGGTCAGGTCAAACAGGAGTTCGAGCGGGGTGGCGACGCGACCACGCTGACCGGGATCTCGTCCCAGCATGCGCTGCAAGCCAAAACCTGCACGGGTGTTGTATTCGCTCGATGTCGCGTCGCTCATGCGCTCCCCCAAAAAGTCCCAACCGTACTTGATGTTTGCGACTAGGCCGCCGACGGGCGGGTCTCGGTCCAGTCAACAACGAGATTACGCTCGGCGAAGTACCAGACACCATCAATTTTGGTGAACGTGTCGAGGTAGCGCAGCGAGGCGATCATGATGGTGCGCACGCCGTCCTCGGTGTACAGGTGGTGCGCCAGGGTGTAGCTCTCGCCGGTCGCCGAGTCGCCGTTCAGGGTGATGGTGCTCTGACCGTTGAAGTGGGTGGTGGCCTGATAGCGGTTCAGGTCGGCGAACACCGGGGTCAGCGCTTCGCGTCCATCGAGGGCATAGCTGGCCTCAGTGCCGGGGCCATCCATGAAAACGATGAAGCGGCTGTCCTCGGCGAACAGCGCCTTCTGCCCCTCGGCATCCCGGCGGTCGGCGGCGGTGGCGTAGGCGTCGAAGAGCTCGCGGATGGCCAGACGGTCGGCGGCTTCGGCGGGGCTGATTTCGGTATGAATTGACATGGGTACTCCTGGTTTATTTCGACCCCACTTGGTAGAGTGGGGAACTGTCCACTTATCTTCACAGCATAAGTGGATAGTTCCCCACTTAGCAAGCCTGGAGTTCACCATTCCCGAAAACAGCCCCAAGCTGCGCGCGGACGCGCGGCAAAATCGCGACGCCATTCTCGGCGCCGCGACCCGCGCCCTGGCCGAATCCGGGCAGATTTCGATGAATGCAATCGCACAGCGCGCGGGCGTGGGCAACGCCACCCTGCACCGCAACTTCCCCACCATCGAGGCCCTCACCCTCGCGGTCTACCAGCACGAGGTTGACAGCGTCGCCGCCAGCGCGAGCGAATACCTCGCCGAGCATACGGCGGATGCAGCCCTGAGACTGTGGATCGACCGGCTCGCCCGGTACGCGATGACCAAGCGTGGCCTCGCCGACGCCCTCCAGGCCGCCGCCTACTCCAGCGATGCGCACTTTGCCGAGGTCTACAACCAGATTGCCGGCGCACTCACCCTCCTCCTGGAAGCGGCGATCGAACAGGGCACCGTGCGCGCGGGCACCGATCCGCACGATGTTCTCCTGGCGCTGGCCGGGCTCTGGCAGATGAACCCCGACAGTGACTGGCAGCAGCAGGCGCGCACCCTCGGGGCCATCGTCCTGCGCGGCATTCGCGATTAGGCGACCGAGAAAACCAGCACCCTACCCGCGCATCACGCTCACAACCGCGGCGATCACCGCGCGCACCGCCGCATCCTCGCGCACATCGTCATCCTCCGCCGCGACGGCCGCGCCTGGGGTGCCCGGGAGCGCCCGAACCTTGCCTGCGGCCAACAGGCCTGTCAGCCCGTGCACGAGCGACCAGTAGGCGAGCGCGACCGACGGATCCTGCCCATCGAGGCCCGCCCGCTCGACAAATGCCGCCATCGTGCGGGCCGAGCTGTCATGGACCAACTCACTCCCCGCGCACGGCCGACTGAACATGAGCTCATAGCGACCGGGAAAGGCGCGGGCGAATTCAACGTATGCCGTGGCCAGTGCAGCCAGATCCGCGGGTTCACCCGGGACCGCGGTGAGTGCGTCCGTCAATGCATCAAACCCGCGCGCCGCCACATGGAGCAGTAGGTCCCCTCGATCCGAGAAATGACGATAGGGGGCGGCGGTGGAGACGCCCGCGGTCCGGGCAATTTCGCGCAGCGAGACATCTCGCTCGCCGGCATCCACCCGGTCGGCGGCAATCGTGATGAGTTGCTCCTTGAGCGCATCCCGATGGTAGGGCGTGGCACCTAATGTTGACATTGCTAACATCTCCTCTATCCTGGTTAATGTTAGCAGTGCTCACGAAGGGTGCCGCGGTCGGCAGGAGAGAAACAAACATGCGTGCAGTCGTCTACGCCCGGCACGGAGGCCCCGAGGTCACGGCCCTTACCGAGGTCGCAACCCCAACCCCAGGCCCAAGCGAGGTGCTGATTCGCACCCGCGCCGTCGGGCTCAACCCCATCGACGCGATTCAACGCGCGGGAACAACTCGGGCCCTCGGCGGCTACGTCTTCCCCCAGGTGGCTGGGAATGAGCTCGCCGGGACGGTCGCCGCGGTCGGCTCCGCGGTGACCCACTTTGCGGTGGGCGATCGGGTTCTCGCCCGGGTGGACAAGCTCCGCCTCGGTGCCCTCGGCGAGTGGGTGGCGGTCGACCAGGGCCTGGTCGCGCCGGCTCCGCGCACGGTTCCGGCGACCGTCGCGGCCGCCCTCCCGCTGGCCGGGCTCACCGCGCAGCAGGCACTCGGCGAGCGCTTCCTCAATGTCCAGCCCGGGGAACGGATCCTCATCACCGGCGGTGCCGGTGGGGTTGGGCTGCTGGCCATTCAGCTAGCCAAACTGCGCGGTGCCCATGTGGCCACAACGGCCTCGGAGCACGGCGAGGCCCTGGTCCGGGCGATGGGCGCGGACCAGGTCATCAACTATCGCACCCATCGGGTTTCCGACCAGGCCGAAAAGTATGCCGCAATCTTCGACATGGTGGGCGGATCGGGCCTAGAGGACGCGCTCGAGGCGATTGCCCCCGGCGGCCGCGTGGTGTCGATCAGCGGTCCGGTCACACCGGGGAGCGTGGATCGGGATCTGGGCGGCATTCGTCGGATCCTCGTGGGCACGGTGTTGCGCGGGCGGAGCCGTTCCATTCGGGCACGGGCACACCAACTCGGAGCGCGCTACGAGTTTCTCTTCATGTCCCCCGATGGGCCCGGCCTGGCTCAGCTTGCCGAACTGGTGGATGCGGGCAACCTGCGCCTCACCATCGATAGTGTGTTTCCCCTGGAGCACTATGCCGAGGCGTTTGCCCGGCTGGAATCACGCCGAGCCAAGGGCAAGGTGGTCATCGAGTTCCCCGAGGCGGATTAGCGGGCCAGGTATAGGCAGGTTACCGGCTGATATCCGGTGGTGTGCTGCGTCGCCACGATCTCACCGTCGATCCGAATCTCGCAGGTCAGACTCCCGCTGGCACCGTCGACGTTCTTGGCAAAGAGCACCAGCTTGTGAAAGTCCGTTGAGTCCTCCGCACGCAGCGTATCGGTTGCGCTCCAGGGAAGGGCTTGCATGGTTGCGTCGGCGTTTTCGTCGGTGTCGGCGCGAACCACTACGTGGCGAATCAGGGCGGTGCCGGCGTCGCCGGTGACCGTGAACTCCACCCTGCGCTCACCGGTGGCCGCGGGCGACTCGGTCGCGCCCGGATCCAGCGGAGGCTCGGAGACGATTCGGGGGTCCGCGGGGTCGGAGGGCGTGCTCGAGTCGCCTGGCTGCGACGCGGAGGCGCACCCCGCCAGCACAAAAATCCCCGCCGCGGCGAGGGCGACGCCCGACAGCTTTCCCGAGCGAGCCCAACCAAGACCAAACCGTGTACGCATATCCCCATCCTCCCCCGATTTCTCGAAGCGTCGACCGCGGGTGTCTGAAAACGAGTGTTTGGTAGTCGGCCACCCCAAAAAACATAACGAAGCTCAAGGAAAACGGACGCGCCGAGCGGGCGCACCGGATTCAGGGTTAACTTCCGGCAAACTCCGAGCTTCCGCGTGCTTCCGGCGATTACTTAGCCCCTTCAGGGGGCAAATTCCCGATTTTCGATCATCCGGGTCACCCGCCGTTCATCCCCATTCAACTCCCGGTCGTTAGCCTCCACGAGATGCCGGGGAACCCCGCCCCGCGCGCACATTCCCTCACACCTGGAGACAGAAATGGACCCCCTCACGCACGAGAGCCTTCCCGGCTCGCGTCGTCCCGGACGCGCCCGTCGCGCACTCGCCACCCTCGGCGCGTTCTCGCTTCTGGCCGGACTGGCAACCGTCGGCGCCACCGCCGCGGTCGCCGCCCCGGAGGCCCCGCTGATGACCAGCGCAACCACCTGGCGCTACTCGGAAAACAACACCGACCCCGCCGAAGGCAGCGCGGATCGCCTGGTGTGGACCCGCGCCGGGTTCAACGACACCGCCTGGAAGAGTGCCGCCGGAAGCTTCGGTGCCAAGAACGGCAAGGCCACCGGCATCGGCCCGTACACCGCCTCGACGCTGCTCAACCAGTACATCGACGGCGTTGCCGCGCCCGATGTCAAGACCTACCACTTCCGCTCCAGCTTCCAGCTCAGCGCGCAGCAGCTCGCCGGCACCGCCAAGCTCACCGGAAACGTCACCTTCGATGATGCCGTCCAGATCTTTGTCAACGGCACCAAGGTTGCCGGACTGGTCGAGGAATCGGACGCGAAGATCGAGGCGGCCCCCGAGGCCGAGCGCAACCTGATGTACGCGGGTGTCAACGCCGGTGACCCGGTGACCCGCGAATTCACCGTTCCCGCCACCGCCCTCAAGGCCGGCGAAAACACCATTGCCGTGGCGCTGTACCAGGACCGTGCCGCCAGCTCCGACATCTACTTCGACCTGACCTCGCTGGTCGCCGCGGCCCCCGAGCCCACCTCGACCCCCGCCCCCTCGGACTCCGCGGCCCCCGCCAAGCTCAGCGACATCGTGCTGAGCGTCGGCTCCAACGAGTCCGGTCGCGGCCTCGCCTGGTACTCGGACATCGACACCGCCCAGGTGGCCCAGGTCGCCACGCGCGCCGCGCAGACCGGTACCGCGTTCCCCGCCGCCGTCGCCAGCACCTTCCCCGCGAAGGGTGTCCAGACCACCAGCAAGGAATACAACCGCTTCGCCGACATCACCGGCCTGACCGAGAACACCGAGTACGTGTACCGGGTCGGCAGCGACGCAAACGGCTGGTCCAAGACCTACTCGTTCCGCACCCAGTCCTTCTCGGGTGACTACAACTTCCTGTTCTTCGGCGACCCGCAGATCGGTGCCTCCGGCAACACCAAGAACGACGAGGCCGGCTGGGTCGACACCGTCAACGTGGCTCAGGCCGCTCACCCCAACGCCGAGATGCTCTTCTCCGCCGGCGACCAGGTCGAGACCGCCGCCAACGAGGCACAGTACGAGTCCTTCCTCGCCCCCGAGCAGCTGCGCTCGATCCCGCTGGTTCCGGTCAACGGAAACCACGACGTTGGCTCCAAGGCCTACGAACAGCACTACAACGTTCCCAACCTCGACCCCAACGCCGGCAAGGCGACCTCGGCCACCTCCTCGGGCGGCGACTACTGGTTCATGCACAAGGGTGTCCTGTTCATGGTGCTGAACTCCAACAGCAGCGACTACGCCGCTCACGAGGCATTCCTGCGCAAGACCGTCGCCGAGCAGGGCGACAAGGCAACCTGGAAGGTTGTGGCCTTCCACCACTCGATCTACTCGGTGGCCTCGCACTGGAACAGCTCGCAGATCATCAACCTGCGTGCCGCGCTGCCCAAGGTCATCTCCGACCTCGGTGTGGACCTGGTTCTGCAGGGACACGACCACTCCTACACCCGCACCTACCTGATCAAGGATGGCGTGGTCGCAAACCCCGATGAGGCCGCCGCCGCACCGCAGGTGACCGCCAACCCGGGTGAGGTCCTGTACGTGACCGCCAACTCGGCCAGTGGTTCCAAGTACTACAACGTCACCAACCCCACCGCCTGGTGGGCCTCGGTCATCAACCAGGAGAAGGTTCGTAACTACTCCTCGATCGACATCACCCGCAACGCCATCACCGTCAAGACCATGCGCAGCCAGGCCTTCGGCGATGAGAAGCCCGTAAACAGCGTGGTCGACTCGGTCACCCTGAAGCGCGTGGACACCGCGGCCCCGGTGATCACCGCCCCGACCGAATCCGAGGTTCGCGCGGGTGAGGACTTTGACCCGATGGCCGGGATCACCGCATTCGATCAGGAGGATGGCGACGTTTCCTCGAAGATCACCGTCTCCGGGTCGGTGAACACCAAGGTTCCCGGCGTGTACACCCTGGTGTACACGGTGACCGACGCCGCCGGTAACGAGGCGACCTTCACCCGGACCATCACCGTCCTGGCCGCCGCGGAGCCGACCTCGACCCCGAACCCGACCGAGCCGGGCACCGACCCGACCACCCCGGGCACGGATCCGACCACCCCCGGCACCGACCCGACCCAGCCGGGAAGCACCCCGTCCGTATCGGCGACGCCGGGTGCCACCTCCGCGGCAACCCCGTCGGCCTCGGCCGGTGCGGCCGCCGGCAACAGCGAGAACCTCGCCCACACCGGTTTTGACCTGACACTCCCGCTGGCCGGTGGTGCCGCGCTGCTGCTGATCATGGGTGCCGTGATCCGCTTCATGCGACGCGAAAACGCCGCCTAGTATCCCCGTCGGTGACCGCGGGCTCGAGAACATTTCGAGCCCGCGGTCACCACCGTTTGACCCCGGAGGAACCCCGTGCACACCCAGACCCGCCCCGCTAGCGCCCCCGCGACAGCCACCGCGCACGCAGCGGATCCCCGCTACTCACGAGTTCACCGCTTCGCCGCCCGAGGCGAACGGTCCCGCACCCTGGGCCCGGGCCACGCACAGAGTCGGGCCCTCGAACAGAGTCGGGCCCTCGCAGCGAGTCGGGCCCTCACACTGGGCCTGGGCCTCGCACTGAGTCTGGGACTCGCACTCACCGGCTGCGCGGGAAACCCCGATGCCGCCAGCCCCACCGTTTCGGTATCGGCCAGCGCCGAGGCCCGGCCCGGCTCGGACGCCCTCTCCGCCGGGATCCCCCTCGACGCCCAGCCCTCAGATTCGCACCTTCCGGCCCCCGGTGCCACCGTCGCCCCCATCACCGACAGTGATGCCGACGCCAACGTTCCCTCGGGGCTTCATATTCTCCTGATCGGCTCCGGCAGCGATCACCCCGCCCTCCTCGCCGCCCTGCAGGAGCGGGCAGCCACAATTCATGCGACCCTCACGGTGTGTGATCCGACCGGTTCCGTCGATCAGTCCGCCGACGAATTGGTCTCCGCCCAGCTTTCCCAGCGCCCCGATCTGGTGATGCTGCTGGGAGAGCGTGGAATCGATACCATCGATCGGGTCTCCTCGGCCAACCTTGATCAGCGTTTTGTGATCCTCGGAGCCCAGCTCCCCGAGCCTACCCACAACGTCACCGCGGTGATCTGGCCCGGTGCCAGCGCGCGCGGGCTCTCACCGGAAACGATTCCGCAGACTGACCCCACCGCGACGAGCGAATCCCTCGAGGCTCGCTATGCAAAACGCGCGGTCAGCGAGGGAATCACGGTGGCGACCACCGGGCATACCGGGTTCGTCACCGCACTCAGCGATTAATCAGCAAACACATACCCCTCATTCAGGGGTGATTTTACACATTTGCCTTGTGTGGATACTTACTGTTCTGTTAGTAAGTTAACGCTCGCTAATTCCGACGGTCGGAGCCGCCCCCAAGCAGCGAGCGAACCAACACACGAAGGAGTATGTTGATGCGTTTATCGTCCCCACCGAGCCGCGTCCGAGCGGTTATCGCCGGCGCACTCGGACTCTCCATGGTAGGAACCGGAACCTTTGCGCTGGCACTCCCCGCAGCCGCCGCAGAGGTCTCAACAATTGTGACCGCGGGAAAAACGGCCAAGGCCACCTCAATCGAAGGCAATAACCCCGCCTCCAACGTCACCGACGGCAACGCCGCAACCCGCTGGTCCAGCGAGTACCGCGACGGGGAGTCGGTCCAGATCGACCTGGCAGCAACCTGCGTCATCGACAGGGTGGACCTGAACTGGGAGGGTGCCTTCGCCTCCGAGTACACGGTCTCGGGATCCACCGACGACAAGACCTGGCAGACCCTGGCCACCGGCACCGCAACCGGTGCCGGAGCGCAGACCCTGGACAAGCTCGCCGACATCGGCGCGATCCGCCACCTCAAGGTGACCGGTGACAAGCGCGGATCCGACTACGGCATCTCGCTGTACACCGTGGATGGTTGGGGTCACTCCTGTGCCCCGCTGCCCGGGATCCCCACCCCGACACCCACCCCCGGTGGACCCGGCACCCCCGGCCCCACCGAGCCGGTTGAAACCGAGCTGGGCACCCTGGTCTCGCGCGATGCCAAGGCCTCCGCGTCGACCACCGAAAACGGCGACCTCGCCCCCAAGAACGCCACCGATGGCAACCCCAAGACCCGCTGGTCCAGCCAGGCCGCCGATGGCCAGTGGATCACCGTGGACCTCGGTGCCACCTACCTGCTGGACGCCGTTGAGCTGGACTGGGAAACCTCCTACGCTCGCGGCTACGTCCTGGAAACCTCGCTCAACGGCTGGACCTGGTTCCCGTACGAGTCGGTGACCGGCAGCGATGGTGGACGCGATGTGATCACCAGCGATAAGCACCCGCGCACCCGCTTTGTGCGCATGACCTCCACCGAGCGTTCGAGCCAGTTCGGCGTCTCGCTCTGGCACTTCAACGTGTACGGATCCGAGCGCGAGGAACTGCCCCCGCAGCACGGCGAGGGCGAGGGCCCCGGAGTCCTGCTGAGCTATAAGAAGACCGGCACCGCCTCCTCGAGCCAGAACGACCCGCAGTGTGTGGACTGCACCCCGGACAAGCTCTTCGATCAGGACCTGGCAACCCGCTGGGCCGTGGCCGAAAAGGACTGGTCCGACAACGCCTGGGTCCAGGTAGACCTCGCCGCCCAGGCCGAGATCTCGCAGATCGTCCTGCGCTGGGACCCCGCCTTTGCCAAGTCGTACTCGATCGAGGTGGCCGACTCCCCCACCGGCCCCTGGACCACCGTCTTTAAGACCGTGGGTGGTACCGGAGGTAAGGAGGTCATCAACATCGACCCCACCGCCGGACGCTACGTTCAGGTCAACATGACCGAGCGCACCGTGGGCTGGGGTGGCAACAAGTACGGCTTCTCGCTCTACGAGTTCCGCGTTTACGGCACCGGTGGAGACCCGATCTTCCCGCCCGCCGGCCCCGCCGACCCCGACTTCGACAACCTGAAGCTGGTCTGGAGCGACGAGTTTGACGGCGCCGCCGGAACCGCCGCGGATGACAAGAAGTGGACCCTGGACCACACCGCCAACCCCGGTGACAACAACAACGCCGAGCTGCAGCTCTACACCGCCGACACCAACAACGTGCGCCACGATGGCAAGGGCAACCTGCTGATCGAGGCCAAGGTGGAGGACTTCCACGGTGCCAAGTTCTACTCCTCCGGACGTCTGAACACCTCGCATAAGGTATCCGCCCAGTACGGCCGCTTTGAGGCTCGCGTCAAGGTTCCCGAGGGCAAGGGTCTGTGGCCCGCGTTCTGGATGATGGGCACCTCGTTCCTGGAGGGCCGCCCGTGGCCCGCCAACGGTGAGATCGACATCATGGAGGTGCTCGGTCACGCCCCCGAGGAGACCCACGGAACCGTTCACGGTCCGGGATACTCGGGCATGGGTGGCCAGGGTGGCGCGTTCACCCTGCCGGACAAGACCAACCTGAGCAAGGACTTCCACGTATGGTCGGCCGACTGGAACAGCGAGAAGATCACCTTCCGCCTGGACGGTCACGACGTGTACACGGTGACCCGCGACCACGTGGAGAACACCCTGAACCAGGCGTGGGTCTTCGACCAGGAGTTCTACATCATCCTGAACCTCGCCGTGGGTGGCGACTGGCCCGGTAGCCCGGATAAGGACACCAAGTTCCCGGCCGAAATGCTGGTGGACTACGTTCGTGTGTTCCAGTCCGAGGGCTCGGGCAAGTTCACGGCCCTGCACCCGGTCACCGTGCCGGGAACGCAGCCTACCGATGGCACCCCCGGCGTGGGCACCCCGATCTCCACGACCCCCGTCGTGGATGGTTCGGTCACCCCGGCAACCGGCACCTCCGCCAGCGGCGCACGCGCCCTGGGTGAGACCGGTGCCCCCGCGGGTCCGCTGACCCTGATCGCGCTGCTGCTGGTCATCGGCGGGGTGGGTTCGCTCTTCCTGGCTCGTCGTGAGCTTGGACGCGTGCGCGGCATGGCCGGCTAAATCAATTCCCCGGGCACGGGGAGCGCCTCGCTCTCCGTGCCTGCACACAGGCGGCGGCCGGAGTATCCCTCCGGCCGCCGCCGACGCATTCCCGCGAACACCACCCCGGTGCGCTAGCGTGTGTGACACGGGTTTGTGACCCATCACGGGAGAGGACATCATGACCGAAACCGGCATCCCCTGGCACCTCGCGGACACCCGCGAACAGATTCGAATCCCCACCGCGGCCGACGACAAGTATCGCCGCGGCGTGCTCGGCATCCGAACCGGATCGGTCCGCTATCCCGGTGCCGCCGTCCTCGGGGTCGAAGCCGCCCTACACACCGGAGTGGGGATGGTGCGCTATGTGGGTCCGGACTCGGTGGGGCACGCGGTTCTGGCTCGGCGGCCCGAGACGGTACTGGGCTCGGGACGCGTGCAGGCGCTGCTGATCGGGTCGGGGATGGAACCGCTGGATCCCGAGGGCACCGATGCACGCGCCCTCGCCGAAGCGGTGGAGGCGGGGATCCCGAGCATCCTGGACGCCGGGGCCATCGGGCTGGTCGCCCATCATCCCGGGGCTCGAATTCTTCTCACCCCGCACGCCGGCGAGCTGGCCGGGTTGTTCCGTGACCATCCGGATGAGCGACGCCATGAGGGCATCCCCACCACCCAGGCGGGCCTGCGCTCCTGGATCGAGGCTCATCCCGAACTCGCCGCCAGCTGCGCCGCCGAACGCTGGGGCGTCAGTGTCCTCCTCAAGGGAGCGCACACGGTTGCGGCCGCTCCCGGCGAGGCGGCACTCCTTCTCCCCCCGGCTACCCCGTGGCTTGCCAGTGCGGGCACGGGGGATGTTCTGGCCGGGGCCATCGGGGCGCTCGCTGCATCGGCTGGCAGGAACGCCTCGCTGGCGCGAATCGCCGCGGCCGGGGCCCACCTGCACGCCCTCGCCGCCAAACGCGCCTCGGCGGGCGGTCCGCTCCTCGCGCTCGAACTCGCCCACGCGCTGGCCCCTACCGTTGCCGACGTGCTCCGCGGTTGATACGCGCCGTTCGCTCCTACTCGGAGTCGCGAATGCGCCGGGCGAAGCTCGCCACCCGTTCGGCCAGCACGCCGATTCGACGCTCGCGTTCGGCATCGCGATCAAACCCGACATAGGCCAGGGTTGGCAGCGCCCGCACGTTGCGATTGCACTCAAAGCTCTCGCACACCAGGGTTCCCACGGTGTTGCCCGCGCGTCCGGCCTTGCCGCCGCGGCGGGCGGAGAAGAACACAACCTCGTTGGGCAGGTGCACATCCTCGCACCAGGCGCACTGCGGCCGGGTGCGCGTGCGCGCCTCGGTCTGGCGCAGCAAAACACCCACGGGTTCACCATCCACCTCGGCGATCATGAATCCCAGGGTCGGCGATTTGGGGTCCCGCCAGCCGAGGTAGGTCAGTGCCGCCCAGTCGATCTGGTCGAGCTCGGCGGGCAGAGCGATGGCCTTACGCTCGCTCTGGCTGGTGTTGACGAATGCGGCTCGGATATCCCGTTCACTCAGCGGCTGCATGATTTCCATTCCTTCAATAGTTGTGGGTGATTTTCCGGTGAATCCGGGCGTTCCTCCCGTGGGAACCCCGTCAGTCTACACCCTTTAGACCGATGGATCCAGGTCGGGGTCTTGTATCACGCAGCTTGGGCACATAGAGTGCCAGGACACGGGCAATGCGGCTCCTGTATTCGCCTCATCGCCCCCGGTTCGAGAGAAGTGGAGTACCCCCGTTGATACACACCGATATTCCAACCCAGGCCGAGATTGTCACCCTCGCCACCGCACGTGAACCCGGCAGCATCTCACTCTTTATGCGCACCAGTCCGGTTCCCGCCCAAAACGAATCCGCGCCGGTCGAGTTTGAAAATCTCGCCAAGGCCGCACTCGAGCAACTGCGCGCAACGCATACCGGTGCCCAGGGGCGCGAACTCCTGGCCGGTCTCACCGAGCAGATCGACGATCTGCTCGGTGATGCTTTTTTCTGGCGGCACCTCTCGCACAGCATCGCCGCCTACATCACCCCCACCTCGCTGCGCACCTACCGACTGCCCAATCATCTGGCCAACGCGGTGGAAATCTCCGACCGCTTCCATTTGAAGCCGCTGCTGCGTGCGGTCACCTTCCCGCACACGGCATTTGTCCTCGCCCTGTCACAAAACTCGGCCCGACTGATCGAGGTCACCGCGGATGCTCCCGCCCATGTCCTCGACGTTCCCAACCTTCCCACCGATGCCATCGATGCGCTGGCCGTGCCCTCGATCTCGGGGCGCTCCCCCAATGGCAAGATCGAGGGTTCGGAGGGCAAAAAGGTTCGGCTCCGACAGTATGCTCGGGCCGTGGATAAGGCGTTGCGGCCGTTCCTGACCGGACGCAACACCCCGCTGATCCTCGCCGCCACCGAACCCCTGCTGGGTATCTACCCCTCGGTCAACAGCTATCCCGCCCTCAGCCGCGAGGTCATCGAGGGCAACCCGGACACGCTGACCCCCGCCGACCTCGACGCCCGCGTGCGTCCAATCCTCGACCGCTACTATGCCGAGCGGGTGGCGGCGGAACGGGAACGCTTCGACGCACTGGTCTCGGCGGATCGCACCTCCACCGAGATCGACACGATCGCACGCGCCGCCACCTTCGGGGCGGTGGAAACCCTCGTGGTTGACATCGACTACATCCTGCCCGGGACCGTGGATGAGGAATCCGGTGCCGTGGTCCTGGATCGCGGAGACTCCCCCGATGCCTACGGTGTGATCGACGAGGTGGTGCGTCGGGCGCTGCTCAGCGGCGGCCGGGTCTGGGCCGTACGGGCCGCGGACATGCCGGATAACACCGGGGTTGCGGCGATACTCCGGTTCGCCCCGGCCGCCTAACCCGAGTACACCAAAAAGCGGGCGGCTTCCCGAGGGAGGCCGCCCGCATTATCGTGCGATTAGGAGCACTGCGGATCCGAGGACGGAACCTTTCCGGTGATGAAGAAGTCATCCACGGTGGTGTTAATGCACTGACTGCCCTTGTTATAGGCGGTGTGCCCCTCACCCTTATAGGTCACCAGGTGGCCCTTATCCAGCTGTTTCGCGAGCGACTGCGCCCACGCATACGGGGTCGCCGGGTCGTTCGTGGTACCGATGACCAGGATATCCGGCGAACCCGGCGCATGGATCGGACCGCGCTCGGCACCGTCGGGATACGGCCAGTTGGCACACAGCACATCGCCATAGCTCATGTACTTCCCAAAGATCGGTGCACGCGCCTCGATCTTGGCCGCCTCCTGTTCCATGACCGCCGGATCGTCGTTGGAGGGATAGTCCCGGCAGTTATACGCGTTGAACGCGTCATTGGAGTTCGAGGTGTACTTCCCCGAGTCGTCGCGGTCGAAGTACATGTCCGCGAGGTAGAGCGCATAGTCTGCGTCCCCGGCCATGACCGAGGTGAACAGGTCGCTCAGGGCGCTCCAGTTATTCGGCGAGTACAGCGGGAAGATGATCGCGGTCATCAGCGTCGAGGAACCCACCTTGCGGCCGTCCTTCCCCGTCAGCGGGCTGGCATCCACCGATTCGAGCAGGTTCGAAATCGTGGTCATCGCCGATTCCACATCCCCGCGGAACGGACACTTCGAGCCGGTCAGGCAGTCCGCCAGGTAGGCGCGTAGCGCACTCTCAAAGCCCGCGGCCTGGGTGGCCGACACCTCGGTGCTGCTCACGGCCGGGTCGATGGCCCCATCCAGCACGAGTCGGCCGGTGTTCTTCGGATACAGCTGCGCATAGGTGGCCCCGAGGAAGGTGCCGTAGGAATATCCCAGATAGTTGAGTTTGGGATCCCCCACCAGCGAGCGGATCAGATCCATATCGCGGGCCGAGTTGACCGTGGTGATGAACTCCAGTTCCGCACCGGTGTTCTTCTTGCACGCCTCACCGTAGTCGCGGGCCTGGGTGCGGGCGGCCTCGAGCCAGCCGTCCTGCCCGGGGCGCGGCTGAGTCGTGTCAAACAGGAATTTGTCGGTGTCCTTATCCGAGAGGCACTTCACCGGGGAGGACTTGCCCACTCCGCGCGGATCGAAACCGATCACGTCAAAGCGTGACTGCAGGGTTTTATCTACGGCAAAATCGAGACTGTCCTTGACCAGCTCAACGCCCGATCCACCGGGACCGCCGGGGTTCACCAACAGCGACCCGATCCGGTCCGAACCGCTGGCCGCCGCGCGCACCAGGCTCAGGGTCAAATCACCGGCACCGGGATCCTCCCAGTTCATCGGGGTCTTGATATCGGCACAGGTCAGCTTGGATCCACACGCACGCCAGCTCACCTCCTGACCGTAGAACGGACGCAGGTTCTCGGCCACCTCGGTCGCGGGCAACGGGCTGGGTGCGCTCTGGCCGGCCGGGCTCGGCAGGAACGCGGTGACACAGCCGGTGAGGGTCAGCCCGGCGGCAACCACCAGGGCAAGCGCGCCCAGTACACGGCGGCGGGTTTGGTTGGGTTGAGGCACGAGACTCCTTGGGTTGTCCGTTCCGGGCGGCACGGATGGTTAGCGGATCGCGGTCACAAGCATGGCTTCAAGGGCGAGTGTGGGGGTGATGTTGGCACCGATACGCTCACGCGCCTCCCGGATGGCCTCCATCGTCTGCAGCGTCATCTCCGGGGTTGAGGACTGCGCCACCTCACGGATTTCGCGGACCAGTTCGGTGTTGATCAGCCCCTCGACCCGGCCGAGCTGTTGCATCAGCAGGTCGCGGTAGAGCGAAAGCAGGTCGGTGAGGATTCTATCGACGCCGTCGATCAGGCCACGCTTGGCCCGTCGTTTCTGGTCGTTTTCGAGGTCGCGAAGTGGCGCCCGCAGCGCCTGCGGGATCGTGCCTCCCGGTTCGACACCGAGCGAGCGCAGCACACGCTCGCGCTCCTGCTCGTCCCGTTCTCCGGTGTAGGCCTTGGCATCGGCACCGGCGATATCCACCAGTCGCTGCGCCATCACCACGGCATCGGACACGTCGCGAATGTCCAGGACCGAGCGCAGGGTATCTTCGCGTCGTGCGCGCGCATCCGCATCGGTGGCGAGACGGCGGGCCATGCCGATGTGGCTCTGGGCCAGGCGCGCGCTCTGCTCGGCCAGGTCGCGATCGATACCGTCGCGGGTGTGCAGCAGCTCGGCAATATCGGCCACCGAGGGTGTGCGCAGCCGCACCGAACGGACGCGGGAGCGGATGGTGGGCAGCAGATCGGCCTCGCTGGGTGCGCAGAGGATCCACACGGTTTCCGCGGGCGGTTCCTCGAGTGCCTTGAGCAGGGTATTGGAGGTGCGCTCGATCATCCGGTCGGCGTCCTCGACGATGACCACGCGATAGCGGGAAATCGAGGGTGCATAGTAGGAGCGCCGCACGGTTTCACGCACGTCTTCGATCTTGATGGTCATCGCGGTGGTGGACAGCGCGGTGAGATCCGGGTGGCTGCGCGCGGTGACCTGCGCGATTGTGTCCGGGTCGCCGTCCACATGGGAGCTCAGCAGCGCGGTCGCGAAGGCATAGGCGAGGTTGGAGCGTCCCGATCCGGGAGGACCGGTGATCAGCCAGGCATGGGTCATGGTGTCGCCACCGTCCGCAGTTCCCCCGGCGGCCGCGCGCAGGGTCGCTACCGCTTCGGGTTGCCCCACAATTTCATCCCACACCGACATGTTCCCAGCCTACCGGGCCGAGGCCGAACGTGGGCTGCGCGGGCATGTCCGCGCGGGTGAGTCCGGCGTCACGGGACGGAGTTGGGGCGGCCGCGCGCCCCGCGTCCCAACAGGCGACGAACCGTTAGTCAGCCAGCAGGGCCGCGACCCGCTCCCGAATCCGGGTGGCAAGGTCGTCAATCGAGAGGGTCGCGTCCAAAACCAGGAACCGTTCGGGTTCGGCCTGCGCGAGTTCAAGAAACACCGTGCGCACACGCCCGTGGAACGCGCTCTTTTCGGCTTCGAGCCGGTCGAAGCGGGTGCGAGCACTGTTGAGGCGTTCACGGGCGTTGTCCGGATCGAGGTCCAGCAGGATGGTCAGGTTGGGCCACAGGTCCCCGCTTGCCCACACCGAGAGCGCGCGCACCTCGTCGACACCGAGTGCGCGACCGGCACCCTGGTAGGCGAGGGACGAGTCGATATAGCGGTCCTGCAGGACGATCTCGCCACGCTCCAGCGCGGGCCGAATCTTGGTGTCGATGTGCTGTGCCCGGTCGGCCGCGTAGAGCAGCGCCTCGGCACGGGAGGAAATCTCCCCCCGGTGGTGCAGCACAATCTCGCGCAGCTGCTCGCCCACCTCGGTGCCGCCGGGCTCGCGTGAGCGCAGGGTGGTTTCCCCGCGCTCACGCAGCCACACATCAAGCAGCTCGGCCTGGGTGGTTTTCCCGCTTCCGTCCCCACCCTCGAAGGTGATGAACAGTCCTCGGGATGCCACTAGGCCTCCGTGTCCGCTGCGGCTGCCGCGGCGGTCGACTTAGCGGTGGTCGACTTGGCCGCGGTCGCCTTGGCAGTGGTGGACTTTGCCGCAGTCGATTTTGCTGCGGTGGACTTTGCCGCCGTGGACTTTGCCGCGGTGGACTTTGCCGCCGTGGTCTTGGCAGCGGTGGTCTTCGCAGTGGTCGACTTGGCCGCGGTTGTCTTGGCAGCGGCGGTTTTTGTTGTGGCCGCCTTGGTGGTGGCTGCCTTCTTGGCCGGAGCCTTCTTCGCCGGAGCCTTCTTTGCGGGGGCCTTCTTCGCCGCGGTCTTGCGCGGGGTTGCCGGGCCCTTCGCACGCTTGAGTGCGAGCAGCTCGACCGCGCGTTCGAATGTGATCTCCTCGACCGATTCGGCCTTGGGAATGGTCGCGTTGGTCGTGCCATCGGTCACATACGGACCGAAACGGCCATCCTTGACCTTGATCGGCTTCCCGCTTTCGGGGTCCTCGGCGAACTCCTTGAGCGCACTGGATGCTCGACGCGCGCCGTACTTGGGCTGCGCATAGATTTCCAGGGCACCAGCCAGGTCGATGTCGAAGATCTGATCCTCGGAGGTCAGCGAACGGGTTTCGCTTCCCTTCTTCATATACGGTCCGAACCGGCCGTTCTGAGCGAGAATCTCCTCACCACTTTCGGGATCGGTACCGATGACCCGGGGAAGATCCAGCAGCTGAAGTGCGGTGGCCAGGTCGATCGTGTCCAGCGACATGCTCTTGAACAGCGACGCGGTACGCGGCTTGGGGGCCGCGGCGGCCTTTTTGGTGCTCTTCTTGGGTGCCTCGACAACCTCGCCGGTCGCCGGGTTCACCTCGGGCTCGGGTTCGGGGTCAACCTCGCTCACATACGGACCAAAACGGCCGTCCTTGGCAATGATTTCCTTGCCGTTTTCGGGGTTCACACCCACGATGCGATCGGTGAGCACCGGCGCATCGATCAGCTCCTGTGCCTTCTCGGCGGTGAGCTCATCGGGGGCCAGATCCTCGGGGATGTTCACTCGACGCGGGGTGGCCTCGGGATCAGCGCCCTCCTCGCGCACCTCGAGGTACGGGCCGTAGCGGCCAATACGCAGCGTGATGTTGTCGGTGAGGTGGATCGAGTTGATCTCACGCGCATCAATTTCGCCGAGGTTGTCGATGACCTGACGCAGACCCTCCCGGCTGTCGCCACCGAAGTAGAACGACTTCAGCCAGTCGGTGCGGTCCTGCTCACCGGCGGCGATGCGGTCGAGGTCGCCCTCCATCGAGGCGGTGAAGTCGTATTCCACCAGGCTGCCGAAGTGGTCTTCCAGCAGTCGGATCACCGAGAAGGCGATCCAGGTGGGGATGAGCGCCTGACCACGCTGGCTCACATAACCGCGATCCATGATCGTGGCGATGGTCTGCGCGTAGGTTGAGGGACGCCCGATACCCAGCTCTTCCAGCGTCTTCACGAGGCTCGCCTCGGTAAAGCGCGGCGGCGGTGTCGTTTCGTGCCCCTTGGCTTCGACCTCTTCCAGGGCCACGGTCTGGCCCTCGGTCAGCTGCGGAAGCTTTGCTTCCTTGGCGGCGGCGTCGCCCCCGCGCTGCTCGTCCTGGCCCTCTTCATAGGCCTGAAGGAATCCGCGGAAGGTGATGACCGTTCCACTCGCGGTGAACTCGGCTTCCTGGCCCTCGACGGTGGCCGCAAGGGTCACGGTCGCGGTCTGCCCCTTGGCGTCGGCCATCTGCGATGCCACGGTACGCTTCCAGATTAGCTCGTACAGGCGGAAGTCATTTCCGCTGAGCGAGGACTTGAGCGACGCGGGAGTCCGGAAGTGATCTCCCGAGGGACGGATCGCCTCGTGGGCCTCCTGGGCGTTCTTCGACTTGCCCGAGTACAGGCGGGGCTTGTCCGGGATGCTGTCGGCACCATACAGGCTGGTCGCCTGATCGCGGGCAGCGTTGATCGCCTGCGAGCTCAGCGACGGCGAGTCGGTACGCATATAGGTGATGTACCCGTTTTCGTACAGCGACTGTGCCACGCTCATGGTCTGACGTGCGGAGAAGCGCAGCTTACGCGCGGCCTCCTGCTGCAGGGTCGACGTGGTGAACGGCGCAGCCGGACGACGCGAATACGGCTTGGTTTCCAGCTTGGAAACCCGGGTGATGGTCTCCGGTGCCTGGAGCGCGTCGGCAAGCTTGGCGGCACTGGCGGCATCGAGCTGACGGGCACTACCGGTCAGGACACCGCGATCGGAGAAATCGCGACCGCTGGCGATGCGCTCACCGTCGAGGCGGACCAGTCGCGCCTCGAACCGGGTGGGGTCTTCGGCTGCGGCAACCTGGACGGCGATGTCCCAGTAGTCGGCGGAGACAAACGCGCGACGTTCTTTCTCTCGCTCGACAATCAGGCGAGTGGCCGCGGACTGCACTCGACCGGCGGACAGGCTCGGGCCCACCTTGCGCCACAGCACCGGCGACACCTCATAGCCGTAGATGCGGTCGAGGATACGTCGGGTTTCCTGCGCGTCCACGAGTGCAACATCGAGATCACGGGTGTTGTCCTTGGCCGCCAGAATGGCGTCCTTGGTGATTTCGTGGAACACCATGCGGCGTACCGGCACCTTGGGCTTGAGGACCTGCAGCAGGTGCCAGGCGATGGCCTCTCCCTCGCGGTCCTCATCAGTTGCGAGCAGGAGCTCGTCGGCATCCTTCAACGCACGCTTGAGATCGGCGACGGTCTTCTTCTTGGTATCGGACACCACGTAGTAGGGTTCGAAGCCGTTGTCGACGTCCACGGCAAACTTGCCCATGCCGCCCTTTTTGAGCTCGGCAGGCAGGTTTTTGGGTTCGGCAAGGTCTCGGATGTGTCCTACCGAGCTCAAGACTTCATAACCGTCTCCGAGATACCCGGCGATCGACTTCATCTTGGTCGGCGACTCTACGATGACCAGCTTTTTCGTGTTGGACACCCGGCTCCTTTCGTCAGGCACACCATACACACCTAGACCGTGTGCGGGCCGTATTGGCACTTGATGGAACACCCCTATGATCCTCCTATTTATACATGAGTGTGTTGAGGCGGCGAATTTCGGAGGGTTCCACGACGGCTAACGTCACCGAGATTGTTACCATTCCCCCACCGCGCTGGAACCGTTCTGGCGTGTTGCCCATCCCGCCGGGATTCCGCGTGTTCCCGGGCATGCGAGCGGATCGAGCAGACAGGCGATCCGATCCATACCTCTTATATAGGGTGTTCGCCGACGGCACGTGTCCGGTTTCTTTAATCCCGTGTGTCGTCCGTGAGAAAACCCGCGAATGCAACACCCCGAACCGTCACCCCGGCGACCTGCCGTGTCACCGTGACACGAAGATCGGCCTCCCCTACCCGGCAACCGCTCAGCGTGACACCATTGGCCTCGGCAACGCGCCGCGCGGCATCGCAGGGGTCCCCCGAAGCCAAACCGGCGAGGACCCGTGCACCCGATAGGGCGACCGAATCAGCCAGTGCCCGTACCTCCGCCCGCGTCTCCAGAGAGAGCGCCGAGGGAATGGACACACTCGCACACAGCAGGAGCATGCAGAACAGGGCAAGCCCCAGCACGGTGCCCGAGCCTCGCTCGGACCGGACGGCGCGCACCCACCCGAGACCCGCTACTCCTCCCGAAGGGTGCATACCCGGGCCTCCAATTGCAGCGGGAGGAAATGCCCCACCACACCACTCACCGGAATCCCCGCCGTTGCACACACCAGATTTTCCTGCCCCGCGAGGGACACCGCCACACCGGGCAGGAGCGTGCGCGCCTGCGCCGCGATGCTCTCCTCGGGGTCTCCGCGTGCGAAGGATCGGGCCGACTGCCCCGCCACGTCCCAGAGCCGCCCGCGCGTGGTGCCGGCGGCAAGCACCCCCAGGCACAGCGCGAGGACCACCAAAACCGCCGGCATCACAAGCGCAAACTCTGCACTGATACTCCCCCGCTCATCACGCAGGCGGCGCTTCGCCGGGGGACGTCGTCCGGGCAGAGGCTGGCGATCAGGCCTGGATCGAGGCTCCCCCGTCAGACGCGGGGCTCCCTCGTGTGTCGTGGGAGGCACACGGTTGTACACAAGCATGAGTTAGCCCGGAATCTGGAGCGCCGCGCGGACCAGATTGGTCAAAAGCTCACGGACCTCCCCGCTACGAATGATCACCACCAAGAGCCCAGCAAAGGCCACGGCGGCCATGGTGGTGATTGCATACTCGGCGGTCACCGCGCCCGTCTCATCGATCAGAGACCGACGAAACCCGGTACGGAGCCGGCACCACCCCCGCTCCAGGCGTTCCGGAAGGGCCCCGAGCCCCGGCACACGGTGCCCCGCGTGTATCGGTGGATGTATGGGTGACTGAACAGATGAGGCATATGCAGCGGGATGGGTGTTCATGATGGTTCCTCTCGATTGATTGATTCCAGTCTTGTGCGGGCCGCCCAGGAGCGGGAAAAGACGAATCAATCGGTGGAGAACACCGTCAAAAAACCGGGCTGTGGAGGAATCTCTTGGGCGCGTTGATCGCGCCTTATTCACTTTCGGCAGGGTGCTATGACAGGGGCCGAGAGGAGCATGACGGATTAGCGGGTGCTCGTGGAATCCACCCCGGTGGGGGCGGGTGCTGCGCCCCGCCAGGTCGAGCGCCGGTAGAGGGGAAGCCCCGCAAGCGCCGCCAGCACCAGCACACCGCACGCGAAGGCGGGTAGTGCCGAGTAGCCAAAGGCCTGTGCCAGGAACGAGGGCACGAGCGCGCCCAGGACCGCTCCCAGTGCGATGATTCCGTTCAGCAGGCCCATCGCCGAGCCCTCGGGCCCCGGGTAAATCTTCACCACCATGAGGGTCGCGGCAACAACCTCAAACGAGTAGGCAGTCGCCGCGACAACCAGGGCGGCCGACCCGATCACCGCCTTACCGGGGACATCCCCCATCGCGGCGATCGCCATCGATCCAAACGCGATGATGCTCGCGCCGACCCCCAGCAGAAGCACCGCTCCCGGTCCCGTCTTATTGGCAACGGTCCCCGCAAGCGGATAGCAGAGGGTGCCCAGCGCGGCACCGATCAGGAAAAGGATCGACGACATCGAGGGGGTAACGGCGAACGCGTCCCGCATGACCAGGGGAACAACGTTGAAGAATGTCTGGACACCCATCATCGTCAGCAGCCAGGTGAGCAGAAACACCCCGATCTTTCCGCGCACCAGTGTGGCCACGCCACTCGTGCGAGTGGATGGCTGCGCGGGGGCGGCGGGTTTCAGCCGGGGCAGTTGAGCCCTCCCCAGGAAAAATCCTGTGGCGAGCAGCACCGCCGAGAGAATCCACCCGAACCGCAACTGGGTGGCGGCGAGCGCGGCGATGATGAGGCCCACAACCTGTCCCACCCCGTAGGCGAGCCGGAACCAGCTCAACCGGTTATTCCACTCCTTCATTGGCCGCGCCTCGACGATGAAGAGGCCGGCCACGGTTCCCGCCAGGGAACCGGCCCCGCCGAAGATCAGCGCCAGGGGCACCCAGATCCAGACGTTGGACGCGAATGCGAACCCGATCATGGCCAGCGCCATAACCGGGAAAGACCAGAGGAAAACGCCGCGCTGGAGTCCCTTGCGATCGGCTAGCGATCCCAAAACCGGGGCCAAGAGCCCACCCGCATAAAAGGCCGCCACGACCACACCGACGAGGGTCGCGCCGTTTTTGCCCCCGTCTTCCACGCTCAGCGGGATAAAGATCGGTGCAACCCCGAGCATCATCATGCCCACGAGTGCATAGGCCACATACCAGGGTTGCGTCCACTTCATGACTCACACCCTATGGGTGCGGCCATAACGTGTCTATGCGTTGTCTCCGATTGGTAAAAGTTGGGCGCAGATCCGCGAAATATCAGCCCCGGACGAGGGGCAATAGGGTGCCGGGGCCGCTCCCGGTAGGGTCAGGTGATCACGGTACCGAGGCTGTCGTGGAGCAGGGTGAGCATCATCGGGGCCACACCCAGACAGAAGAATGCGGGCAGTGCTCCCGCTCCGAGGGGAATCAACAATCGGGTACCCAGACGGTTCACACCGCGGAGGAGATCGGACGAGCGACGATCACGCAGAGACTGAGCCTCGGCTCGCAGCAGGGCGTGAGCGGCGATCCCGACGCTCCCCGCGAGGCTCAGTGTCTCGTGCAGCGAGCGGAGAGCGTCCGCGGGGACGGGGAGCCCGCAGCGAGTCAGCGCACGCTCCGCGCATTCGCGTGCAGACACCGGGCTCAGGCCGGCGGCTAGGCCGGTTGCCGTGAGTTCGAAGATCACATCAGGTTCGGGCGGGACACGCAGTGCGCGTCGAATCAGTGACCCGATCCAGACTGCGGTGAGCGCACTGAGCCCAACCCCGAACCCCAACAGAACCTGACCGGGTGCCGTTCCGGTGAGGGTATCGATAAGCGAGAATCCCAGGGCCTCACCAAACAGGGTCGAAATCACGGGTAGCCAACACACCAGTCTTGCGCTTGAGCGAGGCCCCGCGGCTTCGGCCGTACAGGCGCGCCCCAGGCGAGCACGCGCCCGGAGGGCTGCCGCAAGCTCGTGTACTCCCTCGGCAAGCGGTGCACCGGTCTGAGCGGATACCGACCATGTGGCGGCCAGGCGAGCCCAGGGGAGGGAGGTATCGACGACGGAATCCGGACGGGCCGCGCGCCGAAGTTTGCGCCCACGGTGCCTCGCGCTCCCCGTTCGCTCGCCGCCGCTGTCCCCAGTTCCACTTCCCCTTTCCCTTCCACGGGCAGGGTGTCCCAGGTTCCCCACCGCCAGGAGGGCGGAGGCCGGGTCCTGACCCATGTCCAGCGCTCGCTGTACCGCCCGTAGGGCCGCGGGGTGCCCGCGTCGGAGCCCGGCCACACCAGAGTTCTCGGACCCCCTCGTCCGAAAGACCGCCGCAAACCCAGAGCGGCGTGCGATGCCTCCGTTCGATGCATCCGAGTGCGGCGCGGGTGCCCGGGTGACCACCGAGGCCCAGGCGACGGCAGGAGTGAGCCCCGCCCCCAGGAGCGCGGCTAGTCGCTCCAGGTCTGCGGCACAGGCGTCGTGATACTCGGGACGATCGTTTCGCCCCCGTGCGTGCGCCCAGGAGCTTCGCGACGGTACCGATGAACGCTCGCTCATCGGGCCGCACTCCACACCGTCACGGCACGCAGCATGCCGGATGGTCCGCGTTCAAGGCGGCCAATGGCCTCCAACCCTCGCGGACGGTTTCCGCGCAGGTGCAGGACGAGATCCAGAGCGCTGACCGCCTGGCTGGCCAGGGCGGCCGGGGAAAGCCCGGCCAACGCACCCAACGCCTCCAATCGCGCCGGGACATCGCCGAGAGAATTGGCATGAATCGTGCCCGCTCCCCCATCGTGACCGGTGTTCAGCGCGGAGAAGAGGTCTTGGATCTCCGCCCCACGGCACTCCCCCAGGATCAGGCGATCGGGCCGCATCCGCAGGGCCTCACGCACCAGACTGCGCAATCCGAGGTGTCCGACTCCCTCGATATTGGCCTGACGTGCCTGCAGCGAAATGAATTGCCGGCGGTGCACCCCCAACTCGGCCACGTCTTCCACCGCGATGACCCGTTCGGTCTCGGGTGCCGCATCGATCAGGGCGGCCAGCAGGGTCGTTTTACCCGACCCCGTGGGCCCGCTGATCAGGATGTTCCGGCGCTCACGCAGCAGATCGATGATGAGTGGCGATGCATCCTGTGTGCCGTCGGAGCCAAAGAACCCCGCCCCGGCCAACCCGTCCAGGGAGATCGGGTTCAGTGCGGGCACCCGCACGCTGAGCTGAGTGCCGTGGGGTGCCACGGGCGGGAGCACCGCGTGGACTCGCACACCCCCGGGGAGCCGGACATCCACGCAGGGTGTCACCTCGTCGATGTGGCGTCCGCCGAGCGCGATGAGCCGAACGGCTAGGGCACGCACCTCGGCCTCCGGGTGGACGTCGTGATCCGCGGGTTCTAGACCCCCGCCACGGTCATACCAGGCCCCGGCCTCCGCGGATAGAAAGATGTCGCTGACCCCGGCGCGCAGGAGTGGGGTGGCCAGCGTTCCGAAATGCCGAGCAAGGCCCACGCGCTGGTCCAGCGCCCGCGCCTCCTGCTCGAGGATGGGCGAGGGCGGGCGGCTCGAAACTTCGCTGAGTGCTGTCATGCCACGAGCGTAGGTTTGGCGAAGCAGGGAGTCGCGGGGCACTCGAGTTCTGTGGATGAATCGCTGCGGACATCCGGGCTGTGGACAACTGCCCAGCGGCGGCGAGACGCGGAAAAACCCGCCGGAAAAATAAAAGGGCGGCATCCATTGGGGGGAATGGATGCCGCCGCAAGCGACACTGGATTGGGGGGAATCCGTTGTGCGCTGCACGCTCGAAATAAGAATTTCGGCCTGGATTTAGTGTACGCCCTCGACGTCGATTTGACGACCCCTGTCCACCAAGTGGATGACACCAGTTCGGGGGACACGAGGGGCACTCCCGCATGATTCCGCGGAACGTAACCGAATCCACATCAAAAAAACTTTTTGGTGGATTCTGCGGACACGTTCTGAGCACCCGATTTTTCGGAGTACGCTGTGTGTGCATGGCCCACATCGAGGTGGGAACACGTCATCGCAAAGGAGCGATTTAGCCGTCATGAATGCCCAGATTGATAATCTGCTCACCGAAACCCGTCGATTCGAGCCCACTCCGGAATTTGTCGCGCAGGCAAATGCAGATGAGACGCTCTACGATCGCGCTCAGGCAGACAGGTTGGGTTTCTGGGCGGATCAGGCACGCGAGCTGATCAGTTGGCAGCGCCCCTTCACCTCGGTGCTGAACTGGGAAAACCCGCCGTTTGCCAAGTGGTTCGAGGATGGCACGCTCAACGTGGCCTATAACTGCCTGGACCGGCACGTGGAGGCGGGCAATGGCGATCGGATCGCGCTCTACTGGGAGGGAGAGCCCGGCGATACCCGGGCGATTTCCTATGCCGAGCTGACCGATGAGGTCAAGCGCGCGGCAAACGTCCTCACCGACCTCGGTGTCCGTGCCGGCGATCGGGTGGCCATCTATCTGCCGATGATTCCCGAAGCCATCGTCTCGATGCTTGCGGTTGCCCGCCTGGGCGCCGTGCACTCGGTCATCTTCGGTGGCTTCAGCGCCGACAGCATTCGCGCCCGCGTGGACGACGCGGCGGCGACCCTGATCATCACCGCCGATGGGGGCTATCGCAAGGGCAAGGTCTCACCACTCAAGCCCGCCGTGGACGCGGCCCTGGAGGCCCGCGGCGACCTTCCCACGCAGCAGACCGTCCGCAATGTCCTTGTGGTGGGCCGCGGCGGCAACCAGATCGAGTGGACCGAAGGTCGGGACCACTGGTGGCATGAGCGCGTCCCGGCGGCATCCAGCGTGCACGAGCCCGAGGCGTTCCCCGCGGAAAACCCGCTGTTCATCCTCTACACCTCGGGGACCACGGGTGCCCCCAAGGGCATCCTGCACACCTCGGGTGGGTACCTGACCCAGGCCGCGTATACCCACCGCAATGTTTTTGACATCCACCCCGAAACCGACGTGTACTGGTGCACCGCGGATGTGGGCTGGATCACCGGACACACCTACGTGACCTATGGACCGCTCGCCAATGGCGCAACCCAGGTGCTCTACGAGGGAACCCCCGACTCCCCCAATCCCGGACGCTGGTGGGAGCTGATCGAAAAGTATCGGGTCAGCGTGTTTTACACCGCCCCCACCGCGATCCGGGCCGCGATGAAGCTCGGCCGGAAGATCCCCAAGCGCTCGGATCTGTCCAGCATCCGCCTGCTGGGATCGGTGGGTGAGCCCATCAACCCCGAGGCCTGGATGTGGTACCGCAAGGTCATCGGCGGCAAGACCGCCCCGATCGTGGATACCTGGTGGCAGACCGAAACCGGTGCGATCATGATTTCGGCCCTCCCGGGCGTCACGGTCACCAAGCCCGGCAGCGCCCAGGTTCCCCTCCCCGGCATCGAGGTTTCGGTACTTGAGGAAAACGGGACCCCGGTCCCGCCGGGAAGCGGCGGCCTGCTGGCCATCACCGAACCCTGGCCCAGCATGCTGCGCGGCATCTGGGGCGACCCGGATCGATTCCGGGAGACCTACTGGAGCACATTCCCCAACGCCTACTTCGCCGGCGATGGCGCACGCCTGGATGCCGACGGTGACGTCTGGCTGCTCGGGCGTGTGGACGACGTGATGAACGTTTCCGGGCACCGGCTCTCCACCGCCGAAATCGAGTCGGCACTGGTGGCGCACCCGTTTGTCGCCGAATCTGCCGTGGTGGGGGCCACCGATGAGACCACCGGTCAGGCGGTGGTGGCGTTTGTGATCCTCAAGGAGAGCCAGGCCGAGGAAACCGCGGACCACGCGGCGGTGTCGGCGGCACTGAAGTCACACGTGTCCACGCTCATCGGGCCAATCGCTCGTCCCCGCGACATCTTTGTGGTGGCCGAACTGCCCAAAACCCGTTCGGGCAAGATCATGCGCCGCCTGCTGCGCGACCTGGCCGAGGGGCGTGAGGTGGGTGACACCACCACGCTCGCGGATACCACGGTCATGCGGATCATCTCGGCGGACGTGGCCGCCCGCTAGCGCCGCGTATCTCATATCCGCTTCGCCCCAAAACGAGTGGCACCCGACCCCGAGGTCGAGTGCCACTCGTCTGGTGTGTGGGGAACTACTCGAAAGCCACCACGATCTCGACCTCCACCGGGGCGTTCAGCGGCAGTACCGCAACACCAACAGCGGCCCGAGCGTGCTGCCCGCGCTCACCGAAGATCTCGCCGATCAGGGTCGAGGCTCCGTTGATCACGGCGGGCTGGCCGAAGAATTCGGGGTCCGAGGCGACGAAGCCGTTGATCTTGACGATCCGGGTAATCCGATCCAGCGAACCGATCTGCGCCTGCACGGCTGCCAGCGCGTTGAGTACCGCGATGCCGGCATAGTCGGCGGCGATCTCGGGGCTGACCAGCCCATCTCCCTCGCCCACCTTTCCCGTCTCGGGCAGCGCGCCAGAGACGAAGGGCAGCTGTCCCGAGGTGAATACGAGGTTTCCCTCGGTCACCGCGGGCACATAGGCGGCCACCGGAGCGGCGACCTCGGGCAGGCTCAGACCCAGCTCGGCGAGACGGTCGGCGATGGTGCTCATGCCTGTGCCCCCTCCTCGATCAGCGGACGCTTGAGGTAGGCAACCAGGCCACCCTCGGGTCCGTTCACAACCTGAACCAGCTCCCAGCCCTGCTTGCCCCAGTTGTTGAGGATTGCGGCCGTGTTGTGGATCATGAGCGGCGTGGTGAGGTACTCCCAGCGATTCATGTTTCTCCTTAATAAGTATGAAGTTCGGGGCCCGGATAGGGATTCTTTCAGCAATGTCGCTTAAACTGAATCCTATGCCTCAAGAAAAACGTACCGGTAGCGGTGTCCTGGGTAGCCTGATGGGCTTCATCGGTCTCAGCGTCGCCGCGGGGATCCTCGTGACCGCAGCGGTCACCCCCGCCCTCGCCGTGACCGGCATGTCCACCAAGGGTGCCATCAACGCATTCGATGGGCTCCCGGCTTTCCTGGACATTGATCCGCCGATGGAGCGTACAAACATCTACGCGACCGCCTCGGACGGCAGCCACCAGCTGCTGGCCACCTTCTACGACCAGAACCGCCAGCAGGTGGGCTGGGACGAAGTCTCCCAATACTTCAAGGACGCCGCGGTTTCCGCCGAGGACCCGCGTTTCTATGACCACGGCGGCGTGGACCTGATTGGTACCACCCGCGCGCTGCTCTCAAACTTTGTGAAGTCCTCCGGCACCCAGGGTGGTTCCTCGATCACCCAGCAGTACGTGAAGAACGTGCTGGTGCAGAACGCAGCACAGATTACCAATAAGGAGGAAAGCGACGCGGCCTATGAGGACGCGATCCGCCAGACCCCCGAGCGTAAGCTGCGCGAAATGCGCTACTCGATCGGTGTGGAGCAGAAGTACACCAAGGACCAGATCCTGCTCGGGTACCTCAACATCGCCAACTTCGGTGGTGTCTCCTACGGTGTCGAGGCAGCCTCGCAGTACTACTTCGGGGTGTCCGCCAAGGATGTCAACATCCAGCAGGCGGCCACGCTCATCGCGATCGTGAACAACCCCAACGGTCTGCGCATCGACCGTCCCGACAGCGAGAAGAACGGCGCGGCCAACGGCTATGCCGCGACCAAGGAACGCCGCGACTACGTCATCAACAAGATGCTCAAGGAGGGGAAGATCACCAAGGAGCAGCACGACGAGGCGATTGCGAGCCCCATCGAGCCGAACCTGAAGCCGCCGAGCACCGGTTGCCAGGCTGCCGGTAACGCCGCCTACTTCTGTAACTACGTGCAGAACACCATCCTGAACAGCCCCGAATTCGGTGCGACCCTGGATGACCGGCGCGCGACCCTGCGTCGTGGTGGCATGGACGTCTACACCTCCCTCGACCTCGACATCCAGAACGCCGCACAGGCCGCGATGGACCGCTGGGTTCCCCAGGAGAAGCCGAACGTTGAGCTCGGTGCCGCCGCCTCGACCGTGCAGCCGGGTACCGGCCGCGTGCTGGCGATGGTTCAGAACAAGACCTTCTCCGAGGACCAGCAGGTGGGCGAGGCAAGCCGTTCGCACACCAGCATCAACTACAACACCGACTACAACTACGGTGGCTCCAACGGCTTCCAGGTGGGTTCGCAGTACAAGGTCTTTGTGCTGCTGGACTGGTTGAAGTCCGGCAAGTCGCTCAACGACACCGTTGACGCCAGCCGGCAGTCCTACACCCGCTGGACCGACAGCTGTGAGCCCGGCGGAAAGATGACCACGGCACCGTGGAACCCGCAGAACTACGACGGTAGCGGTTCGGGACGAATCACCCCTTATGAGGCGACCCGACGCTCGGTGAACACCGCGTTTGTGAACATGGCCAGCAAGCTGGACCTGTGTGACATCCGCAAGACCGCCGAGTCCCTCGGTGTCCACCGCGCAGACGGCGGCGAGCTCTCCAAGCTCCCCTCCGCGGTCCTCGGTGCAAACGAAATTGCCCCGCTGACCATGGCGAGTGCCTTCGCGGGTATCGCCGCTCAGGGTAAGTTCTGCACCCCGGTTGCCATCGACAAGATCGTGGGTCCGGGCGGTAAGGACATGGCCGTGCCGAAGTCCAGCTGTGACCAGGCGGTAACCCCCGAGGTTGCCAACACCGCGGCCTATGCCATGCAGGCCGTGTTTGGTCCCGGTGGAACCGCCGCCAACGCGGTTGTCCCCGGTGCCCCGCAGTTCGGTAAGACCGGTACCGCGGATGACGCGTACGACACCTGGATCACCGGTGGAACCACCAAGGCCGTGACCTCGTTCTGGATCGGTAACGTGCAGGGCATGCCCGGCACCGGCCGTAAGTCCTCGATGTATAACGTGCAGGCAAACGGAACCAGCGCCTTCCAGGCAAAGTTCCGGGCGTTTGCCGGGATCACCACCGCGACCATCGGCAAGTTCGGTGGAGACGCCTTCCCGAAGCCGGATGCCTCGCTGACCAAGACCCAGCAGAGCCCGGTCCCGGATGTGAGCGGTCAGAGCGTCGCCGACGCCACCGCCGCGCTCACCGCCGCCGGATTCAACGTGCAGGTGGGTGACCCGGTTCTCTCGAGTGTGGCAGCGGGAATGGTGGCGGGTACCGACCCGGCCGCCGGCACCAACGTGACCTCGGGTAACACGATCACCATCCGCCCGAGCGACGGCACCGGGAAGAGCGTTCCGGATCTGTCGAACATGACCGGCGATCAGGCGAAGTCGGCCCTCCAGGGCATCGGCTTCACCAGCGTGGATCAGAAGTGTGTGGCCGACCCGACCGCGCCGCCCGGTGACGGTAAGGTGACCGCACAGATCCCCGCCGCCAATACGATGGTGAACCCGGCCAATACGCCGGCCTCCATCACCGTAACCAAGCAGAGCTGTTAGCAAGGAGCACCCCGATGGCCCGACGGACCGGCAGAATTACTCCCCTGGTGGGGGTGTTGGCCGTCGCGGCCGCGGGGTGTTTTGCGTGGGCGAGCCTGGTGGAACGACGCCTGTTCACACTGCGTCGGGTCGAAATCCCGGTGCTTCCGGCGGGAAGCGACCCGATCAAGATCCTGCACCTCTCGGATCTGCACATGGCCCCCTGGCAGCGCGATAAGCAGGCCTGGGTGCGCTCGCTGGCAGCAGAACAGCCCGACCTCGTGGTGGACACCGGCGATAATCTCGGCCATGCCGACGGCATCCGCGGGATCGAGCTGGCCTTTGCCGAGTTTGGTGGGATTCCCGGCGTCTACGTCAACGGTTCCAACGACTACTACGGTCCGGTGCGGAAAAACTGGCTGCGGTATTTCCGTGGACCCTCCTCCTCGGCGGCCTCGGCACCTCGCCGCTCCAAGGATCTTGACACTCCCCGTCTCGAGCGCTTTTTCACCGAGGCGCTGGGATGGCGCTCACTGAACAACCGGGTGGATGAGATCACCATCCGCGGAACCAAGATCGGGTTCTTCGGGGTCGACGATCCGCATATCGGACGGGACCGTCTCGATCTGCTCACCGGGCTGCTGGACGGGCAGGAAGACGCCGATTCCTTCGAGTCCGACACCGCCGCACCCGCGCTGCACATCGGCGTGGCCCATGCCCCGTATCAGCGTGTGCTCAACTCGTTTGTGACCCACGGCGCCGATGTGATCCTGGCCGGCCACACCCACGGCGGGCAGGTGTGTGTGCCGGGGGTGGGTGCCCTGGTGACCAACTGCGATATCCCGCGACGTCAGGTCAAGGGACTGAGCCTCTGGCGACACGCATTCCGCAGCGCCTACCTCAACGTCTCGGCGGGCCTGGGCACCTCGATCTACGCCCCGGTGCGCTTTGCCTGCCGCCCCGAGGCCACCCTGGTCACCCTGGTGGCCCGCTAGGCGGCTCGCCCTCCACGCCGCCTCAGACACGCCTCAGCCACGCCTCAGACGCCCGCACACCCAGGTGTGCGGGCGTCTTGTGCGCATGTATGCCGTGCGACAGTATGCCCTGCGTCAGCGCGAAGGAGAGCACCCCTGCGGAGGAGGACGAGCACAGCCGCCGAGTGGGTGAGTGGCCCGGCGCAAAACAAAAGCCGGTCAGATTTCTCTGACCGGCTTTGATGTTTCCATCTGTCGGGGTGGCGGGAATTGAACCCACGACCTCTTCGTCCCGAACGAAGCGCGCTACCAAGCTGCGCCACACCCCGATGGTGATCTTGCGACCTCTATTAGAGTACCTGATTTTCATCCGGAGTTTGACCACGGACCCCAAAAGCGGCGCATTTTTAGCGTGTTTCCGCGGTTTTCCGGCGTGCACACCCGCGGGGGAATGTGCACGCCGGGTGTGTCATTCGGCGTGTCCGGGAACCGCTCGAGCCTCCAGCGGGGCGGCAAAGAAGGCGACCTCATGGGCCGAAGCGCGCTCGAAGGCCTCGAACATCCGCGCCCGCGTCTCCGGATCCGCCCGACGCACGGCCTCCCCCACATATCTGATGGCCGAGCGGGTCGAGCGGGCAAAAGCCTCATCGGCGTAGGTTTCCAGCCAGCTCGCATACGGGTGTTCGGGATGTGACTGCGCCACCAGGCGGGTCCCGATGTCCTGATAGAGCCAGTAGCAGGGCAGCACCGCGGCGATGATCACCGCGTAGTCCCCGCGCGCGGCTGCGGCCAACAGATGATCCACGTAGGCGATGGTCGCCGGAGCGGGCGGCGTGGAGAACACCTCGTCCTCGGGCAGCCAGCCCTGGTGAAGCTGGAGCTCTGCGGCGATCGCCCCGTTGGCACCGGCAGCCCAGAACGCCTGTTCTTCGGGGGTTGGAGCAAGCTTTGAGGCCTCGGCAAGCACTCGGGAGTAGTCCCGCAGGTAGAGCGCGTCCTGGGCCAGGTACCAGGTGAACGCGTCGCGATCGAGGGTTCCCGCACCAAGCTGCTCAACAAACGGGAGCGTGTTTGCCCGGTGCCGGATCGGGGCAATGGCCTGCCACCAGTCCTCGAGGTACTCACCGGCCGCACGCTCGGTAGCCAGGCCGCCGCGCGACCAGAGTCCGGCGAAGTGGGAGATCGGCCCGTGGCCCTCGCCCACGTGCAGGGAATCGGCGTGGGTGATCGACTCGGTCAGCCAGCGCTTGACCTCGGCGATGGCCGCAAGCCAGTCCCCGTCCGCGGCGATTCGAGTGGCCAGGGCCGCGGAGAGAGAACAGCCGGTTCCGTGGGTGTTTTCGGTGTGGATGCGCACACCCGAGAATTCCACCACACGCGCCCGCTCGGGCAGGGTGCCGGAGGCATCAACCAGGGCATCCGGAGCATGCGCCCCCTCCAGGTGTCCGCCCTTGGCGAGGACCCGTACGGCATAGCGCTCGGAGACGCGCAGCGCCTGCTCCAGGACACCCGGCCAGGTGGTGGCAGCGGGTTCCTCGGCGAGGATTGCCAGCTCGGGTATATTCGGGGTGATCAGGTGCGCCCGCGACAGCAGTCCGCGCAGCGCGGTCTCGGCTTCGGCCGCCAGGAGCCGGTCGCCGCTGGTCGCGATCATGACCGGATCGAGCACCACAAGCGGCGGGCGCACCTCATCCAGCCAGCGGGTGACGGTGTCGATCACCTCCGCGTCACCCAGCATCCCGATCTTCACAGCATCGATGACCACGTCATCCGAGACCGCATCCAGCTGCTCCCGCAGGAAGGCCACGGGCGGCACGTGCACGCTGCGCACACCCCGGGTGTTCTGAGCAACCAGCGCGGTGACCACGGCCATCCCGAAACCGCCGTTGGCGGCGATGGACTTGAGGTCGGCCTGGATGCCGGCCCCACCGGTGGGGTCGGTGCCGGCGATCGAGAGGACACGGACCGGACCGGAGCCCTCCGGATTCAGGTTGGCAACGTCCGCGCTCATGCCGCGGCTCCGTTCCAGGCTGCACGCAGCTCGCGGGCCGCTGCTTCGGGGTCGGGGACGGCACAGATCGCAGACACCAGCGCCGCACCCTCCAGGCCCGCCGCACGCAGGATCGGCAGATCCGCGGCGTGCAGCCCACCGATGGCCACCGCGGGCAACGGCGAAGCGGCGGAGAGTCGCGCAACCGCCGGGTGTCCCAGCCCGTCCGGCGCATCGGCCTTGGTGGTCGTGTTGTGCAGCGGTCCGATGCCGATGTGATCCACCACCCCCGAGGCCGCGGCGGCCGCGATCTCCTCGGGGGTACTGGCGGACAGCCCGAGAATCGCGTCGGTGCCGATCAGCGAACGGATCGCGGTCACCGGCAGATCGCTCTGCCCCACGTGCACGCCGGCCACCCGGGCCGCCCGCACCCGGGCGGCGAGAAACACGTCCACCCGGTCGTTGACAATCAGGGAAACATGCGCGGGCAGAGCCGCCGAGAGGGCCTCAACGTAGGCGAGGAAATCGCGGGCCGACGCGTCCTTTTCGCGCACCTGCACGGTGTTGACGCCCCCGGCTACCGCGGCCAGCACACCGCCCACGGGATCGTGTCCGGCGGCGCGCAGCTGGGCGGTATCGGTCACCAGGTAGACCGAGAGGTCGGGCTGGGGCAGGCTCATGCGATCACCATCCGAGCGGCGATGTGCGCGGATGAGACCTCGTCCAGGGCGTCCAGGAACGCGATCTGGAAGCTACCCGGCCGTGGTGCCCGCTCGGCGGCGAGTTCGGCGGCGATGTTGTAGGTGCTGACCGCGGCCACGGCCGCCACCAGCGGGTCCTCGTCCACCGAGGCGAAGGCCGCCAGGACCGCGCCCAGGGCGCATCCCCCGCCGGTGATCCGGGTTTGCAGCACATGACCGTTGGACAGGCGCACAAACCGCTCCCCGTCGGTGATCAGGTCGGTGGGCCCGGAGACCGCGAGGACCGCGCCTGTTCGACGGGCGAGTGCCACCGCGGCATCCCGCGCACTCTCGACCCCGTCGGTCGCGTCCACGCCGCGTCCGCCGGTGCCCGCCTCGGCCAGCGCCAGGATCTCCGAGGCGTTGCCGCGAATGATGGTGGGGCGAAGCTCGCGCAGCTCCAGTGCGAGGGCCGTACGGACCGGCAGAGCGCCGATGGCAACCGGATCAAGCACCCACGGGGTGCCCGCCTCGTTCGCGGCGCTCACGGCCTCCCGGGCGGCTTCACGCTGTTCGGGCACCGGGGTGCCGAGGTTGATCAGCAGGCCCTGGGCGATGCGGGCAAACGGACCGGCCTCGCCGACGATGTCACACATCGCCGGGGCCGCCCCGAGCGCCAGCAGCGCATTGGCGGTGAAATTAGTGACCACCGCATTGGTGATGCTCTGCACGAGCGGCGCGGTTTCACGCACCCGCTCGAGGGCGGTCTGGGTCTGGAAAATAAGGTTTTCTGGCGTGCGCGACATGCGCGACATCCCTTCGCTAGTACAAGCTAGATCAGGTTCGACGGGTGTAATCTCAGCCCCGGAGGGCACCCCGTGTCACGTGGTTTTCGGGTGTCACGCTATCACACCCGGCCGGGTTACCGGCGAATCGCGGCGGCCGCCTAGCGGCGGCCCAGCCCGTGATAGGCCCAGCCCGCGCCGCGCCAGGCCGCGCGGTCCAGGCAGTTGCGTCCGTCAATCACGATCGGAGCCTCCACGAGGGCCGCGGCAGCAACGGGATCCAGGTTTCTAAACTCGGACCACTCGGTGAGAACCAGCACCAGCTCGGCACCGCGCAGGGCCGCATCGGTGGAGGTCACATAGTTGAGTTCGGGGGTGTGCCGGCGGGCGGTTTCAACCGCCTGTGGATCGGTCGCGGTCACCACGGCACCGCGGGCGGCCAGGCGGGTCGCGATATCGAGGGCCGGTGAATCTCGGACGTCATCACTATCGGGCTTAAACGCCAGTCCCAACACCGTAATCCGGCGACCGGCGAGGTCTCCCAAGATCGCCTCGGCTCGCTCCACCACGTGGTCGCGACGACGCAGATTGATGGCGTCCACCTCGGCCAGGAAGCCCAGCGACTCCCCCACCCCGAGCTCATTGGCCCGCGCCGAGAACGCGCGGATATCCTTGGGCAGACAGCCGCCGCCGAAGCCGATGCCCGCACGCAGGAAACGTGATCCGATGCGGTTGTCGTACCCGATTGCGGTGGCCAAATCGCTCACGTCACCGCCGGTCACATCGGCGATTTCGGCCATCGCGTTGATGAAGGAAATCTTGGTGGCCAGGAACGCGTTGGCGGCGACCTTCACCAGCTCGGCGGTGGCAAAGTCGGTGACCACGAGCGGGGTCCCGGCGGCCAGTGCATCGGCGTAGACCTCGTCCAGCAGTTCGCGTCCGGGAGCGCTGACGCTCTCTCCCTCACGGACCAGGCTCTCGGCAGCAAACCCATACACCAGGCGATCCGGGCGCAGGGTGTCCTGAACCGCAAAGCCCTCGCGCAGGAACTCGGGGTTCCACGCCAGCTCGGCCCCGCGCTCCCGTACGCGCGCGACCAGCGTCTCCGCGGTGCCCACCGGCACGGTGGACTTGCCCACCACCAGGTCCCCCGGAGACAACCGGGGCAGCAGGGTGTCCAGGGCCGCGTGCAGGTAGCTCAGATCCGCGGCACCGCCATCGGCGGCCTGCGGGGTACCCACACCGAGGAAGTGCACGCGGGCCTCGCGCAGGAGCTCGGGATCGGTGGTGAACCGGAGGTTCCCGCTTGCGCCGGCCTCGGAGAGCAGCTCGGGCAGCCCGGGCTCATAGAAGGGTGCACGGCCGGCAGCCAACGAGGCAATCTTCTCGGCGTCCACGTCCAGGCCGACCACCTCGTGACCGAGGGTCGCCATCGCGGCGGCGTGAACCGCGCCCAGGTATCCGCATCCGATAACCGAAATCTTCATCGGGCCAGCTCCGTTTCATTCAGCTCACGTACGAGAGTGGGCATCTTGCCGCCGCACTCGGTGAGATAACAGTTTCCGCACAGGGATTCGTAGCCGGCCTCGGTGCCGTCAATCACCACCTGCTCGCCGGAAAAGACGAAGCGGCCGTTCTCGATGCGCGCATTGAAGAGCGCCTTGCGCCCGCAACGGCAGATGGTCTTGAGTTCCTCGATGCTGTGAGCAATCTCCAGCAGGCGACGCGATCCGGGGAAGGCCACGGTTTGGAAATCGGTGCGGATGCCGTAGGCGAGCACCGGGACATCCTCCAGCAGCGCGATCTCCAGCAGCGCATCAATCTGCGTGGTCTCCAGGAACTGCGCCTCATCCACCAGCAGCGCGTGCACGGGCTCGCCGCCGCGCGCGCGAGCAAACAGCTCGTGCACATCGGTGCCCCCACCGATCAAAAAATCGGTCTGCCGGCTCACGCCTAAACGACTACTAATCGCGCCATCGGCCTTGGTATCGATGCCCGGCTTTGCCAGCAGCACACGATGCCCGCGCTCCTCATAGTTAAATGCGGCCTGCAGCAGGGCGGTGCTCTTGCCCGAGTTCATCGCCCCGTAGCGGAAATACAGTTTCGCCATTGGACCAGTCTAAGCGAGCCGGGGCATCCGCTGCCCCGGCTCGCTCACAGCGGGGACGCCTAGAGCTCGATCTGTAGGACCTCGGCGGTCTCGGCCAGCACCGCGCGGGCGCGGTCGGGATCGTCGTTGAGGTTGGTGCCGAGGGTCGGGATCATCCGGGTCAGTTCACGTTCCCAGCCCGAGTACTCGTTCGGGAAGCAGCGCTTGAGCAGATCGATCATGATCGGCACGGCGGTGGAGGCCCCCGGTGAGGCGCCCAGCAGACCCGCGATTGAGCCGTCTCCGGCGGCGATCAGCTCGGTGCCGAACTGCAGGATGCCACCCTTTTTCGGATCCTTCTTGATGACCTGGGCGCGCTGACCGGCCACGATCAGGTGCCAGTCCTTGGCCTCGGCGGTGGGCATAAACTCACGCAGCGCGGCGAGCTTCTTGGCCCGCGAGGCCGTCAACTCCTTGAGCAGGTACGAGATCAGCGAGGGGTTGTCCTTGGCGACCGCGAGCATCGGGATGATGTTGCCCGGACGCAGCTGGGTGATCAGGTCCCACAGGTTCCCGTTTTTCAGGAACTTGGGGCTGAATCCGGCATACGGCCCAAACAGCAGGCTCGACTGGCCGTCCACCACGCGCGCATCCAGGTGCGGCACCGACATCGGCGGGGCACCCACCGCGGCCTGGCTGTACACCTTGGCCGAGTGCTGGGCGACAATCTCGGGGTTGTCGGTCCGCAGGAACGCCCCGGAAATCGGGAAGACTCCGTAGCCCTTGATCTCGGGGATGCCCGACTTCTGCAGCAGCTTGAGCGCCCATCCGCCGGCACCCACAAACACAAACTTGGCGTTGATCTCACGCGGGGTGCGACCCACCAGATCACGCGAGCGGATGCGCCAGGTCCCATCGGCCAGCTTCTTCAGCCCGCGCACCTCGTGGTTGAGGCGCAGCTTGGCGCCCGAGGTCACCGCGGCGTCCATCAGTTCATGGGTCAGCGCGCCGAAGTCCACGTCGGTTCCGGCGCTCATCCGAGTGGCCGCATATGTATCGCCGGCCAGACGCTTTGTCATCAGCAGGGGCGCCCACTGATTGATCTGGCGCGTGTCGGTGGAGTATTCCATGGTCTGGAACAGCGGCTCGTTACGCAGCGCCTCGAAGCGCTTACGCAGGTACTCCACGTCCTTCTCGCCGTGGACAAAGGTCATGTGCGGGGCCGTGTTGATGAACGTGTTCGGGTCGTGCAGCACACCCTCACGCACCAGGTGCGCCCAGAACTGCCGGGACACCTGGAACTGCTCGTTGATCTGCAGCGCCTTGGCCGGATTGACGGTGCCATCCGGGGCCTCGGGCATGTAGTTCAGCTCACACATGGCCGCATGGCCGGTGCCCGCGTTGTTCCACGGGTTGGAGCTCTCCTGGGCGACATCGCCCAGACGCTCATAGATTTCGATTGACCAGTCCGGCTGCAACCGGGAAATAAGAGTAGCCAACGTTGCGCTCATGATACCGCCGCCGATAAGAGCCACGTCGACCGGCTGTGAAGTCGTCATGAGGCTAGCTTATGCCCCAACGCATCAACCCGCGAACCGTCCCGGGCAACCCGCACCTCGGCGATCACGTTTCCCGCGTCGGCACGTGCCGCGGCGAGGCGCTCGTTCACCGCGCCCCACAGAATGTCCCATTCGACCCCGGGTTCGGCCTGTTCGGCCACGCCCACACTCGCGCTCATACGCAGTCCACGCTCGGGTGCCAGCGGGGTTTCGGCGAGGGTCGTGAGGATCCCGCGGGCCACATCGCGCCCGGTGGTGACCTCATCCATCATCGCCAGGACGGCGAAGTGGCCCTCTCCGAGGTGACCGATGATCGCGGTGGGTGGGACACTGCCCCGCAGAACCGCCACAAAGCGCAGGATCGCCTCCTGCGCGGCCGAGGCACCGTAGGCCACCTGGAAGTCGGAGAGTCCATCGATTCTCGGCTGGAGCAGCGCCACCCGGATCCCGTGCTGCCGGGAGCGCACCATCCGGTCCTTTGCTCCGGCGGCAAAGGCCGGTGCCGAAAGCACGTCCATCGAGAAGTTGACCGCGCCGCCACCCGGAGTCGGAGCCAGCCGGTGCTGAGTGTCGCGTTCGGCACGAATCGCGGTCAGGCAGATCGAAGAGATCACCAGCAGCACCGTGACCACGAGGGTCGCCGTCGCGGTGCCATACAGCGGGTTCGCCTCGATGGTTTTCACCCCGGTGGCCGTCAGTTCAAGCGCGCGGTCCAGCTGATAGAGCCCGCCCAGGATCATCGCCGTGGCAAACACCCGCGCATACACGTTGCGACGCAGCGGCGGACGCAGCGCCTCCCAGCCGATCAGTCCGGCAAAGATCCCCACGGTCACCATGTATCCGGCCGCGCCCGCCCACACGCCGTGCTCGGCCCAGAACAGCGGCACCAGGGCCGCACAGATCAGTCCGCCGAGCATCGGGAGCTGGATCAGCGATCGCCGACCGTTGAACAGTCGAGTCCCGCTCCACACGGCGCCCAGCGTGAACGCGAACGCCCCATTGGCCACGGCCAGGATGATCCATCCGTCGTTCAGCGTTGCCGAGACCGCGTAGCAGCCGGCGCTGACCAGCCCCGACATGAAGCCCAGGGACCAGTACAGTCCCGAACGATCGTGCCCGCGAAAGACGGTGTGCAGCACAAACGGCACCGCACAGATGATGGCCATCAGGCCGTTGACCAGCTGCAGGGTCGCCGCATCAAAGTTCATATTCGGGGATCCGATCGCTGTGGTGAGGAAGGGTGACGGTGACGATGGTGCCGATGCCCAGCTCGCTGGCCACCTCGATCGAGCCGCCGTGCTGGTCGATGATGTCGCGGCAGATGGCCAGGCCCAGCCCGGTCCCGTGAATCGTCGAGATGCGCATATCGTCGGCGCGATAGAAGCGTTGGAAGGCGCGGGCGCGGTCCTGATCGGACATGCCCAGGCCGGTATCGGCGATGCTCAACCGAACGCCGTGGTCGTCGGTTTCGATTCGGGCGGTGACCGTGCCCCCATCGCGGTTGTACTTGAGCGCGTTGCTCACCAGGTTGTCGACCACCTGGCGCAGCCGGAAGCCATCGGCGTTCATCGGGACCGTGTCGGGGGCGCTGATGCTCAGGCTCACGTTGCGGTCCGCCGCCGCGGGTTCGGCCGAGGCGATGGCCTCCCCCACGATCTCGCGCAGGTCACAGTGTCCACGGGTCAACACAAACGCCTGATCGGAGTCTCGCGCCGCCTGCAACAGGTCCGAGACGATCGCGAGCATCCGCTCGGAGTTCCCGAGGATGATCTCGATCTGCTTGCGGGTGCCCTCGTCCAGGCCATCATCGTCCAGCACCAGATCCAGGTAGCCAATGACCGAGGTGAGCGGGGTGCGCAGCTCATGGGAGACCGAGGCAATCAGGTCGTCCCGGGAGCGCAGCGCCTGGAGTTCGGAGGTGATGTCGCGCTGGACCAGGACCGAGCCACCCTCGGGGAGCTGACGACCGGACACGGCCAGCGCGATACTCGGGGCCAGCGGCGAGGTGAGCCACAGGACCAGGTCGGAGAACTCCTCTCCGCGGTGCAGGCGCTCCAGCGGCAGGTCGTCCACATCGGGTACCGTGCGCCGGTCGGCCCCAAACAGGCGTCCCTCGGCGTGCGCGGTGCGGTGGCTGCCGTAGCGCAGCTTGAGCACCCGGAACGCATCATTGCGGTGTCCGCGGTTTCCCTCGGCATCGTAGGCGACCACGGCAAACGGCACCGCGTTCAAAACCGTATCCAGGGTGCCCTGCTGGATTCGGGCGTCGTCGTAGGAGCGGGTCATCAGGGCCGACTGGCGGGTGAGCAGGGCACGCTGGGCGGCGCTGCGACGGGTGTTTTGATAGGTCGCGGTGGAAATAAAGATCAGCGTGATCGGCAGCAGCAGGATACGCGGTAGATCGTGGAGACCCATCGGCCCCTCGGGCGCGATCACCCAGAGCAGGAGCGAGGCGAAGGCCGGACCGACAATCGCGCCCGTGCGCCCGAAATAGCCGGCCAGCCAGGTCACCGGGAACACCAGGAGAAGCCCCGCCCCCAGGGCCACATCCCCATTGCGGATCAGCACGATCGCCACGATATCCACGATCGGCAGAATCATGATCAACCAGCGCGGCCAGCTCGACCACCGACCGATCGCCGCCATCATGGTGGCCAAAAAGATCAGGCCCACCCCGGTCAGAATCACCGGGGACCGCAACACATCGGGATCCAGCAGCAGCGATGCGGTCACGATGATCAGCACCACCACCGCCAGCAGCAGCTGGGTCAGGAAAACCTCGCGCTCGCGGCTACTCGCGGTCAGCGGACCGTTGTGCTCGGGGAGAGCGGGCGTAATCGGTCCCGTTCGCGGACGTGCGCCGGCCCGGACCGAGCGCGGATCTGCCGCGAAGGGCTGGGGGATTTTCGGTGCGCGCATTCTCCGAGAATACAACGACCGGCGGCGGGGAAAATCCCCGCCGCCGGTGGTTTCAGGCAAACGTTAGTCGGCCAGCAGCTTCTCGGCCAGCAACTCGGCGATCTGCACGGTATTCAGCGCCGCACCCTTACGCAGGTTGTCATTCGAGATGAACAGGATCAGGCCGTGGCCGGCCGGGGCCGACTGGTCGGCGCGGATCCGACCCACATACGACGGGTCCTGACCGGCCGCCTGCAGCGGGGTCGGGATCTCGCTGAGCTCGACACCGGGGGCACCGGCGAGGATCTCGGTGGCGCGCTCCGGGGTGATCTCGCCGGAGAACTCGGCGTGTACCGAGAGCGAGTGACCGCTGAACACGGGAACGCGCACGCAGGTACCGGCCACCAGCAGCTCCGGCAGCTCGAGGATCTTGCGGCTCTCGTTGCGGAGCTTCTTCTCCTCGTCGGTCTCCCCCTCGCCGTCCTCGACGATGGCACCGGCCAGCGGCACCACGTTGAAGGCGATCGGCCGCTTGTAAACGGCGGGCTCGGGCAGGGTCACGGCGGAACCGTCGTGCACCAGGCGCTCGAAGTTCTCATCGGCCACGGCGGCGCGGGCCTGACCGGCCAGCTCGGCCACACCGGCGAGCCCGGAGCCGGACACCGCCTGGAAGGTGGTGATCGCCAGGCGGGTCAGACCGGCCTCGGCATCCAGCGCCTTGAGCACCGGCATTGCGGCCATCGTGGTGCAGTTGGGGTTGGCGATGATGCCCTTGGGCAGGTGGTTCAGCGCGTGCGGGTTGACCTCGGAGACCACCAGCGGGATCTCCGGGTCACCACGGAAGGCCGAGGAGTTGTCGATCACGGTCACACCGGCTGCCGCGAAGCGCGGGGCGTGAGCGCGCGAACCGGTCGCACCGGCCGAGAAGAGGGCGATCTGCAAACCGGTGGGATCCGCGGTCTCGATGTCTTCAATCACGACGTCGGTGTCGCCGAAGCGCACGGTCTTACCGGCCGAACGCGCGGTGGCGAACAGACGCAGCTCGGCGATCGGGAAGTTGCGGTCCTGCAGCAGCTGGCGCATCACGGTGCCAACCTGTCCGGTGGCGCCTACGATCCCGAGGCGTACTCCAGTGGTCATTGCGGTGTCTCCTTTGGCTTTTGCTCAGTCTAGCGAGCGATAACGCTGCGAAAATTTACGCTGGGCGAATTCTCACCCGGCGGTGGTGCGGGGATGGCCATCCCGTCGAGGCGGCATCCGATGGTGACAGATACAGCGGTGCGCCGGTCGACAGCATCGACCGGCGCACCACCGTAGGCGTGGTGGAAAAACCTAGCGACCGGTACCGGCGTAGACGGTGGCCTCGATGTCGTTGTCCAGGCCGAAGACCGAGTGCACCACGCGAGCGGCCTCGTTGACCGAGTCGGCGCGGGTCACCACGGAGATGCGGATCTCACTGGTCGAGATCATCTCGATGTTGATTCCCGCATCGGAAAGCGACTGGAACAGCTTGGCCGAGACGCCGGTGTTGGCCTTCATCCCCGCACCCACCAGGGCGAGCTTGCCGATCTGGTCATCGTGCTGGACCGAGACGAAACCGATGGTCTCCTGCTCGTTGCGCAGCGCGGTGAGCACCAGCTGGGCCTCCGACTTGGGCAGAGTGAAGGAAATGTCGGTCAGACCGGTCGACGCCGCCGACACGTTCTGCACGATCATGTCCACGTTGGCCTCGGTCTTGGCGATCAGGCTGAAAATCTGAGCGGCCTTACCGGGGACATCGGGGACACCCACAACGGTAATCTTGGCCTCGCTCAGGTCGGTGGCGACACCGGTGACGATGGGCTGTTCCATCTCGTCACCCTCCTTCGGGTTGTATACGAGGGTTCCCTCGTTGTTGCTAAATGATGAACGAACATGCAGGGTGACGCCGTGACGACGCGCAAACTCCACCGCGCGAATGTAGAGCACCTTGGCACCGTTGGCCGCGAGCTCCAGCATTTCTTCGGCGGTAATCTTGTCGATTTTACGCGCGAGCGGAACCACGCGGGGGTCCGAGGTGAATACGCCATCCACATCGGTGTAAATCTCGCACACATCGGCGTTCAGCGCCGCGGCGAGAGCCACCGCGGTGGTGTCCGAGCCGCCGCGACCAAGGGTCGTGATGTCGGCGGTGTCCAGGGAGAGCCCCTGGAATCCAGCCACGATCACAATCGCGCCCTCATCCAGTGCCGCACGCAGACGAACCGGATCCACCTCGACGATGCGGGCCGACCCGTGGTGGGTGTCGGTACGCATCCCCGCCTGGGGACCGGAGAAGGAACGGGCGTCATAGCCCATCGACTTGATGGCCATCGCCAGCAGAGCCACCGAGATCCGCTCACCACTGGAGAGCAGCATGTCCAGCTCACGCTGGTCGGGAATCGGGGAGACCTCGTGGGCCAGGTCCATCAGCTCATCGGTCGAGTCCCCCATGGCCGAGACGGCCACAACCACATCGTTTCCGGCCTTGCGGGTCGCGATAATTCGCTTGGCGACGCGCTTAATGCTCTCGGCGTCGGCAACCGACGATCCGCCGTATTTCTGAACGATTAGGCTCACGTGATACTCCTGGGGAATGGTGCGGGCATACGGCCCGCCGGATGTTTAGTCTAAATCGCCTTGAATAACGACCCCGGCATATTACGAGGTTCGCCACGGGGTGGTGGCGCACACCTCAGGTATGCGGCGGGATCTAGCCAATGACGGTGCGACCCTCAAACGCGCGACCGAGGGTTATCTCATCGGCGTATTCGAGGTCGCCGCCCACCGGCAGGCCCGAGGCGAGGCGGGTGACCTTGACCTCCAGGGTGGTGAGCAAACGGCTGAGGTAGGTGGCGGTAGCCTCCCCCTCAAGGTTCGGGTCGGTGGCGAGGATCACCTCGGTGACGGTTCCATCGGCAAGGCGCTGCATGAGCTGCCGAATCCGGAGATCATCCGGGCCGATTCCGTCGATGGGGCTGATCGCGCCGCCGAGCACATGGTAGAGGCCACGGAACTCGCGGGTGCGCTCGATGGCCACCACGTCCTTGGCTTCCTCCACCACACAGATCAGGGTTTGGTTACGGCGCGGATCGCGGCAGATCGAGCAGGTTTCCTGCTCGGCGACGTTGCCACAGATTTCGCAGAAGTGCACGCGGGTGCGAATCTGACCGAGGATTTCGGACAGTCGAGCCACGTCGACACTCTCGGTCTGCAGGATGTGGAACGCGATGCGCTGGGCAGACTTGGGACCGATTCCGGGCAGGCGACCGAACTCATCGATCAGTTCCTGAACAATTCCCTCGTACATGTGGTTCCTTATCTCCGCACGGGCAAGCCGTGCCGTTTTCCGGTGTGGTACCGGATGTTATCCGCGGTCGAAGCGGGTGGCCGGAATATAGGCCTGTTCCTCCAGGAAAACCGCGCCGAGAATTTCGCGGACAACGGCCTCACCGTAGCGGTTTCCCGAGGACGGAGCAAACCGCGCGGTTGCGGTAGGGGCCTCACGAGGCGGCGCGGTGGCCTCCGCGGGGGCGGGTGACGGCGTCGGCGGATGCGGGTCCGAGCCCTCATCCATCGGCCACTCGGTCGCGCCGGCGGGTGCCGGGGTGGCGGGGGCAACAGCGGGGGCCGCGACGTTCGCGGATGCGTCCTGCGTCGTGGATGCGGTGGTAGCGGTGGGGCCGCCTAGGGCGGGCTCCGCGGGGGCGTTGTCGCTGTACAGGGCGGCGAAGCGGCCCGGTGCTGCCGGAGCGCGGTTGGTGGCACCCGGGGGGATTGCGGCCCCCGGGGGGATCGCGGCGGCCGGCGGAATTACCGCGGCTGGTGCCCAGGCGGCGGGCTGATTCCCGCCGGGCTGGTTATTTCCAGGCTGGCCATTTCCGGGCTGGTTACCGCGCGGCCCGCGAGGTCCACCAAACCCGCCACCGGGATCCGGGAACGGCGGTTCGTCATCCGCGGGCGGGGCATCGTTATCGTCGGGGAACGGGATGTCCTCGGCGTCCATCGCACCCGCCGCCGGCGTGGTGACGGGCCGTGCCTGAGCGGGCGCGGGGGCAGCAGGCGCTGCCGCAGCAGCAGCGTGCGGTGCCGCTGCGGGGGCCGCGGACGTCGTGGCGGGAGCAGATCCGGGGATCGCCGCCACGGCCCAGCCGGTGGCCGCCGGACCCAGCGTGAGCCCATCCGGCAGCACCATCTCGGGTACCGCGGGAGTCGCCGCGGCGTTTCCGGCGGCCGGTTCGGGGTTGGTTTTTGCCGGAGCCGCGGCGTAGCCGGCCGAACGGGCGGGTCCGTCCGTTGACGCATCCGAGGCTTCGGCGCCCGAGGGAACCGGAGCGGTCGAGTCAGAGCCCGTCGGGACAGCAGCCACGGGAGCGGGCGCGGGCGCCGGCGGAATGACGGCAGGCGGAATGACGGCAGGCGGGATCACAGTGGGGGCCGGGGACGCATCGATTCTTGCGATGAATTTCACGGTCACCCCGAGCACCGCGAGGATCGAGGCGCGCACGTGTGCGCTCACGCCCTCACCGTTGGGTGCCGGCTGACGGAATCCCTCGGCGTCGAGCTGGCTGGGGAAGCTGAGGGTCAGTACGTCGTTCTCAAACGCCCGCACGGTCGCGGTACTGGCGACCATCCAGGATGCCCGCTTGCCCGCAGCCAGGTGGTCCAGGACCTCGGGCCAGGCATCACGAACCTGGGCAAAGTCAAGGGGCCGGTTGGGGTCCCGCGGTGCGGGGGCGACGTTTGCGGCCGAGGTCTGGGGTGCCGGGGCGGCGGTCTCGGGGACCACGCTCTCCGGTGCCGCGTCGGCACGGGACGCCGGGGTGTTGGCGGGGGCCGATGACGCGCCCTGACCGATGTTCGCGGTGGTCCACGCGGAGGTGGCTGCCGCAGCCGAGCTTGCCGGGGCAGGGGTGGCGGGCGTCGACGTCGCGGCTGTCGAGGTCGCGGGTACGGGGGCTGCGGAATCCGCGCTCGCGGGCACCGCCTGTGCTGCGGGCTCCGCCTGTGCTGCGGGCACCGATGCCGCCCGCGGTTCGGGAGCGCTCACGGCCGAGGCCTGCGCCACGGCGGGTGCGGCCGGGGTCTGCGCGGCCGGGCGCTTCCCCGCGGCACGAGCCAGGTCGGCACCGCTGAGGCCCGCGGTTGCCGGGTCGCCCATGCCGGGCACATCCGCAATGGACGCGCCCGAGAGCAGTGCGCCACCGGTCACGATCTGACGTTCGAGGCGTTCGACCCGAGCCAGGGCGCCGCGCTCGCTGTCATCCGATCCGGGGACCAGCACGCGCGCCACCAACAGTTCCAGGTGCAGGCGCGGGGCCGAAGCCCCCACCATCTCACCCAGTGCATCATTGACGATATCGGCCGTGCGGCTCAGGGCGGCGGGACCAAACGCGGCCGCCTGAATGGCCATCCGGTCCAGGTCCTCCTGCGGAACCCCGCGCAGCACCGAGGCGGCGGCATCGCCGGTAGCGCCCACCACAATCAGGTCGCGCAGGCGCTCAAGCAGGTCGTCGACGAAACGACGCGGGTCCTGTCCGGTCTGAATTACCCGGTCCACGGCGGCAAAGGCGGCGGCCGAATCCCGCTGCGACAGCGCATCCACGGCCTCATCCAGCAGCGCGCCGTGGGTGAACCCCAACAGCGCCACGGCTCGCTCATAGGAAACCGTGTCGTTTTCGGATCCGGCGATCAGCTGGTCCAGCAGGGACAGGGTGTCTCGCGCCGAGCCGCCCCCGGCACGCACAACCAGCGGCAGCACGCCGGGTTCGGTCGCGATCTTCTCAGAGGCACACAGCGACTCGACGTACTCCAGCATCTGGGCCGGCGGGATCAGCCGGAAGGGATAGTGGTGGGTGCGCGAGCGAATCGTGCCGATGACCTTATCGGGCTCGGTGGTCGCGAAGATAAACTTCACGTGCTCCGGCGGCTCCTCCACGATCTTGAGCAGCGCGTTGAAGCCGTTGGCCGTGACCATGTGGGCCTCGTCCAGGATAAAAATCTTGAAGCGGTCACGCGCCGGGGCAAACACGGCACGCTCGCGCAGGTCACGGGCGTCCTCGACACCACCGTGGCTCGCGGCGTCGATCTCGACCACGTCGAGCGAGCCACCACCGTCACGGCTGAGCTCGACACAGCTCGGGCACACGCCACAGGGGGTATCGGTGGGCCCCTCGGCGCAGTTGAGGCAGCGCGCGAGGATGCGGGCCGAGGTGGTCTTTCCGCACCCACGCGGTCCCGAGAACAGGTAGGCGTGGTTCACGCGGTTGGTGCGCAGCGCGGTCATCAGCGGATCGGTCACCTGAGACTGACCGATCAGTTCGGCAAAAGATTCTGGCCGATAACGGCGATAGAGAGCGGTAACCACCTGCCCAGTCTAATCGGGGACCACCGACCATCCCAGCCCCGGAACGGGATTTCCCGATCTAGACGGTACGCCCCGAGCCAAATCCCAGGTCCGGGAGCGGGATTCCCAGGTCCGCCAGGGCGGCACCGGCGGCGGCAAAACCACCCCGCCCGTGCACGCCGGGCCCCGGCGGGACCGAGGCGGAGCCGAGATACAGTCCGGGCACCGGGGTTCGCCAGGGTTCGCGTGCCAGTACCGGACGGGCCAGGAGCTGCGGCAGATCGGTGGCCCCGGTTCCGATGTCTCCGCCAATCATGCTGGGATTGCGTTCCTCCACCTGAGCGGCGCTGGTGTGCACACTCGCCAGGATGGTGTCACGGAATCCCGGGGCATACTTTTCGATCCGCGCGGTGATGATCTCGGTCGGATCCAGGGTGCTTCCCGCCGGTACGTGAACATAGGCCCAGAGCACGGCCTTGCCCTCGGGTGCACGGCCGGGATCCACGCTCGAGGGTTGCGTCACCAGCACATATGGCTGATCCGACATATTTCCACGAGTCACCGCATTCTCGGCGCGAGCGATGCTCCTGGCGCTTTCCCCCAGGTGAACGGTGGGTGCCTCACGGAGGGCGGAATCCAGCCAGGGCACGGGCTCAGAGAGCGCGAAGTCTACCTTGGCCGATCCATTCCCGTAACGGAATGAGCGCAGGCTCTTGCGATACTTCTCGGGCAGCACATCACCGGCGATATGGGCGAGGTCGCGCGCGGAGGTATCAAAAATGATGGCGTCGGAGCCGCGCAGTTCATCCGCGTGGGTGATCCGGGTGCCGGTGATCACGCGCCCCCCGTGCGCCTCGAGGTCGGCCAGCAGTGCGGCGGTCACCGCACCGGCACCACCGATCGGAACCGGCCACCCGCGGGGGCCGTGGGCGTGCGCGGCGAGGATCAGCCCCACGGCGCTCAGCGCGAGCGAGCGAATGTTTCCGATGCCGTGCGCCGCGACCCCGGCAAACATCGCTCGGGCCACCTCCGAACGCAGCCCCACACTCGCCTCCCCCAGCGGCGATGCGGCGAGGACCGCGAGTCCCAGCCGGGTCGCCAGGATCGGATGGGCGGGCGCATTTCCCAGCGGTGCCGAGATCAGATTGCCGACGGGTTCCAGCCGAGAGACCAGCGGGGCAAAGATCCGTCGCCAGCGCGCGCCATCGCCACCCAACCCGGCCACGGTGCGATCCAGGTCTCGGTAAGCCACCCCGATGTTGCCCGGCTCAAGCGCGTGGGCATAGGAGATCTCGGGTATCGCATAGGGAACCCGCTCGGTCAGTCCAAACGCCTGAAAAAACGGGGAGGTCATCGCCATCGGGTGCACCGCGGAACCCCAGTCGTGCCAAAACCCGGGAAGGGTCAGTTCCTCGGTGCGGCACCCGCCGCCAGGGGTATCCGCGGCCTCAAACACGGTGACGTCAAGCCCGGCCCGTGCCAGGGTCACCGCCGCCGCGAGTCCGTTGGGGCCACTTCCGATGATTGCCGCCGATGTCATGGGGCCAGTCTAGGCCGCGCCGCCGCGTTCGAGCGGAGGCGGATCCGCTGGGTGTTTTCCGACCCCTCGATTGGGCCACACCGCCCTGAAAACCCCGTGATTACACGGTTTTTGACGGGCCGTAACATCACGAAACCTCCGCGCCCAAAACGTGACACAGGGTGGCAAACGGGCGCGAAAAACTTACCCCAAGTCGGGGGGCGCCATCCGTGTGTGACACTCGTATTTCCTAATCACCACGCGATAATCTCGCGGTTTTTCACCCGGTTTTTCACCCAGTCCCCCACCCGGGGGACCCCCTGGACGCCCAATTTGCGGATTGCTAGCCTGTCCGCACGTGCGCGGGTACGCGTGCGTCACCGTTCATCCGAATAAGGGGATTCTTCGATGAGAACAAATGCACCACCGAGCTGGAAGAAGCGCCGAACGCGCAACCGGCTCCTGACAGCCACCGCGGGGGTTGCCCTAGGGGCGCTCATCGCGGTCCCGATTGGGAACGCAGCGGTTGCGCTTCCCAATGATGCCTCCGAGGCGCAGGGCCAGTTCCTGCGCAGCGGACTCTTCAACTCCGCGATTCCGCTTGCGGATCTCGGCACGGCCGTCGCGGGTAACCCGTCGGCACCGGCCGCCAACACCCAGGCCCTGAACGTGGGGGCCCTCGGTGCCATCAACGTCGGCCTGGGTTCGCTTCAGCTTCCGCTGATCGGTCCGCCCGGCACCGGCCTGATCGATCTGGGCCAGCTGGGAACCCTGCGCGGTTTTGCCTCGGCACCGTCCGCCACCAATGCGATCGCCTCCTCCGGCCTGATCCAGGCCGACGGGAGCCTGGCGGTCAGCGGCGGCAATGGCTCCACCCTGACTCCGGCCTACGTTGACCTGCACCGACTGTTCAGCCAGCTCCAGGTCACCGGTCTCACCGACACGGTTCTGGACCAGGCGCGACTGGAAATTGGTGCCCTTGCGTCACGGATCGAGGCCACCGGCCCGGCCACTACGTCGAGCCAGTACGCGCTGAGCCAGCTGGGTCTGCAGCTGCGTAGCCCGCTCGTGGGTAACCTCACCACGACCGTCGGAACCACCGTACAAACCACCACGAACACGCTGAACTCGTTGGTGGGCACCGGCGGTGCGCTCACAAACATTTTGACTGCCGTGGCGGGCGTGATCAACGCGCTCAACCTGGGCACGATCGGCCTCGTGGACATTGGGCTCCTTCGGGTGACAGGCACGCCGACCGTGGCGATCAATGGTCTCGACACCGTGGGTGCCACCGTGGTTCAAAAGCTCATCGCAACGCCGATTACCAGCGGCGCCGTGACGCTGAATGTCGGGACCGGCGCGATCAGCGTTGACCTTGCCAAGATCCTTCGGGACCTCGATGGCCGCGACATCAACAATCTGCCCCCGAACACCGAGCTGCTCTCGGCTCCGGTGATCAATGCCATCGTTGCCGGGGTAACCAACACCATCTCCGGAATCACCCAGCGGGTAACCGAACTCACCCTGGAAACCATCAACGCGCTTTCGGTGACGATGTCCCTTCAGATTCAGGGTGCGTGTCTTCCGATTGTGGGATGTGCGCTGACCGGCGGGATCAAGATCAACGGTTCACTCGCTCAGCTGAGCGGTCTGGATCCGACCCCGCTGACCATCGACACGTCGACGATCTCGGTGGTCGGTCTGCCCGTTGGGCAGATCATCGCACCGCTGACCAACGGTATCCTGGCGGGACTCGCACCCATCGTGAGCGGAACCCTGGGCCTGGCCCTTCGTACCGCGATCACCGCTATCGGTCCGGCGCTGACCCCGCTGGTTCAGGCGCTGGTGACTCCGGTCACCGCCGCGCTGGACCCGATTCTGCGTGGTGTCCTCAACCAGGTCGTGGCCATTCGTATTAACGAACAGCCGACTGTTGCCCCGATCAACGGGACCGGCGATCTGGGGACCAACTCGCGCACGGTGCGGGCCCTGGGCGTTTCCCTTCTTCCTATCCTGGGGAATGTGGCATCGATCGGCTTCGCCTCCTCGAGCGTCCGTGTAGCCGCGGATGATCCCGGTGGGGCCGACGCCACGGCCAACGCCAACGCGGCCGCGAATGCAGATGCCGCGGCGGATCCCACCGCTACCGCGAACACCAACGCAGCCGCCACCGCGGATGCCAACGTGAACGCATCGGCATCGGCCGCCGCTTCGGCTGCGGCCAACGGCGACAACACCGCCGGCGCACAGGCCGCGGCTCAGGCCGCAGCCAACGGTGACAACACTGCGGCAGGGTCGGCAGCAGCCAACCCGAACGCCAACGCTGCTTCGCAGTCCGCCGCGAACGCCCAGGCATCCACCGGTGCCTCGGCAGACTCGACGACCGCCGCGAACTCGTCGGCTAACGCCTCCGCCGTCGGTGCCGCCGATGCCAACGGAAACAGCGACAGCGCCGCCAATGGTTCGGCTGCCGCCAACGGAAACTCCGGAGCAGCCGCCTCGGTAGCCGCCAACGCGAGCTCGTCCTCGGACGCGTCCACCAACGCCGCCGCCAACGCAACCGCCACCGCCGACCCGCAGGCAGCAGCCACGGCAGATGCCGCGGCCGACCCGGGCACGGCAGCCAGCGCCAACACGGCGGCGGATGCCAACGTGAACACCAACGCCGCGGCATCCGCCTCGGCCTCGGCGAACGCGGACGGCAACAACAACGCGGTTGCTCAGGCAGCCGCCCAGGCAGCCGCACTCGCGGACGCCACCAGCACCGCCTCCGCGGCAGCCGATGCGACGGGTAACTCCGCCGCGCTGACCGCCGCCACCGCGGACGCATCTAACAACGCCTCGACCAACTCCGACACGGCCGCTATTGCGTCCGCGCAGGCAGCGTCGAACGCGGACAACTCGTCCAACACCAACGGAACCGCGTCCGCCGCGGCCGATGCGAACCCGAACTCGGCCGCTCAGGCTGCCGCGACGGCGACTTCTTCGGCGAACGCGTCCGCGACCGCCGCCGCCAACGGAACGGCCACCGCCGACCCGCAGGCAGCAGCCACCGCCACGGCAACCACCGACGCCAACGCAACCGCCACCGCGGATGCGGGAGCGAACGCGGCAGCCAACCCGGATGCGGATGCCAACGCGGCAGCCGACCCGCAGGCAGCGGCCACCGCAACCGCCGACGCAACCGGAACGGCCACCGCCGACCCGGGCGCAGCGGCAACCGCCACGGCCGATGCTGCCACCACCGCAGACGCCAACGTGAACGCCAACGCCGCCGCTTCGGCTTCGGCATCGGCCACCGCCGATGGTGACAACAACGCCGGTGCTCAGGCAGCGGCCCAGGCTGCGGCCGACGGCGACAGCAATTCCGGCGCTTCCGCCGCCGCCAACGGTGACGCATCCGCCGCCGCGCAGTCGGCTGCGACCGCTCAGGCATCCTCGGACGCCTCGGCTACCTCGACCACCGCGGCGAACTCATCCGCCAACGTGTCCGCGGGAGCAGCGGCCAACGCCGACAACACCGCCAACACCAACGGTGCTGCCTCGGCAGCGGCTCAGGGCAACGCATCGGCAGCGGCAAACTCCGCCGCCATTGCCACCGCCTCGACCAACGCCTCCAGCGATGCCGCCGCTACCGGAACGGCAACCGCCGACCCGCAGGCAGCAGCCACCGCCACGGCAACCACCGACGCCAACGCAACCGCCACCGCCACCGCGGATGCGGGAGCGAACGCGGCAGCCAACCCGGATGCGGATGCCAACGCGACGGCAACCGCAGACGCCGGCGCCAACGCGGCAGCGGACCCCGACGCGGCAGCAACCGCTGACGCGTCGGCTAACCCGAACACCGCGGCAACCGCCGATGCGGCAGCCACCGGAACGGCTACCGCCGACCCCGCGGCCAACGCAACCGCAACCGCCGACGCAACCGGAACGGCTACCGCCGACCCGGGCGCAGCAGCAACCGCAACCGCCGACGCCGATGTGAACGCCAACGCCGCCGCTTCGGCAGCAGCATCGGCATCCGCCAACGGTGACAACACCGCCGCCGCCCAGGCAGCAGCTCAGGCTGCAGCCAACGGCGACAACAGCGCCGCCGGCACCACGGCGGCCACCGCCAACGCGAACGCCGCATCGCAGGCAGCCGCAACCGCAGAGGCATCCTCGGACGCCTCGGCAACCTCGGCTACCGCGGCGAACTCTTCGGCTAACGTGTCCGCAGCTGCCGCCGCCAACGGCGACAACACCGCGAACACCAACGGTGCCGCAAGCGCAGCAGCTCAGGGCAACGCATCGGCAGCGGCAAATGCCGCCGCCATTGCCACCGCCTCGACCAACGCGTCCAGCGATGCCGCCGCCAACGGAACGGCCACGGCCGACCCCGAGGCAGCAGCCACCGCAACCACCGCAACGGATGCTAACGCCGCGGCAGATGCCAACGCCGCAGCCGACCCGCAGGCGGCAGCCACCGCTACCGCCGACGCAAACGCCACCGCAACCGCAACCGCGGATGCGGGAGCCGACGCGAGCGCCAGCCCGACCGCGGACGCCAACGCAACCGCAAACGCCGCGGCTGACCCGAACGCGGCAGCAACCGCGGACGCGGCAGCCGACCCACAGGCGGCAGCCACCGCTACCGCCGATGCAACTGGGACGGCCACCGCCGACCCGGGCGCAGCGGCAACTGCCACCGCGACTTCGGACGCTACTGCTGACGCCTCGGGAACGGCTAGTGCCGACCCCGGTGCCAACCCGGCAGCGGACTCGCGCGGTAACGTGGACGCATCGGGTACCCCCGAGGGCACCGCCACCGCGACCGCGGCGGCCGACCCGGAGGCAGCCGTAGACGCGGACGCCGCAACTCAGGGAACCGCCGAAGCCGAAGCTGCAACCGCCGCTGACGCCAACGTGAACGCCAACGCAGCCGCTTCGGCGTCGGCATCGGCCACCGCCGATGGCGACAACAACGCCGCCGCACAGGCAGCAGCCCAGGCTGCCGCCAACGGTGACAACACGTCGGATGCATCCGCAAAGGCGGAGGCTAACGCCAACGCAGCGGCATCGGCAGCCGCGACCGCTCAGGCATCCTCGGACGCCTCCGCGAACGCTGCTCCAGATGCTACCTCGGCGGCTAACGCGGCAGCAGTCGCCGCGGCCAACGCCGACAACACCTCGAACGCCAACGCGGCTAACAACGCGGCGGCCGAGGGTGACGCATCGGCGGCAGCTTCCTCCGCGGCCATCGCGGATGCAAGCACGGATGCTGCCGGTTCGGCCGCATCCGACCCGGCTGCAAGCTCGCGTGGAAACGCCGACGCCTCGGGTACCCCCGAAGCCGGTGCAACCGCCAACGCGGCAGCAAACCAGGAGGCGGCAGCAGATGCAGCCGCCAACCCGGAAGCGGCCGAAGACGCTGCAGCTGACCCGCAGTCCGCCGCTAACGGCAACATTGCAGCGAACGCACCGACCTCCGCCGCTGACCCGCAGTCCGCCGCCTCTGCTCAGGCCCAGGCCGCGGCGAACGGTGCCGCATCGGCCGGAGGATCCGCAGCCAGCGGAACCAGCGCGAACGGCACCACCGCCGCGAACGCCGGTAGCTCCACCGCATCGGGCAAGCCGACCACCGTTTCCAGCGGTTGGCTCCCGGGCACCGGTAACGACGTACCGTGGTTCCTGATCAGTGGCGCGACCCTCGTGCTCCTGCTCGGTGCCGCGCTGCTGACCCACCAGGTGCGCACCCGTGACCGTCGGGAACAGGAGGTTTCCGACTAGTCTCCCCCGCCGGTGCCGGGACACCCTGAGTGTCCCGGCACCGGCTCTTCCCCTCGTGCCGGCCGGGGCCCCCGGTCGGCACGAGGTTTTCTCGAAAGGCTTCCAGCCATGGGTAAAAAAACTCGATCTCCCCGCTCCCTTGGTATCCGCATCGTCACCGTTGTGGCCCTTCTCTTCACCGGCTGGCACGTTCTGGCCTCATTCTTGTGGATTGCCCCGCCCACGCCCCTGCGCGATGTTGTCCCCGGCAACGCGCTCACCAGCTACATGATCCCCATGTTCGGCCAGTCTTGGAGCGTCTTTGCTCCCGAGCCGATCAATGGCGACTATAAGTTTGAAGTTCGCGCCTGGACCTCCAAGGATGGCGGCGAACCCGAGCTGCACGACTGGGTGGATGCCACCGCCGTGGAGCTCTCGATGATCCGCAACAACCTGTTCCCCCCGCGCGCCGGAATCCAGACCAGCGAGCTTGCCAGTACCGTCAAGGGGCGCTATGACGCGCTGACCGATGAGCAGCGCAAGGTCGTGGCCCTGGGCTATTTCAAGGGTGACGATTCCGAGGCTCGGATGAGCGAGGCTCTCGGCGGAGGCGGCCAGAACGTCGCCGTCAACAACTACCTCTTCGCGGACCGGATGGCCCGCGCCTACGCCACCCAGGTCGCCACCGCGCTGTGGGGTACCCCGGATCGGGTGCAGTTCCGGGTGAGCCGAACCAACGTCATCCCGTTTGCCGAACGTAACAATCCCGACGCCAAGCGTCCCGCCGCACAGATCGCCGATATCGGCTGGCGGGCCGACCTGACCAAGGAGGGCCAGTCCGATCAGGCCTTCGGCGATATTTTCCGCGCTCAGTATGAGGGGATCAACAAATGAGCGAGAAGACTCGCCTGAGCCCGCAGCAGTGGCTGCGCACCATCGGCACGATGCTTGCGGGTCTGATCCGTGATGGCTGGAAGCTGCTGATTTCCCTCCCGGTTCGCGGATGGAACTTCGCCGAATCCTGGCTGCTGGATTCGAAAAAGGCCCGCTACGGTATCGCCGTCTCCCGCATCGTTTTTGGCATCACCGGCCTCGGCCTGCTGCTGACAAACTTCCGCACCCGCCTGTACTCGTTTGGTTCGGGATCGGTGTGGAACGATGAGGTCGCCAACATCAAGAGCGACTTCCCCAAGATCTGGATCTTCAGCTGGTTCCACAATGCGATCACCAACGATGCGGCCTATACGGCGCTGTACGTCCTGCTGATGCTGCTTGCGGTCCTGGTGATCCTGGGCTGGCGCACCAAGATCGTGCTGCCGATCTACTTTGTGCTGTGGGTCAGCTTCATCGAGGCCAACGACATGATTGGCGATCAGGGTGACAACATGTACCGCATCGCCCTGTTCTTCTTCCTGTTTGCCGATGTTTCGGGCCGCTGGTCGCTGGATGCTCGTCGCCGCCGAAAGAACGGCACTCCGCGGATCCTGCCGCGCGAGATCAGCAACCTGTTCCACAACCTGGTGCTGGTGATTCTGACCGCTCAGGTGTCGTTTGTGTACGTGTCCGGCGCGCTCTATAAGGCCGGCGGAACCCCCTGGTCCGGCGGGTATGCGATCTACAACCCGCTCTCCACCGAGCGGTTTGGCACCTGGCCGTTCCTGTCCGAGCTGATCACCACCTGGGCACCGCTGGTGGCCTTCCTCACGGTTGGCTCGATGATCATGCAGATGTGCTTCCCGCTGATGCTGCTCACCCGCCCGACCCGGATCATCGCGCTGATCGCGATCATGAGCTTCCACATCGGAATCGGTGTGACCATGGGTCTGCCCTGGTTCTCGCTCACGATGATCGCGATTGACTTCATCTTCATCCGTGACCGCACGTGGAAGGGCCTCCTGGATCGCATTCACGGCGGCTACCGTGAGGCCCGCAGCGAGGTCGAGGGACCCGACACCGCGCGCGAATCGGATACCTCCGGTTCCGCTGCGAAGCCGGTCCCCGCGGACAAGGCCGCCGCCAAGAAGGCCCCGAAGGGTGATCGGGACCCGGAAAAGACGGATGCTCCGGCCGAGGAGGAGCGCGAACTTGTGCCCACCCCCTCGCTGGCTTCTCGTCCGCGCACCCGCGCATCGGGCAGTACCCGTCTCCCTAAGACCGGTACAGCACCGGCGTCCTAGGGCGATAAAACACCGAGGCCGCGGAGGGTTTCCCCTCCGCGGCCTCGGTGTTTTAAGCGGACTAGCCCTCGATGGCCGCCAGGGTCTGGCGGGCGATCTCCAGTTCCTCGTTGGTGGGAACCACGAGCACGGTCACCTCGGAGTCATCCGTGGAGATGATCTTCGGACCGCCACGGCCCTCGTTGCGGGTGGGATCAATCTTGATGCCCAGGCGCTCGAGACCCGCTAGCGCACGGGCCCGAACCGGGGCACTGTTTTCGCCCACACCGGCGGTGAAGACGATGGTATCCACCCGTCCCAGATCCACGTAGTACTTACCCACGTAGCCGCGCAGGCGGTGGTTGTAGACATCCAGTGCGGTGATCGCAATCTCATCACCCTCGGCCGCCCGGGCCTCCAGGTCGCGCATATCGGCGGCACCGGCCAGGCCCAGCAGACCACTCTTGCGGTTGAGCAGGGTGTCGATATCGGCCGCCGACAGTCCGGCGACCCGCTGCAGGTGCACCAGCACCGCGGGGTCCACGTCACCGCTGCGGGTGCCCATGACCAGGCCCTCCAGCGGGGTGAATCCCATCGAGGTGTCCACGGATTCGCCGCCGCGCACGGCGGTGGCCGAGGCACCGTTTCCCAGGTGCAGGATGATCTGGTTGAGCTCGGTCACATCCTTACCCAGGAACTCGGCCGCGGCCCGCGACACATACTGGTGCGAGGTGCCGTGGAACCCGTAGCGACGCACGCGGTGGCGGTCGGCCAGCTCGCGGTCAATCGCATACCGGTAGGCCTTCTCGGGCAGGGTCGCGTGGAACGCGGTGTCGAAGATCGCCACGTGCGGGACGCTGGGGAAGGCCCGCTCGGCCGCGACGATCCCGTCGAGGTTTGCCGGGTTGTGCAGCGGGGCCAGCTCGGCCAGATCCTGAATGTTGATCTTCACCAGATCGGTGATCCGGGTCGCCTCAAAGAAGCGCTTTCCGCCGTGCACCACGCGGTGACCGACGGCGAGGACCGGGTGCTCCTCCATCGACGGGCCGTGCTCGGCGAACCGGGCCAGCATCACCGCAAAGGCATCAACGTGGTTCTTGATCGGCTCCTCGGAGACGATCGGGTTGTCGGGGTCGGCCTCGACGTTGCGGTGGTTGACCACCCCGACGTCCTCGCCGATCCGCTCGATCAAACCGGAGGCGAGAACCTGCTCGCCGGTCATCTCAATCAGCTGATACTTCAGCGAAGAGGACCCGGAGTTCACTACCAAAACCGCGGACATGGTGTTCCTTACTGCTCGTTCGTGGCCGCGGCACCCGCCTGAATGGCGGTGATTGCTACGGTGTTCACAATGTCCTGGACCAGGGCCCCACGGGACAGATCATTAATCGGCTTGTTCAGTCCCTGCAGGACCGGTCCGATGGCAACCGCGCCCGCAGAACGCTGCACGGCCTTATAGGTGTTGTTTCCGGTGTTGAGGTCAGGGAACACAAACACGGTGGCCCGACCGGCAACCTTGGATTCCGGCAGCTTGGCCGCGGCGACCGCGGCATCGGCGGCGGCATCGTACTGAATCGGCCCCTCCACCTCGAGGTCGGGGCGACGCTCACGCACCAGCTCGGTGGCCGCGCGCACCTTCTCCACGTCCGCGCCCGAACCCGAGGTTCCGGTGGAGTAGGAGAGCATCGCGATCTTCGGCTCGACCCCGAACTGGGTCGCGGTTTCGGCCGAGGAGATGGCAATGTCCGCGAGCTGCGGCGAATCGGGGTCGGGAATCACGGCGCAGTCACCGTAGACCAGCACGCGGTCGGCGAGGGCCATCAGGAACACGCTGGAAACCACGTTCACACCCGGACGGGTCTTGATGATTTCAAAGCCCGGACGGATCGTGTGTGCGGTGGTGTGCGCGGCACCCGAGACCATGCCGTCGGCCAGGCCCAGGTGGACCATCAGCGTGCCGAAGTAGGACACGTCGTTGACCACCTCGCGTGCCTTTTCCACGGTCATGCCGCGGTGGGCACGCAGGCGCGCATACTCCTCGGCAAACCGAATGGTGAGGACCGGATCAAACGGGGAGAGCACCTCGGCGCGCGAGATGTCCAGGCCCAGCTCGATCGCGCGCGAGCGCACCTCAAACGGCTCACCCAGAATGGTGATCCGGGCGACCTCGCGGGCCAGCAGAATGTGGGCGGCACGTAGGATGCGGTCATCCCCACCCTCGGGCAGCACGATGTGGCGGCGCGCCTGGCGAGCACGCTCGATCAGGCCGTACTCAAACATCAGCGGGGTGACCACACCGGTGGTGGAAACCTGCAGCAGGTCGAGGAGGCGATCCACCTCGACGTTCTGCTCAAACAGGGCTAGCGCCGAGTCATACTTCCGCGGGGATTCGGCGGCCAAGCGGCCACGGGTGCGGGTGATCCGCACGGCCGTCTGGTAGCTGCCGTACTCGGTCGCGATGATCGGGGTGACCGACTTCAAACCGTTCAGCAGACGCTGCACGGGTTCTGGAAGCTCGAATCCACCGTTCAGGATGATGCCCGAGATCGACGGGAAGTTATCGGAGGCGTGGGCGAGCAGCACGGCCAGGAGCACGTCGCTGCGGTCGCCGGGGACCATGACAACGGCACCCTCGGTCAGGCGCGGCAGCACGTTTTCCATCGACATCGCGGCGAGGACCACACCGAGCGCCTCGCGACGCAGCAGCGCGCTGTCGCCGGAGATCATGGTGCCGTCCACGGCGTTCAGGATGGACTGCATGCTGGGCGCGACGAGGAACGGATCCTCGGGGATGGCCCACACCGGAACGCGCGGGCCCACGCTCTCGGGCAGCGCACTCTCGATCGCCTCAACGATCTCGGCCGAGCGCGCGGCCTCGGCACGGTTGGCCACCACGGCCAGCAGGTGCGCGTGTTCGCTGTGCAGCTCCTGGATCGCCTGCTCCATGACCTGACGCATGTCATCGGGCTCACGGGCGGCGGACAGGCCGAGCTCCTCGCCGGTACCGGGGCCCTCGCGGCCACCGAGGACCAGCAGGACCGGGACACCGAGGTTCGCGGCGATGCGCGCGTTGAAACCAAACTCGGCGGGGCCGGCAACGTCGGTATAGTCCGAGCCGAGCACCACGACGGCGTCGCACAGGGCCTCGACCGCCTTATAGCGGGCGACGATATTGGCGAGCGCCTCGTCGGGGTCGCGGTGGACGTCCTCGTAGGTCACACCCACGCAGTCGTCGTAGTCGAGCGACACGCTTTCGTGGTTGACGAGCAGCTCGAGCACATAGTCTCGATCGCTGTCCTCATCGATGCGGACGATTGGACGGAAAATTCCGACACGGGGCACGCGCCTGCTCAGCGCGTCAAGAACCCCCAGTGCAACCGTAGATTTTCCGGTGTGGCCTTCGGCCGCGGTGATATAGATACTCTGCGCCATTACGCTCCGTACGGGTGGGTGTTCCTCTTACCTTCCGGGCGGCGGATAGCTCCCCGGAAAGCAAACGACCCCTCGCGCACCCGCCAGAGCCTGGTTACCCTTGCTACATTTCTGTCCTGGGGGAGTTGGCCTGGATGACGCCACGCGAGGAGTCATCTGTTAGCTTACCCGATTTTATCCCGGATCACATTTGGACAACAGGCCCGGGGGTGTTGAACGATGCCGATCTGTCGGATCCGGCGCGCCCGACGCGCTCAGTTAGGAACTGCGCCCACCTTCTGGGTAAGATGTTCACGTTGCCTCGTGCAATGCAGTTGGAGAATTCGCCTAGTGGCCTATGGCGCACGCTTGGAAAGCGTGTTGGGTGTTACAGCCCTCGGGGGTTCGAATCCCCCATTCTCCGCCATCGAAAATCCCCTGGTTAGCCAGGGGATTTTCGCGTTTATGGGGTCGATCCGGCCGGCGGTGGTTCCCCGAACTCCCGCTCACGCGATATCCGGACCGCTCCCCCGCGGCCCACAATCATGCCGTGGGCGCAGGCCTCACCGGCCGCGCGCTGGACGTGTTTTTTGGTTGCTGAATATCAACCGTGAAAACAATTTGTCCACGATCTGCCCGTGTCGCCGCAGCTCTCAGGAGTGGCGTGATTTGGTCGCTAACAGCGGTCGAATCATCACCAGCACGGCGAGCGCCGCCATGCCTGCCCCCAGCCAGAGCGGGGCGCGGAGCCCGAAGGCATCGATCCCGATGCCGCCCGCGGCGGACCCAATCACGACCCCGAGGGTGATCATCGAGAGGTGCGCGGTATTCACCAGGACGCCGGGCCCACCCACCCCCTGCACGCGCACGGTCATGGCCGGGTTCATGGTGACCCCCACCAACCCAACTATCAGCATCGCCGCAACGGCAACCACCGGAACCTGGGCCCAGATCGCGAAGGCCACCAGGGCGAGCGCACTGAGTCCGGTCCCGATCACCAACACCGGAAGCGTATACCGACTTGCCAATCGCGACACGATCTCGGTACCGAGCACGGTGACCAGGCCGTAACCGAGCAGGAGGAGCGGGATGATCGCCAGATCAAACCCGGCCAGTTCCTGCAGAATCGGGGTGAAGTAGGAGAAGGCGGCGAATGCGCCACCAATGATGAGGGTCGAGGTTGCCATCACCCCCCAGAGCCGCGGATTTCGGAACACGGTCAGGCCCGCCAGAAGGCTCTCGGTCGCCCGGCCTCCCACCCTCGCCGGAACGATCATCAGAGTGGCCACCGCCACGATCAGCGTCAGCACCCCGATGCCAATAAAGGTCGCCCGCCATCCCCACTGCCCGCCCATCCAGGTGGCGAGCGGGAGACCAAACGCGGTGCCCAGCATCAGGCCCTGCATCACGATACCCACCGCACGGCCACGCAGCTGCTCGGCAACCATCGCCCCCGCCACGGTCACGGCGACCCCCATAAACGCACCGGATGCGGCACCCGTCACGACCCTCGCCGCCGCCATCACCGCATAGTTGGGTGCCCAAGCCGCGATCACATTACCCACCAGGAACAGGGCAAAGAGCAGCATCAGTGCACTCTTTTGACGCCAGCGGTACAGCAGGATCGCCAGAATTGGGCCACCCACAGACATTGCAAGGGAGAACAGGGTGACGAGATAGCCCACCTGGGACACGGATACATCCAGCCCCGCGGCCATCTGCGGCATGAGGCCGCTCACGGCAAACTCACTCGTCACCAGGGCGAAGATGCCCACCGCGAGGAGATAGATCGAACGAGACATAGATTCCTTTTTTTATTCGAAAGTACAAAATGAGGGCATGGGAAACCCCGGGTGTAACCCCGAGGGAATTCGCGACCCGGGCGCTAGCGTGCGCTCAGCGCGCGCAACCCCAGTCGTGCGGATGCCGCGAGCTCGGAACCGGAAGCCCCGGCCTGAGCATTCACCCGAATACCGTTGATCAGCCCAATCACCAGCCAGGCGGCATCATTCGGGGTGACATCGACCGAGATGGAGCCATCGATGTGCCCCTGCGATGCGGCCCAGGCCAGCAGCCTGCGTCGCATGTTTACATCGCGTGCGATCGACTCGGCCACGTGTGAATCGCGAGCACGCAGATCCGGTGCCAGCAGCGTCCCGACCACCATGCACCCGGCGGCGCCTCCCGAGGCGGCGGCATCCACCTCCTCCTGAATCACGCGATCCAGCAGAAGTTCAAAGCGCCGGAAGGCCGGAGTATCCTCGGTCTCCATAATCTCAGCCGAGGCCGCGTAGGTTTCGGCGATAAAGCGATCAAGCGCGCGGCGAAACAGCTCATCCTTTGACACAAATGCGTTATACAGGCTGCCTCGACCCATGCCCGTGGCCTCACACAGCTCCTCGGTGGAGGTATCGGCGAATCCTCGGCGTCGGAATTCTCCGGCAGCCGCATCCAGCACACTGTCCTCGTTAAATGTCCGCGGTCTTCCCATGGGGCCAGCGTATCCTATTTTGTACTTTAAAGTTTAAAAAGGTCGCGTAGGCTGACAGACACCCGGACGAGAGGAACCCGATGACGCTGCACCTTCCCCCGGAGATCGCCGAGCGCGTCGAGGCGGTCGCCCACGCCGGACGGCGCGCGGACGCCCTCACCCTGATCGAGATGCTGCGCGAGATCACCGGTTTGGAACCGACCCTCTGGAAGGGCATCATCGGCTTTGGCGAGTACCACTACCGCTATGCCAGCGGACACTCGGGGACCGCACCCGCCGCGGGATTTGCGCCCCGCGCCGGTGCCAGCGTGATCTATCTCCCCGACGGGATCGACACCTATGCCGCCGAACTCGCCGGCCTCGGCCCGCATAAAACCGGCGTGGGCTGCCTGTACATTGCCCGCCTGGACCGCACCAACCTCTCGGTTCTCGAAGACATCCTCGCCCGATCCTTCGCCGCCGTCACCGCGGGCACCTTCACCCAGCGCGCCCGCGAGGGCGCGGCCCCCTCGGACACTTCGGGCAGACCCCCACTCGATCCCCCGGCTCCACCCGCCAGATAACATCTCCGCACTCGCGGATATGCCGGGTCCCCGCTAGCCTGGAAGGCTCGGCCATCGAGCATCCGCTAGCTAAAAAGGAGCCCGCATGACCGACCACCCCCGCTCTCCCCTCCCCGAGGCCTCCCGCGAGGTGAACCGAGCCAACTGGGATGCACGCGCGCCACTGCACCTCGGATCGCCCGACTATGCGGTGCAGGCGCTGATCGATGATCCCACTCGCATCTCCGATGTGGTCGCCTACGATCGCGAACGCCTGGGCGACATCACCGGGCTGCGCACCGTGCACCTGCAGTGCCATATCGGCACCGACACCCTCTCACTCGCCCGCCTCGGAGCCGCACCCCTCACCGGGCTTGACCTCTCCCCCGCCTCGATCGCCGGTGCCCGCGAGCTTGCCAGTCGAGCGGGGAACGACATCGAGTTTGTGGCATCCGATGTCTATCTGGCCCCCGAGGTGCTCGAACCCGGATCCTTCGACCTCGTCTATACGGGAATCGGCGCACTGTGCTGGCTGCCCGATGTGCGAGCCTGGGCGCACACGGTCGCAACCCTGCTGGCCCCCGGTGGCCGGCTCTTCATTCGCGAGGGCCACCCGATGCTCTGGGCCATCGACGAGAGCAAGACCGAGGGCCTCCAGCTCGGCTTCCCCTATTTCGAACAGCCCGAACCCACCGTCTGGGACGAGGACTCCACGTACGTGCAGACCGAGGAAAAGCTCACCGCGACGATCTCCCACGATTGGAACCACGGCCTGGGCGAGATCATCGGAGCCCTCCTGGCCGAGGGCCTCACCCTGACCGCCCTCGAGGAACACCGCAGCGTCCCCTGGGAAGCCATCCCCGGACGCATGCACCTTATCGACGGCGGAGAGTGGGCGCTCATCGAACACCCCGAACGCCTCCCACTGAGCTACACCCTGCAGGCTGTCAAGGTGGGCTAAACCGAGGTTCCCAGGCGACCCACGAACCGGCTAGGGTGAGGTCAGAGAACGGAGAAGCCTTGCCCGAGCACGCCACGCTGCCCCTCGTGGGCCACCCGGACCGCCGGGCATTCTGGCGCGCCTACCTGGTGTATGCCGTGGTGATGCTGCCGTTTTTCATCCTGCTCTACGGGCTCGCGGGAGGCTCGGGAGAGCTGACGGCCGTCCTCATCGTGCACCTGGGCCTCCTTCTGCTTGGTGCGCTCGCGGGCATCCGTTATGCCCGCACCACCATCTGGCTGGATGCGGACGGCCTACATGAGCGCGGCTTCCTGGGCCGGGTAACGTTCCTCCCCACCGAGCGGATCGGCGGCCACGTGGTGCTCGACCTCCACCGTTCCCTCGCCTCCCGGCCCACCCCGCAACTGTTTGTCCTGGATACCGAGGACCGCCTGTTCTGCCGGATGCGCGGCGAATACTGGTCCCGTGGAAAGATCGACCGCTTCGCCGCCGCCCTCCCCGGCGCATGCACCCGGCCCACCCATCCCTTCACGCTGGATGAGATGCAGCGCAATCATGCCGATCTTCTCTACTGGTACGAACGCAGCCCATTCCGCCTCGCCTAGCCTCCCCCCGACACGGACCCAGGCCAGGCCAGCCAGCTCCTCGCTTAGCCCCCCCCCCGCCACGAACCCAGGCCAGGCCAGCCAGCTCCTCGCCTAGCGGTAGTACACGGCCAGCGGGTACGGGCCATCTCGGCGCACCCGCACCTCGGTATCAAAGAGCGCCCCGAGCACATCGTCACGCATGGTTTCCTCGGGCGTTCCCACGGTCACCAGCTCGCCGTCTCGCAGCGCGACGATCCGGTCCGCATAGGCCGAGGCAAAGTTGATGTCGTGGATCACGATGACAAAGGTCTTGCCCAGCTCATCGGCGGCCCGGCGTAGCTGCCGCATCATCGCCACCGCATGGTGAATGTCGAGGTTGTTGAGCGGCTCGTCCAGCAGGATGTAGCGAGTGTCCTGGGCCAGCACCATCGCCACATACGCGCGCTGACGCTGACCACCGGAGAGCTCATCCAGGAAGCGATCGCGCAGATCGGTGAGACTGAGAAACTCCAGCGCGCTCTCCACATGCGCATGATCCACGGCCGTGAGGCGGCCACGCGAGTGTGGGAACCGGCCGAACGCCACCAGCTGCGCGACCGTCAACCGGGTGATGAAGTGGTTCTCCTGCCGGAGAATCGAGAGCACCTTCGCCAGCTCGCGACTCGGGGTGGTGGCCACGTTGGCCTCCCCCACCACGATCGTGCCGGTGTCCGGTTCCAGCAGTCTGCCCATGATCGTCAGCAGCGTGGATTTCCCCGCGCCGTTTGGACCAACCAGCGCGGTGATCCCGCCCGCCGGGAGCTCAAGCGAGATCGGGCCAAGCACCCGCTTACCCGCATAGCTTTTGGACACATTGGTGAGCGTGATCATAGACGCCCCTTTCGCAGGAGATAGATCAGGAAAAAGAGCCCGCCCACAAACTCGATGATGACCGAGAGCACGCCGGCGGCGGAGAAAATATGGCGCAGGATGAAGTACCCACCCAGCAGCGTGACCAGCCCCAGCAGAAACGCAAACGGCAAGACCAGCGCGTGCCTGGACGAACCGGTGAGCTGATAGGCGAGGGTCGCCACGATAAATCCGAAGAAGGTCAGCGGCCCCACCATCGTGGTGGAGATGGAAATCAGGATCGCGGTGATCACCAGCAGCCCGGTCACCTCGCGCCGGAAGTTGAGTCCAAGGTTGGTCGCGGTTTCTCGTCCGAGCGCCAGCACATCCAACCGGTGCCGCCGGGTCCACACACAGACGATCACCGCCCCGATCACCAGCGTGGCCCAGGGAATGTACTCGGGATTGGAGTTGGACATGTTGCCAAACAGCCGAGCCGAAAGTACGTCGAACTCGCTCGGGGTCAGCATCCGCTGCATAAACGTGGAAACTGAGGCGAACCCCATCCCCAGGATCACCCCGACCAGCAGCATCGTGTGCAGGTTCCCCAACCGGCCCGAGAACAGCCACCGATAGAGCAGGGTCGCGAGGGCAACCATCAGGACGCTCTGGATCGCAACCTTGAGCAGCCCGTCGGTGGCCGCCAGGCTCTGCGCACCCCAGAAGAAGACCAGGGCCGTTTGCATGACCACGTACAGCGCCTCAAACCCCATGATCGACGGGGTGAGAATCCGGTTACTGGTGGCCGTATGAAACAGCACCGTCGCCACCGATTGCGCCGCGGCCACCACGATCATCGTGGCCACCGTGATCCCCCGCCGCTCCACCACCAGCCAGAATCCACGACTGCCCGGTGCGGGGGCGATCCCCCAGCACAGTACTCCCACCGCGGCAAGGATCGCCACGGCCCCCAGGATCACAAAGCGCGGCCAGATCCGTGGCACTCGCGCGGTGGCACGCCGGCTTGCCTCGCGCGGCGCAGGCGGGTAACTCGACCCCACGGCACCGGGGGCGATCCGGTCGGCAGCCTCGCGCTCAGCCACGACGACGCACCCCCAACACCAACGCGATAAACACCGCGGCCCCCAGCACCCCGAGAATCATGGAGGCGGGGACCTCAAACGGCATCCGAATCACCCGGCCGAGGATGTCACACACCATCACGATTGCGATCCCTCCCAGGCACACCCAGGGAATGTTTGAGCGCAGATTATCGCCGCGGATCATCGACACCACATTGGGCACGATCAGCCCCAAAAAGGGCAGAAAACCCACCACCACGGTGGTCACACCGGTGGACACCGCCACCAGGCTGGTGCCCAGGATCAGCGTGCGCCGGTAGTTCAGTCCCACACTCGTGGCGATCTCCCGGCCGAGGCCCGCGACGGTGAATCGATCGGCAACTAGAACGGCGATGATCACGATCACCCCCACAACCCACAGCACCTCATAGCGCCCCCGCACGACCCCGGTGAAGCTGCCCATAAACCAGGTACCCAGCATCTGCAGCATGTTGGTGGTCAGCGCCAGGTAGGTGGTGAATGCCGAGACCACGGCTCCGAGCATGATCCCCACCAGTGGCACAATCAGCGAGGAGGTCAGCGCGATACGCTGCAGGATCGCCAGAAAAATCATCGCCCCCACAAACGCGGCCACACTGGCCACCACCATCTTGGTGCCGAGGGAAGCCTGGGGAACCCAGAGCGTAACCACCAGCAGCCCCAACGCCGCCCACTCGGAGGTACCGGTGGTGCCGGGTTCCACAAACCGGTTGCGGGTGATCATCTGCATGATCAGCCCCGACACCGCCATCGCCGAACCCGCAAGTACCAGGGCCGCGGTGCGCGGCACCCGGGAAATCCAAAACATTTCGGGCCCGAAACTATCGCCGGTGATGTCGAAGACACCCACACTCAGCGATACGGCAATCAGCCCGGCCACCCCCGCGGTGGCCACACCCAGCCAGACCCCACCTCGCACCCGCATCCGGGTACGGGGTGGGGTCTGGCGGGCAGCCGTGCCGGGCAGCGGCAGCGTCACGCCTTGGCCGCGGCGAACGCGGTGGCGAGGTCGCCGAAAAGCTGAGTGTAGGACTGGATCCCCTCGTCCAAGTAGAAGGACGGATCCGCATAAACCACCTGCGACTTCTGGATCGCCGGCACGTTCTTGAGCGCCTCGGCGTTTTCCAGAACCTCCTTGGCGGGGACATAGCCCTCCTCACCAAATCCGCCGTCGCGGTCCAGCACCACAATCCAGTCAGGGTTGGCGGCGGCGATGGCCTCGGCGCTGAGGTCGTCACCGTGGGAGGTATTTTCGGCGTCCTGCTCGATCGCGGGCTTCAATCCCAGCGTCGGGTACAGCAGTCCCAGGCTGCGCCCGGTCACCGGTGCCACATAGCCGATCTTGCCTCCGGAGACGATCAGCGCCAGCACGGTTCCCGAGCCGTCATAGGATTTCTTCGCGTCGGTGATCGCCGCGTCCAGGCCATCGGTGAGCGTTCGGGCGTCACCCGCCCGGTCGAAGATCTGCCCCAGAATGGTGGTTTGCCTTGTGAGTTCGGCGATCACATCCCGATCCTTTCTCGGGTTGATCTCGATGGTGTTCGGGGCCATCTTCTTGATCTCCTCGTAGTAGCTGCCGAAGCGATAGCCTCCGATCACCAGGTCGGGCTCGGCCTCGATAATCTTCTCCAGGTCGGGCTCACGGTGGTTGCCGATATCAAGCACGGCCGCGTCATCCACATACTTCGGCCAGGCCGTTCCCATAACCCCCTTGGGGGCAGCCACGAGGGGGATGTTCCAGTCGTTCAGGGTTTTGAATACGGTGTTATCCAGGGCAACAACGCGTTCGGGTTTGACCGGGATCTCGATGGATCCGAAGTTGTCCTCGATCGTGACGGTGCTCGCCGCCGGGGCCGAGGAATCCTCCGCGGCACCCCCGGAAGTGGCCGAGCAGCCGGTCAGGATCAGGGCGGAAATGGCCACGGTGGCGAACGTCGTCGCCGCGCGTGTGCTGTGCATGTTGATGGTGTCTCCCAGCGATTCATCGAGCCGAGCGCACGCCAAATAGTGCCTCACCGTGCGCCCACCTCGTCTGCGGTGCGGATGAGAATTCATCCCGAATTTAGTTTAGGCTTCCCTAATGTTTTTAAGTCAGACGGGTGTGCGCATCGTCTAAATTGGCGCAAAAAAAGGCGGCCATCCCGGACACCCGGTGATGGCCGCCTCGAGGTTATCCGCTAGCGACGCCGACGGGTTCCGAAGATCCCCTCGACCACTCCGGTCAGGATGTTCTTGGTCGCCTTCGACCCCAGGACCTCCTCCAGCACGCTCTTCTGCGAGTTGGACTTGGTGGAACGCCCGGTCCCCGCGGTCTTTTTCAGCAGCCGCTCATACTCGGCATCGGCCTTCTTGCGGGCGGCCTCCTGAGCCTTATCGATAGCCGCCTGCTGCTTGGCGTATTCGGCATCAATCTTGGCCTGATCCGCCGCCGCCTGGGTTGCCTCGGCCGCCGAGTGGGCGGCCTCGAGGCGCGCGGTGAGGATTTCGCGCGCGGACTCGCGGTCCACCGCGGTGCCGTATTTCGCCAGCAGCGGGGACGCGGCGATCGCCGCCTCAATCTGCGGCATCGGGGTGGGGTCCATCCGCCCCTGCGGGGCACGCAAGCGGGTCCAGGCCACCGGGGAGGGGGCACCCTTCTCGTTCATCACGGTCACCACGGCCTCACCGGTCCCCATCGCCTGGAGGACCTCGGCGAGGTCATAACCGGATTTGGGATAGGTCGACACGGTGGCCTTGAGCGCCTTGGCGTCGTCGGGGGTGAAGGCACGCAGCGCGTGCTGCACCCGCGAACCCAGTTGGGCGAGCACATCGGCGGGTACATCCTTCGGGGTCTGGGTGACAAAGAAAATACCCACACCCTTGGAGCGAATCAGCCTCACCGTCTGCACCACCTGCGCGAGGAAGTCCTTGGAGGCGTCGGTGAAGAGGAGGTGAGCCTCGTCGAAGAAGAACACCAGCTTGGGCTTTTCGAGGTCCCCCACCTCGGGCAGCGTATGGAACAGCTCGGCGAGCAGCCACATCAGGAACGTGGAGTAGAGGGCCGGCTGATCCTGTACCCCGGGCACCTCCAACAGCGAGATGATCCCACGACCATCGGCCGCGGTGCGCAGGAACTCGGCGGCATCAATTTCGGGCTCACCGAAGAATCGGTCGGCACCACGGTCGGCGAAGGTGATCAGCTCGCGCAGGATCACCCCGACGGTCGCCGCCGAAAGTCCACCCAGGTCCTTGAGCTCGGCCTTGCCCTCATCGCCGGAGAGGAAGGTGAGGACCGCGCGCAGATCGGAGAGATCCAGCAGCGCCAGGCCGGCCTTATCCGCATAGTGGAATACCAGGCCGAGACTCGACTCCTGGGTGGCGTTCAGCCCGAGAACCTTGGAGAGCAGGGTGGGGCCAAAGCCGGCGATGGTTGCCCGAATCGGCACCCCGGTGCCCACACCACCGAGGGAGAAATACTCCACCGGAAAGCTGGCCGGGGTCCAGTCCTGGCCCAGGGCCGAGGTGCGCTTGAGGAGCTTCTCGTTGCCCTCACCGGGGGTCGCGACCCCCGAGAGGTCGCCCTTGATATCGGCGGCAAACACCGGAACACCGTGGGCGCTGAGCTGCTCGGCGAGACCCTGCAGCGTCCGGGTTTTGCCGGTTCCGGTAGCCCCGGCCACCAGACCGTGACGGTTCATCATGGCCAGCGGGATGCGCACCTGCACGCTCGGATCGGGTTCGCCGTTCATCAGCGCGCCCACCTCGAGCGCCGCGCCTTCCAGCGTATATCCGGCACGGATCACGCCCGCCTGCTCCGCGCTCAGCGGGGCACCGGGCACGGGAGTGCCAACGGCTTCGGCGGAAGCAGCGGGCGGGGCAGCAGGTTCGGCGGCAGGTTCGGCGGCAGGAACAGCGGGCGGAACAACAGCCTCGGTGGCAGGAGCAACGGCAATAGGCTCGGCAACCCCGGGCCCGGTTGCACCCGGCTCAACGACAGCAGCAGACTCGGTGGGAGCAGCCGGGGCGGCGGGCTCGGCCGCGGCGGCAGGTGCCGCATCGGCGTTGGCCGCGGCGAGCGCGGCCAGGGCCTCCTGCGCGCGGGCCACCGCGGCGGTGGCCTCCTCCTGAGCGCGCCGGGCAGCCTCGGCCAGGGCCGCGGCGTCCTGAGGCGCGGCGGCTGTCGGTGCGTCTGCGGGTGTTCCTACGGATTCGGAATTGGTGGCATCTGCGCTCATGGCATGAGCATAACGATTCCGATGCGCGCTGTCACGGGACAATCAGTAACCGGTGTCGCCCCATTTCGGGCAGCACCCCACCGATCGGGTGGGGTGCCGGGAAGGTAAACGGGCCGCGCGTTAGGCCGCGGGGGCGGCCGGGGCGTCGATTCGCTCGATCACGGCCATGATGGTGTCGGCGGCATCCGCGGGCACCTCAAGGACCACGCGGCTGAGTGCACCGGCGCTGACCGAGAGGGCGTAGTTCCGGTAGCGGCCGCGCAGGTCCACAACGGTCTGACCGCGGGCGGGGCCTCGACCGGTCTCGACCACGACGGAGGCTTCGGGGGCCAGACTCAGCGAGACGTCGCCGGTGGCGATGGCGGCGGCCAGCGGGTCGTGCAGCGAGGCGCGACGCTCCCCGTAGACGCCGATGTAGAAGTCCAGGTAGGTGTCGAGCATCGCGCCGAGTGCGCGCAGACCCGGCTGGGTCGAAGCCGACAGGCGGGCCTGCTCGGTAGCCCCCACGGTGTGCTCCATGGTCACATCCAGCGGAACCAGGATCGTGTTGAATCCCGAGGTCAGCACCGTGTGGGCGGCAACCGGGTCCTTATAGATGTTGGCCTCGGCGGCGGCGGTCGCGTTACCCGGGGCGAGGGCGGCTCCACCCATGATGGTGAGCTCACCGATCAGCTCGGGCAGGCGCGGCTCCAGCGCGAAGGCGATCGCCAGGTTGGTCAGCGGGCCGATTGCCAAAACCTTCAGGGTGCCGGGGTACTGCCGGGCCAGATCCACCAGAAGCTGCGCGGCCGAGGTATCGACGCGGGTGGCATCCACGGCGGGCAGATCCACGTCTCCGATGCCGTTCTCGCCGTGAACAAACGCCACGGTTCCGGCAAAAACCCCGTCCAGCGGGTGGTGCGCCCCGACGGCGATCGGAATGTCGGTGCGCCCGAGCGCCCCGAGGAAGCGCGCGGTGTTCTCGGCGGCCTCGGCGGCGCTGGTGTTGCCGCTCACCGTGCCCACACCAACCAGGTTGACGCCGCGGCCGATGAGATAGGCGATGGCCAGGCAGTCATCGATGCCGGTGTCGCAGTCCAGGAAGAACGGTTCGGCAATGGGGTGGGTGGCGACCGACATGCGGGGCTCCGTTCAGCGGGATCAGCGAGGGATCAGCGAGAAAGCTGGGTGGTGTGTTTGCCTCGTCCGGGGCGGAAGAAGATGAGCCAGGCCAGCAGGGCAATTCCCGCGCCGAGCGTGGCACCGGCGAGGGTGTCGGTGAACCAGTGCGCGCCCAGCAGGTTGCGGGAGAGCGCCATGATCACCACGTATATCGTACCGATCCAGGCGATCCACCAGCGACCAAAAATCAGGGCCAATGCGATCATCATGGTTGCGGCGTTCGCCGTGTGCCCCGAAGGGAAGGATCCGTGATCGGCGGAGACCATGAGCACCTCGGGCCGGGGACGCTCAATAATCTTCTTCACCAGCTGCACCAGCAGGGCGCTCACCAGCGAGGCGATCAGGAAGTAAAGCCCCGTGCGCAGGCCGCGACGCCACCACAGCAACCCCGAAATCAGCAGCGGCAGCACGTAGGTCCCGATCACCCCGCTGCCAAACACGTTGAGGAACAGCGCCACCGACACCAGCGGGACGCTCTCCCTCCAGGGCAGCAAATCCTGCATCCAGGTGCGGTCCCATCCGGTACTGGCACCGGTGACCACGAGCACCAGGATGATCGCGAAGGCCGCGAGGAGTGCCACCCCGGTGATACCCAGAGCGCGTCGCTGTCGGATTGTCATGGCACGTCCTTCTCGAATCAATAATTCGTTCAGGCTAGCCCGAAGCCCCCGGGCATGGACAAAACCACGCGCCGGGGGCGAAGACATGCACCGGGCATCCCCGGCTAGCACTCAGATGTTATCCAGGGATGACGTCGAGGCGAATAAGCGGTGACTAGTCGGTGAGCGGCGGAACGGTCTTGGGCCGCACCACGGCCCACAGGATGATGATTGCTGCCACCGAGGTGAGCACCATGACCATGCCCATCGCCGGACCATCGCCACCAAACAGACCCACCAGCGGCGAGAGGATTCCGGCCAGACCGAAGTTCACCGCCCCCATCAGCGACGCCGCGGTTCCGGCCGCCGCGCCGTGACGGGCCAGGGCGGTAACCTGCACCGCCGGGAATCCGAATCCACAGCTCATGATGAAGATAAACAGCGGAATCTCGATGCCCAGCAGCCCGGAGTCCAGATTGCCCATGATGATGATCGAGATCGCCGCACACAGCTGCAGGATGGTGGAGCCCACGAGTACCCAGGGCGGACCGATCTTGCGCATCAGGCGCGAGGAGATCTGCACCCCGGCGACGATCCCCACCGAGTTGATCGCAAACAGGATGCCGTACTCGGTCGAGCTCAGCCCAAAGAATTTCTGGAACAGGAACGAGGAGGCCGAGAGGTAGGCGAACAGGCCCGAGAAGCTCAGCGCGCCGATCAGGATCGCGCCCACGTAGATGCGGTCGGAGAGCACCGAGCGGTAGCCCAGCACGGTCGCCTTGAATCCCGAGGAGCGGCGGCGCTCGGGCGGTAGGGTCTCGACGATCCACAGGGTTACGGCCACCATCACGCCCACGCCGTAGAGGGCCAGCACGATAAACAGTCCGCGCCAGTGCATGAGCGGCAGCAGGGCGCCACCGATCATCGGGGCGAGGATCGGCGCCATCCCGTTGACCAGGGCCAGACGAGAGAGCATCACCACGAGCGGGCGGCCACCAAAGAGGTCGCGCACGGTTGCGGTGGCGACCACGGCCCCCGCGGCGGCACCGGCACCCTGGAGCACGCGGAAGATTGCCAGGACCGTGATGTCCGGGGCGAACAGGCAGCCCAGCGAGGCCAGCACGTGCACGGCGGTCGCGATCATCAGCGGGGTGCGGCGCCCCACCCGGTCACTCCACGGCCCCATAAAGAGCTGGCCGATGGCAAAGCCCACGGTGGTTCCGGTGAGCGTCAGCTGAATCGAGGTCATGCTGACCCCGAGGTCGGTCTGCATCGTGGGGAACGCGGGCAGATAGAGGTCGATGGTGAACGGGCCGAGCGCGGTCAGCGCTCCGAGGATGAAAACGTAGGCCAGACGCTGGCGGCGGCTCAGCGCATCGCCAGGGTGTACAACGGTGGTCACGGGGTCCTTTGCTGTGGAGGATGGACAGTCAACAAGATCGAATCGATTCGATGAATCCGTTAACCCTATCGACTCGCCCCCGCCACGGCCAAGCTAGTTCGGACGTTATGTGAGTTATTTTTCCGCGGCCACCGCGTCGACGAGCTCGGAGCGCAGCGGAATCTGCGCGGGATCGGCGATCAGGCGATCGATGACGGGCTCGGCCGCCCCGATCAGCAACAGGTCGGCACCGAGCTCGGCCCGCACAATCTCGGCCTGCTCCCCCGGCGGAACCAGGGCAAATTTGGCGACCGTGGCGGCGAGCAGCTCGGGCTCACGGGCGGCGATGATGCCCAGGAATCCACCCAGGACCACACGGGAGGGGTTCACAATGTTGATCATCCCGGCGAGCGCCCGGCCCAGCACCTCGGCCTGCGTCGCGGTAATCGGGACGGAGGCCTCCCCCAGCAGGCGCTCCAGCTCGGCGTCGTCGATGTCGGCACCGGGGGCGACCGCGGCCACCAGGGCATCCCGGGTCACCGCCCGCTCCAGCGCGGTCCCGCCCTCGGTTCCGAAGGTGTGGCCAAACTCCCCCGCATAACCGCCGGCACCGCGGATGGGACGGCCCCCCAAGACCAGCCCGCCACCGATACCGGAGGCACCACCGTTGAGGTAGATCAGGTCGTCGATTCCGCGGCCCGCCCCAAAGTAGCGCTCGGCGCGGGCACCCAGGCTCGCATCGTTGTCCACCGTGACCGGCAGCCCGGTGGACTCGGCCAGCAGCTCGGCGAGCGGCGCATCCACCCATCCCAGGCGGGGCGCCAGGCGGACCATGCCATCCGAGGCGCGCACCAGGGCGGGAACGGCGACACCGATCCCGGCGATCTGCACCCCCTCGGGCAGGCGTGCGCGAAGCTCAGTCACCAGGTTCGTGGTTTCGGTAACCACCCGGGCCACGCTGGGACCCGAGCGGAATCCCCGACGAAGACGGTCCACAACACTGCCACCCAGGGTGACCGCGGCCACGGTGACCCCGTCAAACTCGGGGTTGACCGCGAGGATGAGCGTGGTGTCGCTCGCGGAGACCACCGGCGAGGGCCGCCCCACGACCCCCTCGGTATCGGGGTTTGACTCCACCACGAGCCCGCGCGCCACCAGCTCGGCCACCAGTGCGGCGATGGTGGAGCGGTTGAGTCCGGTTTCGCGCGTCAGCACCGAGCGCGAGAGCGCGCCCTGCCGGTGCACCAGGTCGAGGATGCGACCGAGGTTGTGGCGGCGGACGGCGTCGAGATTACTCCCCGTGGGTTTCACAGTTTCCCCTTAGTTTCTCCCGAATCCTATCCCATCAACCCTTTTTGGTGGCGCAAACAACAATTCCGTCGTAATATGTCCTTCAATGCAACAAACTCCCTCGATGAATGGACCCAGCATGGCAATGAAGCCCACCAAGGCCGACAAGTTTTCCTTCGGACTCTGGACCATCGGTTACAACGGAACCGACCCGTTCGGCGGCCCGACCCGTCCCGACCTCGACGTGGTTGAGGCCGTCGAACGCCTGAACGACCTCGGCGCGTACGGACTGACCTTCCACGATGACGACCTCTTCGCATTTGGATCGAGTGATGCCGCTCGCCAGAAGCAGATCGACCGCCTCAAGCAGGCCCTCGCCGACACCGGCATCGTGGTTCCGATGGTCACCACCAACCTCTTCTCCGCCCCCGTCTTCAAGGATGGCGGCTTCACCTCCAACGACCGCGAGGTACGCCGATTTGCGCTGCGCAAGGTACTGCGCAACCTCGACCTGGCCGCCGAGCTCGGCGCCAAGACCTTTGTCATGTGGGGCGGCCGCGAGGGCAGCGAGTACGACTCGGCCAAGAACGTGGGTGCGGCCCTGGAGCGCTACCGCGAGGCCGTCAACCTGCTCGGCGACTACGTCACCGACAAGGGTTATGACATCCGCTTCGCGATCGAGCCTAAGCCCAACGAGCCCCGCGGCGACATCCTGCTGCCGACCCTGGGTCATGCCCTCGCCTTCATCAACACCCTGGACCGTCCCGAGCTCGTGGGTGTGAACCCCGAGGTGGGTCACGAGCAGATGGCCGGGCTGAACTTCACCGCCGGTATCGCCCAGGCCATCGAGCACGGCAAGCTGTACCACATCGATCTCAACGGCCAGCGCGGCATCAAGTACGACCAGGACCTGGTCTTTGGCCACGGCGACGTGATGAACGCGTTCTCGCTGGTGGACCTGCTGGAAAACGGCGGCCCGAACGGCGGCCCCGCCTACGACGGTCCGCGTCACTTCGACTACAAGCCCAGCCGCACCGAGGACATCACCGGGGTCTGGGATTCCGCGGCCGCCAACATGGCCAACTACCTGATGTTCAAGGAGCGCGCCGCGGCCTTCCGCGCCGACCCCGAGGTTCAGGCGGCGTTCGCCGCGGCCCGGGTAAACGAGCTCTCCGAGCCGACCCTGAACGCCGGCGAGAGCTACGACGATCTGATCGCCGACCGCTCCGCCTACGAGGACTTCACCCCCGAGCGCTACTTCGGCGGTCAGGGCTACGGCTTCGTGCGCCTGCAGCAGCTGGCCGTGGAGCACCTGCTGGGCTTCCGCGCCTAAACCCTCGCAGTAGTCTCGATGGTGGGTGGGGTGCTCAGCAGCCCACCCACCATCACCGATCTAAGGACCCCCATGAGCCTCGTTGCCGGTGTCGATTCGTCCACCCAGAGCTGCAAGATTGTTATTCGTGATGCCGCGACCGGGCGCCTGGTGCGTCAGGGCCGGGCATCCCATCCCGAGGGCACCTCGGTGGATCCCGCCGCCTGGTGGGAGGCGCTGGGGACCGCGATCACCGAGGCCGGCGGGCTGAGCGATGTCGCGGCGATCTCGGTTGCCGGTCAGCAGCACGGCATGGTGGTGCTGGATACCGAGGGCCGGGTCATCCGCGACGCCCTGCTCTGGAACGATACCCGCAGCGCCCAGGCGGCCCTCGACCTGATCGAGGAGGTCGGTGCCGAGGCCTATGCCGAGCGGGTGGGCGTGGTCCCGGTAGCCTCCTTTACCGCGACCAAGCTGCGCTGGCTGCGCGATGCCGAACCCGAAAACGCCGCGCGGGTGGCCGCGGTCGCGCTCCCCCACGACTGGCTGACCTGGCGACTGCGCGGGTACGGTCCCGTCGGCGAAAGCCCGCTCGGGCCCGACCTGGAGCAGCTGCGCACCGACGTCTCCGATGCCTCGGGGACCGCGTACTGGTCGGCGCGCACCGGCGAATACGACCTCGACCTGTTCGCCCGGGCGCTGGGGGTAGCCGGACGATCCGCCGGAACACCGGGCACCGGCGTGATCCTGCCCGCCATCGTGGCCCCCGGCACCGCCGCCGGCACCGGAATCGACGCCCGCCTGCTGGATGGCACTCTCTCCGCCGATCCCGCGGGCATCGCCGACCATATTGTTGTCGCCGGTGGGGCCGGAGACAACGCGGCGGCGGGGCTCGGTCTCGGGGCCCAGAGCGGTGACGTGGTGGTCTCGATCGGCACCAGCGGGACCGTGTTTGCGGTGACCGAGGCCTCGCCCAATGATCCCACCGGAACCGTCGCGGGTTTTGCCGCCGCCTCGGGGGAATTCCTGCCGCTGGTGTGCACGCTCAACGCGGCCCGCATCCTCGACGCGATTGCCGGGCTGCTCGGGGTGGATCACACCGAGCTGGGCCGCCTGGCCCTCGAGGCCGAGCCGGGATCCGACGGCCTGGTCTTGCAGCCCTACTTCGAGGGCGAGCGCACCCCGAACCTGCCCGACGCCACCGCGACCCTGTTTGGGATGACGCTGGGTTCCACGGTGCGACCAAACCTCGCCCGCGCGGCGATCGAGGGCCTGCTGTGCGGTCTGGCCGACGGGCTGGATGCCGCCCGCGAGCAGGGGGTCACGGCCCGACGGATCCTGGTGATCGGCGGGGCCGCGCAGAATGTCGCGGTCCAGAGGATTGCCGCGCAGGTCTTCGATGTGCCGGTGGTCATCCCGACCCCCGGCGAATACGTGGCCGACGGCGGGGCGGTTCAGGCCGCCTGGGCACTCACCGGAGCACGTCCCGGCTGGGAGCTGGAGATTGCCGCCGCCCCGACGCCGGATCACCGTCCCGAGATCCGCGCCGGATACTCGGCCCGCTAACCACAAACGCGGGCGGCCGAAGCCGCCCGCGTTCGGGTAGTGCTCAATTCCTGAACTAGTGGCCCACCGGCACCGCGGCCGGCTGGGCCGCCTGCGCGCTACGCAGCTCGGCCTCATTGGGCAACTTGAGGAAGATCGTCACGACAAACGCGAGACCGTAGAGCGCGATCAGCCCCCAGGCGATGCCCTGATATCCGGTGACCGCAACCAGCGCGGCAACCAGACCCGGACCCACGACGGCCGCGAGACCCGCGCCCAGGTTCAGCACCGACATGATCGCGCCGGTCTCGCCGTGTCCGTGCGCGATGGCCAGCGGGTTCATCGGCACATACGCGCTGGCACCGGCACCCATGATCACCGAGGCCAGGGCGATCAGTGCGAAGTTCGGGCCCACCAGCTGCGGGATGTAGTAATAGGCGAAGATGCCCAGCGCACACAGCGGGGTTGCGATCCACTGGGTTGAGCGATGCCAGCCGATCCGGTTACCCAGGTTTCCCCAGACCACGTTGCCAATCACCGCCGAGATGCCGTAGACGGTGAACACGTTGATCGCCAGCGCCTCGGGCAGATGAATCTCGGAGACCAGGTAGGGCACGTAGAACACGGCCACGGCCAGCGGACCGGCGAGGTTGACCACCTTGACGATCAGCAGCAGCGACACCTTGGGACGACGCCAGAGGATCGAGAGTCCACGGGCCAGCGCCGCGGTGGCGTTGCCTCGGGTGGACTCGGTCTTTGCCGCGGTCCGACCCAGGAAGGCGATGCCGGCGATGCCGCCGATCGCGGCCAGGGCGAAGCCCACCCAGAGAGTGGAGATGGCACCGACGCCGGGCAGCAGGACGCTGGCCAGGGCCGGACCGATGATCTGCATGCCGCTGGAGAACGCGAACCAGAACCATCCGGCCACCGGCGACTGCTTCTCGGGGGCGGATGCGTTGAGCACCCAGGTGAGGAAGCCGTAGGCGAAGAAGGGATAGCCGATGCCGCGCAGTGCGTAGATCCCGATCACCAGGCCGAGGTTCTGCGAGGGCAGCGCCACCAGGATGAACAGGGCCGCGAAGAAGAGGAAGGCCACCAGTCCGATGGTCATCACGCGGCGCACACCCCAGGCCTCGGGCAGCGCACCCGAGAAGAAGGAGGCGATGGCCACCACGATGCCATAGGCGGTGATGACCGCACTGGCCTCGGCGACGGTGAAGCCCTCGGTAGTGTGCAGGTAGTTGGCGAGCCAGACGGACTCGATGCCATCACCAATCAAAAAGACGGTGACCGCGGCCAGGCCGATCGCAATCGGTGCGGTCAGGCCCAGACGTTCAAGGAGCCCGCGACGCGGGACGAGGGTGGAAGTCATGCGGGTGCCTCGGTTTCGGTACGCAAACAGTGAGGGTGCACGGAACGTACTTCTCCTCATTGAGTGAAACTGCGTGGGGGATGATTTTCTCAAACTAACACGCGATTTTTTGCCCACCCCCGCCCGTTCTCAGCGCCCGAATGACCGCTTCGTAACCGGTTGTCCCCCGAGCGGGACGCCCTGTTTCCGGGCTTTGTTTCGGGTATGGCGCCCACTCGGTGACCGTTGAGCGTGGCATCCCGCCCGTTCTGCGTGGCCGAGGCATCCGATTCGGTTCGCCCACACGAAACCGGGCGGACCCTCGCAGTGAGGATCCGCCCGGTTGTGTACGTCAGTGTTCGGCCCGCGATCACATGCGAAGCCCCACGGTGAACTCTAGGCCAGCCGCGCGGCCGTGCGCTCGAAGGCGCGCTCCAGATCGGCCAGCAGGTCCGCCACGTCCTCCACACCCACCGAGAGGCGCAGCACGTTGTCCGGCACGGCCAGCTCGGTGCCGGCGACCGAGGCGTGGGTCATCAGCGCCGGGTAGTTCATCAGCGATTCCACGCCGCCGAGGGATTCGGCCAGCTGGAACAGCTCGGTGCTCTCGGCAAACGCGATCGCCGCCTCGCGTCCACCACGCAGGGCGAAGGACACCATGCCGCCAAAGCCGCTCATCTGCTTCTTGGCGAGCTCGTGTCCGGGGTGGCTCTCCAGGCCCGGGTAGTACACACGCTCGACCTCGGGACGCGACTCCAGCAGCTCGGCCACGGCCTGCGCGTTCTCGCCGTGCTGACGCATGCGCAGCGGCAGGGTCTTGATGCCGCGGGTGGTCAGCCAGGCCTCGAGCGGGGCGGAGATCGCACCCACGGCGAACTGCTGGAAGCGCACGGCCTCGGCCAGTTCATCATCGTTGAGCACAATCGCGCCGCCGATGACGTCGGAGTGGCCGCCGATGTACTTGGTGGTCGAGTACACCACGATGTCCGCGCCGAGGGCCAGCGGCTGCTGCAAAACCGGGGTCGCAAAGGTGTTATCCACCAGCACGCGCACGTCCTTGGCATGGGCCAGTTCGGCGAGCGCGGCAATGTCGGTGATCGCCAGCAGCGGGTTGGAGGGGGTCTCTACCCAGAGCAGCTTGGTGTTATCGGTGATCGCCGCGGCCACCGCGGCGGTGTCGCCGAGGTCCACCACCGTGTGGGTGATGCCCCACGGGCCGAAGATCCGGCTGATCAGTCGGTAGCTTCCGCCGTAGGCGTCGTTGCCGATCACCACGTGGTCGCCGGGACGCAGGATCGCGCGCAGCAGGCCGTCCTCGGCCGCGAGTCCCGAGGAGAAGGTGATCGCATGCTTGGCGTTATCCAGCGCCGCCATCTGGGTTTCCAACGAGGTGCGGGTGGGGTTGCCGCCGCGGGAGTACTCGTAGCCTCCGCGCAGCTGGCCCATCCGCGCCTGGACGAAGGTCGAGGTGAGGTAGAGCGGCGGGATCACGGCACCGGTGGTCGGATCAAATTCCTGGCCGGCGTGGATGGCGCGGGTGGCGAAGCCTTCGGAGTGGGTCATGGGGTGTCCTTTCGGAAAAAACGTGTGTGCGCGAGGCGCGGGGAGGGCGTGCGGGGGCACGCCAAAGTGGCTGGCGACGGGGTCGCCCGAAACGCGATGTTACGGGGCGATTAGCGCGGACACTCGCCGGTGGCACCGGACACGTTGTGGGTCGCGGTGGCGGCCAACACGGCCACCGGAACCCCATGGATGGTGCTCATTATGCGGTGGCCTTCGCGGCCAGGGCATCGATCAGGATGCCGGGGGTCAGGATCGCCACGGGCTTGCCGTCGGTCAGCACCAGCAGGATGCCGTGCTCCTCGAGGGCGACGCGTGCCTCGGCAATGCCGCGGCCCGAGCCGATGGTGGCGATCGGCGCACCGATGCCGCGGTCCACGGCCGTCTCGGCGGTGATCTCGCCGGCCAGCAGCCCGGCGAGCAGGTCGGATTCGCGCACCGCACCCCAGACCTCGCCGAGGACCGGGTCCGCGGTGGTCGTGATGATCGGCAGGGCGGGCAGACCGAGCTCGCGCAAACGCGCGCCGGCGGCGGTCACGGTGTCCGCGGGGGCGAGGCGCGGAAGCGCGGCGCTCACGTCTGCGGGCAACACGCTTGCCAGGGTCTCGCCCTCGCCGTGGTCGTACCCAAAGTCGCGCATCCATCCGTCGTTGAAGACCTTGGTGAGGTAGCCGCGGCCGGAATCCGGCAGCAGGATCACCATCACGTCATCGGGGCCGAGGGTCCGGGCCACGCGGAGTCCGGCGGCCACGGCCATACCGGAGGATCCACCCACGAGCAGTCCCTCCTCGCGGGCCAGACGGCGGGTCATCGCGAAGGATTCGGCGTCGTCAATCGCGATCGCCTCATCCACGAGCTCGGGATGGTAGGTACCCGGCCACATGTCCTCGCCCACACCCTCAACCAGGTAGGGGCGACCGGTGCCACCCGAGTAGATCGAACCCTCGGGATCGGCGGCGATGATCCGCACGCCGTCATTCGACACCTCGCGCAGGTAGCGCGCGGCACCCGAGATGGTCCCGCCGGTACCGGCACCGGCCACGAAGTGGGTGACCTTGCCGTCGGTGTCGCGCCAGATCTCGGGTCCGGTGGACTCGTAGTGGCTCAGCGGACCGTTGTCGTTGAAGAACTGGTTGGGCTTATAGGCCCCGGGGATCTCGGCGGTCAACCGGTCCGAGACCGCGTAGTAGGACTGCGGAGAATCGGGGCTCACCGAGGTCGGGGTCACCACCACCTCGGCACCGTAGGCGCGCAGCACGTCGCGCTTTTCCTCACCCACCTTGTCCGGGGTGACAAACACACACTGATATCCGCGCTGCTGGGCAACCAGGGCCAGGCCCACACCGGTGTTTCCACTGGTGGGTTCCACGATCGTGCCGCCCGGAAGCAGCTCACCGGACTTCTCGGCCTCGGTGATCATCTTCAGCGCGACGCGGTCCTTCACCGAGCCGCCGGGGTTCAGGTACTCGACCTTCACCAAAACGGTTGCGGTAATGCCCTCGGTGACCCGGTTCAGCTTGACCAGCGGGGTGTTGCCGATCAGGTCCACCACGGACTCTGCGTACTTCATGTGTGTGATTCCTTACTCGCACCCGGGGTTTTCGGGCGGCGGCGGATGGTCGTCCGCAACCTTAACTGTAACGGGCAGAAATCAAGTGTTACGTTTCGGCGATTATGGCCCGCTAGCCGTGCATCTGCTCGGCGAAGAGACGGGCATACAAACCCTCGGCAGCGAGCAGTTCCTCGTGCGTTCCCGACTCGACGATATGCCCACCCTCAAGCACAAATATGACGTCCGCGGACACCACGGTGGAGAGCCGGTGAGCGATCGCCACGGTGGTGCGTCCCTCCGAGGCCTGCTCCAGCGCACGCTGCACCACCCGCTCGGAGAGGGTGTCCAGCGCACTGGTGGCCTCATCCAGAATCAGCACGGGCGGATCCTTGAGCAGCACCCGGGCGATGGCCACCCGCTGTTTTTCGCCACCCGAGAGCCGGTAGCCGCGCTCCCCCACCAGGGTGTTGTAGCCCTCGGGGAAACGGGCGATGGTGTCGTGGATGTTGGCCGCGCGGGCGGCCGCCTCCAGCTCGGCGTCGGTCGCATCGGGTTTGGCATAGCGCAGGTTCTCGGCGATGGACGCGTGGAACAGGTACGTTTCCTGATTGACCACACCGATGCGCTCAACCAGGGACTCGTGGGTCAGGTCGGTCACCGCGGTGCCCGAGAAGCGCACGGTCCCGCCGGTGGAGTCGTAGAAGCGCGGAATCAGGTACGAGATCGTGGTTTTTCCGGCGCCGCTGGGGCCCACAAACGCGGCAAACTGGCCGGGACGGATACTGAAACTCACCCCGTCCAGGGTCGCCGGTTCGCTCTCCGAGGCATCGGGATAGCGGAAGGTCACGTTGTCGAAGTCGATCTGCCCGGCCGGGCCCTTCGCCCGGGACACATTCACCGCGTTTGGCGCATCGGCGATCGCGGGCTTCAGGTCGAGGTATTCAAAGATGCGGGCAAACAGCGCGCCCGAGGTCTGCAGGTCAAGGCCCACCCGCATGATCGAGATCAGCGGGAACAGCAACCGCGACTGCACCGTGGTGAAGGCCACGATCACACCGGCGGAAATATCCGTCGCCCCGCCGGCGATCAGATAGCCCGAGACCAGGTAGACGATCGCCGGGATCGAGGAGAGGAAGATGTTGACCATCGCGAAAAACCACTGGCCGCTCATCTGCTGGCGCACCTGGAGGCCCACCTGCACCTTATTCGCCGACTGGTAGCGGCCGATCTCGGCTTCCTGACGGCCGAAGCTCTTGGCCAGCAGGATGCCCGAGACACTCAGGGTCTCCTGGGTGATCGCGGTCATCTCGGAGAGCGATTCCTGCGTCTGGGTCGCGATGCGCGCCCGCACCTGGCCTACCCGGCGCTGGGCGATGACCAGGACCGGCATCAGGATCAGCGCGATGATGGTCAGCTGCACGTTGAGCATCAGCATCGCGACCAGTGCGGCGATCACCGTGACGATGTTGCCCAGCACGCTGGAGATCGTGTTGGTGAGGACCGAGGAGACCCCACCCACATCGTTTTGCAGGCGCGACTGGATCACACCGGTCTTGGTGCGGGTGAAAAAGCTCAGCTCCATCTCCTGCAGGCGACGGAACAGGCGCACCCGCAGGTCGCCCATGACCGAGTTTCCCACGGTCGCGGTGAGCCAGGTTTGCCAGACACCGAGGGCGGTGGAGAGCACAAAAATGACGATCATCGTGATGACGATGGTGGTCAGCACCGGGAGGTTCGGGGTGCCGTCCTTGGGGAACAGCCCGTCATCAAACGCACGGGACACCAGCAGCGGCGGGAGAACCGAGAGCGCGGCCCCGACCAGAACCAACGCGATCGTGACGATGATCTTGGGTTTATACGGGGCAAACAGGGTGAAGATTCGGCGCAGCAGGTGCGGGATTTTTGGGGCCTGCGCGTTCATGGCGCGCTGGGCGGACTCGTCCGCACCGCTCACCCGTCCGCCGCCGCGGCCGCCTCCGCCGCCGGGTCCCCGCATACTCATCGGGCCGCGTTTTCCCGGAGTCCCGGGGCTCGGACTCCCTTATTTGTCACCCTCGCTGCGCGCATACTCATGCGGTCAGCATACTCCCGCTTCCCCGACACACGGGCGAGACAATCCCACCCCGTATGGGTGTCTGACGCGGCGGTACCGCACCTGCGCCCGGCGGCACCGCCACCGTGTGTGGAAACGCATCCTATCCCTTGGTTGCCCCGGCCAGCAGCCCGCGCACGAAGTAGCGCTGAAGCCCCAGGAACACCAGCAGCGGAATGATGATCGAGATAAACGCCGCCGCCGAAAGCAGATAGGTGTTCTGCCCCTGGGTGCCCACCATATTGGTCAGCATGACGGTGATCGGGTTCTGCTCGCTACTGGAGAAGACCAGCGCGATGAGCAGGTCGTTCCATACCCAGAGGAACTGGAAGATCGCGATCGAGGCGATGGCCGGCATCGCCAGCGGCAGCACGATCCTCAGGAAGATCTGCCCGTGCCCGGCACCGTCAATCCGCGCGGCCTCGAACAGGTCGTTGGGCAGACTGGCGATGAAATTATGCAGCAGGAAGATCGTCAACGGGAGCGCCAGGATCGTATGGGCCAGCCAGATTGAGGCGAACCCACTGTCACCTCCGAGCGGCCGGACCACCACGGTCCCAAAGATCTCCCCACTGCTGAAGAGCCGAAGCAGCGGCACCATGACCATCTGAATCGGCACGATCTGCAGCGCAAAGATGCCGATGAATATCCAATTGCGCCCGCGAAACGGAATCCACGCAAACGCATAGGCGGCCAACAGCGCAAGCCCCAGGGGGAGGATCGCGCCGGGGATGGTGATGGCCAGCGAGTTGAGCAGGCCCTCCCCAATATTCACGTACACCCGGGTCGGGTCGAAGATCGCCTCGTAGTTATCCAGGGTCAACCCGCCATCGGTAAACGCCGTCCACCATCCGCTGGTGGCCACCGCATCGGGGGTGCGGAAGGAGGAAACCAGGAGGCCAAGCGTTGGGAGCGTCCAGAGAATCGCGATCAGCAGGGCGGCGATGGTCGCGGTTTTGGAGCTGAGTTTCTCGCGTACCCGATCGAGCGTCCGCGGTTTCTCAGGTGGGAGATTCGGGCGTGTATTGGGATCAAGCACCGTACTCGCGGCCATGTTACTGCCCCTCTCTGCTGCGACGAAGATTGCGGACGTTAATCACGATGAGCGGGATCACCAGAATGCACAGCAACAGCGCAAACGCCGCCGCCCGCCCGTTTTCTCCCAGGGTGAAGCGCTCATACATCTGTTGCGCCAGCACCCCGGAAGAGTTCCGGCCGTTGGTCATTGCGATGACGATGTCAAACACCTTGAGCGAGGCGATCGAGGCGGTGGAGAGCACCACGATCAGGGTGGGCCGAATCCAGGGGATGGTGACCTGGGTAAACCGACGAAATGCGCTCGCACCGTCCAGGGCCGCCGCCTCATGCTGCTCGGCGGGCACCCCCTTGATCGCAGCGGAGAGCACCACCATCGCGAATCCGACCTGGATCCACACAAAGACCACGATCATCGCAAAGGTGTTGGCGGGGGCGCTGGAGAGCGGATCCACCGGCCCCAATCCCACCATCCCCAGCACCGCGTTCATCAGGCCGACCTGTGCCTCATCGGCGGGACGGGCCTGGTAAACCAGACGCCAGATGATCGATGCCCCGACAAACGAGATGGCCATGGGAAGAAATACCAGCAGCTTGTAGATCTTCTCGCCCCGGCTGTTATCGATAAACACCGCGTAGATCAGACCCAGGATGGTGGAGGCCGCGGGTGCCACCAGCACCCAGATCAGCGTGTTCCCCACGGTGATCAGGTTGTCCGGGTTGGAGAAGATCCAGGCAAAGTTCTCGAAGCCCACAAATACGGTGCCCGAATCATCCTGAAACGCAAACAGCACGGTACGGATAAACGGGATCACCAGGCCCAGGATCAGCAGCGCCCCGGCGGGGGCGAGAAACGCCCACAGTTGGAGGAGTGATCCCGCACCCCGGCGGGCGCGCCGGTCGAGCAGGAACAGTCCCAGCCCAACCAGCGCGCCGGCGGCGATCGCGATGTCGTACGTGTGCAGGAGTGCCAGGATGATCACCGGCACCAGCACGGCCAGGGAGATCCGGAAGATCGTTCCGCCCCGGCCGGGCCGCGGAAGGTACTCCACCGCCAGGACGATCAGTCCCACCACGGCCACAAACACCGCGATGATGACCACACCCTGAAGCAGTACCGGCAGCGTGGCTATCCAGTCAAAAAGTTCAGGCATTGTGCGCCCTACCGGCTACTTGACGGGCCAGCTGGCGTCGATTTTCCTGGTGATATCCGGTAGGGATCCCCCGTCGATCCAGTCGGTGATTCCGGTGAGGAACGAGGTGGTGCCGACCGCCGCGGGCATCAGGTCGGAGGCATCGAACCGGAAGGTAATGTCGGGGTTTTGCAGAACCGAAATCGACTCCTTCAGGATCGGGCTCGATGCGGCGTCGGGATCTAGCCCGGTGTTGGGCGAGATCACGCCCCCGAGCTTGACCCGGGAGTTTGCCCACTCGGGCGAGGCCAAATAGGCGAGGACCTTGGCCGAGGCAGCCTTGGTGTTGAAGGCCGCTACGGTATCGCCGGCACCGGTAACCGCGTTGTTCTTGCCGCCGTCGGCACCAAATCCCGGGGTCGGGAAGGCCCACAGGTCGGCGTCGGGCCCGACGCTGAGCCCCGCGCTCTGGGCAAAGGTGCCGAAGAAGGAGGCCTGGTGGGTGAGGACACACTTGCCGGATTTAAAGGCGGCGGCAATCTCATCGCCATAGCCGGTGGCGTTGATCGAGGTGGAGCTTCCGAATCCCGCATTGACGTAGTCGGGGTTTAACAGAATCTTGCCGGTCTCCTCAAACGCCGACTGAATGCGCGGATCGCTGAAGGGGATCTTGTTTTCCACCCAGTCGTCATAAACCTCGGGACCGGACTGACGCAGGACCACGTCCTCGATCCAGTCGGTTCCGGGCCAGCCACTGGCCGCGCCGGCGGAGAATCCCGCGCACCAGGGCGGAGCGGAGGTGTCGGCCTGGATCTTGGCTGTCAGGTCCAGCAGCCCCTGCCAGGTGTCCGGTACGTTCCAGCCTCGCTCGGCGAACAGGCTGGGCGAATACCAGATGAAGCCCTTGACGGTTGCCAGGATCGGCACCCCGTAGACGGTGCCATCAACGGTTCCATAGCGCTGCCAGTCTGCAGGATAGTTCTTTTTCAGCGCCGCCTGCACCTCGTCATTGGCCGGTTGCAGGGCCTTCTTCTTCGCTAGGTCGGCGAGCAACCCGGGCTGGGAGAAGATCGCCAGATCCGGGGTCTTATTGGCCTGAACCTGCGACTGAATACGTTGCTCAAACCCCTTATCGGTATTCAGTTTGATGGTGATGTTGTTGTCCTTGGCCCACGTGGCCCAGGACTTTTCCAACTGTGCCGCCTCCTCACCACCGATATTGGTGGCGATGGTCACGGTGTTCGAGTTTTCGGCGGCCGGTCCCCCTCCTCCGGGACCACCACATGCCGTCAAGGCACCGATACTCACGCCGGCGACGGCGATGCTGAAGACCACACGCGAACGGGCTCGGGATGAGCGGCGCGAGGGGTACGGAGATTCACGGTGCAGGCCGATTCTGGGGAAGACTGCTTTGGGCATAGTCACGCTCCTTTGAGTGATGGCTGCTAAGGCCAGTCAGCCTAACAGCGTGCCCAGAGCAGAACAACGCATTATCCGAATTCCCATGGCTTCGTTATATTTCTGCCCGGATCAGGGAAATCGTCTTCTGGCACAAAACGGCGGGCTCGGATCGCTCCGAGCCCGCCGTCACAACCACACAACTAGGCCGCATCCCCCAGCACGATATCCGCAGCCTCCTCGGCCGCACTTTCGTGACCCTCATCCGCGGTAACCAGGGCCTTGCGTCCCAGGATCAGGATCAGCACCCCGATCAGCGCGGCGGCCGCGGCCAGGTAATACGGGGCCGCGGGGGCGATCGCCGCGGCGAGTAGCGCGCCCACGGGCGGGGCCACCGCGCCACCAAGGAACCGCACACCCGAGTACGCCGAGGAGGCCACCGAGCGCGGCAGATCGGTGGATTCCATGACCGCCTCGGTCAACACCGTGTTGGAAATACCGAGGATCAACCCGCCCACGATGATCGCGATAATCAGCCCGGTCCGGTTATGGACCACGAGTCCGGCGGCGATCAGATCCACGGTCAAGGCGGTCAGCACCACCATCAGCAGCCGCGAGCGGCGGAAGTGCCGCAGCAGGATCGGGGCCACCACCACGCTGGTGATCGCCAGGGCCACACCCCATCCGAAGAACACAAAACCGAGTCCGGTGGCCCCGAGCTCCAGCGGGAACGGGCTATAGGCCAGCAGGATAAAGAACGCCACGTTGTAGAAGAATGCGGTGGCGGCCAGCAGGGCCAGGACCGGGCGGCGCAGGGCGCTAAAGGCCGCGGTGAATTTGACCGGGGCAGGCTTAGCGGGGTCCTTCTTGAGGATCGTCAGGATCGCGATGAACCCGATAGCCATCAGGCTTGCGGTCCCGAAGAACGGTCCGCGCCAGGAGATGTTCCCCAGCAGGCCACCCAGCAGCGGGCCCACGGCGATGCCCACACCCAGCGCCGCCTCGTACAGCACGATGGCCGAGCCGGCACCACCGCTGGCGGCGCCCACGATGGTTGCCAGGGCGGTGGAGATGAAGAGGGCGTTGCCCAGCCCCCAGCCGGCGCGGAAGCCGATGATCTCGTCCACGCTGCCCGAGAGTGCCGCCCCCAGGGCGAAGACCACGATGATGACCAGGCCCAGCAGCAGCGTGCGCTTGGCCCCCAGGCGGCTGGAGATCCAGCTGGAGAAGAACATCGCCAGGGCGGTGACCAGCAGGTACGAGGTAAAGAGGAGCTCAGCCTGGGCCGGGGTGGCGTCAAGATCCTTGGCGATGGCCGGGAGGATCGGGTCCACCAGGCCGATGCCCATGAATGCGATCACCGAGGCGAAGACCACGGCCCAGACCGCGGTGGGCTGCTTCCACATGCTGGGAGCGTCCGGTACGGTGGTGGCGTGGCCGCTCATGCGCGGGCCTCCCGGGCGGCGGACGCGTCGGAATCCGAGTCATCGGCAGAACCCGAGTCGGCGGCGGAGCCGGAACCCGCGGCATCGGCGGAGCCGGACACAACGGACTCGGTAGGCTCGCCCTCCTCGGGCAGCTCGGCTACCTCGGGAGCTCCCGGTCCCACCGAACCGGAGATGCTCACGAGCTCGGCGAGGATCCCGGCGGCGGAATCCAGCGTATTCAGCTGCTCATCCGAAAGCGCCTCAAACCGAGGGGTGAGCGCGGTCAGCACGGTTTCACGCCAGTTCGCCAGGGCCGCGCGGCCCTCGGCGGAGAGTTCCAGCACGGTTGCGCGGGCATCGGTCGGGTCGGCCACGCGGGCCACCCAGCCGCGCTGTTCCAGCAGCCGGATGATCTTACTCATCGTGGGCTGGGACACCCGTCCGTGCCGGGCAAGTTCGCCGGTGCGCATCGGCCCGGAGGTGTTCAGGGCGTCGAGGGTGCGCCAGATCGCCGGAGATTCGGTGCTGGAGGTGGAGTGGGCGGCGATGCGGGTGAGTCGGTGTGCCGAAAACACGAGGTCGCCCAGGATGGCGTGCAGATCACGCCGCGAGGTGGATAAATCAGAACTGGACATGGATCCATAATACATAGCCAAGCTATATAAATCCTGAATTCCGGTATTTAACGCGGTAACGCGTGGCACCCGGGGGTGCCACGCGTTACGAATGCGATCAGAAGATCGACTCAGCGCATTACGCTCAAGTAAGTGCTCCTCGCGGAGCCCAAATTACTTGACGGTAACGGTTGCGCCAGCCTCTTCCAGAGCAGCCTTTGCCTTCTCGGCGGCTTCCTTGTTTGCGCCCTCGAGCACAGCCTTGGGGGCACCGTCGACAACAGCCTTGGCCTCGCCCAGACCCAGCGAGGTCAGCTCGCGCACAACCTTGATGACCTGGATCTTCTTGTCGCCAGCAGCCTCGAGGATAACGTCGAAGTCGGTCTTCTCTTCAGCCTCTTCAGCAGCAGCGGCCGGAGCAGCAGCACCAGCAACAGCAACGGGAGCGGCGGCGGTGACCTCGAAGGTCTCCTCGAAGGCCTTGACGAACTCGGACAGCTCGATGAGGGTGAGCTCCTTGAACGCGTTCAGCAGTTCTTCAGTAGACAGCTTTGCCATGATGTTTCTCCTTATAGTTTCTTAGTTACTCACCGCATTCCTAGGTAGAACCTAGGCTGCGGACTCCTGCTTCTCACGCAGCGCCTCGACCGTGCGAACGGCCTTGGAGAGCGGTGCGTTGAACAGATAAGCGGCTCCGAACAGCGAGGCCTTGAAGGCGCCGGCAAGCTTGCCGAGCAGAACTTCGCGGGACTCGAGATCGGCGAGCTTGCCGACCTCAGCAGCGGTGAGGGGGTTTCCATCGAAGAAACCGCCCTTGACGATGAGCTGAGGGTTTGCCTTGGCGAAGGCACGCAGCTGCTTTGCCACGGCGACGGGGTCACCGTGAACGAAAGCGACGGCGGTCGGACCAGCAAGCTCGTCGTCAAACGAGGTAATGCCGGCGTTGTTGGCCGCAATCTTGGTCAGCGTGTTCTTCACCACGGCGTAGGTTGCGTCTTCACTGATGGAAACGCGCAGCGCCTTGAGCTGTGCGACAGTGAGGCCGCGGTACTCGGTCAGCAGTACGGCAGTCGAGCTCTGGAATTTCTCCGTGAGCTCGGCAACCGCGGCTTCCTTGTTCGCCATGGCTTACTCCTTGTGTATTGGTTCCCACATCGCGGAAGCGATGTGCACCATTTCCCACCGAGGCATAAAAAATGCTCCGGCACAGGTACCGGAGCGGGAGACAACATTTGCACGGGGCAGCTGTAAAAATCCTTTTCGTTACCTACGCGGGCCGTTCCCTGGGGAACCTTCGCTGTGTGGCGTTTGCACACCACAACAGAACCGGCGGTCTGTGGCTATGTGAAACTCTAACCGATGATTCCGGGATGCGCAAACCGGGCGTTAGCTCTTGCGCGCCAGGTCCCACATCGACACCAGCACCACAATCTGAATCAGCAGCACCACACTCAGCGCCACCGGAATTCCCGCATTGAGCACGAGCACTCCCCCGGTAAAGGCACCAATCAGCATCGCCGCGACCGCCAGGATGCGCCGGGTGAGCGCCCCGGATTTCCCACCCCAGATATCCGCCACCAACCCGGTGATGGTCATCGTGAGTACCGTGGTGCTGAGATCCGGCACCCCGAGCGCCCGGGCCGCCGCGCCCTGGACGCCCAGGGCGGTGGCCATCAGCGCAACCATGATGTGCTGAATCATCGGGGCCTCCGCTCCGGTGATCCAGGCCATCGCCACCACTCCGGCAAACGCCAGCACCACCACACCCATCACATTGCGGAAGGCGCGGACCGGAGCCAGATGAATACGCGCCATGACGTATCCTCCGAGCCCCGCACCCAGGATGTAGCCGGCGAGGGCAAAGATGGATCCGGTCAGTGAGAAGTGCGGAGCGCCGGCGAGGGCGAACCCAATCGAGACCACGTTGCCGGTCATGTTCGCCACGAATACCCGGCCGAGTTCAAGCACGCTGATCGCATCGACGATGCCGGTGACCGCGGTCAAGACCAGCAGCAGGACGGGAAGCGCGGTGCCAAACTTCGGACCGGCCAGGCTGAAACGCGCGGGCGGTAGGGCGGTGGCGTTGGTGGCGGACATATCGGGACCTTTCTCGGGGTCCGATAGCCAGCCCCGGCTGGCGTGCCGCGCTGCGCAAGAAACAGCGTACGTTATCCACCCCCGCAGCGCCTAGCCCGACCGTCCGATCGGTCCGGATTTGCGGAGCCCCGCGGTGTTCGCGTTAGGCAAACTAGTTGCTTAAGCGCACTACCCGCGTGATTGGTACACTGGAGGCGACCGCAAGGGAGTTGACATGGGTATTGCAGACAGTGCCGTCGAGGTTCGTGCCAGCGGATGGCGTGCAGTCGCCGCACTACACGGGCTGATCGATACCACGATCGAACGGGCCCTGCAGTCCGAACACGGACTCTCGATGGTGGAATACACGGTGCTCGATGCGCTGAACCGCCAGGACGGCTGGCACATGCGCATGCAGCAGCTCGCCCGCGCAACCGCGCTCTCCAGTAGCGCCACCACGCGCCTGGTCACCCGGTTGGAGGAACGCTCGCTGCTGACCCGGATCCTCTGCGCCGATGATCGCCGCGGCATCTACACCGAGCTGACCGCCGCCGGCCACGCGGCCCTGGACCGCGCCCGCCCCACCCACGACCGTGCTCTCGCCGAGGCCCTCGAAGCCGCCCGCGAGCTGCCCGAACTGGTGCCGGTGCTCAGCGCGTTGGAGGGTGTCATGCCCAGCGTGAGCGAGCCGGTCGGCTAGTTCGGCGCCCGTCCGTCCCGCTACCCAGACGGATCCGCGCATCCGTGCGCAGAAAACCGGCGTAATCCCGGTGACTTTCCAGGGGATTTCTGGATACGATCAGGGGGTGACTACTACACCGCGCCTCTCCACGAAGATTTCCGCCATCGCCGAATCCGCCACGCTCAAGGTTGATGCGAAGGCCAAGGCCCTCCAGGCGCAGGGTCGCCCGGTTATTAGCTATGCGGCGGGTGAACCCGATTTCGCGACCCCGGCCCACATTGTGGAGGCCGCGGCGGCCGCCGTCAAGGATCCCAAGAACCACCGCTACACCCCCGCCGCCGGACTTCCCGAGCTGCGCGAGGCCATCGTGGCAAAGACGCTGCGCGACTCGGGGATCGAGATCGCCGCCAACCAGGTTGTGGTGACCAACGGTGGCAAGCAGTCGGTCTATGAAGCCTTCCAGGTGCTGCTGAACGACGGTGACGAGGTCATCGTCCCCACCCCGTATTGGACCACCTACCCCGAGGTCATCGCGCTGGCCGGCGGCACCGCGATCGACGTCTTCGCCGACGCCGAGGCCGGCTATAAGGTCACCCTCGAACAGCTTGAGGCAGCCCGCACCGAGCGCACCAAGATCCTGCTGTTTGTATCGCCCTCCAACCCCACCGGGGCCGTGTACTCCCCCGAGGAAACCCGCGCCATCGGCGAGTGGGCCCTCGAACACGGCATCTGGATCATCAGCGATGAGATCTACCAGAACCTCACCTATGACGGTGCCCGCGCGATCTCGATCCTCGAGGCCGTCCCGGCGCTGGCGAACCAGACCCTGCTGGTCAACGGTGTGGCCAAGACCTATGCGATGACCGGCTGGCGGGTGGGCTGGACCGTGGGTCCGGCCGACGCGATCAAGGCCCTGACCAACCTACAGTCCCACCTCTCGGGCAACGTCAACAACATTGCCCAGCGGGCGGCGATCGCCGCACTGAACGGTCCGCAGGACGAGGTCGAGGCGATGCGCGTGGCGTTTGATCGTCGCCGCAAGACCATCGTCACCGAGCTCAACAAGATCGAGGGCGTCTCGGTGCCGACCCCCGAGGGTGCGTTCTACGTCTACGCCGACGTTCGTGGCCTGCTGGGTCAGGAGTGGGCGGGCGTGACTCCGACCACCTCGCTGGAACTGGCCGACCTGATGCTCGACGCCGCCGAGGTGGCCGCCGTTCCCGGCGAAGCCTTCGGCCCCTCCGGCTACCTTCGCTTCAGCTACGCCCTCGGCGACGACGCCCTGCTCGAGGGCATCCAGCGCCTGCAGAAGCTCTTCAGCCGCTAGGTTCACCACCACGAATGCCGCTCACCGCGAGGTGGGCGGCATTCGTGTTTCCGGCCCGAATCCGACAATCGGGGAATGCGGGCGGGCAGGCGGCTGTTTTTCTCAGCATGACTGAAACCGCCGCGCCCGCCGTGACCGATCTGCCCGAGGGCACCCAGCGTGTGGTGGCCGACGCCGAGGCGCGTGGGATCCCGATTCGGGTGCGCGAGCGCGGCCCGGCGACAAGCCTGGCCGATGCGGCCGCGCAGATCGGGATTGAGCCCGGGGCGCTAGTCAAGACCCTGGTGATCCGTCGCCACGATGGCAGCTTCCTGCTGGCGCTGGTGCCCGGGGGTCGCAAGATTTCCTGGCCGCTGCTGCGCCAGGCCGTGGGCGTGAACCGCCTCGCCCTCCCCCACGCCGACCTCGCGTTGGAGGCTACCGGCTTTGAGCGCGGCACCATCACCCCGCTCGGCACCACCACCGCGCTGCCGGTCTTCGCCGATGCGAGCATCGCCGACTTGCCCGAGGATTCCTGGATCGGCCTGGGCTCGGGTTCCCACCGGCACGGAATCCTGGTGCCCGCCGCCGCGCTACTTTCCGGGGTGAATGCGACGGTAACCCCGATCACCGAGGCCGAATAGCGCGCTCCCTGGTGAGCAGACAGCTAACACGAGCACGGCTCTCCGGCTCACGAACACAAACGCAAACACGAACGCCCGGCGGATTGAATCCGCCGGGCGTTCGTGTTTGAGGATGCGGTAAACGACTAGTCCACGTGGGCGGTGACCACGTCCTGCAGCAGGCGCACGCGCACGCGGGATTCGACCTCGGGGGTGTCTTCGGCCGAGTGCTGCACCACGATCGAGAGACCCGAGTCGAGGTGCACGGTGGTGCGACGCAGCGAGCCGAGGAAGCTCGTGGTCACCACGGCACCGGGCTCGCCCTCGCCGTGTTCAAACGACTCCAGCGCCAGGTTTTCCGGACGCACCCGCACGCGGGCCAGCGCACCCTCGGGCAGCGGATCGGTCAGGTCGATCTCGCGGCCGAGCAGCGCGATCCGGCCCTCGTGGACCAGCGCGGTGAGCAGGGTCGACTGCCCGATGAAGTTGGCCACGAACCCGGTCTCCGGGCGGCGGTACAGCTCCTCGGGGGTGCCGATCTGATCGATCTTGCCCGAGTTCATGACCGCGATCCGGTCGGCGACCGCGAGGGCCTCCTCCTGGTCGTGGGTCACAAACACCGTGGTGATGCCGAGGTCCAGCTGGATGCGCCGGATCTCGTCCCGCAGCTGGGTGCGTACCTTGGCGTCCAGCGCCGAGAGCGGCTCGTCCAGCAGCAGCACGCGCGGACGCGTGACCAGCGCGCGAGCCAGTGCCACACGCTGCTGCTGACCACCGGAGAGCTGGTGGGCGAAGCGCTCGGCGAAGTCACCCAGGCCCACCCGGTCCAGCATCTCTTGGGCGCGAGCGGTGCGCTCGGCTGCGGGCACCTTGCGGGTGCGCAGGCCGAACTCCACGTTCTCGATCACGTTGAGGTTGGGGAACAGCGAGTACGACTGGAATACCATCCCCAGGTCGCGACGGTTCACCGGAACCCGGGTCACGTCCTCCCCGTCGATCAGCAGCTCGCCGCTGGTCACGGTTTCCAGGCCCGCAAGCGAGCGCAGGGCGGTGGTCTTGCCACAGCCCGAGGGGCCGAGCAGGGCCACAAACTCGCCCGGCTGGATGTCGAGGTCCAGCCCGTTCAGCGCACGCTGTGCCCCATACTCCTTGGTGACCGCACGGAAGCGCACGCTCACGCCGGAGCGCTGTGTGGTGGGGGTCGGATCAGACATCAAAGACCTTTCGTTTGGGAGTCGCAATACGCCCGATCACCGCGAGCAGCGCGGTTACGAAGGCGAGGGCGAGCAGCGAGAAGATCACCGCGACATACGGGTCGCTGCGGGAGATTCCCACGATCGCGACCTGCAGGTTCTGCCGGTTCAACAGGGACGCGATGGTGTACTCGCCAAGCACCACCGCGATGGAGATGAACGCCGCCGCCACGATGCCGCGACGCAGCACCGGGAGCAGAATCCGCAGGAAGATCCGCGGCCAGGAGGCACCGAGCGAACGCGCGGCCTCCACCAGGGTCGGGACATCCACCGCGCGAATGCTGGCATCCAGCGCACGTGCGGCAAACGGCAGCACCAGCACACCGTAGATCAGGCCGAGCACCAGGGTGCCCGAACCGAGGATCCGGATGCTCGCGCCGAACACCGGCGCCAGACCCACCACCAGGGCGATCGCGGGGATAGCGATCGGAATCACGGTGATGAACTCCAGTACCCGCACCAGCTTGGGGAAGCGCAGGCGCACCAGCAGGGTTGTGGGCAGCAGCACCAGGATCACGATCGCAATCGCGATCAGGGCCAGGGTCAGTGACTCCACCAGGCCGCCAAACAGCGGGCGATAGCGGAACTCGTTGGCCGGATCAAAAAGTCCGGTCCAGTGCTCGAGTCCGTGACCGGTGGTGGTGCGCAGGCTGAACTCCACCATCGCGATCAGCGGGAGTGAAAACAGCAGTCCGAAGACCACCAGCACGATAACCGCGAAGGGACGACGCGGGGCCAGCGAGTGCGAGGCACGCACCTTGCGGGCCGAACCCAGGGTTTTCACGGCGCTCACTTTTGCCACCTCGCGGTTCGGGCCTGCAGGGCCGAGTAGCCGAGCATCAGCACAATCATGATCACGATCATGCCCAGCGCCAGTGCACCGGCCAGGTTCTCCCGGCCGAGCACGGTTTCGGAGATCAGGGCGGTACGAATCTGCAGCGGCACAATCTGGGAGCCCTGACTGATCAGGGCGGCCGCGGTTGCATACGCCGAGAAGGAGTTGGCAAACAGCAGCAGGAATCCACCGGCGAACGCGGGGGCCAGCACGGGGATGCCGACACGACGCCAGAAGGTCCAGGAGGTTCCGCCCAGGGTCGCGTTGGCCTCGGTCCACGCGGGCTTGAGACCCGAGAGCGCGGGCATGAAGGTCAGTACCATCAGCGGAATCTGGAAGTACAGATAGGGAAGGATGAGGCCGGGCATCTGGTAGAGCCAGATTTCGCCCGGGTAGAGGGCAAAGCCGAAGACATCCTTGAGCAGGACGGTCAGCAGACCCTGCACACCGATCGTGGCGATGAACGCGAACGCGAGCATCACACCACCGAACTGTGCCAGCACGCTGGAGATGGCCTCGACCGAGGCGCGCAGGCGCGAGGTCGGCGAGAACGAGAGCAGCGCGTAGCAGATCACGGCACCGATCAGGGCGCCGAGTGCCGCGGTGAGCAGCGAGATCCAGAGCGAGTTCCCGAAGGTGCTCAAAACGGTCGGGTCGACAAGGGCCGCGACGTTGTCCCAGGTAAACGCGCCGGAACGGTTAAAGAAACCGGTGGTGAGCGCGAGAACCGTGGGGATCAGCAGAAAAATCAGTACGTAGAGCGCAAACGGAACCAGGCCGAGGCCCGGAATCAGCCGCTGCGCCGAGCCCAGACCGCCGGCTCCCCCGCTGTTGCGAGGAAGCCGGCGGGTCCGGGCAGAGCCGGATGGGGTCATTTACTGAACCGCAGCCGCCCACTTTTCACCGAGGAGCTTAGCGGCCTTTTCGGTCTGCTCCGGGGTGGCCTGGATCAGCGAGGTCGGCTCGACACCCACGGCGTCGAGGGCCTTCTTGTCCACGGTGCCGGCCTTGTCCATCGCGGCGAGGCGAACGGGCAGTGCGCCGGCCTGGAGGTAGAGGTTCTGGACCTCGTCGGAGTAGATCCACTCCTGCCACAGGCGAGCAGCGGCCGGGTGCGGTGCGTCTACGTTGATGGCCTGGTTGTAGTAGGAACCGAGGGCGTCGCCGTCCAGAACCACGGTCTTCCAACCGGGAACCTTGGACTCCTGAGCCATGTTGTTGTAGTTCCAGTCGAAGACAACCGGGGTCTCACCCGAGGCGATGGTCGCCGGGGTGGGGTCCAGGGGCAGGAAGTTTCCGGCCTTCTTCAGGTCCGAGAAGAACTCGATGCCCTTGCTGTAGTCATCCAGGGTTCCGCCGTTCTGCACGGTGGCCATGCCCACGGCAGCGAAGGCGGCACCGGCCTGGGTCGGGTCACCGTTGATGGCAACCTTACCGGCGTAGTCCTTACCCAGCAGGTCGCTGAGCTTGGTGGGGGCGGGAACCTTGTTGGAGTCATAACCGATCGACATCACACCGGTGTAGTCGTTGTACCACAGGCCCGACTTCTCCTTGTTGGCGTCGGGGATGTCGGCCCAGTTCTCCACCTGGTACTTGGCGAACTGGTCGGTGTTCGCCAGGGTCACGGCGGTGCCCAGGTCGAAGACGTCGGGGGCGGTGTTCTGGCCCTTGAGGTCCTTGGCAGCCTTGATTTCCTCGGCGCTGGCGGCATCCGGCGAAGCGGAGTTCACGGTGATGCCGTACTTCTTCTCGAAGCCGGAGATGATCTTGCCGTAGTTCGACCAGTCCTCGGGCAGTGCGATCACGTTCAGCTGACCCTCGGCCTTGGCGGCCTCGACGAGCTTGTCGATGCCTCCCAGGTCCTTGGCGCTGGTGGCGGTGGCGGCCTTAGCGCCTCCGTCGGCGGGGGCGGCGTCGGCGGAGCATCCGCTGAGTCCGAGGGTCACGATCGCGGCAGCCGCGAGCGCGACAACCCATCCGCGCTGAGCCTTCATGTCTGTTTCCTCCAGTAGCGGACGAAGTGGAGGCCCTCATCGGTCGGGTCCTGACTACCTCATCGTCCTGCTGCGCTCACGCTAACAGGATGGAAATACGGGACCGGGACAGAAGGTAACGCGGAGGTGAATGCTCCCCTAATAGCAAAAACCGCTTCCGGAGACGCTCCGAGGAAATAACATCTGACCAGAGGTTAAACGCATAACGTACGTGACCGAATCGTGATAAATCCGGTCCGATTTGCGGTACTAAATTTCGACGCCGACCAGCACCGGCTCGGGAACCAGCTGCACCCCGAACTCCGCCGAGACACGAGCCTGCACAAAACGAGCCAGGGCGGCGACCTCATCGCCGGTGGCCCCGCCGGTATTGGTGAGGGCCAGGGTGTGCTTGCTGGAGATCGCGGCGCGCGATCCGGGCAGGCGGAATCCCTTGGAGATCCCCGCATGCTCGATCAGCCAGGCGGCGCTGAGCTTAACCAGCTCGGGGGCCGCGGTGGGGGCATAGCCGGGGAGTTCGCCGGTGTAGTGATCCAACGGAATGACCGTGGGCTCCACGGCGACCGGGGTGACCGGCCAGCGCGGGGCGTCCTCGGGCAGCGAGCGGGCGGCGGCCAGCGGCACAATCGGGTTGGTGAAGAAGGAACCGGCGCTGAAGGTGTCACGGTCCGACAGATCCCGGACCATGCCCTTGCTGGCCCGCAAGGCGAGCACGCTGGCGCGCACGTCGGCCACCGGCAGCTGGGCACCGAGCTCGACCCCCAGCGCACCGGCGAGCTGCCCGTAGGCGATCGGGGCACTGTTACCCGCCGCATCGGTCAGCACAAATTCGACGGTCAGGACCACCGCGTCACGCTCGGCGGGCTCGCCGCGGTGACGCTTGAGCACCGAGGTGCGATAGCCGAGCTCGAGCTCATCGGCGGACACCCAGACCGGATCCTCACCATAACGGTCCAGCAGCTCGACCGCGCTGAGCACCGCCGACACCTCCTGGCCGTAGGCACCGATGTTCTGGATGGGGGCGGCCCCGACCGAGCCGGGAATCCCGCTCAGTGCCTCGAGGCCACTCCATCCGTTAGACACCGTGTGGGCGACCAGGTCGTCCCACACCACACCCGCGCTCACACGCAGCACAATACGACCAGGCTCGGCGGGAACCACCTCGAGTCCGGGGTGCGCGATGCGCACCACCGGACCGTCATAGCCCTCGTCTCCGGCAACCAGGTTGGAACCGCCACCGATAATCAGCGGTTCCTCCCCCTCGGACCACAGTTCGCGGAGGGTTTCCACCAGGTGGTCGTGGGTCTGCGGTTCGTACAGTGCTGCAATCGGCCCACCCACCTGGAAGGTGGTGAGCTCGGCGAGGGTGTGAACGCCCACGCTAGAGCGACTCGGCCAGGCGCACCCGCACCTGGGCCTTGCCCAGAACGGTCTGCTCGGCGAAGGACACGGTGAGGTCGACCCGGACGGTCTGCGCCTCGGCGTCGATCTGACCGATCTTGGCGGCGATCGAGACGGTGGCACCATCCTGCGGGTCTACAACCACGGGACGGGTGAAGCGGACCTGGTAGTCCTCCACGCGTCCGGGATCGCCGGCCCAGTCGACCACGGGCTGCACGGCGAGACCCATGGTCAGCATGCCGTGGGCGAGAACGCCGGGCAGGCCGACACTTTCGGCAACGTCGTCCCGGTAGTGGATCGGGTTGAAGTCACCCGAGGCACCGGCGTAACGCACCAGGCTGTCGCGGGAGAGTTCGATGGTCCGCTCGGCGACGATGTCGCCCACGGTCAGCTCGGAAATCTGGGGGATGCTCACTCGTCACCTCGTACAACCAGGGTGGAGATCGCGGTGACCACGTGGTCGCCGGATGCATCCACGATGCGGGATTCGGCGGTCACCATGGAGTGCGCGCCGAGGGTCTTGACCGAGGTTACGGTCAGGGTTGCGGTCAGCAGGTCGCCGGCCACGATGGGCCGGGTGAAGCTGAAGCGCTGGTCGCCGTGGACCACGCGGGAAAAGTCGATTCCGGTGTCCGGCAGCGCGAGCAGTTCCGCGAGGGCGTGCTCCTGCACCACCACGGCGAAGGTCGGCGGGGCGACCACGTCGGCATAGCCCGCGGCGATCGCGGCTTCCGGATCGTGGTTCAGCGGGCTCTGGGCAAAGACGGCACGGGAAAACTCGCGCACCTTCTCGCGACCCACAAGATAACTTGCGCTCGGCGGCAGGGTGCGGCCCTGCAGTTCAGGATTTACACTCACCCTCCCAGGATAGCGGGCGCGAGAGTCCCGGGCCGGAATCTGGCCGGAGGGTCCGCGGTCGCCTAGGCGGCGACCGAGGCCGGGTGCAGGTCCTTCTGCAGCACCTTCATGCTCATGTCCAGGAGCTTGCCGCTCTCGCTGAGGATGACCTCGGCGGGCAGCTCGCGGATCTCGCCGGTGGGAACATAGCCTCGGCGGCCGTAGAACTCGACCAGCTCGGGGCGCGGGCCCAGCACGGTCATCTCGATCGCGTCCACCCCAAAGACGGTGGCCGCATGCTCCTCGACCCGGGCGAGCACGGCCTTGCCGACGCCGCCACCCTGATAGTCGGGGTTCACCGCGAACAGGCCGAAGTAGGCGCGGTCCGGGGCAATCTTTCGAATCAGGCCGCATCCCACCAGCACACCGTCCTCGGCGTGGGCAAGGATCATGTCGGTATCGGGGATGCTCAGCTCGGCCAGCATCTCGACCTCATCGATCCGGTCGTGCTCAAACATGTTGCCCTCGCTGGTCCAGCCGGACTCGTTGCCGCGATACGCGCGAACGATCAGGGGCACGATGGCGGGGATATCGGATTCGGTGGCAAGGCGCAGAGCTGGGGTATTCACTAAAAAATTGTAAACCCGATCTGATGATTTTTTTATATCCGGTGTGGTTCACTGGCGGTGCCGCCCGATTCGCGTGCGCGCTGAACCCCGGGAGTGAACATGCGGGTACTCATCGTTGATGACGAACAGATTTTTGCCGACACCCTGCGAATCGCGCTGACTCGGGAATCGATGGCGGTGGACGTCTGCCATGACGGCCTCGAGGCGCTGGAACTCCTTACTCTCAACAGCTACGACGTGTGCGTGCTTGACCGTGATCTCCCGGGGATGCACGGCGATGAGGTGTGCCGCCGGATCGTGGACTCCCCCGATCCGGTGCCCGTCCTCATGCTCACCGCGGCCCGACGCCTCGGGGAGAAGGTCGCCGGATTCGAGCTGGGGGCTGACGACTACCTGACAAAACCCTTCGACCTTGCCGAGTTGGTGGTCCGTATCCGCGCGTTGGCCCGGCGTCCACGGCGAGCGCTGCCCCCTGTGCTTTCCGGATGTGGGATCGAGCTGGACTCCTTCCGGCACGAAGTCACCCGCGACGGCACCCCGATCCGGCTCTCCCGCAAGGAGTTCGCGGTGCTGGAAATCATCCTCGCCGCCGGCGGCTCCCCGGTCAGCGCCGAAACCCTGCTGGAGAAGGCCTGGGACGAGAACGCCAACCCGTTTACCAACTCCACCCGGATGACCGTTTCGGCCCTGCGCAAGAAGCTCGGTGAGCCCTGGGTTATTCAGACGGTTTCCGGGGTCGGCTATCGGCTGGGTCTGCGCGATGCGTAGGGAAACGGGCACAACCCCCGAGATGCGTCCGGCCCGGTTCACCGCACGCACCCGGCTGACCCTGGTCACCTCGGGGCTGATCCTGGCGATGGGCACCGCGATGGTGGTGCTGATCTCGATCATGATCCGCTACCTCCCCTCCTATAACTTCCGCACCGCCGCACTGGCCGATGGGACCGCAGGGTCAATCGGTGCGAGCCTGGTCCCCGTGCCCGGGGCGACCCTGGACCCCTCGACCACCACCACGGCCCCCGCACCGGCCGGGGTGGCCGTGGCGATCGGGGAAGTGTCGAGTCCCGAAGACCTGTTCCGCGCCGCCCTGGTGATCGGCATCACCGCGCTGGTGCTGCTCGGTGCGCTGGGGATCTTCCTGAGCTACGTGATGGCCGGGCGGATCCTGCGCCCGCTGCGCGACCTCGACCGCGCCGCCTCCCGTGCCGCCGCGGGTGAGCTGAGCCACCGCCTCGCCCCCACCGGCGCCCGCGACGAGTTCACCGGCCTGGCCACCACCTTTGACACCATGCTGGAGCGGCTGGAGCAGACCTTCGCCGCCAACGCCTCCCATGAGCTGCGCACCCCGCTCGGCACCACCGCACTGCTGCTGGATGTCGCCCGGGACGGCAACGTGGATCCCGAAACCGCCGCACTGCTCGACAAACTCGCGGTCACCAACACCCGCAATCTGACCATCGTGGATGCGCTGCTGGATCTCGCCACGATCGGGGCGAACCCACCCGGTCATGAGGAGACCGACCTCGCCGGCATCGCTGCCCAGGTTCTAGCCGAGCAGGCGGAGGCCGCCGCGAACCGGGACATCGACGTACGTTCCGCCCTGGGATCGGCGCCGCTGCGCGGGGATACGGTTCTGCTGAGTAGGCTGACCGACAACCTGGTGCGCAACGCGATTCGGCACGGCGACCCCGGCGGATGGCTGAGCGTCGGCACCACGATGCTGCCCGATGGGTCGGCGCTCCTGCGGGTGGAAAACTCCGGCGAAGAGCTGGCCCCCGAGCAGATCACCCGGCTCACCGAGCCGTTCTTCCGGGTGCGGGCACGGCTCGCCGAGCCGGTGCCTTCGCCGGGTGCGGGATCCGGCAGCCAGCGGCAGGCGGATACCCACGGTCTGGGCCTGGCCCTGGTGGATGCAATCGTCACCGCCCATCACGGCACCCTGCATCTTGAAGCCGGGAGCTCGGGCGGGCTGTGCGTCACCGTGACCCTGCCCGGCGATGTCTCACCCGCATCGCGCTAGACTCCGGCCAGCCCCTCGCGCCGATCACGTTCGCGTTCCAGCTCACGCACGAGGGGAATGACGGTGGTTCCGAACGTCTCAACCTCCTCGCGCATGTGCAGGAATCCGAGCAGGACCAGGTCGGCCCCGCGGTCGGCATAGGCGAGGAGTCGCCGCGCCACAAACTCCGGATCGCCGATCAGCCCGGTGCGGAAACCGTCGTTGTACTGGACCAGGTCGCTCAGGTCCGACCCCGCCCACATGCCGACCCCGTCGGCGGTGGATGCGCCGGCCTGCCGCACCTGCCGGGCGAACCCGCGTACGGCCTCGGTATCGGCGTGCGCGATGATGTCGTCTACCTGGGCGCGAGCCTCGGCCACGGTGTCGCGCACCACCGCGAACCCGTTGATGCCAAACCGCACCCGACGCCCGTGCGCGGCCGCGGTGTGTGCCACCTGGTCTCGCTGTTCGGTGAACCCGTCGAGATCGGTTCCGTTGGCGAAATACCAATCGGCGACCGTGCCGCCGTTTTTGCGGGCCGCGGTCGAATTGCCTCCCTGGAAGATCTCGGGATGTGCGCGCCCGGGAACCGCGACCGGTTCCGGGCGCAGCGTGAAGTTGGTCAGGCGATAAAAGTCACCGCGATAGGTCACATTCGATTCACTCCAGAGGGCCCGAACCACGTCGATAAACTCGGCCGATCGACGGTAGCGCTCATCGTGTTCGAGCCACGGCTCACCGAGCCCGGTGAACTCGTCCCTGAACCAGCCGCTGACAACGTTGATCGCCGCACGCCCCGCGGAGAAATGGTCCGCGGTGGTGATGAATTTCGCCAGCACCGCGGGATGCCAGAGCCCCGGATGAATGGCCGCTATCACCGTGAGTCGCTCGGTGGCCAGGAGCAGTGCCAGGCTGATTGAGGTCGACTCATGCTGCTGCGCGGCCCCATAGCTGGAGGCGTATCGCACCTGACTCAGCGCATACTCGAAGCCCACCCGTTCGGCGGTGCGGGCGAGATCCACGTTGTAATCCAGGCCCCAGTCGGTGCGCTGAGGCAGGGTGGAAACCACCAGACCCCCGGACACGTTGGGGACCCAGTAGGCAAATTTCAGGGGTGCGCGCGCTTCAGTCATGCGGCGATCCTGAGTTCCCCCGCTGGGAGCGTCCTGAACCAAACCGAAGTGTGACGCCGCCCGGCGGGGCCGCCAGCCACCCCCAGCACGCAAAACGACAGGGGTCGCCGGCCTAGTTGCCGTAAGTCACCCCAAGCACGCATAACGACAGGGGTCGCCGGCCTAGTTGCCGCAAGTCACCCCAAGCACGCATAACGACAGGGGTCGCCGGCCTAGTTGCCGCAAGTCACCCCAAGCGTGCAAAACGACAGGGGTCGCCGGGTGGTGTCACACCCAACAACCCCTGCCGTTGTCCCGAACCGCCGCCGCGGGCTATGCCTTCGGTGCCGGTGCGGTGGTGTGCGGGCCGGCGGGAATGGTTGCCGGATCGATCGGGCCCACCACGGTCGCGTGACCGATCTTCACATCGGTGGGCAGCTTCGCTCCCGGAACCGGGACCAGGGTGGCATCTCCCGCGGGTGCCCCGTCGGGGAGGACCGTGCCGGAGACCTCCTTGAGCTGGACCGCCGGGGTTCCGGCGTCGTCCTTGTGGCCCGCATCCGCGGCGTTTGCGGCCCCGGCGGCGGCAACCCCGAGTACACCCACGCCGAGCGCCAGTGCCGCACCGGTCAGAATCTTCTGCGTCTTACCAAACATGATTTCCCTCGTTTTTCTGCCACCGGGTGGTGGCTACGAGTTCATCTCATCAAAGTCGCTGTCGTCAGGACGTAAGCGTTTTGTGCAATATCCAGCTTCGCGCGAACCCTAGCTCAGCTCGGCCGCGCGCACCCGCAGTTTGGTTTTCCAGGGGTCCTCGAAGAGCAGGGTCTGTCCGTCGAAGCCGAACTGGATCCCGGCGAAGGTGAGGCGGGAGGCCAGCGCATCGATATCCGCCCGGGTAGGGACGGTGATATCCACGATCCCCAGCCCGAAGGTCGCGGCGCGGGGACCGGCCCCGTTGCTGCGCCAGGTGTTCATCCCGATGTGGTGGTGGTATCCGCCGGCCGAGATGAACAGGGCCTGCGGCAGCTCGGTCTTGATCTCGAATCCGAGGGTGTCCACGTAGAAGGATCGCGCCTGTTCGAGGTTGCCCACCTGAAGGTGAATGTGGCCGAGGGTCATGCCCTCGCGCGGCGGCGCGGCGATCACTTCCTCGGTGAGGTGGGTGCGCAGGAACGCGTTGGGGTCCAGTGGCAGCGTGGCCCCGCGGATGCGTCCACCGGCCTCGTAGGTCCACTGGTCGCGCGGACGGTCGCGATAGAGTTCGAGCCCGTTGCCCTCGGGGTCGTCAAAGTAGAATGCCTCGCTGTAGAGGTGATCGGCGCTCCCCGAGAAGGAGCGCGGTTCACGGCTCGCGACCGTGGCCACGGCGAGCGCCAGCGAGCTCTGATCCGGGAACAGCAGGGCCGAGTGGTAGAGGCCCGCATCCCCCGGACGCAGCGGCGGTAGGTCGGTTTCGCGACGCAGCTTGAGCGCCGAGACGCCGTCGCGGCCGAGGATCACGGTGTCGCCCTCGGCCTGCTGTACGTCGAGGGTCACGGCCTCGTGATAGAAGCGCGTCATCAGGTCCAGGTCGCGCACCAAAAGCTCGACCTCACCCATCTGCGTTCCGGCCGCCAGAATGTTCTCGGTACTCATCACACGCTCCCTCAATTAGTTAAAGCTACAACTAAAAGATACTCCCGAATAGTTGAAGCGTCAAGTAACTAGCGGGAGCGACGTTCGCGCACAATCTGCAGGATCATCCGCGCCGCGATCACCGCGATAAACGCGGCAAACAGAATGTTCGCCACCTCCGGGCTCAGCAGCTTGGCCACGGTGGATCCCAGCGCCGTGGTCACACACGCCGAGACCCCGACGATGGCCGCGGCCGGCAGATCCACGTTGCGGCGGATCACGTTGCCCACGGTGCCCGAGATCGCGGTGGGGATCATCATCAACAGCGAGGTTCCCTTGGCCAGCAGGTCGCTCGCTCCGAAGAGCATCACCAGCATCGGCACGATGATGATCCCACCACCGATGCCCAGCAGCCCCGAGAGAATACCGGTAGCCAGGCCCAGCCCCACCAGCCCGACAATCGATCCCGGGTGCAGTTCAATCTCGGCCCCGCGCACCGGAACCACCAGGAACAGCTGCACGATCACCACCACCAGGAAGGCGATGAAGGCCCACTGCAGCGCCCGCTTGGGGATCCGTTCCAGCAGGAACGCCCCGATCTGCGCGCCCACCACCGAGCCCGCGGCCAGGATCAGCCCGGCCACCCAGTGCACCTCCCCCGACCCGGCATAACTGAAGACCCCCACCAGCGAGGTGGGCACGATCGCCGCGAGCGAGGTTCCGGCAGCCTTACGATTATCGAACCCGGCCAGGAAGATCAGCGCGGGCACCATCAGGATGCCGCCACCCACCCCAAACAGGCCCGAGAGGAATCCGGCCGCGAGGCCGATGACGATCAGCCAGGTGATGCGGCGAGAGGCGGTCGCGCTCACGCCGAGAGCGCCGAGTCGACCGAGCCCGCGGGGGTAGCCACCACGCGCCAGGTCTGTCCGACCCGCTCAAACGACACCGGCTCCAGGTTCACCACGGGCTCGCGTCCGGTGCCCGATACGGCCTCGGCCAGGATGCGGATCAGGGCGCCGTGGCTCACCGCCAGTACCCGCTCCCCCGGGTGGGCGGCGGCGATCTCGTCCAGGCCCACCAGCGCACGCGCGACCAGGTCCTGCTCGGACTCCTGTCCCGGGTAGTTCCGATCCGGCCACAGCTCCATGACCTCGGGACCGGTTTTCCCCTCGGCCTCGCCAAACGAACGCTCGGTGATCGCGGGATACGCGCCCACAACCTCCAGGTCGAGCTGGGCCGCCAGCAGCGCCGCGGTCTCGCGGGCGCGCCCCAGCGGGGAGGAGGTCACCACGTCAAACGCCCGGGGAAGGGTGGCACCGGCCGTGCGTGCCTGCTCCCGCCCGGTCTCGTTCAGGGGCACATCGGTGGCACCCTGCAGCCTGCGCTGGTGGTTCCAGTCGGTTTGACCGTGGCGAATGAGGGTGATCTGCATGGATGAAGCCTTCCTATTCTCTTCCAGCAGACTACCCCGGCACGGTTACAGCGCGGGGTTCAGGACGTACAGGGTCACAACCCAGGCGACCCCGAGCACCGCCAGCACCGCGATACCGATCCACACCCAGCGGCCATAGGACCGGCGCGGGGCGACGGCGGTGCCGCGTTCCTGCCGCATCCGGAAGCGTGACATCACCAGGATCGCGTCCAATCCGAGTCCCGGATATCCGCCCGGCAGCCGTCCACACAGCAGGAACACCACCACCAGCGGCGAGAAGACCAGGAAGCTTGAGGCAAGAATGTGCACGATCAGGCCCCGGGTGTCGGAAAGCACAATATCGTGCAGGCTGCCGCCCAGACCCAGCGCGGCGATGATACTCACGGTGGTGGCACCCACCCCGATCACCACGACACCCACCTCGACCGCCCGAATTGTCTGCCGACGCAGCCGCGCCTGCACATAGAGCGTGCTACCCACCGCGTAGAACACCGTCAGAAACACCAGGGTCGACGCCCGCACGGGGATACTCCACTGGGTGGTGGCGGGCCACAGCAGCACCGAGATTGCGGTAACCCCGGCGGGCACGCCCACGACCACAAAGATGATCTGAGCCAGGCGCAGCCAAAACGGCGGCGTGCGCAGGTCCGAGTGGCTGCGCAGCAGCAGGTCAATCCGTGCCAACACGATCTTGCGGGAGGCCCGACGCACCAGCGGATCCAACCGGTTCTCCGACGCGCAGGCCGCATCGGCGGCAAGCACCGCGAGCAGCAGACCCCCAAAGGGCGGACCAAACTGGGCGGGAATATCCACCACATCATCGACGGGGAAATTGGCGATGGCGGTGGCCACCGCAACCGCGATTGCCGCCATCCCCGCCACCTCGGCCAGGGATTCCAACACCCGCTGGCGGGCCAGCTGCTCGGGCACCGCGTCATCGGGATCGTCCCCGGGCGTGCGCACGGCGATCTGCAGGGCCACGATAATCGTCGCCAAGATTCCCAGCGCCCCCAGCGCCGAACCGGTGGAGATTTCAAAGCGCAGTGCAATGTCGGTGGCGCTCCCACGGCTGAGCTCGCCCACCCCGGCGAGGATCGCGATCCCGGCGAGGGGGAAGGCCGCCCCCATCACGTGCCGGCCAAGGGTGGCCCAGTAGCGTTCCTGCTCTCGTAGAATCGCCAGGCCCAGGCTCGGATTGACCAGCGGAACCGTTGTGCCGGCCTCCCCCAGGATCCCGCCCACGCCCGAATTTGTCGGCTCTGCCGCGCCGATGTCCCCGAGCGCCATATCCAGGCTCGGATGAGTCTGCGGTGTCGCGCTGGTGTCCTCTGCTGCCATGCCGTCTCCCCCGGTCTTGGGCTCCACCCTAGCCCGGTCACGCGCAATTGGTGTGGCAAACACCCCCAGAAAATACCGCGTTAAACGCCCGACGCCGGTGCACCCCAGGGGTGTACCGGCGTCGGAGGTCACGCTCTAGCGGTGCGAGGTCACAAACTCGGCGAGCTGCTCCGGGGTCGGGTACGACGCCTGCGCACCCGCGCCGGTGGCCGCGAAGCTGCCCACGGTCGCCGCATATCCGGCGGCCTCGGCGAGGACGTCTCCGGCGGCCAGACGCAGGGCAAGCGCCCCCATGAAGGCGTCGCCGCAGCCGGTGGTGTCCACCGCGTTGACCTTCGGGGAGGACACGGCAACCGCGTCCGCCTCGGTGTCAAATACGATGCTGCCGGCGGCCCCCGCGGTGATCACCGCACGCGGAATCCCGTGTTCGGTGAGTGCGGTCCGGGTCTGCTCGCCGCCGGCGGTCAGCACCTGCTCGGGAGTGAGCCCCAGCAGATCGGCCGCCTCGTGCTCGTTGATCAGCAGGATGTCGGTCAGCTCCAGCAGCTCGGCGGGCACCGGGCCGTAGGGCGACAGGTTCAGCAGAACCTGAGCCCCGGCGGCACGGGCGCGACGGGCGGATTCGAGCACCACATCGATATCGATTTCCAGACACAGGCAGAGGATCGAGGCGCGCTCAAACAGGCTCGCCGCCGCATCCAGCTCGGCCACACCCAGGCGACCATTGGCTCCCGGGGAGACGATGATGGTGTTTTCGCCCTCGGCGTCCACGGTGATCACCGCGGTTCCGGTGGCCACATCCGCCAGGGTGGCCACGTGCGTGGTGTCCGCCCCCGAGGCCTCGACCGACTCGCGCAGCAACTGGCCGTTGGCGTCGGATCCCAGCGCCCCCACCATCGCCACGTTTCCGCCCAGACGTCCCGCGGCGACCGCCTGGTTTGCGCCCTTACCGCCGGGGATCACCCGGAGCTCGGACCCGGTGAGGGTTTCGCCGGGCTGCGGGAAGCGTGCCGTCTGCACCACGAGGTCGGCGTTCAGGGAGCCAACCACAAGAATCTGACCGTCGGTCATGGGGGTGTCCTTTCCTACCCGGGCGGGTGGTGGGGTGAGGGGATGGTGATACGTGTGGGTCCCCATCGGCGGTGGCCGACGGGGACCCGTCCCTAGGATATGAGGGATTGACTACTTGGTGGCGACCGGTGCCGAAACCTCGGCGTCCTTCGGTGCCGGGATGAGGAAGCTCATCGCGAAACCGGCCAGCGAGATGATCGCACCGGCGAGCATGCCGGCGCTGTATCCGGTGGTGGAGGTCGGGTCATTGGTCACGGTGAAGAGCACCTGCACGGCGGGCAGGATCGCGAAGCTCAGGCCCGCACCCAGGTTGAACGCACCGGCGTTCAGACCCGGCAGGAAGCCGGGGTTGTCCTTGGGTGAGAGCACGATACCCAGACCGTTGAGCATGATGTTTCCGATACCCGCGTAGGTGATACCCAGCAGCACGGTGGTCACGATCAGGACCGGCAGCGAGTGCACACCCACGAACGCCATCACTACGGTACCCACGATGGTACCGGCCATACCGACCCGCATCACGTTGAGGTATCCGAAGGTCGGTGCCAGACGTCCGGCGAACGGACCGACGATCCATCCGGCCACCGCATAGGGCATCAGGAAGGCCAGCGAGGTAAAGTCGGCCCCCTTGCCAAATCCGGCGTCCGGGTTCTGGGCGATCGAGGCGACCAGGCCGTTGACCACCGCGAACACACCGGTCATGGTGAGCAGCGTGGTGACCAGCAGGGCCCAGCTCGAGCGCTGCTTGAGGTAGCGCGGCGGAACCAGCGGTGCGGCCAGGTTGGATTCGAGGATCCAGAACACCACAAACGAAATGATTCCCACCACGGGCAGGGCCCAGATGATAAACCAGTTGGACTCGTCGACCGCGCCCAGGAAGTTCAGGAAGGTCAGCAGGGAACCGATCGAGACGACCAGCGGCAGCACACCCCACCAGTCCATCTTGGTGCCCTTGGACGGGCGGCTCTCGGGTGCCCACAGGAGCACAAACACGATGGCCAGTACGGCAACCACGGCCATGGTCCAGAAGACCGAACGGAAACCGTGGTTGGAGACGAGCCAGCCGCCGGCGAGGGCGTCGATTCCGGCGATACCACCGTTGACGGCGGTGATGATTCCCATCATCGTGCCGTAACGCTTGGGCTCGGTGATCTCGTTGCGGAGCATCAGCAGGGTCACCGGCACGACGGGTCCGGTCACACCCTGGATGATACGGCCCACAAACAGCATCTCGACGTTGGTGGCCAGCGCGGCCACGACGGTACCGATGGTCATCAGCACGAGCATGCCCAGCAGGACGCGCTTGCGGCCGATGATGTCACTCAGTCGCGGGAGGAACAGCGAGAACAGTGCCGCGGCGGTGAAGAACATGGTCTGCGACAGACCGATGGTCGCGTCGTCGGTGTTCAGTTCCTTGGCCATGGTGACCAGGGCGGGGCTCAGCATCGAGGCGTTGAGCTGGAAGGCCACACACGCCGCCAGCAACGCGGCCATCAGTGCGCCCACGCGCACGGCGGGCTTCTGGGCGAGGTTGTTCATTAGAAGTCAACCTCGCCGATGTTCTCGAGTGCCTCGGTGACGAGGTTCCAGAAGCGCGGGGCGTCCAGCTCGGTGGCTGCCCAGGTGTTGCAGTCCTCGGGGGCCGCGGCACGGAAGTCGGCGACGGTCATACCGAGGGTCAGGGTGCCGGTGAGCTCGATGTCGATCGGGACCTTGACGGTCTTCACGATGGTCGGATCGATCACGTAGGCCACGGCGCACGGGTCGTGGACCGGAGGTGCGGTGAAGCCCTGGGCGTCCTTATATGCGAGCGCGAAGAAGTCCAGCAGTTCGCCCACGAACTTGGCGGGCTTGGTGCCCACGGCGGCGATCTGGGCGGCAACCTCGTCGGTGGCGAGGGCCTGGTGGGTCAGGTCGAGACCGACCATGACAACGGGCCAGGACTCGTTGAAGACGATGTGAGCGGCCTCGGGGTCGATCTTGATGTTGAACTCGGCGACGGCCGACCAGTTACCCACGTGGTAACCGCCACCCATCAGCACAACCTCCTTGACCCGCTCGACGATGCGCGGCTCCTTGCGCGCGGCCATCGCGATGTTGGTGAGGCCACCGGTCGGAACCAGGGTCACGGTGCCGGGCTCGTGGGCCATGATGGTGTCGATGATCAGGTCGATCGCGTGGCGCGGGTCCAGCTCGATGGTCGGTTCGGGCAGCACGGGGCCATCCAGTCCCGACTCGCCGTGGATGTCGGGGGCCACCTCGATGTCGCGCACCAGCGGGCGCGAGGCACCGGCGGCGAAGGGCACACCGGTGATTCCGGCGACGCGGGCAACGGAGAGTGCGTTGTGCGTCACCTTGGGCAGGGTCTGGTTTCCCACCACGGTGGTCACCGCAAGCAGTTCGATCTCCGGGTTACCGTGGGCCAGCAGCAGGGCTACCGCGTCGTCGTGTCCGGGGTCGCAGTCCAGAATAATCTTCTTGGTCATTTTCCACATCCTTGGGGCAGGGCATCGCATGGGGAGGGCGATGCGAGTAACGTCAAGCGCTTTACGATAACACGTTAATCGCTTGACGTACACTCGTTCGTCGGATTCCGCCGCGGCGCTAGACTAAACAGATGCCACGCACCCCGTCCGCCGTCCCCCGCCCACGCCGGGTCACGGCCGCGCAGGTTGCCGAACTGGCCGGCACCTCGATCGCCACCGTCTCACTCGTGGTCAACGGAAAAACCGCCGGACGCGTCTCCGACGCCAATATCGAGCGGGTCAAGAACGCCGTCGACGAGCTCGGCTATGTGGTGGATCACACGGCATCCTCCCTCGCGCGCGGGACCAGCAACGTGGTCATCCTGATCGCCCCCGACCTCTCCAACCCGTTCTACGGCCGGGTCATCTCGGGCATCAAAAACGAACTCGGCAGCGAGTTCCAGCTCCTGCTCTCGGTCACCGGTGAGGGCCGCAATCCCAGCGCCTCGGACGTGCACCGCCTCATCGCCCTGCGCCCCGCGGGCATCCTGGTCGAGGCACCGGACGACGCCTTCCTCCGCGACCTTCCCGCCGGCGCCCCGCTGGTACTCCTCGACGCCCCCGGCCGCGAAACCCAGGCCACCACCGTGAACTTTGACCTGGCCGACGGAATCAGCGCCCTGCTGGACCACCTGGCCGACCGCGGCCACACCCGCATCGGATACCTGGACAGCCGCACCCGCACCGAGACCTTCGAGCTGCGCCGCATCCTGGTAGAAAACGGCGCCCGGGAACGCGGCATCGAATACGTGCCCCTCCCCGAGGCCGCGAGCCTCATCGACCCCGATGCGGCAGCCGCGATATTCGCCCGCTTCTGGCCCACCTGGCGCGATGCCGGGGTGACCGCCCTCGTCTGTGCCACCGACTCCCACGCCTACGGCGTCCTCAGCGCCGCCCGCTCCCTCGGCGTGCGCGTCCCCGAAGACCTCGCGGTCACCGGGTTCGACAACCTCCCGGCCTCGGCGATCGTCTCCCCCGCCCTCACCACCGTCGAACTGCCCGGCGAAGCGCTGGGCCGCGGCGCGGTACACGCCCTTCAGGCGCAGCGCCTCACCCCCGACCCGGTGGCAACCCCGCTCCTCGGTGCCACGCTCATCGTCCGCGGCTCAACCGCCTAACAGGATTCGACCCCGATCGGGCGGCCCCACAATCAGGCAAACAAAAAACCCGCATCCGAAGATGCGGGTTATGTTGCGTTTGGTAGCTGGAGCGGGATTCGAACCCGCGACCTCACGATTATGAGTCGTGCGCTCTCACCAACTGAGCTACCCAGCCGCGTTTCTCTCCCTATAGAAGGAAAGCGAACGAGCCCCGAGCCAGGATTGAACTGGCGACCCCTTCCTTACCATGGAAGTGCTCTACCACTGAGCTATCGGGGCGCTGCCTTTGCACTCTCGCGCTTGGCACATGAAAAGATTAGCACGCGCGCACTGCGGTCACGAAATCGAGGCGGCAAAACACGCAAAAGCCCTGATGCAATGGCGTTTTGCACACCCTCATAATTGGGCGTGTCCGCACCATCGGATGCCTCACCTCACGGCGATTTCAGGCGAATATCCGTTGGGGCCGGTAGTATCAAGGGCGTGTCTAGACTTCTTGTAACCGGCGGTGCCGGGTTTATCGGCTCTAATTTTGTTCACTACGTCCTCGCGAACACCGATCACACGGTGACCGTGCTCGACAAGCTCACCTATGCGGGCAACCGTGCCTCCCTGGCCGGCCTCCCCGAGGACCGCTTCGAGCTCGTGGTGGGCGACATCCAGGATGCCGAGCTGGTTGACGGCCTGGTGGCCTCCCACGACGCCGTCGTGCACTACGCGGCCGAGAGCCACAACGACAACTCGCTGAACGACCCGCGTCCGTTCCTCGACACCAACATCATCGGCACCTATGTGCTGATCGAGGCCGCCCGCAAGCACAACACACGCTTCCACCACATCTCCACCGATGAGGTCTACGGCGACCTGGAGCTGGACGACCCCAACAAGTTCACCTCGGAGACCCCCTACAACCCCTCGAGCCCCTACTCCTCCACCAAGGCCGGTTCCGACCTGCTGGTGCGTGCCTGGGTGCGTTCGTTCGGCCTGCAGGCCACGATCTCCAACTGCTCCAACAACTACGGCCCCTACCAGCACGTCGAGAAGTTCATCCCGCGTCAGATCACCAACGTGCTCCGCGGCGAGCGTCCCAAGCTCTACGGCACCGGCGAGAACGTGCGCGACTGGATCCACGCCAACGACCACTCCTCGGCCGTGCTGACCATCCTGGAAAAGGGCGTCATCGGCGAAACCTACCTGATCGGTGCCGACGGCGAGAAGAACAATAAGGACGTCGTCGAGATGATCCTCGAGGGCCTCGGCCAGCCGCGCGACGCCTACGACCACGTCAACGACCGTCCCGGCCACGACCTGCGCTACGCAATCGACTCCAGCCGTCTGCGCAACGAGCTGGGCTGGGAGCCGCAGTTCTCCAACTTCGAAGCCGGCCTGGCGGACACCATCGCCTGGTACCGCGACAACGAAGCCTGGTGGGCACCGGAGAAGGACGCCACCGAAGCAAAGTACAAGTCTCAGGGCCAGTAGCCGAAGGACGCCGCTCGACTCGGGGCCAAGTACAAGTCCCAGGGCCAGTAGCCAAAGGACGCCGCTCGACTCGGGGCCAAGTACAAGTCCCAGGGCCAGTAGCCACTTCTGCCCATACAAAACAGCCCCCGTTCCGATGGGGGCTGTTTTTATGCCTCGGGATCGAGTTTGAGCAGGTCGCCCGGCTCGCACTCCAGCGCCCGACACAGCGCGCTCAGCGTGGAAAAGCGGATCGCCCGCGCACGGTTATTCTTCAGGATCGACAGGTTCACCACACTCACCCCCACAATCTTCGACAGCTCCACCAGGGTCATCCCCCGCGCGATCAACAGCTCATCCAGCGCGGTAACGATCCCGCTCTCCTCCTCCGGCGGCATCTAAACCAGGCCCTCCACCTCGCGTCGTAGCCCGCGGTTGTCACGCTGCAACCGGGCGCCGATCCCGAAGGCAGCCGCCAGCGCGAGCAGCACCAACCACAGCCCGACCGGCCAAAAATCCGGGGTGAACGCCTGCGAACTGGCCAGAAACTGGCGGTTCAGCATCCCCGAGCTATCGGCATTCAGGATGTGGACGGGCAGCGCCCCCTCAAGCTGACCGGCGATCAGGTGACGGGCAAAATAGTTGGCTAGCTGTGCGCCCAGTCCCGCTCCCAGCCCCACCCACGCGGTAATCCGAAGCCACCGCACCACGCGCGCCTGGAACGGGGTGCCCGCCAGCAGCGCATCGCAGATCCGGATGACCGCGAATCCCGCCGTCACAAACAGTGCGGCAATCAGTGCCCCGTCCACGGCGAGCCAGAACCGGCCCCAGAAATCGGCCCCCTCCATCGTGAAGGCGGCGTGGTCAAAGCCACCCCAGAGGATCCTCACGCCGTCGGCCCCGACAACGTCGGGAAACGGCGTGACACCGGGCAGCTCCACCCGCGTCTCCGGTGACCACAGCGTCTTGCCGACGCTGGCCACCGCCCCGAGGATGCCAAACCCCACGGTCAACTGGCCGATGACGCGGGTCACAACCACCCGCCGGAGGGTGAGGGCGTTGGGGTCCGAGCGCTTAGCCGGCCAGAAGAGCACCCCGAGGATCGCAAGCAGTACGGCACCACCCAGGACATACATCAGGATGATCCAGATCACGGCCGCGTTCATACCAACCCCGTGATTTCGCTCTTCAGCCGGCGATTTGACGCACTCAATCGCGATCCCACACTGAATGCGGTGGCCAGCGCCATCAGCACCAGCCACACCCCGATCGGCCAGAACTCCAGGGAGAACCCGAATCCCGGCCGGAAAATACCCGGGACGTCCTCGAACGATTCGAAGGGCAGACTGTCGGGCCAGGAGCCTGAGTGCACGTCGAAGGCCTGGGCCGAAGCCAGGTTGCGGCCAGACTGGCCGGCAACCTGAGACCCGATCCCCGCGGCGAGGAACACCCAGGCGGTGGCGCGCAGCCACGAGACGATGCGGGTGTGGAATGCCTCCCCGCGTAGCAACCCGGCGCAGATCTGGACCACACCGATCAGCGCGACCACCGCCATCGAGGCCAACAGCAGAATCTCACCCGCAAGCAGTGCACGCGTCCCGAGGTTCAACCCCTCAACCGTGGCCACCACCTGACTGATGGTGCCGTCCACCACCGTCGCGGTGGTCTGGTTGACCTCGACTCCCGCGGGAATCTTGGGCCAGAATGACCAGACCGGTAGGGTCAGCTCAATCGCGGGTGCCCACAGCATCTGTGCGGCCTGCACCAGCGACCCCAGCCCCCAGACCGCGGCAAAGATCGCGGCCAGGTTGCGGGTCCAGCGCAACCGCGTGTACTCGGAGCCCTCGAGTTCTCCAAGCGGTGCTGTACGGGACGAGCGCGAAAAGAAAACCATCAGCACAACCAGTAACACCGCGACCGCGGGTAACAACAACCCAAACATCAAAACCCCACCCCCACTACATAACGAATATCGTTATGCTAGCGGGGATGGGGTCGGGGCCGCAAGGGCGGGTTTTAGCCCTCGATGCCGAATTCGATCAACAGGTCGTGAACCTCATCAAACAGGCTCGGCAGCGCGCCCAACACCAGCTCGGCACCGGGGGCGGCACCGCGGATACCCTCGACACGGATACCGGCCTCGCGGGCGATGATGGTGGCGGCGGCGTGATCCCAGGGTTTGGTTCCGACCTCGTAGTACACGTCGGTGTAACCGGCGGCCACACCCACACCGTCGAGGGAGGCGGCACCCATCCGGCGGTAGTCGCGCACGCGTCCCATCATCTGCTGCATGATGCCGGTCTGCCACATGCGACGCTCGGCCGAGTAGGAGAATCCGGTGGCGACCAGGGCCAGGTTAAGGTCAACATGGACATCCCCGCGGTGCAGGGTCCGTCCGTTGAGGGTGGCACCCTCGCCGCGCGCACCCAGGTAGGTCTCGCCGGAGGCGGGGTTCACCACGGCACCGGCCAGGCCGGTCCAGGTGTGGGGGTCGGCTTCGCCCTCGACCACGGCCACCGAGACCGCGTAGTTGGGGATGCCGTAGGCATAGTTGACGGTGCCGTCGATCGGGTCAACCACCCAGGTGAGGCCCGAGCTGCCCGATTCCGCGCCGCCCTCCTCACCGAAGAAACCGTCGGCGGGGCGCAGCTCGGCCAGGCGCGAGCGCACAAAGGCCTCGACCTCACGGTCGGCGGCGGTCACAATGTCCTCGGGCGACGACTTGCTCTGGGCGATCCGAACCCCCTCCTCGCGGCGGGCGCGCGCCAGGGCGGCGGCCTCCACGGCGATGTCACGGGCAAGATCCTGAAGTTCACGTGTGGACATAGCGTTAATACTGTCACGCGGCGGGACCCGGGGCCAGTTTTGCCCGTGTCCCGCCGCGTGCACGTGTGTTCCGGTGTCGCCGGTTACCCCAGCGGGTTCAGTACCCGCGCCAGGAACTCCCGGGTGGCGGGGTTCTGCGGGTTCTCGAAGATCTGCTCGGGGGTGCCGGCCTCGACAATCACGCCGTCCTTGAGGAACACCACACGGTCGGCCACACGACGGGCAAAGCCCATCTCGTGGGTGGCCATCAGGATGGTGCTGCCGGACTTCTTCAGCTCACGCACCAGGTCCAGCACCTCCCCCACGAGCTGCGGATCGAGGGCGCTGGTGATCTCATCCAGCAGGAGCAGACGCGGATCGCTGGCAATCGCCCGGGCAATGGCCACGCGCTGCTGCTGACCGCCGGAGAGCCGGTCGGGGTATTCGCCCGCCTTGTCCCCCAGGCCGATCCGGGTGAGCAGTTCCAGGCCGCGCGCCTCGGCGGTGGCCTTGTCCTGTCCGTGGACCTGGCGCAGGGCGAGGGCCACGTTTGCCAGCACGCTCATATGCGGGAACAGGTTGTAGTGCTGGAACACCACACCCACCTGGGCACGCACGGCGTCCGGCTTGACCTGGGGATCGGTGATGTCCTCGTCGCCGAGGAAAATCTGACCGTCATTGACCGGCTCCAGCAGGTTGATCGTCTTCAGCAGCGTGGACTTACCCGAACCGCTGGCACCGATCAGCACCACCACCTCGTGGGCGGCAACCTCCATCGAGATTCCGCGCAGCACCGGGTGCTCGCCAAACAGTTTCCAGACGTTATCTACCCGCAGGACGGGCGTAGTGGACGAGGTCATACCGCCCCTCCGATCTGCTCGCGCTTCTGCGCTCGCGCCGTGTACCAGTCGGTGAGACGAATCATCGGCAGCGACAGCAGCACAAACAGGATGCCGGCCACCACGTAGGGGCTGAAGTTGTACTCCTGAGCGACCTGAATCTGGGCGGCGCGAATCGCATCCACGGCACCGAGAACCGAGATCAGGCCCACGTCCTTCTGCATCGACACGAAGTCGTTCATCAGGGCCGGGGTGACCTTCCGCACGGCCTGGGGCATGACCACCAGACGCAGGGTCTTGGCGTGGCTGAGACCCAGCGCCCGGGCGGCGAGGCGCTGCGAGGGGTGCACCGCCTCGATGCCCGCTCGCAACACCTCCGCCACATAGGCCGAATAGCAGAGGATCAGCGCGATGGTGCCCCAGAACTGCGCGGGCATCCGATCAAACAGGTTCAGTCCGGGCAGACCAAAACCCACTAAATACAGCACCAGCAGGACCGGAACACCACGGAAAATATCCGTGTATCCGGCGGCCAGCAGGCGAATCGGGGTGAAGATCGGGCCGCGCAGGGTGCGGGCAATCGCCAGCAGGGATCCGAAGATCGCCACCCCGATGGCCGCAACCACGAGGACCTGAATGTTCAGCCACAGACCCACCAGGATCGGACCGACCGAGGACACCATGGTCTTCCAGTCGAAGAACGATTCCTGAACCTGCGGCCAGCCGGAACTGCTGAACAGTACCCCGAGCACCACCACCGCAAAAATCACGGTTGAGGCGACGCTGATCAGCACCGAGCGTTTGCCCTGGGTGCGACGGTAACGACGACGGTCCAGCTCAACCCCCGAGGGGCTGAATGCCGGTGCGCCGGGCACGGATGACGAGGTACTGCTCACGCGGATTCTGGCCCTACTTCTTCGGCAGAACCGGAGCGCCCTTATCGGCGATCCACTTCTGAGCGAACTTGTCCAGGGAGCCATCCTTGCGCAGCTCATCCACGGCCTCGGTGACCTTCTTGGTCAGCGCCGAGTTCTTCGGCAGCAGGATCGAGAGCTCGTCGCCGCCCTTGGTGGTGTCGATCTGGCCGACGTTGACGCCGTCCTTAACCTGCTCGGAGTCGATGATGTAGAACGCGGTGGGCACGTCGGTGACCAGGGCGTCGATCTGACCGTTGTTCACGGCGGCGGCGAGGTCATCGGTGTTGTTGAAGACCTGCACCTCGGTCGAGGGGTTGATCTCCTCCTTGACGATGTTCAGCGCAGTGCTCCCGGCGGCCACACCGATGTGTGCGTCCTTGAGGTCGGCGAGGCTCTTGGCACCGGAGAACTTGGAGGACTTGGTGGTCACTACCGACTGCTTGGTGACGTAGTAGGGGCTGGAGAAGTCCACGGCCTTTTCGCGCTCGGGGGTGGCCGAGTACTGCTGCAGGTTGAGGTCAAAGTCCTTGGGACCCGGAGCGATGGCACCGTCGAAGGTGGTGCGCACCCAGACGACGTCTTCCTTCTTGTAGCCGAGCTTCTCGGCCACGGCGTAGGCCACGGCGGGCTCGAGGCCCTCGCCGTTCTCGGGCTTATTGTCGACGGTCCACGGCGAGTAGGCGGGCTCACCGGTTGCGATGGTCAGCTTACCGGGGGTGACGGTGTCGCCGGCGTTGCCGCCGCCGGATGCGCAGCCGGTCAGCGCGAGCGCTGCGGCGGCGGCCAGGGCGATGACGCCCAGGGTGATTTTGCGAGACATTCTGGTTCTCCTGTGTGCGGTCGGGGTAGGGATCGTTGGGGGTGCGTTAAAGAGTACGTGGCGGCGGGGCGATTGCCACCAATGTTTCGGGAAGCCCGAAGCTAGCCGCCGGTGGGAGCCGCGTCGCCGGGCCCGTGCGTCGTGCCCGCGGCGGCGGTATCGGCAGCCACAGACGGGTCGGATCCGGCGGCGAGACGCCAGTCGGCAAAGTCGAAGCCGGGGCTGACCAGGCAGCTCACCAGGCCGTCGCGATCGCGCGGACGCGACCGCTGCCAGACTCCCGCGGGGACCAGGACCTGCTGCTGGGCACCGGGGGTGCCGGGTGCATCCAGGACATGGGTTTCCGTATGCGTGGGCTCGGCACCGGTGCCACCGAAGTGCACCTCGATCGGGCCGGGACCATGCCACAGCCACATCTCATCGCTCGACACCACGTGCCAGGCGGCCTCCTCGCCGGGCTGTAGCAGGAAGTGGATGACCGTGGCCGCCGGACGCTCCCCGCCCGGGGTGGACACCGGGTGGTTCGAGGCGAAGGTGCGTCGGTACCAGCCGCCCTCGGGGTGCGGGGCCAGATCGAGCTGGGCGATCAGGGGTGAGGTGGTCATTTCGAGTCCTCTCGGCGGAAGCGTTCCACTCCGGCGATGATCGTGCGGGCCACTCGCCCGCCGCCACCCTCGACCAGATCGGCGAGGGTTTCGGCGGGGGTGGTCACCGGAATGTCGAAGAAGGCGAGGTCGGCGAGGGCACCCACCACGAGCTGACCGATCCGGTCCTTGCCCACGTTGAGCCCCATCGCGGTGGCACCACCCAGGGTCGCGGCGGCAAACAGACGCTCGTGCAGGTCCGCCTCGGTGTAGCCCTGTCGACGGGCCACCTTATAGAGCAGAGCCAGGTCGTCCATCGGGTCGAGGCTCGGCGAGGAGGAGAGCGAGTCGGTGCCGACGGCGATCGCGCTGCCCTCGCGCAGGTAGTCGGCGACCGGTGGCATGTCCAGGCCGATGATCTCGTTGGAACGGACGCACAGGGCGACGCTGGTGCCGCGCGCACGCAGCAGGGCACGGTCCTTGGCGTTGACGTATACGCCGTGGGCAATATGACAGTCCGGCCCGAGCACACCCAGGTGATCCACATACTGCACCGAGGATACGCCGATGCCGCGTAGACGCAGGGCTCGGAAGCTGTCGGCCCCGAGAGCGGGCCACTCGTCGCCACCCACCTCGCGTTCGCGCTCCATGTGAGCCTCGGCCAGGTGGATATGCAGGCGCATCCCCTGCTCGCGGACGAGGTCGGGGATGTCGAGCAGCGGCTTCACGTCCAGCGAGTAGGGAGCGTGCGGGGAGACGCCGGCACCGGGCGGGGTGGGGAGCTTGCGCACCTGTTCGAGGACCTCGTTGCGGGCCTCGATGGTCCAGTCCTGGTTGCTCTTGCCGTAGACCTCCCAGTAGGCGATGCCGTGCATGTTGGCATCGTGCAGGGCGCTGGCGGCCTCGGTATCGGTAACCACGTCGGCGGCGGCGGTCACACCCGCGGCCAGTGACAGTGCGGCACCCTCGGCGGCCGCGGCGGCCCAATCGTGGTCGCCGGTGCCGTAGGCCTCGTCGAAGGAGTCGCCCCAGTCGTCAAACCCGTTGTAGTGCAGGCTGGCAACCTTGGCCATGCCGGTGTACTGAAGGTGGGTGTGGGCGTTGACCAGGCCGGGGGTCAGGACGCCGGGCCAGAACTCCTCGGTAAACTCCATGCCCTGGTCGGTCAGGGCCGCCAGCACCCAGGCGCTGTCACCGACGTGCAGGATGCGGTCGCCGCGCACGGCGACGGCTCCGTGGGGGATGGCAGGCCCGGTGACGGGCAGCACGAGTCCCGCGGTGTAGACCACGACGGGGGCGGGGGCGACAGACATGTGTTCCTTCGGCTCGGGATGGGGCGGACTTCGGCCCAGACTGCCCGAGCGGCGCACATCCCGTGGATGGGGCGCGCAGTTGCGGCGGGAGACGCCCCCGAACCGAATCGCACCGGGTGGGTGCAACCGTGAAAACGGGGTGAGCCGGGCGGGTGAGCCCTACGCACCACTGTGGGCGGACACTCTCGATCATAATCCGCTTTGTCCGCCGAATCACATCGGGGGCCGTGGGGCGCTGTTCCCGGAGCCAACCGGGCCGTGACCCGTGGTTGCTAAAACGGTGGGTCCAGCCCAACGTGGTTTTCAGCCGGCGGGCGTTGTGACGGCTAGCGTTGGGTAGTCTCGAGCGGCGAGACGAAGATTACGTCTTCCAGCACGGTCCCAAGCAGCCGGTGATCACCCGTATCTTGGCCATAAAACCGCGCGTGGACAAACCGTTCCCGAAGCGGTGACCCAATGGTGAAGAGTCTACTTACCAAAAAGTATCCCGCCCGCTGCGAGAGCTGGGCAAAAAATACCAGTTGAGTGCGAGTATTCCCCTCGCGGAAACTGTGAACGATATTCAGCTCTCCCCATACTTCCGCAAGCTCCGAGATAAACCGATCTCGTGTGAGCCGACGCAGATAATCCCGCCGCTCCAGCCGGGTGAATTCCGCATGGGCGGCGGCCGTGAGCCCCGGCCCGGCGGGTAATAACGATGCCCCGCCTTGGTCATGGGGCCCTGCGTGGGGGCGGTTCGTTCACGGCCTGCCCATTCATAGACGTCCTGAAAAAGGTGTCGATGAATCGCCTTCATATGGGCATAGTCGAATCGTCCAGAAACCGGACGAATCGACAGCTCGGCCAGGCGGAACGCGGTTGCCCCGGTTTCCAAGAGGTCAAGAAGCGATTCATTTGGTTCACCGAACGGTTTTTCGTGCCCCGTGAACAGGTTTCGCAGCACCTGAGTTCCCGGGATGTAGTAGTCCTCCCAGGTATAGCTTCGTTCCGCCGCACACATCAGGCCCCCACATGGCGTCGCATTTCGGCCACGGCGGCCGAGGCGTCCAGCTCGCCGCGCGCGACACGTTCGAGCAGTGCGCGCAGCACGGGGTCCGAGAGCTCGTGCCCGGCAAGCGCCAGGGCCGCGTCGGCAAATGCGACGTGCACGGCGGCCTCCGTGGCCGAAGCGGTCTCAGCAAGCTCAGCAGCCTCGGGGGTTTTCGTGATCTCTATGGCCTCGGCGGTACCGTCCGTCGCGCCGATTTTTTCGGTCATGGTGGGCTCCTTTCGTGAGCCCTCACCAGCCTACGTTTCGGGCCATCCGTGCACACCCCCTGCCCTGGGTATGCCTTGGATTCCCAGGCGAGATGGACCCTACGCGGAGGGTTCGAAGCGGTACCGGTGCGTGCTCCAGTGCTGCGCGGCACCACCCGCGCGGCCCAGTTCGGTGGGGATGTCGACGGCAGTGCGGCCCATCCGCTGTTCGAGGACCAGCGCGGCGACCTCGGCTTCGGCCGCGGTGTCGATGGGGTGCAGGCCCGGTTCGAGACCGTCCCGGCAGAGCTGTCGCAGGGCAACCAGCTGGGTCGCGAAGGACAGATCCATCACCTCAATCGGGTTCCCCTCGGCCGCGGTGTAGTTCACGCCACCACCGTCGGCGAGCACGTAGACGATTTTTGCCTGGGTTGCCGGAGCGGACCATGCGGACAGATCGGACTCCACCCGGCGCACGGTCCAGCCCGTGGCATGGGCATCATCCAGCGCAATCTCATCGTCGATGCCGCCGGCCACCGCGATCACGGTATCCTCGCGGACGCGGTTCAGTAGATCGAGACCCACCGTGTGCCACACACCGGTTGCGCTCACCACCACGTCCACGGTGTCCACCTCGGGATCGGCGATGCTGGAGACAACCCCATAACCGTCGTGGGCGGCGGCGAGCGCGCGGACCGGGTCACGTTCCAGAACCAGCACCCGCGCGCCGAGGGCCGCCGCGTGACGCGCGACGCCCTGACCCACGGGTCCATAGCCGATGACCAGCCAGACGGCCCCGATCACGTCGCGACGTGGAAGCGTGCGACCCGGATTCTCGACTGGGTCCAGCAGGTCGGCGATGGCCAGCACGCAGGATTGTCCGGTGCCGTGGAGGTTGTCAAAAAGTCCCTTGGTGCGCGCATCGTTGACCGCGATAACCGGGATTCGCAGCTCGCCCTCGGCTGCCATCTCGACCAGCGGACGCACGCCGCTCGTGGTCTCCTCCGCCGCCCCGCGCAGGGTTTCCAGGGTGCCCCGACGCTCGGTGTGGGCCAGGCGCACCAGGTGCGAACCGTCATCAATCAGCAGGTCGGGATGCCAGTCCAGGATGCCCGCCGCATTGTCGGCGTCCGTCTCGGCGGACCCCGCGCCGCCGGGAGCGAACACTCGAACGCCACGGGCGCTGAGCGCCTCGGCCACCGCCGGGTCGGTCTCGCTCACGGCCGAGAACACCGCGACCTCGGCGCCGGTGTCCCGCAGGGCGAGCGCGAGGGCCGCGGTTTTAGGTTCCAGCACCAGGCTGACCCCTACCCGTCGGCCGCGCAGCAGACCCGAACCGGAGAGATCATCGGCCAGGGCGTGGGTAGCGGGCATCGCCGTCCAGGCCCAGTCGATCCGGTCGTCCGCATTATCCGCGCCGGGCGTGACAAACATTTCGATCGCGCCGATGGCGCGACCCTCACGAGCGAAGCCCACCACCCCGGCACGCAGTTCGGAACCGGTCCAACCGCGTGCGGTGAGGGCGCGGGAGATCCGGGTATTGGGATCATCGGAGACCAGCAGCGTCACGGTCTCGCCCGCGGCCACGGCAAACTCCGCGGCGAGCGCGCGGGGATCGGCTGTGCCGTCGTCGGCCAGGAAGACCAGCCGTGCGCGATCGGTTCCCCCCAGTCGAGCACCAAACCCGGAGAGGACACCGCGCAGCGCCTCGGCCACATCACCGTGTCCACGCACCTCGATTCGGGTTCCGGCAAACAGCAGATTGGTGCGGGCGGCGGCCAGACGGATCAGGCGCTGGGCGCGGATCCGCGGGTTGTCGCTGAGGGGTGCGGACATGGGGTGCTTTCCTCCGGGGACAGGATCCCTTGAGCGTATCAACCAGCCGGGGCGACAACCAGCCGAGGCTCGGTAACGCGCTAACGTTCCGGTGGCCGTCGGCCAAATGTCCCCCGCCAGGCGTGCCCCAGGCGCTCAAACCAGGGATCGCGACGCTGCCCGTGTGGACCGGCACCACGCACCAGCGATACCCACGCCCACCACCACGCCTGCCGCTCGGGTCCGTGGGTGATCAGGAATGGGGAATCGGCGTTTTCCACGTGCCAGTCAAGCAGCGTCTTGAGCCGGTCCCCGGCCCCATAAATATGTGCGCGGGTAATTCCCGCGTCGGCGAGCGCCTCGAAGAATCCCTCTACGAAGCTGTCGGTGGTAAAGGCCGTGGTGTACGCGTAGATGGTCGCGCCTTCCGCCCCGGGATCGCGAGCCAGCGCTCGGCGTACGATCCCTTCCCCCTCGGTGCGGGTGCTATTGGAACGGCGTAGTCGGATTGTCATGGTCATGGCGTCCTCCCGGAGATTCCCTGGTTGGGTCATGCTTTCCGGGACCCTAACACGGGGGAAACGGTGCCTTCCAGCGGTCTGACCGGGTTGTCCGCCATGGCCCGAACAGCCTGTACAGGAAAACCGACACTTGCTGTACAGGTTGTGTACACGTATAGTGATCGATATGAACACCCAGGCAACGGGGCCGACCCCCAAACGTCAGCCACTCAAGCGGATCGAAATCGCCCAGCAACTGCGCGAGGCGATCGTTGAGGGCACCTACGGTAACGGTGAGCTCCTCCCCGGAGAAAACGAACTCGCCGACCGGTTCGATGTGAGCCGAGGCACGATCCGTCGCGCCCTGGAATCCCTCGCCGAGGAACACCTGGTGGACACCCGAACCGGCATCGGCTCGTTTGTCACCTTCGACGGCCACGCCCTGGACCAGGGTGCCAGCTGGGGCAACGCGCTCGCACTCGGCGGCATCCAAACCTCGGTGCGGATCCTGCGCGCCGAGCGGATCGTGGACCCCGAGCTGGCCGCGTCGGTCTCCCCCACCGGCATGGAGTTCCTCGCCCTTGACCGCCTCCGCCTCCTCCCCGACGGCACCCCGGTGTCGCTTGAGCGCAGCCGCGTTCCCTTTATTGGTGCGCTCGCCCGCGTCCCCGAGCACGGCCTGGTGGGCGACTCGCTCACCACCACGATGGGCGAGGCCGGGCTCGTCCCCGCGAGCGGCGAACAGTGGGTATCGGCCACCCCGCTCAGCGAGGCCGATGCGGCCCTGCTGGAGCGCGCGAGCGGCGACCTCTTCCTCAACAGCATTCGGATCACCCGGGACTCGGGCGGCGCCTTCATCGAGAAGGTTGTCTCCTGGCTCGACCCCGCCCACTTCCGCCTGCACACCTACTTCGGAGCATGATCATGACCCACACCACCCCCGGCGAGCGCGCGCTCGCCAGCCTCACCGGTCTCGCCCTCGGCGATGCGCTGGGCATGCCCACGCAGTCGATGTCCCGCGAGCAGATCCGCGCCGACTACGGCACCATCACCGGCATGATCGACGCCGGGCCGCACCAGGAGATCGCCCACGGGATGCCCGCCGGATCGATCACCGATGACACCGAGCAGGCCCTACTGCTGGCCGAGCACCTGATCGCCGGCAACGGCGAGGTCAACGTGACCGAGTTCGCCCACGCCCTGCTCGCCTGGGAGGCCGACATGGCGGCCCGCGGTTCCCTCGACCTGCTCGGTCCGTCCACCAAGGCCGCCCTGGAACGCCTGACCGCCGGGGTTCCCGCCTCCGAATCGGGCAAGTTTGGCACCACCAACGGCGCGGCCATGCGGGTGGCCCCGATCGGGATCGCGCACCCGGTGGATAACATCGCGGACTTCGTGGATGCCGTGGCCCACACCGCCGAGGTCACCCACAACACCACGCTGGGTATCGCCAGCGCCGCGGCCGTGGGCGCGATGGTCAGCGCCGGCGTGGCCGGGGCGAGCCTCATCGAAGCCCTGGACATCGCGGTTGCCGCGGCGGCCGAGGGCGAGAAGCGCGGGAACTGGATCGCCGGCGGCTCGATCTCGCACCGCCTGCGCTGGGCCCTGAACTGGCTGCCCACGGTTCCCGTATCCGAGCGGGAGGATGCCCTCTATCACGTGATCGGAACCTCGGTCGCGTCCCAGGAATCGGTGGTCGCCGCGATCGCCCTGGCCTCGCTCAGCGAGGACCCCTGGGACACCCTCTGTTTGGCTGCGGGCCTCGGTGGCGACACCGACACCGTCGCCGCGATCCACGGGGCCGTCCTCGGTGCCGTGCACGGACCGGATGCCTGGCCGAGCGACGCGGTCGAGCTAGTCACCCGCGTCAACACCCTCAACCTGCCCCACACGAGCGAGGCCCTTCTCGCCCTGCGCTCCCGCTAGGAACGCTCCTCCCTACACACTGCCCCGCAACCCAACACACCCCACGACGCGCTCCCGCTAGGAACGCTCACCGTCCCACGAGGCGCTCCCCCTCGGAACGCTCCTCCCCGCGCTCTTCGCGCCGTCACACCGCTCGCGGGTGTCCTTCCCGTCCCCGAAAACCGCCGACGGAACCTATTCACACAACGAAGTTTGGAGACCATCATGAGTGAGAGCACACACGGCTCGCTCACCGCCGTCGAGCAGCGAGGGATCGAACCGGTCCCCAGCAGCGAGCGCACCGGAAAGCCATTTGAGCTGTTCTGGGTGTGGTTCGCCGCGAACATCTCGATTCTCGGCATCCCGCTGGGTGCCACCCTGGTTGCCGTCCAGGCGCTGAATATCTGGCAGGCACTGCTGGTGGCCGTGATCGGTGCCGGCGGGTCCTTCGCCCTGGTGGGTGTGGTCTCGATCGCCGGTCGCCGCGGTGGTGCGCCGAGCATGACCCTGTCCCGGGCGACCTTCGGTCCGCGCGGCAACATGGGACCCACCTTTGTCTCGTTGCTCTCGCGCTGGGGTTGGGAAACCGTCAACACCACAACCGCCGCGTTTGTGCTGCTGTCGCTGTTCTCGATCCTGTTTGGCTCCTCGGCCAATGCCAAGTCGGTTCCGGTGCTCACAATCATCGCGATCCTGGTGTTTGAGGGCTGCACCCTGCTGGTGTCGGGCCTCGGGCACGGCGCGATCCTGGTCATCCAGAAGTGGGCCACCTGGATCTTCGGGGCGCTGAACATCTTTGTGGGCATCTTCCTGATCGCCAACGTCAACTGGCACGCGGTCCTCTCCGCACCGGGTGGTTCGTTTGGCGCCGTACTGCTGGGGGTCGCGACCATCGCCGCCGGAACCGGAATCGGCTGGGCCAACTCCGGCGCCGACATGGCCCGCTACCAGCACGCCTCCGCCAAGGCCGGCCACCTGATCATGGTCAGCGCCGCCGGTGCCGGAATCCCGCTGGTGCTGCTGATCGGTCTGGGCGCGCTGCTGACCGCCGGCAACCCCGAGCTGGCCTCGGCCACCGACCCGGTTGCCGCGATCCGCGAGCTGCTGCCGACCTGGATGGCCGCCCCGTATCTGATCGCCGCGTTTGGCGGGCTGCTGCTCTCCAACCACCTGTCGGTGTACTCGGCCGGGCTCACCACGATCACCCTGGGTTTCCGGATCCGGCGTGTCTACGCGGTCGCAGTGGATGTGGTGGTGACCCTGATCGGTTCGCTGTACTTCATGCTCGGGGCCGACTCCTTCTACGGACCGTTCATCGCGTTCATCTCGCTGTTGGCGATCCCGATCACCGCCTGGCTGGGCGTCTTCCTGGCCGACATGATTCGTCGCCGCTGGTATGACCCGGAGGCACTGCTGGACATGTCTCCGGCCGGACGCTACTGGTACCGCGGCGGCATCGAATGGCGCGCCACCGGAGTCTGGATCATCGCCCTGGTTGTGGGCTATGTAATGCTCGCGATGGATCAGGGCGGTATCGCCTGGCTGGTCACCCTGGTGATCGCCGGCCTCGGCTACCTCGCCCTGGGCGGTGCCCGCGGCACCGTCAGCGATCCCGAACTCGGTCGCAAGTAAACTCTCTCACTACCCGAATTACCCGCCTTCAGGAGGCATCCCGTGTCTGAACCCCGACTCATCTTTACCGGCAACGTGATCGTTGACCTGGTCATGAACGTGACCACCATGCCCGAGGCCGGGGGCGACACCGTCGCACAAGATTCCGACATCACCGCCGGCGGCGGCCTCAACACGATGGTCGCCGCCCGCCGAGACGGTCTACCGGTGGTTTTTGCCGGGCAGTACGGCTCGGGGCACTTCGGCGGGATCGTCCGGGAGGCGCTGAACGCGGGCGGCTTTGAGATCCTGCTGCCCGGACTGGATGACCAGGACAGCGGCTACTGCGTGGCCATCGTGGATGCCAGCACCGAGCGCACCTTTGTGACCGTGGTGGGGGCCGAGGGGCACCTGACCCTCGACGATCTCCGGCAGGCGGACACCACCTCCAGTGACCTGGTGTACGTCTCGGGGTACAGCCTGGCACACCCGGTCAACGCGGCAAGTCTGCCGATCTGGCTGGATGAGCTGCCTGCCGAGACCCGGGTGATCACCGATCCCTCTCCCCTGGTGACCGAGCTGGATCCGGCCCTGCTGGCCCGGGTGTTTGCGCGCACCGACATCCTCAGCGCCAACGAGCGCGAGGCCGGCCTGCTGGCCCCGGGTACCGATGCGCGCGGCGCGGCCGATGTGCTGCGCTCACGCATCCGCCCGGGCGGAACCGTGATCGTGCGCGAGGGTGCACTGGGATGCTGGGTCGCCACCGGCGATGCCGAGCCGGTCCTGGTCCCGGGATTTGCGGTGGAGGCCGTGGATTCCAACGGGGCCGGGGACGCCCACGGCGGCGTCCTGGCCGCCGGGCTCGCCCGCGGTCTCGACCCGGTGGCAGCTGCCCGGCGAGCCAACGCCGCCGCAGCCATCGCGGTGACCCGCCGCGGCCCGGCCACCGCCCCCGAGGCCGCCGAGATCGACGCCTTCCTGGCGGCACGCTAGGTGATGCACGCGGTGCCACGCTCCGGCGGCGGCCACGTCTGAGGGACCCGACCGCCCATACGGCACCGCGTGCCAGCCCACACACACGCATCCCCGTTCCCGATACGTTGACGGTACATAACGATCGAGGGGGCAACGTGTACGACAGCAGTATCCGGATTGGCCCCGAGGACCGGGCGAATGCTCGACGAGCACTCACCGATACCTATATATCGCGGGCCCTGCAGGTTTCCGCGCTGATCGTCCTTCCGCTGGCCCTCCTGCTCACGGGCCTCATGCTGATCTTCACGCCGAGCGGGGTCGGGTTCACCGTCCTGGGAATAATCCTGGCCATGACGGCGCTGTGTGCCTGGGCGATGGGGACGCTGCGCCGTCGGGTCCGGCATGTGATCGATGTGGGATGGCCCGAGGAGGCCCCGCTGCGGCTGCATATCAACCCGCGGATACTCACCATCGACGGACCGTTCACAACCTCGGCGGTGCCACAGGACGCGATCACCACGGTGACCCGTCGGCACGGTACGGTTGTCATTCGCTGCACCGCCGAACGCACGGTGTTTATTCTGCCCGAGCGGATGCTCAGCGAGGACGCGCTGGCACTGATCGGGACCCCGCGGGCCGCATAGGCCCGTGGACCAATCCGGCAACACCACTGGAATAACCCCCGGGGGTTCGTGGTTGGATGGGTACATGACTACCACCGTGATGACCGCCGATACCCACGATGAGACCGTCACCGACGGAATCGTCCTGATCGATTTCTGGGCCGACTGGTGTGGCCCCTGCAAGAACTTCGCCCCGGTTTTTGAGGCGGCCTCCGAGCAGCACTCCGACATCACCTTCGCCAAGGTGGACACCGAGGACCAGCGCGAACTCGCCGGCTCCTACGGCATCACCTCGATCCCGACCCTCGTCGCCTACCGCGACGGCATCCCCATGTTCTCCCAGGCCGGCGCACTGCCCGCCCCCGCGCTGGAAAACCTGATCGAGCAGCTGCGCGGCGTGGACATGGACGTCGTGCGCAAGGAGTACGCCGAGCAGGTCGCCGCCTATAAGGCCCAGCAGGCACTCGAGGCCGAGGGCGACAACGCCTAGCCTCCCCTCCTCACGACAAACGCCACCGGAAAACCGGTGGCGTTTGTCGTTTCGGCGCACGAAAGGCCCCCGCAAACAAAAATCGCCACCGGAATCCGGTGGCGATTTTTCATGGTGGTGGGTGAGGGATTCGAACCCCCGAAGTCTACGACAGCTGAGTTACAGTCAGATCCCTTTGGCCGCTTGGGTAACCCACCAAATGCGCGCTCAACCAACTTTGTCAGCCAACCGAAGGCGCGTCATTATTCTACCCACGGAGTCACACGAATATAAAATCGAGGGCGCGCACGGCGCGTTTCCGGGTTTTCGGGCGTGTCGCGGGGGCCTGGATCGCCTACACTGGATCCATGGCAGATTCATCGTTCGACATCGTCAGCAAGGTAGACAAGCAGGAGGCGAACAACGCCCTCAACCAGGCCCAGAAGGAGATCGAGCAGCGCTACGACTTCAAGGGAACCGGGGCGTCGATCGACTGGAGCGGCGAGAAGGTACTCATCAAGGCGAACACCGAGGACCGCGCGCTTGCGATCCTCGACGTGTTCCAGACCAAGCTCATCAAGCGCGGCATCTCGCTGAAGAGTCTGGATGCCGGCGAGCCCTACCCCTCCGGTAAGGAATACCGCATCGAGTCCTCGCTCAAGGACGGCATCGCCCAGGACAACGCCAAGAAGATCAACAAGATCATCCGCGACGAGGGTCCCAAGGGTGTCAAGAGCCAGGTTCAGGGCGACGAGCTGCGGGTGCAGTCCAAGAGCCGCGACGACCTGCAGGCGGTCATGGCACTGCTCAAGGGCAGCGACCTCGACATCGACCTCCAGTTTGTAAACTTCCGCTAGACGCGGCACAACGGCCGTGGGTCGCATCCGAATGGGTGCGACCCACGGCCGTTTTTGATGCCTAGCCCAGCAGCGTCTCGCCGATATAGCCGTCGGGCGCGCAGCCCGGCGGGATTACAAACACCGCCGAGCCCACCGGAATCTGCCACTCATTGAGCAGATCCAGCTCGTCCAGCGAGCGCTGGATCGGCACAAACTGATGCTCCACATCCGCCTGATAGCTGGCGAACAGCAGCCCCGAATGCGAGATCCCCTCGGCCGTGGGCGGCGCATCAAAGTTGTATCCGCGTCGGAAGATGCGCCGTGAGGTATCGGCCAGCCTGGCCCGACGAATGTGAGAGAACTCGGCAATCACCGGGAACCCCACCACGGTCTTCGCCTCAAAGTCCGGCTCATCGTGCTCCCGGGACCCGGTGAGTGGTGCTCCGTTATCCAGCTTCCGGCCCACCGACTGCTCGCGGCCCTCCCGGTCCAGGCGATCCCACTTATCCAGGTCCATCTCGATCCGACGCAGCACAAATCCGGTGCCCCCGCGGGCCCAGGAGGATCGGTCGGCGATCCACACCAGGTCCTCGAAGTCGCGGGTACCCGGCGCCGGGTTCACGGTGCCGTCGATCTGACCAAACAGATTCCGCATCGTGGTCCCCACCTTTTCCGACCCGCGTGCCCGCCGAAAACCCGGCTGCTGCCAGCGCAGCGTGGTGAAGCTCCGGGCGTCCTTGAGGAGCATGCGCAGCGCATGTGCCAGCGTGAGTGGGTCGTCCGCACCCACCTGGAGCAGCAGATCCCCATCCCCATAGGCGGGATCCAGCCGGTCCACACTGAACGCGGGCAGCGGACCCAGCCAGGCGGGGCTCGGCTTTTCCGAGGCCAGGGCGGCGACCCGGGGTCCGAACCCAAAGGTCACCGTGAGCCGTGACGGCAGCACCGCAAGCTCGGGCTCGGAGTCGGCGAGTGCGGCCCTCCCGCCGGTCAACCGGGCGGCATCATCGGTGAGGATCCGCATCAGCCGGATCATCCCCGCCCGATCCACGTCGGGTCGCAGATCCAGCGCCACAAACGTGGTGTGCGCCTGCGGCACGGTGTCGATGCCCGCCTGATGCTCCCCGAAAAAGGGAACGGTTTCGGCGGCGGGATCGGCATCCGGGACCTCGGTGGGTTCGGCCGCGGGTGAGGCCGGGGCGCGCGTCAGCACATCCACCCCGATCGCCGCGGCCGCCCCTACTCCGGCGACGGCACCACCAAACAGCAGCCCTCGACGACTGATCCGCCCCCGCGAATGCTCCGGAACCGGACGAGGCTGCCGTTCCGCCTCGGTCACGGATTCGGGTGGGGTGGCGGCGCTATCGACGTTCCCCCGCGACACGCTAGTGTCCGGTGCCGGGCGTGGGGGCGTCGGTCTCGTAGTTCTCGTTGGCGCCGGCGTAGTCCTTCACCGGGACGTCCTGGGTGAGTACGGTTCCGTTGGCGAAGGCCAGGATGACACTCACGGTGTCGCCGGCGACCAGCGGCTTGGTGAGCCCCATGATCATGATGTGGTTACCACCGGGCTTGAGCTCAAACGTTCCGCCCGCGGGAATCACAAAGCCGCCCTCCTTGGGGCGCATGACCATCTGACCGCTTCCGTTATCCACGGTCTCGTGCAGTTCCACCTGGGTGGCCTGGGCGATCCCCGCGGCGGTCAGGTTGACGTCGGTTCCACCGGTGTTCTTAAACTCGCCAAACACAGCGGACATGCCCTCGGGGGCGGCCTTGATCCAGGCGTCGGTGAAGGTCACACCCTCGGGAGCCTTCATCTCGGTGGCCGCATCCTCGGACGGGCTGGCCGAGGTCGAGGGGGCCGTGCCGGCACCGGTGCTGGCGCACCCCGACAGGGCGAGCAGGGTGGCGGCGGCGATCAGGCCTACACGAGTGGTCGCACGTACGGTCATGAGTTGTTCTCCTTGGTACTGATGGGGTCGTCGGTTGGGGTGTTGTCGGGACGTTTCCGGGTGATAATCAGGCGTACCACCAGGAAGATAATCGCGGCCACGAGGGCACCGCCGATCCCAATCACAACGTAGCGCAGTGGCGAATCGGGGCCAAACGCGCCGCCGTCCTCGGCCGAAACCGTGGTCGTCGGGGAGGCGGAGGGCTGCGCGGCCGCCGACTCCTGCGGGGTCACGACGGCCGGGGCGCTGGGGTCCGCGGATCCCTCGGTATTACCGGTGGCCGGGGCATCCAGGTTGAAGGGAATGGTGCCGCTGATCGGGTGTCCGTCCGAGGACACCACACGCCAGGCGATGGTCAGGGCGCCGTTGGGCATCCCCGCACGCAGCGGCACCGTGGCGACCGCACCGGCACTGGTGGGTTCACCCTCGACCCAGTCGGTGCCCGCCGCATCGGTCACCAGGACCTTGGTTCCCACGCCGAGGATGGTGGCGGAGAAGGTCAGCGTCACGTTCTCGGGGGCAACCGTCAGGGTTGCGTTCGGGGCCGGATCGGAGGAAAGAATCTGGTCATGGGCCGACGCCTGGTGGGCGGGAAGCAGGATCCCCGCGGACAGGACGGCAACCAGCGTGCCCAGCAGCAGGGCGAGGCGCGCTCGGCGGGGCGGACCCGCGGCGGAATGGGTGTTCAACATCAGGAGTTCTCCTTGGTTGTGTGGGATTCGGAAGTTGTGGGGGCATCGGCGGCGTCATCGCGGACCTTGATCTGGGCCAGACGCGCGTTATAGGCGTTCAGTTCGGCGTCACCGTCGCGGTCGGCCCGGCGGTCGTAACGCTTGGCCGCGCGCTCCTCGCTACGCATCCACTGGACCACCACGACGATGGCCACCAGGACGGTGGGGAATTCGCCCGCGCCCCAGGCGATGCCGCCGCCCACACCCTGATCGGCCAGCAGCGCGTCGTGGTCGGTGAAGCGCATCGCCGTCCACCAGGGTTCGGCCAGGATGTCGGTGGCCGACATCAGCGAGAGGCCGAAGAACGCGTGGAAGGCCAGGGTGGCCAGCAGCAGGATCAGGCGCAGCGGGTAGATCGGACGGCCCGGTCCCGGGTCCACCCCGATCAGCACCCAGAAGAACAGGTAGCCGCTGGCGAGGAAGTGCACGGTCATCAGGAAGTGCCCCTGGTGGGTGAACATCGACCACTCGAACCAGCCCGAGTAGTAGAACACCACCAGGCTGCCGGCGAAGATGACCCCGGCGACGGCCGGGTGCGAGAGCAGCTTGAGATAGCGGGAGTGCACAAGCACCAGGATCCACTCGCGCAGGCCGCGACTCCCGTCGGTACGTACCGGCAGGGCGCGCAGGGCGAGCAGGACCGGACCACCCAGCACGAGCAGCGGGGGCACAAACATCATCAGACCCATGTGCTGGATCATGTGGGTGCTAAACGAGGTTTCCCCATACACGCCGGGGCCACCGCTGGTCACATAGATCAACCCCACACAGCCCAGCACCCAGCAGATGGTGCGGAACAGTGGCCACTTATCGCCGCGCTTGCGCAGACGCAGCACCGTGCGAATGTAGAGGCCCGCGCCCACCACGGCCACGGCGATCCAGAACCAGTCGGCGTGGAACTCGGTGATCATCCGCCACGGGGTTACCGGCGGCGGCACGTCAAAGCCGAGCAGGGCGCTACGCACCGCATCGTCCACCTCACCCGAGGTGGGCAGCGGAACCTGCGGCACCGGCGGGGCGCTGCGCGAGAGGGCCACCGAGGCCCCCATCGCGATGGCCATGAATGCGACCTCGGCGATGATCATACGAACAAAGAGCTTCTTGCTGGCGGGATCCTGACGCAGCTTGGGAATCAGCGAGGTGCGATAGCGCGCTCCGGCCAGGCCCAACAGCACCAGGATGATGATCTTGACCAGCAGCAGCTGACCATAGGCGGTGGTCCACAGATCGCTCAGCGTGGTCAGGCGCAGCGAGGCGTTGACCACCCCGGAGAAGGCCACCGCGGCAAAGGCCCAGCCGGCCACAATCGAGTAGCGCTCCACCACAACGGGGAACCGCTTACGCGTGGCATTGCGGAACACCAACACGGCGATCAGCCCGCCCACCCAAACGGTCACACCGACGATGTGCACGGCGAGGCTGTTGACGGCATTGGAGTGCTCATCGGTTCCGGCCGCGTGACCGGAGAGCGCGAGCGGCAGCAGGGCCAGCACGCCGATCGCGTTGGCCGCGGCCACCCAGGCGAGACGGCGGGCAAACGTGGTGATGATCGCACACACCAGTACCAGGGCCAGCGAGAGCGCCAGCGCGATCCCCAGGTCGATCCCGGTGACGTACTGGATCAGATTGGACAGGTAGGACGGGGCGGTGATCGGCTCACCAAAGGTGTTGGCGGCGGTAAACAACAGCACAGCCAGGGCGGCGAAGAACCAGGTCCAGGCGGCCCAGCCGGCCCAGTACACGGCGCGCTCCTGGATGCGGCTGGTGCGTCCGGGCACACTCTTCTGGCCGGGCAGGATGAAGGTGGCCAGCAGCAGCATGCCGATCGTGACGCTGGCAAAGAGGTCGTGCAGAACGCGGGCGACCGGCAGGCCCCACAGCACGAGGTTGCCGGGATTCACCAGCGCGGTGTCGCGGGAGAGTGCCCCGGTGAGGTTGAGGCCGATGACCAGGGTGACCAGGGCGAGGGCGATCATCAGGGCGGGAGTCAGGATGGAGGCGAGTTTTTGGCTCGGGGAGCGCGGGGGAAGTGCGCGCTCGGGAACGGGTGCCAGCGAGGCATCCGAGGCGGAAGTGACGGCCACGTTGGGTGGCTCCTTTCACGGTGATGCAGGAGATATCTACGGGGGCAGCGCGGGGCATACCGAAACGGCGCGGTGCGAGATGACGGCACGCGCGGAAAACCGCGACCCTGTGGGCGCGGGAAACGGGGGAACTCTAGCGGGCGAGTACCGGTGGTCCGCGATGGCGCAGGGTCGAGGCATACACCCCGAGCGGGATCAGCGCATCGGGCCGCTCGGCACGGGGCGGAACCGCCACCGAACGCGGACCCTCGATGGGCTCCAGCCGGTACAGCCAGGCGGCCAGCGCGAGGGCGGCGAGGGTCAGCAGGGAGCGCATCAGCGCCTCCCCCTGATACAGGGCAAATACGGTCAGGGCCGCGGCGAGCGCGTGCGCGCCCCACATGAACGGGCCCAGATGGGCCGCATGCTCGGCGGCGGAGACGGTGGCCACGATGTCCACATCGGTGGGGGTGTGCTGATGACCCAGACCGCTCATCGGTGCGTTCTGCACTCGGCCGCCGGCCCCCAGCACAAACAGAACGTGAAAGAACGCCTGGCTGATCAGGACCGCGAGCGACAGCCGCGCCGCCGAGAGCTTCTTCCCGGCCAAAAAGACCGACACCACAATCGAGAGCACCAGCGGAACCACGATGCCCACGGCACCCGGCATCGACGCCCCGGCACCCACGTGGGAAAGCAGGGCCACAAAGGTGGCGATCCCGGCCGCTAACAGGCCGCGGATCAGCCGCTTCCCGCGTGCGCCGTCCATACCCGCCATTCTACGGGCTTGTTCGCCGTGGGCAGACTCGATCCCGAGAACCGGTGTCTGCACAGCGCGAAAGGGGCCCCGTCGCACACAACGACGGGGCCCCTCAGCGGCGAATATAGCCAGCGGATATAACCTAGCGGCCCGCGTTCCGGGCGGCCTCCTCGATGGCCGCATCGGCCTCGGCGGCCTCCTTCTCCTGTGCGTCACCGGCGATACCGGCGGTCAGGGTCTTACCCAGGAAGAAGTCGGGGTGGCGGAAGCGCTGGATGACCATGATCACCACACCGATCAGGATGACCGTGATTCCCAATACAAACACCAGTCCCATTCCGAAGACGCTGGATCCCGAACCGTAGTCGGGGTCGAAGCTGTCCACCATCGTCATCACAAACAGCACCGCGAGAATCAGTCCACCCACACCCGGGAACAGGAACTGCATAAAGAAGTTCCGGACGCTGGAGAACCACTGCTTCCGGAAGTACCAGACACACGCAAACGCGGTCAGTCCGTAGTAGAAGCAGATCATGATGCCCAGCGCGGTGATGGTGTCCTGCAGCACGGCCTCGGACACGATCCGCATGACCGCGTAGAACACCGAGGCGCACACGGCCGAGACGATGGTCGCAAACCCCGGGGTGAAGTACTTGGGGTTGACCTTGCCGAAGCGGGCGGGCAGTGCGCCGTAGTGCCCCATCGCCAGCAGCGTGCGCGCCGGACCCACGAAGGTGGACTGGAGCGAGGCGGCCGAGGAGGACAGCACGGCGATCGAGACGATGATCGCCAGCGGTCCAAGAATCGGCCCGGCGAGGAAGAAGAACGCGTTCTCCTGAATCTCGGGGTTCTGCAGCCCGGTGCCGGTGGTGCCGACGCCGGCGAAGGAGATCATCGCCACGGCCAGCAGCAGGTAGAGCACCACCACGAGGATCACGGCGAAGGTTGCGGCCTTGCCGGGGGTCGAGCGGGCGCCCTTGGTCTCCTCGTTCATGGTGAGGATCACGTCCCAGCCCCAGAAGATGAACAGCGACAGCGAGAGTCCGGCGGCGAAGGCGGACATGCTGCCCACGCCGAACGGGTTGAACCACTCGAGCTGGATCGGGGTGAAGTCCACCGCGTCGCCATCATAGGCGCGCACCAGGGCGACCACGATGAACACCGCGAGCACCAGAATCTGGAAGCCCACCAGCACGTACTGGAACTTCTGGGTGGTCTTCATATCCCGATAGGACACCATCGTGGCCAGGGCCACAAACACCAGACAGGTGACCACGTTGATGATCGGGTTCTTGGTCAGCGCCGCCAGATCCGGGTTTTGGAAGATCTGCGAGAGCGCCAGGTAGAAGAAGTCCACGGCGATGCCGGCGAGGTTGGAGAGCACGATCACCGTGGCGGCGATCAGCCCCCATCCCGACATCCAGCCGAGCCAGGGCCCAAACGCGCGCACACCCCAGGTGAAGGAGGTGCCGCTGTCGGGCATCCGGGAGTTGAGTTCGCGGTAGCCGAAGGCCACCAGCAGCATCGGGATAAACCCAACCAGGAAGATCGCCGGTACGTGGGTGCCAACCGCGCCCACGGTCGGGCCGATCGCTCCGGTGAACGTGTAGGCCGGGGCGATACAGGAGATACCGATGACGATCGCACCGATCAGGCCGACCGATCCGGCCCCCAGTCCCTTCTTGGACAGGCCCGGGGTGGCCTGGGTGTCGGCGCTCATGCCTGTTCTCCCTGCGAGAGCATCGACTCACGCGGCACCACGCTCATCGGCACGGGCAGCTCGCGCAGCATCTTCGATGCGGTGGACCCAATAAAGAGGTGGGCGGGACGCGCCAGTCGGCTGGAGCCCACCAGCACGATCTCGTTGGGATCCCACTCCACCGACAGCACGGCATCCTCGATGCGCTTGCCGGTCACGATCTCGGTGGTCACCTCGATGCCCTCGGGCAGCGCCTCGCGCGCCCCGGCCTGCACGGCCTCGGCGTGGGCGTGAGCCCGGGCCTGAGCCTCGGGATCCTCGGCACCCTCGGGCGCATCCAGTGCCACCACCGAGAGCAGACGCAGCGGAATCTTGGCGGTGGCCGCCAGGTTGACGGCGGCGTTGAGCACGTTCTGCGCACCGGCGCGCAGACCGATCGCCGCGGTGACCCGGGTCAGGGTCGCGTTCGGGTCGGCGGTCTCGGCGAAACCGGCCGGGGCAAGCGCCACCGGAACCGGGGAGGAGTGCAGCAGCGCGTTGGCCACCGATCCGACGCTGAACCGGCCGAAGATGCCGCCCCCGGCACCCACGATGATCGCGCGCACCTTGAGCTCCTCGGCGGCGAGGATCAGGCCCTCGGAAAACGACTCAGCATAGACCACGTGGTGGCGGGCCTCAATGTCCGCCGGCAGGGTCGCGATCGCCTGGGTCAGCCAGCTCTCGGCGAGCTGATGCTTATACAGATTGAATCCCGGTGAGGTCGGAACCAGCTGGTTGCGCTCCTCCCGGTCGAGGACCAGGACCAGGTCCAACCCGGCACCGCGCGAACGCGCCAGCCGGGCCGCGAGGGCCAGGGCATCGGCCCCCTGTGGGGTGTTTGTGTAGCCGACAACGTATCGCATGCAGAGCACTCGCTTTCTTCACTGAAAAGGGGAGTCTGAGGGCGGGGTGCGGTTGCACCCCGCCCGAATATCACATCCTGTGTGCTGATCCGTTTCGGGATCGGTGGGGGAATTACTTGGATTCGTGCCGGGCGATGATCGCCTCAGCGGTGTCGTGACCGACGCGAATGGCGCCGTCCACGTGCTGGAAGCCCTCGGCCGCCAGATCGGAAGAGGACCAGTAAATCGGTCCCACCGGGGTCGACTGCATCGCGCCATAGCGCGCCAAACCACCCATGTCGAACGAGGTGGCGTAGGCCCCGCGGGTCCACTCCTCGCTGCCCCAGTCCGACTCGTAGTAGACAACCGGGTTCTGGGCCTTCTCGCCGTAGTAGGCGGCCAGCGAGTCGAGGATCGCGGCCTTGCGGGCCTCGGCATCCTGCATGAACACCTTGTCGGCGTGCTGATCGGAGACGAATCCAACCAGGGTGCCGCGGGGGTCTTCGTGGTTGGTGTTGTCATACGCCTCGTGCACGAGCTGGTACGGGCTGAAGACGGTACCGGAGAGGCCATCCTCGCGCCAGAACGGGGTCTCGTACACCGCGTGCACCTTGATCACCAGACCCAGCGACATGTGCTGGTGCATCTGGTGCTTGAGGCGCGGCAGTGGCGGCTGGTAGTCGACCCGCGAGTACAGGTTCGGCGGCACGGCCATGATCGCGTACTGAGCCTTGACGGTGATGCCGTCGGCGATCGCGGTCACCGAGTCATCGGTATATTCCAGGCGGCGCACCGGCTGGTTCAGGAAAACGTCGTCGCCGAGGTTCTCGGCCAGGCGCAGCGGCACCAGCTGGAGGCCACCGATCACGCGCTTGTCGAGGATGAAGTCCTCATCCACCAGGTTGGAGAAGCTGCCCGCCGAGGCGGCCATCAGGATCGCCTGCAGCGCCGAGAAGGCGTGGCGGGGCTTGGTCAGCATCGCCTCGGCCACAAACAGGCCGATGTTGTCGCGGGCCTCGATGTTGTCGGTGTTTTCCTCGAGCCAGGCCTGCCAGGTGATCGAGTCGAGCTCCTGAGCCCGCGGGTGTGCCCAGGGCTCGGTGGCCCCGACGCTCTCGGCGAGCTCGTCCAGGATTACGATCAGGCGGTCCATTTCGGCGGCGGTCTCGGCGTCCACCGGGAAGCGGTCACCGCTGTAGCGGGTGTGCTTGCCGTCGCGGCCGATGTAGATCGACTCGCCCTCGCGGTAGCGCGAGAACGTGTCGAGCTTCAGGTCCTCCAGGGTCTCGATCAGCGCGGTCTGGTCCGGGGACACCCACTGTCCACCGATCTCCAGCATCGCACCCTCGATGGTGTCGGTCCAGAGACGTCCGCCCACCCGGTCGCGTGCTTCCAGCACCGCGACGCTGAGGCCGCGTGCCTTGAGGTCGGTCGCGGCGGTAAGCCCCGATGCCCCCGCACCGATGATGACGACGTCACGTGTGATTTCGGTCATGTTGCTTCCTTTCCTAAAACCGTCAACTAGCCTTCGAGGCTGGTCATGACGTGCTTGATCCGGGTGTAGTCCTCGAAGCCGTACCCCGAGAGATCCTTGCCATATCCCGACTTCTTGAATCCGCCGTGCGGCATCTCGGCGGTCAGCACGATGTGGGTGTTGATCCACACGCAGCCGAAGTCGAGGTCGCGGGCCAGGCGCATCGCGCGCGAGTGGTTGGCGGTCCAGACGCTCGAGGCGAGGGCGTATTCGACGTCGTTTGCGAGTTCGATGGCCTCCTCCTCGGTGTCGAAGGCCTGCACGGTGAGGATCGGGCCGAAGCTCTCCTTCTGCACCACGTCGTCGTCCTGCTTGACGCCGGTGATCACGGTCGGGGCGACGAAGTAGCCGGTCTCCCCCACGCGCTTTCCGCCGGCCGCCACGACCGCGTGAGCGGGCAGGCTGCCGAGGATGTCGAGCACCTGGGCGAAGTGGTTCTTGTTGTTCATCGGACCGTAGAACGCGTCGGCGTTGTCCGGGCCCGCGGTCACCGTGGCCTCGGCCGCGGCCACCAGCGCCTTCACAAACTCGTCGTGCTTGGAGCGGTGCACGATCACACGGGTTGCGGCGGTGCAGTCCTGGCCGGCGTTGAAGTACCCGGCCTCGGCGATGCCCTGGGCGGCCGCCTGGATGTCGGCGTCCTCAAACACCACGGTCGGGGCCTTGCCACCGAGTTCGAGGTGCACGCGGTGCAGGTTCTTGGCTGCCGAGGTGGCCACCGCCTGACCCGCCCGCACCGAACCGGTGATCGCAACCAGACCCGGGGTCTTGTGCTCGGTGAGCAGGGTGCCGGTGCTGGCATCCCCCAGGACCACGTTGAAAACACCGTCCGGGAGGATTCCGGCGGTGATCCGGGCGAGTTCCAGGGTCGACTCGGGGGTCGTGTCCGAGGGCTTCAACACGATCGTGTTACCGGCGGCCAGCGCCGGACCGATCTTCCAGATCGCCATCAGGAACGGGTAGTTCCACGGGGTCACCTGGGCGACCACGCCGATGGGCTCACGCCGCACAAACGAGGTGAATCCCTCGACGTACTCGGCCGCGGCCTTGCCCTCGAGGTTCCGGGCGGCACCGGCGAAGAAGCGCAGCTGTTCGGCACCGGTGAGGATCTCCTCGGCGCGCACGGTCTCGATCGGCTGACCGGTGTTGCGCACCTGAGCGGCAACCAGGGCATCCTGGTTTTCCTCGATCGCGTCGGCAAGCTTCAGCAGCGCCGCCTGACGCTGACTCGGGGTGCTGCGACGCCAGGTGGCAAACGCGGTCTTGGCGGCGGCGAAGGCCGCATCCACATCGGATTCCACCGACACCGGGGCGTGGGAAACCACGTTTTCGGTGGCCGGATCGATCACGTCGAGGATGGTGGTTCCGGCCACATCCACAAACGCGCCGTTGATAAAGTTCTGCAGCTTCTCGGTCATGCTCTTCTCCCGTTTCGCTCTAGCCCAGCGGGGCCATCGTGTACTTGGTGGACAGATACTCGTGAATACCCTCGGAACCGCCCTCGCGACCGATCCCCGACTGCTTGACCCCACCAAACGGTGCGGCGGCGTTGGAGAGCACTCCGACGTTGAGGCCCATCATGCCCGTCTCCAGCGCACCAATCAAGCGTTGTGCGCGACCCTGGTCGGTGGTAAAGACGTAGCTCACCAGGCCGTACTCGGTGTCGTTGGCGGCGGCGATGGCCTCGGCCTCGGTGTCGAAGGTGGATACCGCGAGGACCGGTCCGAAGATCTCCTCGCGCAGGATGTCGGATCCCGGCGCCACGCCACTCAGCACGGCGGGGGCGAAGTAGGATCCCTCGCCCTCGATCGCGGTGCCGCCGGTGTGCAGGGTCGCGCCGCGGGAAACCGCGTCGTTCACCAGGGCCACACACTTGGCCACCGCACGGTCATCGATCAGCGGGCCGATCTGCACGCCCTCCTCGGTGCCGCGGCCGATCTTCATCGCCTGGACCCGCTCGGTGACCCGAGCGGTGAACTCCTCGGCGATCGAGGAGTGCACGATGAAGCGGTTGGCGGCGGTGCAGGCCTGGCCGATGTTGCGGAACTTGGCGGCCAGGGCCCCCTCGATCGCGGCGTCCAGGTCGGCGTCCTCGAAGATCACGAACGGGGCGTTGCCGCCGAGTTCCATCGAGGTGCGCAGCACGTTGTCGGCGCTCTGACGCAGCAGCGCCTGGCCCACCCCGGTCGAACCGGTGAAGGAGAGCTTACGCAGACGCGAGTCGGAGATGATCGGGGCCGAGAGCTCCTGCGAGCGCGAGGTGGTCACCACGTTGACCACGCCGGCGGGCAGGCCCGCATCCACCAGCAGCTGCGCGAAGGCGAGGCTGGTCAGCGGGGTCAGCGCGGCGGGCTTGAGGACCACGGTGCAACCCGCGGCCAGCGCCGGGGCGATCTTGCGGGTGGCCATGGCCAGCGGGAAGTTCCACGGGGTGATCAGGAAGGTCGGGCCCACCGGCTGCTGGGACACGATCATGGTGCCGGTGCCCTCGGGGTTGGTGCCATAGCGACCGGTCAGGCGGGCGGCCTCCTCGCTGAACCAACGCAGGAACTCGCCCCCGTAGGTGACCTCACCGTTGGCCTCGGCCAGGGGCTTTCCCATCTCCAGGGTCATCAGCAGCGCGAATTCCTCGCGGCGCTCCTGGAGCAGGTCAAACGCGCGGCGCAGGATCTCGCCGCGGGCGCGGGCCGGGGTGGCGGCCCAGTCGGCCTGGGCGGCGACGGCGGCATCCAGGGCCGCGGCACCGTCCTCGACGGTTGCGTCGGCGATGGAGACCAGGGCCTTACCGGTTGCCGGGTCGAGTACATCGAGGGTAGAGCCGTCCGACGCATCGCGCCATTCGCCTCCGATGAAGAGCCCGGTGGGGATCTTCGCCAGCAGTTCTGCTTCGGTAGTCATCGGTCTGATTCCTTTCTAGGCGTGGGCTCTAGGCGTTGGCGAGTGCGTCGAGGACGATGTCGAGGCCCTCGGCCAGCAGCTCCTCGGAGATGGTCAGCGGCGGCAGGAAGCGGATCACGTTGCCGTAGGTGCCACAGGTGAGCACAATCACGCCCTGGTTGTGGGCAGCCTTGGCGATCGCGCCGGTCAGGGCCGCGTCGGGCTCGCCGGTCTCGGGGTTCACAAACTCGATCGCGATCATCGCGCCGCGGCCACGCACGTCGCCGATGCGGGCGTCGGTGGTCTGGGCGGCGAGGAAGGCGGAGGTGATCTGCTGCTCGATGCGCTGGGCGGCCTCGATCAGCCCGTCCTGCTCGAACGCGTCGATGCTGGCGAGGGCCGCGGCACAAGCCAGCGGGTTTCCGCCGTAGGTGCCACCGAGGCCACCGGTCTGCGGGGCGTCCATGATCTCGGCGCGGCCGGTCACGGCCGACAGCGGCAGACCGCCGGCGATACCCTTGGCGGTCACGATCAGGTCGGGCTCGATCCCGAACAGTTCGGAGGCGAACATCGCGCCGGTGCGGGCAAAGCCGGTCTGCACCTCATCGGCGATGAAGACCACGCCGTTCTCCGTGGCCCAGGCAGCCAGCGCGGGCAGGAAGCCCTCGGCGGGAACGATGAAGCCACCCTCGCCCTGGATCGGCTCGATGATGATCGCGGCTAGGTTCTCGGCCCCGACCTGCTTCTCGATCTGCGAGATCGCGATCTTGGCGGCCTCGGCACCGGTGCGGTTGCCGTCGCGGAAGGGGTAGCTCAGCGGGGCGCGGTAGATGTCGGAGGCGAAGGGACCAAAGCCGGACTTATAGGGCTGGTTCTTGGCGGTCAGCGCCAGGGTCAGGTTGGTGCGACCGTGGTACGCGTGATCGAAGGCCACCACGGCGGTCTTGCCGGTGTAGGAGCGGGCGATCTTGACCGCGTTCTCCACGGCCTCCGAACCCGAGTTGAACAGCGCCGAGCGCTTGTCGAAATCTCCGGGGGTCAGCCGGTTGAGCTTCTCGGCCACCTCGACGTACCCGTCGTAGGGGGTGATCATGAAGCAGGTGTGGGTAAAGGCCTCGAGCTGGGCGGAGACGGCGGCAACCACGCGGGGGTTGGCGTTTCCGACACCGGTCACGGCGATGCCCGAGCCCAGGTCGATCAGGGTATTGCCGTCCACGTCGCGGATCACGCCACCGAAGGCGGCCTCGGCGAAGACGGGCATCGTGGTGCCGATGGCGTTCGAGACCGCGGCGCGCTTACGCGCCATCAGTTCCTGCGAACGGGGACCGGGGATCGAGGTGACCAGGTTGCGGGCCTGGGTCAGGTCTGCTCCGCGTGCGGGGGTCTCGGACATTGAACACTCCTTGTTACTTGTGGCGTTTAAGGGGATGCGCAACGGTCGGACGTGTAACCGCCCGGAATGGTCCCTCTGCGCACCATCTGCCCCCAGACTAGGCAGGGTTCCCCGCGGCGCGCCTCGACAATCTGTCAAAGCTCTGGTGAATTCTTCGCCACATTGGCAGAGCGGGATAGGCTGGCATCATGTCACTCACCGTGGATCGCCTGCTCCGAATCCCCGCCCTCGGGCTGCGCCGGATCGTGGACATCCCCGCCGCTCACGACATCTCGATCGACTGGGTTTCCAGCTCCGACCTCGCCGACCCCACCCCGTTCCTCGCCCGCCACCAGGTGCTGCTCACCACCGGCAGCCAGTTCCTCACCGAATCCGAGGAGCGACGCCCGGTGATCAACGGCACCCGCACCGGGCTCGCGCTGATCACCGACTACGAGAGCTACGTGCAGCGCCTGGTCTCGGTCGGGGTCGCGGCCCTCGGGTACGGCACCGAGGTGCTGCGCCCGGACATTCCGGCGGCGCTGGTGCAGGCGTGTGAAACCCACGGACTGACCCTGTTTGAGGTGCCCTACCGGACCGCGTTTATCGCGGTGATCCGCGCCGCCGCCGACGCGCTGGCCGCCGCCGCCGGGGAACGACAGGCCTGGGCGATGAACGCGCAGCGGGCCATCTCGTTCGCCGCGCTGCGCCCCAACCCGCAGCGCGAAATCTTTGTCGAACTGGCCCGGCTGCTGCACCGGCCGGTGTTCCTTTTTAGTGCGCCGGGCCCCGCCCTGTCCCGGTTCGGGCCGCCGCTGGACCCACCGGCGATCGTGACCGCCGAGGCGGCGGCGCTGCTGGATCGCGGGCAGCGCGCGGCCACCACGATCCAGACCCCGGCCGGCACCGTGAGCCTGCAAACCGTGGGGCGGCGCGAGGACCTGCGCGCGGTCCTGGCGATCGTCGGACCCGCCCCCGACCCGGCCGAGCAGAGCGTCATCACCAACGTGGTCGCCCTCACCGGGCTCGCCCTGGAACAGGGACGCGGGTTGCGCCGGGGTCGCCGGGCGCTGCGCTCGGGCGCGCTGGAGGCGCTGCTGGATCAGCGGCCCTCGCTGACCCGGCTGGTCCTGCAGCACATCCACGAGGCGCTGCCGCCCGAGCCCGTCCGCGTCGCCGTCTGGCATCCGGGCCACGGCGCGGGCAACCCGCTGCTGCGTGAGCTGGATGAGCGCGCGCAGACCGCCCCGGGCTGGTGTTTCTTTGCCACCCGGGGACGGGAGATCATCGCGCTGCTGCCCGCCGAGGACGCGGGTGCCCGGATCGCCGAGCTGGGCACCGCCCGGGGCCTCGCCGGCGGGCTCTCCGATCCGCTGGGTTACGCCAACCTCTCCGAGGGCATCGACCAGGCGCGGCGTGCGCTCGCCGAGGACCCGCACTCCCCCGGGGTCACCGCGTTTGCCGATATTGGCGGGCAGGGCATCACCGAGCTGCTCTTCACCGACGCCGTACGCGAGCGCGCCCACGAACTCCTCGCCCCACTGCGTGCCCACGACGAGGCCCACGGTACCGAGCTGATCGCCGCGCTCACCAGCTGGCTCGAACACAACGGCCAGTGGGATCCGGCGGCCCGAGAACTCGGCATCCACCGGCACACCCTGCGCGCCCGCATCGTGCTGATCGAGAAGCTCACCGACACCCCACTGGACACCATGTCCGCCCGCACCAACTACTGGCTGGCGCTGCGGGCGTAGCCTCCGCGCCGAGGACCGAGCGTTGTGCCTCGGTCAGGAATACGTGAGGGCGGAGCGCTACTCGGGAGCCGAGGTGGGGCCGTCCACGATCCCCACCGCATCCCCCGGGATGACGGCGAATCCTCCGGGCTCCTCGCTCACGGTGAACAGCTCCGAGACCGCCGGGTCGGCGGTGAGTACCTCCACGAGGGCGGCGTTACCGATGCGGTCCTTTTCCACCACGGTGAGCCGGTCCAGGCCGCCGCCGCGCGCCATAAAATCGCGGACCCTCAGCACCGTGCGCCGGGCGCTGGCCTCATCGGCGTTTGCCGTCATCACCCGTTGCGCGGCTTCCCAGTCATTTGCCTCGGCCGCTTCCAATAGGCGGGTCACCGCCTCGCCGCTCGAGTCGATACCCTCCTGGATCGCGGGCGGCGCACACCCCGTCAGGAGGAGTGCCCCCAGTCCCAGAGCCGCCGTGGCACACCACCGCATGCCGCGCGGGCCTAGAACCCGCGCAGCCATGCGTCCATCTGGGCGTAGGCGTGATCGCGCACGCCGCGTTCGGAGAGGAACACGTCGTGCAGCGCCCCGGCCACGCGGGAGACGGTGACCGTGGCCCCGAGCTTCAGCGCGCGTTCGGCGATATCGGAGACCACCAGCACACTGTCGCTGTGCTTCATGCGTTCGTTCCAGCTTGCGGTGACCGTGGAGGAATCCGAGAGCAGGGTCAGTACCGGCACCTCGATCGCCAGGCCACGAGCCACCTGCGTGTGCCCGGCCAGGACCGCCCGCAGCCACCCCACCGCAACCGGGAATCCGCGCTCGGGACGCCACCTATCGTCGAAGGTCCACTCGCCCTCAAACGCGGCGCTGGTGGCACGACTGTAGTAGCCGAAATCCACGCCGGGTAGGGTCACCCGCGGATCGTAGCGGGCCCCCAGGCTCAGCAGCGGTTCCAACGTGCCGCGGCCCAGCTCGCCACCCTGGAATTCCAGCCATGGGGAGTTGAGGATGAGCGCGTCGATGCGTCCCGGATGACGGTTGGCCCAGAGGCTCGCGGTCAGCCCTCCGGTGGAGTGCGCGAGGATGATCAGCCGCCGAGAAACCGGGGCCTCCTCGTCGTGGCCCATCACGGTCAGGGCGGCCTCAATGTCCGCGTCGTAGGTGGTCAGATCGGTGATGAATCCCGGCGCACGATCGGGGCGCATGCTGCGTCCGTAATCACGCAGATCCAGCGCGTGAAAGCGCGCCCCACGCCGATGCCAGAAATCCGCCAGCTCGGTCTGGAAGAAGTAGTCGGACCAGCCGTGCAGGTAGAGCACGTCGGTATCGTGGGCGATCGCCTGCCGGGGCAGCACATATCCCGGGCGGGATTCGAAGCGTTTGGGCCGGCGGGTGTCGCGCACCAGGGTCGCGACCACCTCGCCGTGCGCGTCGGTTCCGAGCGGGAGGGTGCGCGCCTCAAAGGGCGCACCGAGCACATCGGTTTCCCAGATGTGCTCGGTCATCTCCACTCCCCCACTCGGAATCGAACCGCGTGGTGTTAGATTACTCGGCCGCGGGCTCGTCGCGCGAGATGCGAATCATCTCGCCGCGGTGACCCACCTTGATGCGGGCGCGCTCATGCGGCTCGCCCAGACCGATCTCGTGCTCGTCCAGTCGGTGCCAGCCGTCGAGGTCGGTGTAGGCGACGCCACGCTCCTCAAGCAGGGCCGGGATCGCCTCCTCCTCGGGGGCCTCCGGGGTCCACCAGGTGGCGCGGTCGGCCAGCACGTTCTCGATGGTCTCCATCGCGTCGGACTTGGTCGCGCCGATCAGGCCGATCGGGCCGCGCTTGATCCAGCCGGTCGCGTACAGGCCGGGGATCTGGTCGCCGTTGATGTCGTGCACCTGACCACCACGGTTCGGGATCACGCCGCGAGCCTCGTCGAAGGGGATCTGCTCGAGCGGGGAACCGAAGTAGCCCACCGCGCGGTACACGGCCTGAACCGGAACCTCACGGTACTCGCCGGTGCCCTCAACCCCACCAAAACCGGTGGGCTTGGTGCGCTCATAGCGCAGCGCCGAAACCTTGCCATCCTCACCGAGGATCTCCTCGGGGTTGGCGTAGAAGTGCAGGTGCAGGCGGCGGCTCGAACCCTCCTGGGGCTCCTTGCGCCACTTCTGCAGCACACGGTCGATGACCATGATCTGCTTATTGGTGGCGATGGCTTCCTGCGACGCCTCGTCGTAGTCGAAGTCCTCGTCGTAGAGCACCATGTCCACGTCGTTCAGCTCGCCCAGCTCACGCAGCTCGAGCGGGGTGAACTTCACCTGGGCCGGGCCACGACGACCAAACACGTGTACGTCGGTCACCGGGGATGCCTTGAGACCCTGGTAGACGTTCTCGGGGATCTCGGTGGGCAGCAGGTCGTCGGCGTGCTTGGCGAGCATACGGGCCACGTCCAGGGCCACGTTTCCGTTACCGATCACCGCGATTTCGCGGGCGTTCAGCGGCCAGGTGGTGGGCACGTCGGGGTGTGCGTCGAACCAGTTCACGAAGTCCGCGGCACCGTAGGAGCCGTCCAGCTCGATGCCGGGAACCTTGAGGTCGGCATCCCGGATCGCACCGGTGGCGAAGATCACCGCGTTGTAGTGCTTCTGCAGGTCTTCCAGGGTGATGTCGGTGCCGAAGCGGACGTTGCCGAAGATGCGGATGTCACCGCGGTCCAGCACGTCACGCAGCGCGTTGATGATGCCCTTGATGCGGGGGTGATCGGGGGCCACCCCGTAACGCACCAGTCCATAAGGGGCGGGCAGGTGCTCAAACAGGTCGATCGACACGTCGAAGTCTTTTTCGGCTTTGAGCAGGATGTCGGCGGCATAGATTCCGGCGGGGCCGGCTCCCACGATGGCCAGGCGCAACTTGCTCATGTGTCGATATCTCCTTTGTTGGCGTCAGGCGACGCGGGGTTGTGACGAGGGGTGTATTTAGCTGGAGCGTTCAACGATGGTCTCGGCAAAACGCACGAGAGCATCCTTGACCGGGCCCTTGGGCAGCGGCGCGAGTGCGGCCACGGCCTCGGCGGACCAGCGGTGAGCGGCGGCCAGGGTGCGCGCGGTCACCTCGTGGGCGCGCAGGGCGGCAATCGCCGCGGTGAAGTCCTCGGCTGCCGCGCCGGTGAGTTCGGCCTCACTGTCGGTCTCGATCCGGGCGACCAGGGCGGCGGCCTCGGGATCGGTCTCGGCCAGGCGGCGCAGGTAGATCATCGGCAGGGTCGCAACACCCGCCCGCAGGTCGGTGCCGGGGACCTTGCCGGTCTCCTCGGGGGCCGGGGAGAGGTCGATAACATCGTCGATCAGCTGGAACGCGATGCCCACCTTCTCGCCGTACTCAACAACCGCGGCCTCATAGGCGGGATCCGCATGGCTGAAGATGACGCCGGTTCTTGCGGCGGCGGCGATCAGCGATCCGGTCTTGTCCGAGAGCACCTGAATGTAGTGTGCCTCGATGTCCTCATCCTCGCGCGGGCCCACGGTCTCGTGCAGCTGACCCAGGACCAGGCGTTCAAAGGTGCTGGCCTGCAGCTGGATCGCACGCTCGCCGAGCTCGGCCATGATCTGGCTGGCGCGGGCAAAGAGCAGGTCGCCGGTGAGGATCGCGGCGGAGTTGCCCCACACGGTGTGGGCGCTGGGCACCCCGCGGCGCTTATCCGACTCGTCCATGACGTCGTCGTGATAGAGCGAACCCAGGTGGGTGATTTCGATCGCCTCGGCTGCCAGCACCACCTCGGGGGTAGTGCCCTCGCCCAGCTGGGCGGTGAGCAGCAGCAGCATCGGACGGATGCGCTTGCCACCGGCCTCCAGCAGGTACCGGCTCATGCTGTCGGCCACCGAGTCGGTGTACTCCAGCTGCTTTTCCAAACCGGCCTCGATGCGCACCAGGCCGGCATCCACCTCGTGGAGCAGCTTCTTGGTGGCGGGGGACGCAAAAATGCGCTCGGTGAGGCCCAGGTGCTGAGACAGACTCGTGATGCGAGCCTCGGGTGCGTGATTCACCTTACCCACCCTAGCTGGCCTTGATACCGCGGTGCAGCGCGGTGATACCGCCCGTAAGGTTGCGGTATTCAACGTCGGTCCATCCGGCTTCGCGCATCCACTGTGCGAGCTCGGCCTGGGCCGGCCATGCCTGAATCGACTCGTTGAGGTAGTCGTAGGCGTCGGGGTTCGAGCTGGCCAGGCGTACCAGCACCGGAGACACACGGTGCAGGTAGAAGTCATAGAGGCCGCGCCAGAGCTTATTCGGCGGGGTCGAGAACTCGCAGATCACCAGGCGTCCGCCGGGCTTGGTCACCCGCAGCATCTCGGCGATGGCCTGCTTGGGGTTGACCACGTTACGCAGCCCGAAGGAGATCGTGGTGGCGTCAAACTCGTTGTCCGCGAAGGGCAGCTTGGTGGCGTCGGCCTCAACAAAGCTGATCCGGTTGATGTGGCCGTAGCGACGACGCCCCTCGGCGAGCATGCCCGGGGAGAAGTCCGCGGCCACGACGCTCGCACCGGTGCCGGCGATCGAGGCGCTGGAGGTGCCGGTGCCGGCGGCCAGATCGAGGATCCGCTCGCCCGGTACCGCGCCGATTGCGCGGGTGGTCACCACGCGCCAGAGTCGATCATTCCCGAGGCTCAGGACGGTGTTGGTGAGGTCGTAGCGCGGAGCTACCTCATCGAACATCGCCGAAACCTGTGTGGGCGCTTTGGAAAGATCGGCCTTATGCATGCTCACTATCCTAGACACTTTCGCGCCGCCGTGTCCGCGCCCGGGCCGTGAATTCGCCCCACTCGGCGGGTGCGCCACATCTCGGCGTGTACTCATGTAAAACCGCCTAGGCTTAGAGGGTGTCCACTCCCGTTATTCCCCGGCTCCATGTCACCACTCGTGCACTGGCCGATCCGGGCACCCTGTTTGGGTTTGCCGACCGCACAAATCCGCTGATGTGGATGCGGGACGGGGCGGGAATCGTAGGCTCGGGCGTCGCGCTGCGACTCTCCACCGCGGGCGAGGATCGAATCACCGACCTGGCCACACAGTGGCAGCAGATCGCCGATACCGCGCGGGTTCGGGACGAGGTTGGATTACCCGGAACCGGACTGGTCGCCTTCGGCACCATCGCCTTCTCGGCCGTGTCGAGTGCCGAGAGCGTCCTGATCGTTCCCCGCGTGATCGTGGGCCGTTCCGGCGAACACGCCTGGATCACCCGGGTATCGCTCGAGGGCGAACCCATCGTGGACGGCGAGCCGCTGCCCGCGCGCACCCCGCTGGGCCAGAGCCTCACCGCCGACCTGGCCGAGGACCCGGCCGATGCCGAACGTCACCGCGAGCTCGTCCGCACGGCCCTCGCCCGGATCCAGCGCGGAGACGTGGCCAAGATTGTGCTCGCCCGCACGGTCACCGGGCAACTCCCGGCCGACGGCGACCGACGCCGCCTGGCCGCCGACCTCGCCGCCGCCTACCCGCAGTGCTGGACATATGCGGTGGACGGCATGATCGGTGCGAGCCCGGAAACCCTGATCTCGGTGCGGGATGGATCGCTCTCGCTGCGGGTCCTCGCCGGAACCGCCGCCCGCGGCCACGGTGCCGCCGAGGATCGCGCCGCCGCCGAAACCCTGATCGACTCCCGCAAGGACCGCGACGAGCACGCGTTCGCCGTGCGCAGCGCCCTCGCCGCCCTCGCCCCGCATGCCGCCGGGCTGCACGGTCAGGACTCCCCCTTCACCCTGCGCCTGCCCAACCTCTGGCACCTGGCCACCGACATCTCGGGGCGGATCAGCGACCGCGCGAGCGTGCTCGACCTGATCCAGGCTCTGCACCCCACCGCCGCGGTGGGTGGCACCCCGACCCTCGCCGCAATCGACCTGATCAATGAGCTGGAACCCTTCGACCGCGGCCGCTACGCCGGGCCCACCGGCTGGGTGGACGCCCACGGCAACGGCGACTGGGCCATCGCCCTGCGCGGTGCCCAGGTGGATCCCGACGGGCACATCACCGCCTATGCCGGGGGCGGCATCGTCGCCGGGTCCGATCCCGAGTCGGAGTTCCGCGAGACGGGGATGAAGTTCCGACCGATTCGGGACGCCCTGTCCTAGACGGCGCCGCTAGCTTGCGGCCACCCCGACCGCCCAGGAGGCGTCGTCGCGCTCGCCGGTAGCCACGAAGCGGCCCAGCAGGCGTGCTCGATACACCCACGGGTTGTGGCTGGCGAGGGTCCGGGCGTTACGCCAGTGCCGATCCAGCGCGCCGCCGGCGCGGATGGCCGAGGCTCCCAGCGCGTCAAAGATGATCGAGGTCGCCCGCAGCGCCCCGGGGATCGCCGCAACCTGACCGGAGAACGCGGCCAGCTCGGCCGCCCCGATCGCCTCAGCCAAGACCGTCTCGGCGGCCTGGCGCTGCTCGGGGGTCGCCGCAGAGTCGGCGCGCAGGGCGTTTCGCGCCAGCGTCGCGGCCTCGGCCACCTCCAGGGCCTTCGCCGCACGCTCGGTGATCGCGTCCAGCGCGAAGCCCTGAGCCGCGGCCTCACCGACCACCTGGAGTAGCTGAGCATCCTCAACCGCGCGATCGGCGTTGCCGTGGCTGTAGGTGCGCGAGCGCGCGGCCAACTGGGCCCCGGCCTCGGTGGCCGCAGCCCGGGCCACACCGGCGAGGGCGGCCAGGTGGAACACCTGGTAGAAGGCCAGCTGATAGCCGAAGCGCTCGGAGAAGTCGATCACATCGGCCGGGTCCACGGTCGCATCGGTAAAGACGGTGCCACCGGACGCGGTGGTGCGCTGACCGAAACCATCCCAGTCATCGGTGATGTCAACACCCGCCTGGTGCACGGACACGGCCGCGATCACCTGGGTGTCCAGCTCCTCGGAGTGCGCGAGCACGTCGATCCAATCGGCATACAGGCTACCGGTGGTGTAAAACTTCTCCCCGCTCAGGCGGGTACCACTCGCGTCGACGCGCAGCCGAGTCCCCAGCTCGCCGCGGACGCTCGATCCGATCTCGGTCCAGGCGTTGCCCACCAGGTCGCCACGCAGCGCGCGGTCGATCCACAGCGCGCGGGACGCAGCGTCGGGGCTGACCAGCCGATCCTCGATAAACGCAAAGTGCCCACGCAGGGCCTGCTCGATATTGGAATCGGCGGCGGCGAGGTCGGCCAGGAGCGCAAACAGCTCGGTCAGGCTCACCCCAAACCCGCCCTCGGCGCGCGGCACCCGCAGGGCACCAAAGCCGGCGTCGGCCAGGGCCCGGATCTCGGTGGTGGGTAGGCTACGATCCCGGTCGCGGGCCGCGGCCCCCTCGGCGATCCGGGCGAAGATCGGGGCGAAGACCCGAGCCGGATCGGCATCGGGAGCGATGGCGATGCGGGAACGAACGGGCGAGGTCTGAAGGAGGGTCATGCGTGGCCTTTCACGTGGGGTGCCTCCACGCTAGCCGCGGGTGCGGCGGCGCCGGTCGAGTGTTTCTCAACATGACGCCGCCGCGGGGTGCTACACCTTGCTGGCGAGCAGGGCCGCGCGCGCCTCCTCGACGTCGTAGGTGGCCGCGGGCCACTGCGGATCGATCTCCGTGAGCACGTCCACCAGCAGGTGCTGCACGGCCACGCGGGCATACCACTTGTTGTCGCCGGGCACCACGTACCAGGGCGCGTAGTCGGTCGAGGTGCGGGTCAGCGCGATCTGGTAGGCCTCCTGATAGTCAGGCCACACCTCGCGCTCGGTGACGTCGTTGGGGGTGAACTTCCAGTGCTTATCCGGACGGTCCAGACGGTCCAGCAGCCGCTTCTTCTGCACGTCGGGGCTGATCTGCAGCATGATCTTGATGATCCGGGTGCCCGAATCCACCAGCTCCCGCTCGAACTCGTTGATCGCCTCATACCGACGCTCGATCTCCTCGGGGGACGCCAGCTCGCGTACCCGCCCGATCAGCACGTCCTCGTAGTGCGAGCGGTCAAAAACACCGATCTTGCCGTCGGCGGGAACCTGCTTGTGGATACGCCAGAGGAAGTCGTGCGAAAGCTCCTCGGCGGTGGGCTTCTTGAACGAGGCAAGCTGCACACCCTGCGGGTCCACGGCACCCACGACGTGGCGCACGATGCCACCCTTACCCGCGGTATCCATGGCCTGCAACACCAGCAGGACCGAGTCGGTGGCACCGGCAGTCGCGGCGGCATGGAGGCGTTCCTGGAGGTCGCTCAGGGTGTCAACCACCCGGGCGAGCTCGGCGACGCCGGCTTTTTTACCGCCCTTAAATCCGGGGGTGGAATCCGTTTCGACCGAGTCGAGGCGGAATCCGGGACCCACCCGGAGGACGTGCTGAGGATCTTCGGACCAGGCTTCGGAGTGGAATGACATGTCCACATTGTGCACCCCGATGCCGCGGCGCACCAGACCCACCCGCGAATTTGCCCCCGACCGGGGCACGGCGCACCGCGCCACCACCGGCCTCGGAATCGCGCACGGCGCACCAAGCCACCACCGGCCTCGGAATCGCGCGGCCCCACCGGCCGACTACTCGCGGGTGAGCGTGACCTCGATCAGCACCGGCCCGGTGGTGGGCGCGGTGAGCGCCTGATCCAGGTCCGCACGGGTGGCCGCCCGGCGATACTCCCACCCGTAGGCCTCGGCCAGCGAGGCGAGTTTGACCTCCTGCGGGGTGAACAGCACCCGCGCGGCGAGATCGGGCGCGGCACTCTGGGCGACCTCAAGTCCGTCAAAGATCGTCCCGCCGCCATCGTTGCCCACGATGATCTGAATCCGCGGCACCTGCTCGCCGGGGACCCGCAGCATCCCACCCACGTCGTGGAGGAGGGTCAGATCACCCAGGATAAGGCGGGTCACGCCGGTCTCCGATTCGGCCTGCTGAGCCAGCGCGATCCCCGAAGCCGTGGCCACGGTTCCGTCGATTCCAGCCAGGCCCCGGTTGGCAAACACCGAGAGCTTCTTGCCCGGGACATACTCATCGGCGACCCGGATCAGGCGCGAGGCACCAAACACCAGACGATCATGCGGCCAGGTTGCACGCCAGACGGACTCCACCAGCAGACGGCGGTCCAGGGCTGCGCGAATGGCCTGGAATTCCCCGCGCACGTACGCCAGGCGGGTGGCCGGGTCGTGGGAGTGTGCGGCCTCCAAATCCGGGGCCACATCGGTTGAGCGTTCGGCTGTCAGCTCCCGGGCCGCGACCACCCAGTGGCCCAGCCAGTCGCGGTCGATCGGTCCCGGCTCAACACTCAGGCTCGCGGCCCGGTGAGCGTTGTGTCCGGGATCAAACAGCTCGGTATCGGGTTCGGAGACCACCCAGGTCTCCACACCCTCGCGGCGCAGCAGCGCGGGTACCTGACGGCTCAGCGTCGGCTGCCCGAACACGATCACCCGCTCGATCAGTCCGCCGTGGTCGGGGGAATCCAGAAGCTCACGGTAGGGCACAATCAGCGCGCGGCCATAGCGGCTGCCGCTGGACACCTCGGCGATCAGCGGCCAGCCGCCGTGGTGGGCGAGGTCTTCGGCACCGGGACCGGCACCGTTTCCGGCGATGACCACGGTGCGCGGTCCGCGCGGCAGCACGTGCGCGGGCACCGCGGAGGGGACGGCACCGGCTGCCTTCTCAGCCACGGATTCCGATGCGTCCGAGCCCGCGGTCACCGATCCGGCCGCCGCGGTGGTGGCCGCGGAGGTCTCGTCCGCCGCCAGCGCGCTGGAGAGCGGTTCTCGGAAGCCCACGTTGAGCTGCACCGGCCCGGGCACGGCACCGGTGGCCGCGGCGAATGCGGTAGCCGCATGCTCGGCCGCTCGCGCCGTCTCGTCTCGGGAGGCATTCGGGGCGTCCTCATCCAGGCTCAGCCGGGTCGCCGAGCCAAACAGGTGCGCCTGCGCGGTGGTCTGATTGGAGCGGATACCCCGCAGTTCCTCGGGACGGTCGGCGCTCAGCACGATCAGCGGGATGTGCGAGTGGTGAGCCTCAAGGACGGCGGGATGGAGGTTCGCCACGGCGGTCCCGCTGGTCACCACGATCGGCACCGGCAGCCCGGTTTCGGAGGCAAGCCCCAGCGCCAGGAACGCCGCCGAGCGCTCATCAATACGTACGCGGAGTCGAATCTGTTCGGCCGCCTCGGCCTCGGCAAAGGCCAGCGCCCATGCCTGGGAACGCGAACCGGGGCACACCACGGCGTCACGGACGCCCAGGCGAATCAGCTCGGCAACCAGACCCCGCGCGTAAATGCTCGCGGGGGAATCTCCAACGCTCATCGACGCGGCTCGGAGTCCGAACCGGGCTCGTCGTCGGAGTTTTTGCCGTCGCGGGGCCCAAACACATCGGGATGACCCAGGTCGGTTTCGGCGTCGAGGGCGGCGAGCTCCTCCTCCAGGCGGCGGATCCGCTCATCCTGCTCACTCACCCGGCGCAGGTCACCGAGGAAGGCGGGATCATCATCCGGAGTGCGGGGCTGCGGGGCTGCACCACGGGCCCGACCGATCGTGTACCAGAGCACCAGACCGGCAACCGGCAGCAGCAGAATCACCACCAGCCAGACGGGCTTGGAGAGCCCGCGGATGCGGCTGTTTTCGCGCATCGCGCAGTCCACGACGGTGTAGACGGTGGCGACAACGAGAACCACCACGAGGGCAAAGAGGATCCTGGGCATGGCTCCTATGCTACCGGGCGTACCCGGGAACAAGCAGCCGTTTGGCGTACGGTTCCCTCCGGGCGGAAATACTCAGCTTGGGCGACGTAGACTGGTCGGGTGAAACCCCTGCAATCCGTAATCGTGTTTACCATCCTGCGTCTGCTGGCCTTTGCCGTGCCGCTGGCCGCGCTGCTCCTGCTCGGGATCGAGCCGATGTGGGCGGCCGTCGCCGCCGCCGCGCTCGGATTCGCAATCTCGCTGGTGTTCCTGCGCACCCCGCGCGAGCGGGTGGCCGGATCGCTGTATGAGGCGCGTCACCCGGTTCACGGCGAGGACGAGGATGTCGAGGACGACTACCTGGACGACGAGGATGCCCTGCTCGACCAGGATGAGGACGAGGCTCCGGCCGCCGCCGCACAGTCCGCCGAGCAGGAAACCCAGCCGGCCTCGACCGAGGCAGCCCCCGTCAACGCGGTCCCGGCCACGGTTCCCGCCGAGGACACCGCCTCCGGCAAATAGCCACCTCAGACCACAAAACCGCCCGGATCGATCACGATCCGGGCGGTTTTTTGATGGCGTTGCCTAGAAGGCCAGGCCAAATCCGAGGGTCAGGCCGAAGACCAGCTGCAGCACACCGGTGAGTTTGAGCACCAACACAAACTCGCGGGCGGTCTTGCCGGTGAGCACGATGATGATCGCCGGGATCATCACCAGCAGGCTGAACAGGGTGACCCACACCAGCGGGATGAAGATCGCCAGCCAGATCGCCAGTCCCAGGGCCAGCAGCAGGAGCACCGCGTAGCTGATCCGGGTTGCGGTACCGCCGATACGCACCGAGAGGGTGCGCTTGCCGGCGATCTTGTCCTGCTCGATATCGCGCAGGTTGTTGACCATCAGGGTCGCCACGGCGATGAAGCCCACGGCGATACCCCCGGCGATCGCTGGCTGGGTGACCGCGCCGATCTGAACGTAGGTGGTGCCCAGGGTGGCAACCAGACCAAAGAAAACAAACACAAACAGTTCGCCCAGGCCCATGTAGCCGTAGGGTCGCTTGCCGCCGGTGTAGTACCAGGCGGCCACGATGGCCAGAACGCCAACGATGAGCAGCCACCAGATGCCCGAGATGATGACCTGCGCGAGGCCGGCGACCGCGGCAATCCCAAAGAAGGTCATCGCCACGGTGAAGACTTTGCGTGCGGGGGCGCGGCCGCTGCCCACCAGACGGGACGGTCCCACCCGGTGCTGGTCGGTGCCCCGGATGCCGTCGGAGTAGTCGTTGGCGAAGTTCACGCCGATCTGCAGGGCGACCGCGATCACCAGGCAGAGCAGTGCACGCACCCAGTGGTACACGCCGGGGTCGGAGGCGAAGATTGCCGCACCGGTACCGATTGCCACCGGAGCCACCGCCATCGAGAGGGTGAACGGGCGTGCCCCGTTGATCCAGTCCCCCAGGCGGGCCTTGGGGATCTCCTGAATCTCACGGGCTGCGGGGTTCCCGCTTTTCCCGGTGCCCTTGGGCGTATTACGCAGCGGCTTGTGTGCGCTGGTGCGCGACGGGTTGTTGGCCAACGGTTCCTCCAGAGTGTCTGCCACGAATCATACGACATGCGCCCATGACGGACGCGGGATTGGGTTCAGATGCGCGCGGCGAGGGCGCGGCGGTCGGGTTTCCCGGATGCCAGCAGCGGCATCTGGGCCAGCTCGATGATCGCGCGCGGCCGGGCCTCACGCCCGATCTGCGCCGCGCAGGCGGCGCGCAAGCGCTCCAGCCTGCCCTCGGGATCGGGATCGCGCTGCGCGGTAAACACCACCGGCACCTGACCCCAGCGTTCATCCGACGCGGCCACGGCGACCGCATCCTCGAGGCCGGCCGCGCGCACCACCTGATCGATCCGGTCCAGGCTCACGTTGATCCCGCCGGAGATCAGCACGTTATCGATCCGTCCGTGCACGGCCAGTACCCCGTCCACGATCTCGCCGGTGTCCCCGGTGCGCAGCGCTCGTTCGAAGCCATCGGTCGCCTCGACAAACGCCGCGTCGGTGCGCGCGCTGTCCCAGGTGCCGTCGGCGGCGAGATAGCCGAGCGCCAGCAGCGGGCCGGAGAGCCGAATCTCACCCGCGATAATCGCCGCGCTCACCCCCGGCAGCGGGACGCCGTCATACACACAGCCGCCACCGGTCTCGCTGGCACCGTAGGTGCGGACCAGGGTGACCCCGGCCGCCCGCGCGCGCTCGCGCAGGGGTTCGGGAATCGCCTGCCCCCCCACCAACACCGCATCAAACTCGGCCAGCACGTCGGAGTGATCCAGCACACGCTGCACCTGCGCGGGCACCAGCGAGACGTACCGTCGACCCAGCGCCCGCGTGAACATCAGTCGCGCGTGCGCCTCGAACACGGCCGGGTCAAAGGGCCCGGGCGGCAGGTAGGCGGGGGTGGTTCCGGCCAGGTGCGAGCGCACCAGGACCTGCAATCCGGCGATGTAGTTGCCCGGCAGCGCCGAAAGCCAGGTGCCCGGCCCGCCGAGCACCCGCTCGGTGGCCCGGGCGGAGTGCAGCAGCGCGTGCCGCGAGTGGGCGATGCGCTTGGGGATCCCCGAGGACCCCGAGGTTTCGATCACCACGTCAACCCCGGCGGGCACCGTGGGGTTCGTCTCCGCCGGCAGCTCCGGTCCGGCCACCGGCAGGAGTGCCGGACCGATACCCGCGAGCATATCCGCCACCGCGTCGGCAAAGGCCTCGCGGTCGGTGGCGGAGACGTAGCGGGCGGGCACCTGCTCGGTCACTAGTACTGCCAGGGGTAGGGCGACCAGTCGGGGGCGCGCTTTTCCAGGAACGAGTCGCGTCCCTCCACGGCCTCGTCGGTGCCGTAGGCCAGGCGGGTTGCCTCACCGGCAAAGACCTGCTGCCCCACCATGCCGTCATCCACCGCGTTGAAGGCGAACTTCAGCATCCGGATCGCCGTGGGCGACTTGGTCAGGATCGTCCGAGCCCAGGCCAGGGCGGTGGACTCCAGCTCGGCGTGGGGCACAACCCGGTTGACGGCGCCCATCTCATAGGCCCGCTGTGCCGAATACTCCTCGGCGAGGAAAAAGACCTCGCGGGCAAACTTCTGCCCGATCTGACGCGCGAAATACGCGCTGCCGTAGCCCGCGTCGAACGATCCCACATCGGCGTCGGTCTGCTTGAACTTGCCGTGCTCGGCCGAGGCGATGCTCAGGTCGCAGACGACGTGCAGCGAGTGTCCGCCCCCGGCTGCCCAGCCTGGGATCACCGCGATGACAACCTTGGGCATCATCCGAATCAGGCGCTGTACCTCGAGGATGTGCAGGCGGCCCGAACGGGCGGTGTCCTGCACGGCGGTCTCCGAATCGGAGTACTTATAGCCGTCGCGGCCGCGGATGCGCTGATCGCCGCCGGAGCAGAACGCCCAGCCGCCATCCTTCGGGCTCGGTCCGTTTCCGGTGAGCAGGACCACACCGATCTTCGAGTTTTGGCGGGCATCATCCAGCACCGCATAGAGCTCATCCACCGTGCGCGGGCGGAACGCGTTGCGTACCTCGGGCCGGTTGAACGCGATCCGCGCCACCTGACCGTTCACATCGTGGTGGTACGTAATGTCGGTGAGGGCCTCAAAGCCCGGGACATCGCGCCAAGCAGACTCGTCAAACAGATCGGAAACGTGCATGCTTCCAGCATAGGACGCCGCGGGTGAGAATCCCCGTGTCCGGCGGGGTGATCCCGGGCACCGCATGCTCGGCAGGGCCGACGAGCCCGCACAACAGGGCACCGCCCACGGGTATCCCGTGGGCGGTGCCGCCGATCCGCGGGGAAACTAGCCCTTGCAGACCTTGTTGTACGCCATGCCGGCTTCCTGCATGTCGGTGGACAGGGTCTGCATGTCCGATGCCAACTCCATCGCCGCAGACGGGTCGTCGGAGATCTTCTCCAGGGCGGTGCCCAGCTTGTCGAACGAGTCGATCATCGGGCCGACCACCTTGGTCACCTCGGGGTTGGTGACCTTCTTTGCGCTCGTCTTGAGCTGGTCGGCGATCTGATTCATCGTGGAGGCGGCGGCCACCGGGTCGGCGCCAAGCGCGGCGCTGTCCATATCCGAGGCGACGGCCCGCATGTCCTTTTCCATGATGTCGCAGGCGGCCTTCACGCTCTGGTTGCCGCTCGCTGCGCCACCCTCCCCCGCCGAGCAGGCAGACAGGCCCAGGGCGAGCAACAGGGTGGTGCCAACGACGGCCGCGCGCTGCAGTGAATTACGCATAAAAACTCCTGATTCTTCGGTGCAAACTATGGGGGCGCTGTGAAACCCCCCACGCAGCCTACGAATGATCATGAGGATTCGGACGTTTGGTGCGGATGACGCACGATCCGGTGTCGGTTTCGGCGTTTTTCCCGGCACAAAAACACCGAACCCCCGTCCACAATGCGTGGACGGGGGTTCGGCGTGGCGGTAACTACTTGGAGCAGACCTTGCCGTAGTCGGCACCCACGGTCTGGATGTCACCGGCAACGGCCTGGATTTCGGTGAGCGCCTCGGTTGCGGTGGCGGGGTCACCGGTGATCTTCTCCATTGCGGCGCCCAGGCGGCCGAAGGCGTCCACCATCGGGTCAACAACCTTCTTGACGTCGGCGTTCTGGACCTTGACGGAGGTCTCCTTGAGCTTGTCCGAGACGGTCTTCAGCGCGGCGATGGCCTCGCTCGGGTCGGTGGCCGCGTTGGTCATTGCCGACTGAACATCGGATCCCACCGCGTTCATCTCGGTTTCGATCAGATCGCACGCCTCGGCGACGGTCTGCGTCTTGGGTGCCTCCGAAGCCTTTCCGTCCGCGTTTCCGCCGGCGGAACAGGCCGACAGGCCCAGGGCAAGAAACAGGGTGGCACCGGCAACGGCGGCGCGACGAGCAGTGATACGCATGAAAACTCCAGATTTTAGTGGTGCAAAAATCGGGGTGCTGTGATTCCCCCACCACGCAGACTACTTTCATTCAACGACATTTGTCATGCGTAACCCGGCATAAATTGCTATCGTTACCCTCTCGTTTTATCGAGAACGGGTACCGCACCTGCGGAAATCGGGCCGGAATCACCCCCTCGATTCCGAGGAAGGTTAGCCCGGAAGCGTGGCTTCCCCGCCGGCAGCGTGACCCGCGATCACCGCGCGCAGGGCATCGGCGATCTCGGTCTCGCCATCCACAAACGGGATGGTGTGTCCGGCGGTTTCGGGGGCGTGAATCACGTCGGCGGCAACCAGGGCGACATTCGCTCGACTCACCGACCCCCGGGTGTCGGTCACCGAGATCTTGCCCGTGGAGTCCTCGTCGGTCAGGGCCCCCGGAGCAAGGATTGTCCAGTCCAGGTTCTGTCGACGCAGGTACTCATCGGCGGCAGCCTTGGCCTCGGCGTAGGCGAAGAAGGAATCCTCGGGGTCGATGCCGTGGTCGATGCGCGCGCCCTGATAGGACACCATCAGAAAACGACGGGTCTCCAGTCGCAGGGCGGCATCAATCGTGCGAATTGCCGCGTCACGATCCACCGCATAGGTCCGCTCGGGGCTCCCCCCGCCGGCACCGGCCGACCAGACGATCACGTCGAACCCGCGCAGCAGGTCTTCGATCTGCCAGATCACGAGCGTTTCGATATCGGCCACGACGGCGCTGGCCCCGGTGGCCTCTACGTCGGCGACATGTTCCGGATTCCGGACAACACCGGTGACCTGGTGACCGCGGTTAACAAGAATCTGTTCGAGGTGAAGGGCTACCTTGCCGTGTCCCCCGATGATGGCAATAGCTGACATGGGCTCACGCTAGCACGTCGGATTGGCGGCGCGCGAGTACCTGGGCAGGGAGGTGTTATGGTTTATACGTAAGACTTATTCAACCAAGCTCGCGAATCATGTCGGATGTAATGAAGCGCCCGAATCCCGGAGGTCATCGATGCCCACGTCCCCACCGCCCCTGATCGTGATGGGAGTGTCGGGTTCCGGCAAATCCACCATCGGCATCGCCCTGGCCGAGAGCCTGGGGCTCCCCTTCGTGGATGGGGACGATCTGCACCCGGTGCACAACAAGGAAAAGATGGCCGCGGGCCAGCCCCTGAACGACGAGGATCGGGCACCCTGGCTGGAAATCATCGCCGAACGCGTTCGCGATGACCTGGCCGCCGGCACCCCGATCGTGGTGGCCTGCTCCGCCCTCAAGCGCCGCTACCGTGACCAGCTGGTTCGACTGGCGCCGAGCACCGTGCTGATCCACCTGGTGGGCGACCGCGCACTGATCGCCGCCCGTCAGGCCGGACGCAACCACGAGTACATGCCCAACAGCCTGCTGGACTCGCAGTTTGCCGCACTCGAACCGCTCGAGGCGGATGAGCACGCCTTCGAGGTGAGTCTGGATCAGACCCCCGAGCAGATTCTCACCGAGATCCACACCCGACTGAGCGCGCTGACCGGCGACCCGATCAGCGCGGCCACCCACACCGAGGAGTCCGCATGAGCACCCTGTTTGATCTGACCGGGCGACTGGCCCTGGTCACCGGATCCAGCCGCGGCATCGGCCGCAGCATCGCCGAGGGCCTGGCCGACGCCGGCGCCACCCTGGTGCTGCACGGGCGCGACGCCGCCCGGCTGGCCGAAACCGAGGCCGCGTTTGTGGCCCGTTTTGGAACCGATCGCATCCACTCGGTCGCCTTTGACGTTACCGATGAGGACGCGGTGGACGCGGGCATCGCCGAGATCGAGGCGCGCATCGGCGCTCTCGACGTGCTGGTGAATAACGCCGGCATCCAGCACCGCGAACCCCTGGTTGAGCTCGGCCTGGCCGACTGGGATCGCGTGATCGCCACCAACCTCACCTCGGCCTTCCTGGTGGGCCGCTCGGTTGCCCGCCACATGCTGCCGCGGCGCGCGGGCAAGATCATCAACATCGCCTCGGTGCAGACCGATCTGGCCCGGCCGACCCTCTCGGCCTACACCTCGGCCAAGGGCGGTATCCGCAACCTCACCCGGGCGATGACCGCCGAGTGGGCCGGCTCCAACATTCAGATCAACGCGATCGCGCCGGGCTATATCCACACCGATATGACCCAGAAGCTCGTGGATGATCCGCAGTTCAATAGCTGGATCCTCGGGCGCACCCCGGCCGCACGCTGGGGCACCCCGGCGGACCTGGCGGGCCCCGCCGTGTGGCTCTCCTCGGCCGGATCGGACTTTGTGAACGGACAGGTCATCTTCATCGATGGCGGAATGACGGTGGTGGTCTAATGTCACGCGACAACCTGGGTGTTCTTGCCTATGCCAAGGACGATCTGCGGATCGAAACCCTTCCCGAACCCACGCCCGCGAGCGACGAGGCGGTCATCGAGATCGCCTATGGCGGGATCTGCGGGTCGGACCTGCACTACTGGACCCACGGGGCGGCCGGGGAATCGATCCTGATCGATCCGCTGGTACTCGGGCACGAGGTTGTGGGCACGGTGCTGCACGCGGCCGCCGATGGGTCCGGTCCCGCCGCCGGTACGCCGGTGGCGGTCCACCCCAACACTCCGCATGCCGTGGACGGCATACGCTACCCCGAGGATCGGCCGAACCTGGCCCCGGCCTCGACCTATCTGGGCAGCGCCGCGCGCCACCCGCACACCGATGGGGCGTTTGCCCGTCGGGTTGCGCTGCCCGCTCGCATGCTGCGTCCGCTCCCCGCGGGCCTCTCGCTGCGGGACGCGGCCCTGGTTGAACCCGCCTCGGTGGCCTGGCACGCGGTGTCCCGCGCGGGCGAGGTGGCCGGCAAGTCGGTGCTGGTGATCGGAACCGGGCCGATCGGTGCGCTGGCGGTAGCCGTGCTCAAGCGCGCCGGAGCCGCCCACATCACCGCGGTGGACCTGCACGAGAAGCCGCGGGAGATCGCACGCGAGCTCGGAGCCGATGCGACCCTGCACGCCACCGATGCCGAGGCGATCGCCGCGGTACAGGCCGATATCGTGATCGAGTCCTCGGGAAACTGGCGTGGACTCGCCTCGGCCGTGCGTGGTGCCACCCGGGGCGGACGCGTGGTCATGGTGGGGCTGCTGCCCTCGGGCGAGCAGCCCGCACTGATCAGCCTTGCGATCGTGCGCGAGCTTGAGCTGGTGGGCTCGTTCCGCTTCAATGACGAGATCGATGAGGTCCTCGCGGCCCTGGCCGATGGATCGCTGCGCATCAGCCCGGTGATCACCCACGAGTTCCCGGTCGAGGATGCGACCGAGGCCTTCACCGTGGCGTTGGACTCGTCCACCAGCGGCAAGGTGTTGCTGGCGTTCTAACGCACACACGATGATCGGGCCGGTGAGTATCACCGGCCCGATTGTTGTATATCGCGGTCGGGCTACCCCAGCGTTCCGGGCAGCGGCGTGCGCGCGGTGCGCGGCTCCTCGGCCCAGATGTGCTCCACCTCGGCGAGGGTGCGGCTCATGATCGCGTCCATCGCCGCGCGTGCACGCTCGGGATCGCGGCCCTGGATGGCCACGGCCACATCGATGTGTAGCTGGAGCGCATCCTCATGCGGGTGTTTGGGCATCAGCCCCAGCCGGGTGCGACCGCGCAGGACCGCGCCGATCATCCCGGACATGGCCGCAAACATCTCGTTTCCGCTGGCCCCCAGCACCAGCGCGTGGAATTGAATGTCGAGGTCCTGGAAGGATTCCAGGTCGCCCGCCCGGCCGATCGAGCGCATCCGCGCGGCGATCTGCAGCAGCCGCTCGGCCACCGCGTCGGGCGCATGCCGGGCGGCGAGTTCGGCGGCGGCGGGTTCGACGCTGCGCCGCAGTTCGGTGAGTGAGCGCAGCTGGGCCCCGCGCCCCGTTCCCGACAGTCGCCAGGCGATCAGTTGGGGATCCAGCACCCGCCAGTGGTCCTCGGCGAGCACCCGGATGCCCAGGCGTCGCACCGATTCCACCAGCCCCAGCGACTGCAGCACACGGACGGCCTCACGGATCACCGAACGGCTCACCCCGAGTTCGTTGGCCAGGTCGGTGGCGAGGACGGCGGAACCCGCGGGCAGCTCGCCGGAGATGATGCGCCGGCCGAGCTCTTCCACCGCGCGATCATGCAGGCTTGAGGACATGCCCCCAGACTATCGGGCGTCGCGTGAATACCGCCGCCGTTCAGCAAACCGGAGCACAATAGGGGTATGTCCTACTCCGCCGCAGAGGTTTCCGTGACCGACATCCTGGCCACCGCTCACGTTGTGGATCTTCCCCTCAACACGCGCTTCCGCGGCCTGCTGCGTCGCGAGGCCCTGGTGTTTGAGGGGCCACGCGGATGGAGCGAGTTCTCCCCGTTTGTCGAGTATGAACCGGCCGAGGCGCGCACCTGGCTGGATGCGGCGATCGATTTTGCCTATGGGCCCGAACCGGAGCTGCTGCGCACCGAGATTCCGGTGAACGCCACGGTGCCCGCGGTGGCCGCCGAAGCGGTGCCCGCGGTACTGGCCCGCTTCCCCGGCTGCACCACGGCCAAGGTGAAGGTGGCCGAGCGAGCTCAGTCCCTGGCCGAGGATGTGGCGCGGGTTGCCGCCGTCCGCTCGGTCCTCGGTCCCGCGGGCAACATCCGCGTGGATGCCAACGGCGGTTGGAGCGTGGCCGAGGCGGAGCTGGCACTGGCGGCTCTCGCACCCTATGAGCTGGAATATGCCGAGCAGCCGTGTGCGACCGTGGCCGAACTCTCCGAGCTGCGCACACGTATTTTCGGGCTCGGGGTGCGGATCGCCGCCGATGAGAGTGTCCGCAAGGCCGAGGATCCACTGGCCGTCGCCCGGGCCGGGGCCGCCGATCTGCTGGTCATCAAGGCGCAGCCGCTGGGCGGGATCGCCCGCGCCCGCGATATCGTCGCCGCGGCCGGTCTCCCGGTGGTGGTCTCCAGCGCGCTGGACACCTCGATTGGACTCTCGATGGGCGCGCGGCTGGCGGCCTCGCTGCCCGAAATCTCGTTTGCGTGTGGCCTGGGCACGGCGGCGCTGCTCGCGGCGGATGTGACCGATAGTCCCCTGGTTCCCCGCGAAGGGGCGATCCACACCGACCGGATCGCCGTGAATCCGGACCTGCTGACGCGCTATGCCGCCGCCCCCGAGCGCCGCGACTGGTGGTTCGAGCGAGTCCGAGCCTGCGCCGGCGTAGCTGAGCAATAGCCTGGAATATCAGATGTGATCTTGAATCCGTGGGCCCTCGGGAAAATACTTAAATAACCCGCGTCATGAAATTACCAACCCCCGCTCTAGTTGGGTGTACGGGGTAGCAACACATCGGCCGCAGCTCCACCCCGTGCCGACGTGAATACCCGGGGAGGTATTCATGCCGCGGAGAGGGTGGGCACTGGGGAGTGCACAATTCCTCCCTCTCCGCGGAAAATCTCCCCACCCCCACTCGGTTACCCACCGAGAGACCCACCCGAGGATTACCCTGACAAGCGAACACCCCTCCCCCGACGACTCCGAGCTTCTTGATGCCGCCCGTTCCGGCCAGGAGGCCGCTTTTGCGACCCTCTGGACCCGCCATGCCGAGGCCGGAAAACGCGCGTCGCGGGCTATCTCTCGCTCATTTGACGCCGATGATGTGGTCTCCGAAGCGTTCACTCGGATCATCTCCACGGTCAGTCGTGGTGCGGGGCCGCAGGATGCATTTCGCCCGTATCTTTTTGCCACCATCCGTTCGGTTATCGCTCGCTGGGGTGGCCGAACCCACGAGGTCAATGTGGACCAGCTGGAGGTGGTGGGAGATCTCAGCGCCGATATGACCTCGAAGGAATTTGATCGCCAGCTCATCATTCGCGCCTTTGCCACGCTGCCCACCCGCTGGCAAGAGGTGCTCTGGTACTCCGAGGTCGAGGGGAAGCGTCCACGCCAGATCGCCCCGCTGATCGGGGTCAGCGCCAACTCGGTGTCCGCCCTGGCGTATCGAGCCCGCGAGGGTCTGCGTCAGGCCTGGATTCAGGAGCACTTCGCGATCCTCCCCGCCGAGAGCGAGCACCGCTGGGTGGTCCAGCGAATCGGCGAGTACAGCCGTGATGCGCTCGGAACGCGCGACCGTGCCCGATTCGAAGCCCACATTGACGAGTGCGCCACCTGCCGCCCGCTGGTGGTCGAGGGGCGCGAGCTGGCCGGGTCCCTGCGCGTTGTCCTCCTCCCCGCGCTGATCGGGGTTGGTGCCGCCGCCTACCTCGCCGGAAACTCCTCGAGTTCGGCGGTCGCCGCCGTCGCCGCCCTGCGCCACAGCAAACCCGCCATGACCATCACCGCAACCGCCACCGCCGGAGCGCTGGTCGCCGCGGGCATTATTGGTGTGGCCCTGCTTCCCAAGGCCTCGCCGCCACCGGCCCAGTCGGCCGCACGTCCGGGCACCACGGCACCCCTGGTGCCCACGAGCCCGGCTACCCCGCAGCCCGAACAACCCGAACAACCCGTGAGTGAGGACGCCGACCCGGGCATCACGCTGCTCCCCGGCATCACCGCGAGCCCCAGCCCTCCGGTGCCCAGCGCCGATGCGCCGCGTGTTCCGGAGATATCGTCGCCCTCACCAAGCGTTGTGCCCACACCCCAGCCCTCGGCATCCGCGCCGTCTCCCGTCACACCGGAAGCACCACGGATCACCCGGGTTGATGATGGTGGCGGTCTGCTCTGGCCGATTCTGAACGGAACGGCCGAGCCCGAGGCCGAGGTTCACCTCACCGGACCGGGTGTGGATGCGACGGTCCTCGCCGATGGCAGCGGCCGATGGCACACGGCTCCGCTCGAGCTGCCCGCGGGCTTCTCGCAGCTGCGGGTCGATCAGAGTGTCGAGGATGAGACGTCGCCGGAGACCACTCAGACAATCCTGCTGACCACCCCCGAGCGCCCCACCGTGCGTTGGGATCCGGTGTATGGCATCACCGCCATCATCCGTTCGCAGCCGGGGGCTCCGGCGGTCCTCACCATCGATCCGCTGGGTACCCGACCGATCACCGGCGGAACCGACGGAGTGACCGAGACTCCGATCAACATTCCCGCCACACTCTCCCGGGTTGTCCTCAGCGCCCACTATGAGCAGGGCGAGCGCCGCGGGCCCACAAGCGCCGCGACGGTGGTCATCACCCAGTAGCCGATATACAAAACCCCCACACCGTCCAGGTGTGGGGGTTTTGTGGTGCCGCGTGCGGGTTTACAGACCCGAGTAGGCGTGCAGTCCCTTGAAGAACAGGTTGACCACGGTGAAGTTGAACAGCACCGTGACGGCACCGATCATCGACAGCCAGGCCGCGCGGTTTCCGCGCCAGCCGCGGGTCGCGCGAGCGTGAATGTATCCGGCGTAGACCACCCAGATGATGAAGGTCCACACCTCCTTGACATCCCAGCCCCAGTAACGACCCCAGGCGGCCTCGGCCCAGATCGCGCCGGCGATCAGGGTGAAGGTCCAGAGGATGAAGCCGATGATGTTCACGCGGTAGGACAGGTTGTCCAGACGCTGCGAGCTGGGCAGGGTCGCCATGAAGCGGAAGCGCTTGGCCGACAGGGCGGTTCCGGCGGCCTCGCGCCGTGCCTGGATCAGCTGCAGGGCGGTGAGCGCGAAACCGAGGAAGAAGAATCCGGTTCCGGTGGTGGCCACAAACACGTGGATCACGAGCCAGGCCGACTGCAGTGCCGGCGGCAGCGGAGCCACCTCGATGTAGAAGTTCAGCGAGGACAGGCCCAGCAGGATCACGATCAGGCCCATGATGAAGGCACCGAGGAAGCGCAGGTCCACCCGGGTCAGGATGATCAGGAAGACGGCCACGATCACGGCGGTACCGGTCATCGCAAACTCGTACATGTTGGCCCACGGCACCCGCTCGGCGGCCACACCACGGGTGATGACGGCGGTGAGGTGGAGCAGGAAGCCGAGGATAGAGAGGGCCACACCGATCCGCAGGGATACCGAACGGGTCGCGGTGACCGTGCCCGAGTGGTCCTCTTCCAGGGTCAGGGTGCCCCCGGCCGGGCGGCCGGGGCGAGCCTTACCGGCACCGGTCGAACCGGCGGCTACGGAGGCGGCGGCGCCCACGGCGACGGGTTCGCCGGCGGCCGCGCGCTCGGCGGCGGCTGCCTTCTCGGCGGCCTCGTCGGCGGCGGCGGCGACCTCGGCGCTTCGGCGCGCCAGGTCAAAGGCGAATGCCACGAAGGCGATCGCATACAGCGCGATTGCCGACCACAAGGCATATACGGAGATCAGATCAAGTGTCACGCTTCTACGTTACCTTCCCGGGCCTCATCGGGGACTGCCCCGAGGGCTCGAATATGCCGTTCGGCAATATTGTCCACGGCCTCACGCAGGCCGGGGTCTTCTCCACGGGCCAGGCCCGCGTATTCCATCAGGACGGTGCCGTCGGCACCCTCGGTTGCCTTCACCCACACGCGGCGGCGCGGGATGAACAGCGAGGTCAGCAGGCCCAGCAGGATCAGACCGGCGAAGATTCCCACCCACACCTGGGTCGGATCGCGGTGAATATCCAGCGAGGCGAAGCGGGCGACCGAGCCCGCATAGTCATCCTTCTTGGGGTGAGGGTTGACGTTTTCAAAGGTGATCGTCCCCAGCCCGTCGGGCAGGTTTTCGGTTTGGCCGGGCATGAGCTTGAGCGGCGCGGTGCCACCCTCCTTCTTGCCGATGGTGCGGCCGGCGATCTCGGTCATCTTGTCGGTGTCCAGCGAGTAGACCGACTTGGGCACACCGTCGTTGATACCCAGGTCACCCGAGTAGACGTTGAGGCTCAGCGTCGGGTAGATCAGGTCGGGGTAGTTCGAGGCGAACGCACCGGTGGTCTGCTCGACCGCGGTGGGGTAGAAGAAGCCGATCATTCCGATCTGCTTGGCCAGCCCGTCCGGAATCTTGATGACACCCTGCGAGGTGAGGTTGGTGTCCATCGGCAGGAACGGGATCGAATCGGTGAAGACCACGTTGCCCTCGGGATCGCGCACGGTCACCTTGGGAGCGTAGCCGTTACCCAGCAGGTAGACATTGGTACCGTCGATACGCAGCGGCTGGTTCACCTTGATCTGGTGCTTCTCGGTGTCGCCGTCCACGTCCCGCGAGGTTACGTGGGCGGTGTAGTCGATGGCCTGACCGTAGGCGTTGATGTTCTTGGTCTCGTACTCCACGTCAAACTTGTCGAGCTTGAGCGAGTAGGGGGGCAGCGACTCGGTGTCCACAAAGCGACCCGGGTTGAAGGAGTTGAAGTCGACCAGCGAGTTGACAAAGGTCTGGCCCTCGACCACCACCTTCTGCCCCGCATAGCCAAAGCCGCCACCAAAGCCCACGGCCACCAGGACCAGCACCAGGGCCGAGTGGAAGAGCAGGTTTCCGGTTTCGCGCAGGTATCCGCGCTCGGCGGAGACCGAGGCCACGCCGTCCTTGCCGGTGTAGATTTCGGTGCGGTAGCCCGACTTCTTCAGCAGGTCGCGGGCCGCGGTGATCGCCTCGCCGGTGCTGCCACCGGACAGGTTCTGCTCGCGGTGCACCGCGAGCCGGTTGAGCCGGGCGGGGGTGCGCGGCGGACGCTGACGCATCGCCTGATAGTGGTGCTTGGTGCGCGGGATGATGCAGCCGATCAGCGACACAAACAGCAGCAGATAGATCGCCGAGAACCACGCCGAGCTGTACACGTCGAACATCTGGATCTTGTCCAGGACCGGTGCCAGATCGGGGTTGTCACGGAAGTACTGGATCACACCGTTGGGGTCCGAGCTGCGCTGCGGGACCAGGGATCCGGGCACCGCGGCGATCGCCAGCAGCAGGAGCAGCAGCAGCGCGGTGCGCATGCTGGTGAGCTGACGCCAGGCAAAGCGCAGCGCTCCCACAAACCCCAGCTTGGGGGCGTTAATCGGGGCGTCGGGCTCACCCTGGGGTGAGCTCGCGTCTACGTAATCAGATGGCCGGGTCAAAGCCTGCAATCACCGAACCTAGGCTAGACATCAGTTGACCCCATAGTCCGGTGACCATGAGGAGTCCGATGAGAACGAGCAGAACGCCACCGGCGATGTTAATCACGCGGATATGACGCTTGAGGAATTTAGTGGCACCGGCCATCCAGCCGAAGCCGAGGGCTACCAGGATGAAGGGCAGTCCGAGGCCGATGCAGTAGGCGATCGCCAGGATCACCGCGCGACCCACGGTGCCCGAGTTGTAGCCCAGGCTGAGGATCGCGGTCAGGGTCGGTCCGAGGCACGGCACCCAGCCCACGGCAAACACGATGCCGAGCAGCGGGGCACCCACCAGGCCCGTGGCCGGGGTCCAGGAGGGCTTCCACTCACGCTGCAGGAAGCTGACCTGACCCACAAAGGCCACACCCATGATGATGATGACCACGCCGAGGATGCGGGTGATGATCCCGCTCCACTCCACCAGGAAGACCCCGGCGGCACCGGCGACGATGCTCATCAGCACAAAAACGAGGGTGAAGCCGAGGACAAAGAGGATCACGCCGAGCAGCAGTCGACGACGCTCCCGCGCCGGACGCTCGCCGCTCTGCGGGGCCATGCCGCCCACATAGGCGAGGTAGCCGGGAACCAGCGGCAGCACACACGGCGAGGCAAAGGACACCAGGCCGGCCAGCAGCGCCAGGGGAATGGCGACCAGGAGGCCGCCGTCCCCGATGATTTGACCGATATTCATCCGATTATTTCTCGGCGATCGTGTCGCGGATCAGGGTGTCCAGGATCGAGCGGTCGCTGATCTTACCCAGGATGCGGGCGGACACGCGACCCTCCTTGTCGATCACCAGGGTGGTCGGTACGGCGTTGGGGCGCACCTGGCCGGTGAAAGCGAGCTTCACGGCCCCGTCGTTGATGTCGAGGATCGAGGGGTAGGTGACCCCGTAGGTCTTGTTGAAGGCCAGCGCGGTTTCGGCCTGGTCGTAGACGTTGACACCCACGAAGCTGGCACCCTTGCCGTCGTACTTCTCGTTCAGCGCCTGCAGATCGGGGGCCTCGGCACGGCAGGGCGCACAGCCCGCGTACCAGAAGTTCAGGACCACCACGTCGCCGAGCAGGTCGGCGGAGGTGATGTTCTTCCCCTCTTCGTCCTTGCCCTCATAGGACACCGGCTTTTCGCGATCCTTCGCGGCAATCTCGGTCACGCTGCCGTCGCCGGCAATGTAGTTCTTGTTGTCGGCGGAGGTGTATTCGCTGGCGAGCTTGTCGTTGGCGCAGCCGGCCAGGGTCAGCACCATCGCGAGTGCCGCGGCACCCACCATACCCGCGCGTCCCAGCTTCGAGCCTCGGAATCCGATCATCGCTATACCGCTCCTACATCCAGCGAGCCCGCAGCCAGTTCGGCCGCCGGGTCTCGATACTCCACCTCGACAAAACGGTCACCCACCTTTTCCAGGGTGGTGATGCTTGAGAGCGCGCAGCGGCGCTTGCGCGGATCGTGCCGCAGGGCCTCATCGGCGAGGTAGCGGTGCACCATCCAGATCGGAAGCTGGTGGCTGACGATCACGGCGTCGCCCGAGGAGGTGGTCTTCCAGGCGTGCTCGATGGCCGCCATCATCCGGGTCACGATCGATCCGTAGGGCTCACCCCAGCTGGGCAGATTCGGGTCGCGCAGGGCCGGCCAGTTGCGCGGGTTGAGGACCGCACGGCGCATCTGCTTGCCCTCGAAGTGGTTGTGGGGTTCGATCACGCGCTCATCCAGCACCGGGGTCAGCCCGAGCAGGGCGGCCACCGGGGCGGCGGATTCCTGGGTGCGCTGCAGCGGAGAGGCGATCAGGGTGCCGTATTTTCGATCCCGCGCCAGGAGGTCGTTGGCGGCCGCCGCGGCCATCTTGTGTCCGCGTTCGGACAGGCCAAAGCCGGGCAGGCGTCCATACAGGACTCGATCGGGATTAAAGACCTCGCCGTGACGGACGAGGTGAATCTGGGCAGCAACCACGTCCCCAGTCTACGTGGGCTCAGGCTGTGAAAACGCTCACTATGAGTTTGCCGAGAATTCGCTCCATCTCCAGGAACATCCGGTATCACGCATACGCGCCAGAAAGTAGCGGTGCGGGCCACGGGCGGGCCGGGCCTCGGCTAAGCTGGGCACGTGACTGAACGCGTATTGGTAAAAAACCTGGCGGCACTGGCCGATGGCCCCGTGACCGTATCCGGTTGGGTAGAAACTGTCCGAGACCAGAAGAAGGTCCAGTTTATTGTGCTCCGGGATGAGTCCGGCGCGGTACAGCTGGTCACCCCGGCGACCCGGGAACTGGTGGAGGACGATCCCACCTCGGCCGCGAAGCTCGCACTGACCGAGACCATTTCCGGTCTCGCTCACGGCTCCTTCGTCTCGGTCACCGGTGAACTCAAGCACGACGAGCGCGTGAAGCTCGGCGGGCTCGAGGTCAAGATTTCCTCGCTCAAGGTCCTCAGCGCGGCCAACCCGGAAACCCCGATCGCCGCCGACTCGTCGCTGGACAAGCGTCAGGACTGGCGCTTCCTCGACCTGCGTAACCCCAAGCAGAACCTGATCTTCAAGATCCAGACCACCTTCCTGCACGCGATGCGCGAGTACTGGGTCGACAACGACTTCATCGAGATCCACACCCCCAAGCTCATGGCCAGCGCCTCCGAGTCGCGCGCCGAGCTGTTTGAGGTCGAGTACTTCGACACCACCGCATACCTGGCGCAGAGCCCGCAGTTCTTCAAGCAGATGGCTCAGTCCGCCGGCTTCGGCAAGATCTTCGAGGTGGGCCCGGCCTTCCGCGCCGACCCCTCCTTCACCAGCCGTCATGCTACTGAGTTCACCTCCGTGGACTCGGAGATCAGCTGGATCGAGAGCCACGAAGACGTCATGAAGCTGCACGAGGACCTGATCGTCGCCGGTTTCAGCGCGGTCAAGGCCAAGCACGGCGAGGCCATCAAGGAACTCTTCGACGTCGAGGTCACCGTCCCGGCTACCCCGTTCCCCCGTATTCCGCTGGCCGAGGCCAAGGAAATCATCAAGGAGCGCGGCTACGAGGTTCCGCGTTCGGATGACGACATGGACCCCGAGGGTGAGCGTCAGATCGCCGCCTACGTGCGCGAGACCTACGGCCACGAGTTCGTGTTCCTGACCGACTACGCCGCCTCGATCCGCCCGTTCTACCACATGCGTCACGCGGACAACCCGGGCCTCACCAACTCCTACGACCTGATCTTCAACGGCGTGGAAATCTCGACCGGCGCTCAGCGTGAGCACCGCGTCGACGTCCTGGAAGCTCAGATGCGCGATAAGGGCATGGAGCCCAAGGAGCTCGACTTCTACCTCGACTTCTTCCGCTACGGCGCACCGAGCCACGGTGGATTCGGCATGGGCCTGGCCCGCGTGCTGATGCTCATGCTGCACGAGTCGAGCATCCGCGAGGTCACCTACCTGTTCCGCGGCCCGACCCGTCTGGCCCCGTAACCCTCGCTTAATCAGACGAAGGCCCGTTCCGCAGATGCGGAACGGGCCTTCGTAGTCTCGGGGGCGTATCCCGCTATCCTCGGGGCTTCCTCCACCGCCGCCACAGCGCGGGCAGCGAGAGGGTTCCCGCGGCCAGCGGCCAGGCAATCACCGGGATCGCCAGCAGGATCATGATCGGGTACTGGGCGATCAGCTGATCGGCGAGCCAGTAGGAGACCAGCAGCGCGCTGCCGGCCGCCGCGATCCAGCGCGGCAGCACCCCCAGGATCAGCAGGATGCCCAGACCGAGTTCCAGGGCGGGCATCAGAATCCCGAAGAATCCCGATCCTGGACCGAGAATATGCTCGGTGAAGAATTTATAGAATTCGGGCACCCGCGGGTTTTTGGAGGTGCTTCCCACCACCAGCAGGATGTCGGCCTGGCCGAACCCGGCGCGGTACTTGGTGATGCCCTCACCCAGCCAGAGAATACCGAGCACGACCCGGGCCACGGAGGCGGCGACCGCCGCGAGACGTTGGGAAAACACGGCGGTCACCGATCCCACCGCCTAGGCCAGGGGTGCGGCGCCGAAGACCGCCAGGGCCTTGTCGCAGTGCACCACGACGTACTTGAAGTCGCCGGCCTTGACGCCGTCGAGCTTGAAGGTCTGCGAGGCGGCATCAAACTTGACCGCACCCAGGGTGGTTCCCGCGGTCACCGCAGCCTCGTCGGTGCCGTTGGTCAGGTAGAGGTGCAGATCGGGGCCCTCATCGGAGGAGAAGCCGGACAGGGTCAGGGTGTCGCCGTCGATCTTCGCGGTGCCGGCCACCTTCTTGTCGTTGAGCCCGGCGAAGGTTCCGCTGAGGCTCGCGGTGGCGGGGGTCGTGGCCTCGGCCGAGTGCGAGGCGGCGGGCTTGCTCGCCCCGGTGTCGGAGGAGGGCGAGCTACATGCGCTCAGGCCCGCGGTGAGGGCGATGGCTGCTGCGGCGGTGACGATGACGGTCTTGATGCGCATGATGTGGGTCCTTTCGATGGTGAACAACTTGCGTGATCAACAGCCAATCAATTCGGCCCCACCCCCGGAGCGGATATAACAGGGCCGTAAGCGCATATTTCATTCCCGTAAGAATTCAGGGTTCGCGCGGGATCCCCGGGTTAGTCTCGGACCTGTGGAATCGAAACCGCGTGTGATGCTGATTGAGGACGACCCAACCGTACGAACGGTGGTCGCCGATTTCCTGCGCGCCGCCGGGCTCGATCTGTCCGAGTATGGCGACGGAAACACAGCGGCCGCCGCGGTGCGCGAGCGCATCCCCGACCTGCTGATCGTGGACCGCATGCTTCCCGGCAAGAGCGGCGATGAGCTGTGCCGCGAGGTGCGCGGTTACTCGGACGTCCCGATCATGATGCTCACCGCCCTCTCGGCGGTGGACCAGCGCATCGAGGGCCTGGAACACGGGGCCGACGACTATGTGGCCAAACCGTTCTCGCTGCGCGAGCTCCAGCTGCGCGCCGAGGCGCTGCTGCGTCGACGTGCCACCGTGGGGGCCGCGGCGATGATCGTGCACGGCGACTTCCGCATCGACCCGGTGCACCGACGAGCCTGGGCGCATGAGCGCGAGATCACGCTGACCGCCCGCGAATACGAACTCTTCCTCTACCTGCTGGCCAATCCCGGCCGCGATATCGGTCGCGATGAGCTGCTGCGCGAGGTGTGGGGCTGGGGCTTCGGCGATCCCTCCACGGTGACCGTGCACGTACGCCGCCTGCGCGAGAAGATCGAACCCGACCCGCGCTTCCCCTGCCACCTGAAAACCGTGTGGGGTGCCGGATACCGTTTCTTTGTGGAGGCGTCATGCTGAGCGTTTCCGATCTCTGCCTGATCGTCTTCACCACGGCCGCGTGCACCGCGGCGGTCTCGCTCCTGGCCTGGGGCGCGCTGCACCTCAACCGGCGCGGATCGATCGCCTCCCAGTTTGTGATCGTGACCGTGGCCGCGGTGGTGGCCGTGGCCGTATCCACGATCGTGGTGCTGATCGAGATGCTGTTCTCCGAACACGACCTCACCGTACTCGCCTGGCTGCTCGGCGTCGCCGCGCTGATGAGCATGGCGGCCGCCTGGCTGATGACCACCCGGGTGGTGCGCCGCTCCACCGGGCACCTGCTGGATTCAACCCGGCGGATCGCCGACGGACACGTAGTGGATCCCGAAAATCCCGGCTGGCGAGAGTTTGCCGCGCTCTCCGAGGAACTCGCCGATACCTCACGTAAGCTCGCCGATGCCCGCGCCGAAATCACCCGGCTGGACGCCGCCCGACGCGAGTTTTTTGTCTGGATCTCCCACGATCTGCGCACCCCGATGGCCGGCATCCGGGCGCTGGCCGAGGCGATGGAGGCGGGGGTCGCCGAGCGTCCGGTCGAGTACAGCCGCCAGATCCGCGAGCGGGTCGACGCGATGGGCCTGATGGTGGATGATCTCTTCGCCCTGGCCCGGATCGAATCGGGCACCCTGGACCTCCGCCGCGAACTGGTGGACCTGCTCGACCTGGTCTCCGATGCGGTCTCCGACGTGCAGCACGTGGCCGCCGCCCGCGGTATCCGGATCGAGCAGCGCGGGGTCGAGGGTCACACGCTCTGGGGTGATCCCCGCGAGCTGACCCGGGCGATTGGCAACCTGCTGGCCAACGGCATCCGGCACGCCCCCGACCACTCGGAAATCCTGGTGTCGGCCACGACCCTCGAGGACGGCCACCTGGTGCTCAGCATCCTCGATCACGGCAGCGGCGTCTCGACCGAGGACCTGGGCCGCATGTTCGACGTGGGCTGGCGCGGCGACGCCGCCCGCACCGCCGAACCCGCCGGAACCCAGGGTGGCGCGGGCCTCGGCCTCGCCATTGTGCGCGGCATCGTGCAGGCCCACGGTGGCGATGTGAGTGCCCGCTTGGTGAGCGACGGCTTCTGCCTGGACATCACGCTGCCCACCGAGTCCGGCCGCTAGGCCACCCCCATCACACAGCACCACCCCCGGGCCACAGAGTCCGGCCACTAGTCCCCCCTCACACAGCACCACCCCCGGGCCACAGACCCCGGCCACTAGGCCGCGCTTCCCCACACACTTCCCCGGCACCCGGCCGGGGCTGATTGGAGTACCCTCATGTCCGAAAACGCCTCCCCTCCCCCGAAATCTCGCCCACCGCCGATCCCGTGCACGAGGCCCCCGGTCTACCCCTGGGCTCAGCGTTTCCCGATGCCCGACTGCTCGGGCCGCACGGCGAGCCCACCACGTTCGCGGCGGTGCGCGGGGACCGACCGGCGGTTGTGGTGTTTTATCGCGGGGCATGGTGCCCCTACTGCAATGTGATCCTGGCACGCTATCGAAACGAGCTGGCCGGACCGCTGCGCGAGGCCGGTATCGCGCTGATTGCGCTGAGCCCGCAAACCCCGGACGGATCGCTGAGCATCACCGAAAAGAACGATCTGGACTTCGATGTACTCTCCGACCCCGGCAACACGCTGGCCACCGCACTCGGGATCCTGCTGCACCTGGACGAGCAGGCTCAGGAGCTCTATCGCGGACACGGCGTGGACTTCTCCGAGGTCAACGCCGACGGCACCGCGGTCCTCCCCCTGCCCACCGTCGCCATCCTGTCGGCCACCGGGACCCTGGAGTGGATCGAGACTTTCGCCGACTTTACCCAGCGCACCGAACCCGCCACCATCCTGGCCGCGCTAGAGTCCGCGACCCTGCGCTAGGTTAACCCCGGTCCACGGCCGGTGCCCGCATCCGCCACGGTGTGGACACCGGCCGTTTGTCTGCCCCAATCCTGTGTGTGCGCCCACCCATCGAGGCATCGGCTTGACCCGCTTCCAAATTTGTGTAATCGTTTACGCATAGCTTGGCTTCTGGCCCCCGATCAATGGAGAGAAAAATGCCAATTCCGGTCATCCTGGACTGCGACCCCGGCCACGACGATGTGTTCGCGATCTGGCTCGCCGCGGGAAACCCCGCACTCGATCTGAAGGCCATCACGACCGTCAGCGGTAACGGCTACCTCGAGCACACCACCCACAATGCGCGCGTCGCCTGCACCGTCGCCGGCATCACCGGCGTGCCGATCGCCGCCGGCGCGGCCGAGCCGCTTGAGCGCAAGCTCACCCCCGGCACCTGGATCCACGGCGAGAACGCCCTCGGTGGCCCCGTGCTGCCCGAGGTGACCGTGCCGCTGGATGAGCGCTCGGCCATCGAGCTGATCGCCGACACCGTGCGCGCCTCGGAGGAGAAGATCACCCTGATCCCCACCGGCCCGCTCACCAATATCGCCCACTTTGTGCGCACCTACCCCGAGCTGCTGGAGCGGATCGAGCGGATCGTCTGGATGGGCGGCTCGACCGGCCGCGGCAACTGCGGTGCCGCCTACGCCGAGTTCAACGCCTGGGCCGATCCCGAGGCCGTAGACGTGGTGCTGAAGTCGGGCATCGACTTCACCATGGTGGGTCTGAACATCACCCACCAGGCCCTGATCACCCAGGACGTGCGCAGCCGTATCCGCAACCTCGGCAACGAGACCGGCGTCTTCGGCGCCGAGCTGCTGGAGTTCTTCTGCAACTCCTATAACGATGTCGAGGGCATGCCCGATGGCCCCCTGCACGACCCGGTGGCCGTGGCTCTGGTCATCGATGCGGCCGTGGCCACCACCGTCCACACCCGCGTGGATGTCGAGCTGGTGGGCACCGAGACCGCCGGGGCGACCTGCGTGGACCTGCACGACATGCTCAAGCGCGAGAAGAACGCCCACGTGGCGATCGACCTCGACGTGGACCGGTTCTGGAGCCTCGTTGAGGGTGCCGTCGCAACCCTGAAGTAGTCTCAAAAACGGCTGTGACCCGCGGAATTCCGCGGGTCACAGCCGTAACTACGTACGCGGGTTACGGCCGACTCGTGGACTCGCGCACCACGAGCTGCGGGGCGATCCGACTGTAGACGGTCGGGGCATCCCGATCCTCGGTGCGCAGCACCAGCGCGCGGATGGCCTCGCGGGCCAGCGCGGCGATCGGCTGCACCACCGAGGTCAGCGGCGGGTCGGTGATCTCGGCCAGCAGGGTGTCATCGAATCCGGTGAGCAGGGTGTCGCGCGGCACCCGCTTGCCCGCCGCGCGCAGTGCTCCCAGCACCCCCACTGCGATCAGGTCGTCACCGCAGACGATCGCGTCCGGGAGCTCACCCCGGGCCACCAGCGCGGCCCCGGCCTCGAGTCCATACTCGCGAGAGAAGTTTCCAAAAATGGGCTCGTGCACATCGAGCCCCGCGGATGCCCGGGCGAAGGCCAACCGGCGTTCGCGCCCCACCGAGGTGTTGTCATTGGCGCCGATATAGACGATCGAGCGCACACCCTGCTCACGCAGGTGGGCGATCACCAGGTCGATGCCGCGGTCGTTATCCACCCCGATAAAGTCGCTGGCCAGACCCTCGACCCGGCGGTCCAGCTGCACCAGCGGGATTCGGGCGGCGGTCTTAATCAGCGCCTCGCTGGACCCCCGCGCATCCGAGGGCACCACGATCACGCCCTCGACCCGGCCCCCCAGCAGCAGATCGAGCCGTCTCGCCTCGCGCTCAATCTCGCCGTGAGAGTCGGCGATGATCAGCTCCAGATCCTGCTCCTGTAACTCGGCCTCAACCGCGTGCACCACCTGCGCATAAAACGGGTTACCCACCACGGGGATGATCATGCCGATGGTGCGATTGCTGCCCTCGCGCAACGCGCGCGCGGCCGCATTGACCTGGTATCCGAGGCGTTCGGCGGTGCGCTTGACCAGCGCCTGGGTCTTCCGAGAGACCCGATCCTTGCCCGCCAGGGCGCGGGAGGCGGTCGCGATCGAGACGCCCGCCGCATCGGCCACGTCCTGCAGGCGAACTTCCGCACTCATCCCGGACCCTTTCGCTGGAAATTGGAGAATTCCCAGCCTATCGGCAACCCCCGAAGGAATCCCGCGTTGCCGAAGTGGATGTTGTGGGGTATTCTCTGTGTAAACGATTACGCAAACATGCGGAAAACGAGTCCATTTCGTTCCCCGCGGGGTCGCGCAATCCACACCACAACTCCCCAAACCTCGGGCCCGCACGCGAATCTCGCGTAGGGTCTAACCTCACAACGAAGTGGACTATCCGATGAGCACTCCCCTCACCAGCCGAGGCCCCGCCCTCGCGCCCCGGACCGCGAGCGTCACCGCGCTCATGGTCGCGCTGCTAGCCTCGTGTTTCGCGTTCCAGCTCAACGCCAGCATGCTCAGCCCCGCCCTGGTTACCATCGAGCATGAGCTCGGGGCCACCGGTGCGCAGGTCGCGCTGACTCAGACCGCCTTCTTCACCTCGGCCGCGCTGACCACCCTGTTCCTCCCGCACCTGGGCGACCTGATCGGCCGCCGCAAGGTTCTGGTCGCAATGCTCATCGTGATGGCACTGGGCTGCGTGATCGCCGCCCTCGCCACCAATATCCCGATGCTGCTGATCGGCCGCGTCATCCAGGGCGCCTCGGGCCCCGTGGTCCCGATGTGCCTGCTGATGCTGCGCTCTCAGGTGACCGAACCCAAGAAGTACGGCACCCTGCTGGGTGTGGTGACCGCCGTCAACGGTGGGATCGCCGGCGTGGACGCGCTGGCCGGTGGCTGGCTCGCCGGCAACTTCGGCTTCGCCTCGATCTTCTGGGTCATGGGTGCCGTCGCCCTGCTCGCCGCGATCTTCGTCCGCTTCATGGCTCCCGAGAGCCTCGGCGGAACCGCCGGCAAGATGGACTGGTGGGGCTCGGCCCTGCTGGTCATCTCGGTGGGTGCCGCGCTGATCATGATCAACGAGATCGGCAACCTGGCCGCCGCCAACTGGGCACTCGTGGCAATCCTCGCCGTGGTGACCGCCGTGTCCTTCTGGCTGTTCTGGCGTCTGGAGAACCGCAGCGCCCACCCGCTGGTGGCCCCCGCTCAGCTCAAGCACCGCTCCACCTGGGCGCTGGCCAGCACCTCGCTGCTGACCCTCGCCGGCGTCTTCGCCGTGATGAACGGTATCCTGCCCGCCCTCGCCCAGGACACCGAGGTCGGCCTCGGGCTCGGTGCCGGCGAGGTGGCCTGGTGGACACTGACCCCCTACGCCCTCGCGGGCCTACTGATGGGCCCGGTTTCGGGTCGCCTGGCCGCGAGCTTCGGCTACCTGCGCATGCTGCGCATTGGGCTGAGCTTCACCGTACTCGGCATCGTGGCGATGGTCTTCACCGTCGGCAGCGACATCCGCGTGATCATCCTGCTGCTCTCGATCGCGATCGGCATCAGCTACGCCGGTATCGGCAACATCATGATCAACGGCCTGGGCGTGGTGCTCTCCCCCAAGGAGGCCCCGGGCTCGCTGCCGGGTCTGAACACCGGTGCGATCAACCTCGGCGCGGGCGTCTCGTTCGCGGTGATCTACGCGGTCCAGACCGCATTCTCCGGCGGCGGAACCGCGGCCGGTTACCAGGCGGCCATGGTGGCCGGGGCGATCCTGCTTGTGGGCGCACTGCTCATGTCCAGCCTGATTCCCCGCCCGACCAACGCCGAAATCTCCCGCTAGCGCGCGCTGGCATCCCCAACCCCAAGGAATAGTAATGACCCCCTCCCCCGGGACCCTTATCGTTGTCGGCTCACTCAACCTGGATCTCTCGGTGCAGACCCCGCGTCTGCCCGGACCCGGCGAGACCGTGACCGGAAACGAACTGCGCTTTTCCCCCGGGGGCAAGTCATCCAATCAGGCCGCGGCGGCCGCCCTGCTGGGCGGCACCGTGAGCCTGGTCGGCGCGGTGGGCGACGATGAGTTTGCCGACCGGGTGCTCTCCTCGGCGAATGCGTTCGGGGTGGATACCACCCAGGTCGAGCGGATCGCCGACTGCGCGACCGGTGCCGCCCTGATCGCCGTGGATGCCGAGGGCGAAAACAACATCATCATCGCGCCGGGGGCCAACGCCCAGCTTGCGGCGACCCATGTGGACGCGGTCCCGGCTACCCTGTGGGATGAGGCGTCGGTACTGACACTGGCTCTGGAGGTTTCCCCGGAAACCGTGCTGGCCGCCGCCCGGCGGGCACGGGCCCACGACGTGCAGGTGGTGCTGAATCCCTCGCCGCTGCGCGAGCTGGAGCCCGAGCTCCTGGAACTGACCGATCTGCTGGTGCTCAACGAGCATGAGCTGGCCGGGCTGATTGGGATCGATCCCGAGGCTCCGATCGCCGGCGCCCACGCGCTTGAGGCGCTGGGTGCGCTGGGGATTTCACGCTGCGTGATCACCCTGGGACGCGCGGGTGCGCTGGTCCTTGATGCCACAGCGACGGCCGGCGAACAGGTCATGCCGATTCCGGCATATGTCGTGGATGCGGTGGATACCACGGGCTGCGGGGACGCCTTTACCGGTGCGCTGGCCCACGCCCTGGCCGGCGGTGCCACGCTGATCGAGGCAACCCGACTCGGGGCACTGGTCGGTGCGTTCGCGGCGCGCGGGGCCGGAGCACAGGTCTCCTACCCGACCGCGGCGGCCCTGGAAGCCTTCGGCGCGGAGGCACACACGGCGCGCGCCGCCTAACGCGACCCGAATCGGCGATCCGATCCTGCTACCCTCGGCAACAACTCGGCGGCAGCTGGTCTTCGGCTCGATACGATAACGGCCCGAACACACATGGTGTGTTCGGGCCGTTGTCGTATCTGTGGGTTAGACCGCGAAGTCGATCGAGGCGCGCTCGGTGACGCGGGGCTTGACGTACTCGACCACCTTGAGGTGCTCGGGGTGGACCTGGTAGGCGGCGAGGGCCTCGGCGTCGTCCAGCTCGGATTCGAGGATGATGTCCCAGTTGTTCTCCGGGTACAGGCTGTTAGCGTGCACGCTCAGGGCACGCAGGCCCGGTACAACGCCCACGAGGGCTTCCAGGTTGGTGCGGATACCCTCGACGTCTGCGGCGCGCGTAGCGGCGTCCTCGGCGGCGAGCTTCCAGGTGACAAAGTGGCGGACGGTCATGATTCTCCTTGAGCCGGGCATCGCGAGGTGCGATGTGGTGGTGCCCGGCGGATGCCGGGGCTACAGGGCGGCGTCGAGCGCGGCGCGCAGTCGCGCCGCGTCCACTCGCCAGTAGGTGTGCTGCTTACCATCAACAAGCAGCACGGGGATTTCTTCCCAGTGTCGGTCGTGGAGCTCGGAATCGTCAAGAATCGAGAGTTCTTCCAACGTAATGTCGGCCCGGTCGGCGTACTCGCCCATCACCTGGGTGACGGTGTCCTTGGCGTCTTCGCACAGGTGGCAGCCGGGTTTTCCAATCAGGGTCAGCGCGATCGAAGTCATGTTTCCACCCTAAACCCGGTACCCGCCCCGGCGGCTGTGAAGTCGCAAAAACATCGTGCGTCGCGGTTGGCGTTGCTCTTTAACGCCAAAAAGCGCCGTCCCAGAGGGAGGGCGCTTACTGGCGCGTTGCGTCTACTTCTTGTTGCGGCGCTGGTGACGAGTCTTACGAAGCAGCTTGCGGTGCTTCTTCTTCGACATACGCTTGCGGCGCTTCTTGATAACAGAACCCATGTAGGACCTCACATAAAGATTGGGCAGAGGACGCGAGAGCCACGGCCAGCTTAAAAATACCTCCGGTTAGTGTACCCGATTCTGGGGCGACGCGCGCACGCGCCGGTTTTCACTAGGAGTCGGAGCCCTTATTTCCGCCGAGTTTCTTGACCACGGCCTGGACCGCGGACTCCACTCGATGGGTTCCGGCGGCGGCCGCCTGACCGATTGCATCGGCCACCTGACGGGCCTGCGCGGGCAGGCTGGCGGCCAGGGTCAGGACGTCTTCGGTGACGGCTTCGCCGCCGAGCAGCGGCAGCAGCCAGTCCTCGACGTCTTCCAGGGGATCGGGCGAGAGCCGGTAGAACCGGTGCTGTCCCTCTTCGCGCACGGTCACCAGGTTGGCCTCGCGCAGCACCTTGAGGTGCTTGGAAACCGTGGGCTGGCTCAGCCCCAGCGCGGTCACGATTTCGGACACGCTGGTGCCCTGCTCACCCGTGCCGACCTCGGCCTGGCTGCGCTGGTGCAGGAGGTTGAGAATATCGCGCCGGGTGGCGTCCGCGATCACGTCGAAAATGTCTGCCATGTCCCCAGGCTACTCAGTCCGGGGACGGGATACCATGACTACCACCCGGCTTTGCATGAATCCGGGGTCGTATTTTTTTGAACGTGGGGAGGAAATCGTGGCGCAACGCCCAACTGTGAGTGGCTTTGGCCGGCTCAAGGAGGCGTGGAATACCGCGATTGGACACTCCCCTTCTCGATTCGCGATCGGCGTCTTTACGCTGCTGATTTTGCTGTTCACGCTGCTATTTTCGCTGCCGATCGCCTCGGCTTCGGGCACGGTGACCCCGCTTGCGGATGCGCTGTTCACCGCGGTCTCGGTGATCTGTGTCACCGGCTTGTCCACCGTGGATATGTCCACCCACTGGTCGGCCGCCGGAAATGTATTTGTTTATGTCGGAGTGCAGATCGGCGCGGTCGGCGTGTTGACCCTGGCGTCGATCCTGGGCATGATCATCTCGCGCAAGCTGGGTCTGCGGGCCAAGTTGATCGCCGCCGGGGACACCAACCCAATGCGCATGCACCACGGTCCGGTGGCCGAGGGTCAGGCGATCCGGCTGGGGGAAATCGGTAGCCTGCTGCTCACCGTGGCCACCAGCCTGATCGTGATCGAGGGTGCGGTGGCCCTGCTGCTGTTCCCCCGCATGCTGATTGACGGGGTGGATCCGGGCACCGCTGCCTGGCAGAGCTTCTACTATTCGGCGATGGCGTTTACCAATACCGGGTTCACACCCAATGCGGCGGGCCTGGGCAGCTTCAGTAACGACTATTTCTTCCTCGGCATCCTGGCGGTCGGGGTGTTCCTGGGGGCGCTGGGTTTCCCGGTGATCTTTGCGCTGCGCAAGAACCTGTTCCACCCGCGTAAGCTCCCGCTGCACGCCAAGCTCACGATTGTGACCACGCTGATTCTGGTGGTGGCCGGGGCGATCGTGTTTACGGTCCTGGAGTTTGATAACCGGAAAACCCTCGGCGGGATGAACGCGGGTGATACCGCGTTCCAATCGTTTTTCCTGTCGGTGATGACCAGGTCGGGCGGATTCAACGCCATCGAGATCGGGGATCTGAACGGCTCCAGCAAGCTGGTCGCCTCGATGCTGATGTTTATCGGTGGCGGCTCGGCCTCGACCGCCGGCGGCATCAAGGTCACGACCCTGGCGGTGCTGTTCCTGGCAGCCTGGGCCGAAGCCAAGGGAAACCCGGACATGGAGGCCTTCGGGCGTCGGATCCCCCAGGATGTGGTGCGGGTGGCGCTCTCGGTGGTGTTCTGGGGTGCGGCGATCGTGGCGATTGCCACGATCATCCTGATCCAGATGACCAAGGATCCCCTGGAAAACGTGCTCTTTGACGTGGTCTCGGCCTTCGGCACGGTGGGCCTCTCGACCGGCCTAACCGAAACCCTGGACGATCCGGGGAAGTACGTGCTCGCGGTGACCATGCTGCTCGGACGGGTGGGCACCGTGACCCTCGCCGCCGCGGTTGCGGCATCGACAAGCTCTAAACTCTATAGGCGCCCCGAAGAGCGCCCGATCGTGGGCTAGGGCCCCGAAAGGACAGGTGACACCATGGTTGATCGAATCAAGCACGACGCTCCGGTTCTCGTGATCGGTCTCGGCCGGTTTGGGGCCGCATGTGCAGGGGAGCTGGACCGTCTGGACCGCGAGGTGCTGGCGATCGATACCGACATGGAGCTGGTGCAGAAGTGGTCGGATCGGGTGACGCACACGGTCCAGGCCGACGCCCGCAATATCGAGGCGCTCAAGCAGATCGGCGCGCAGGACTTCTCCATCGCCGTGGTTGCCGTGGGCTCCTCGATCGAGGCGAGTGTGCTGATCACCGCAAACCTGGTGGACCTCAAGGTGCCGCAGATCTGGGCGAAGGCCGTCTCGCAGTCGCACGGCAAGATCCTGGCCCGGGTGGGCGCAAACCACGTGATCTATCCCGAAGCGGAGGCCGGGGAGCGCACCGCGCACCTGGTGAGCGGACGGATGCTCGACTTCATTCAGTTCGATGACGACTTTGCGCTGGTCAAGATGTATCCGCCCAAGCCCATCCGAGGGATGAGCCTGGACGAGTCGGGCGTGCGTACCAAGTACAACATCACGGTGGTCGGGGTGAAGTCTCCGGGTAAGCCGTTCACCTATGCGACCGCCAACACCGTGGTGTCCAACCACGACCTGGTCATCGTGTCGGGGACCTCGGCGGATATCGAACGCTTCGCGGCGCTGGGTTCCTAGCCGGGCGCACGTCCCCCACATTGCGATGCGTGACGTTGCATGACGTCCGCCCTAGACGCACCGGGGTGACAGCGCGCATCCTGAGATGCATGAACAATCAGCTCTCGAGTGATCCGGTGGCGCAGCTGCGTAGCGCGCGCTCCTCGATCAAGTGGACCCGTTATCCGGCCGACGTCCTCCCGCTGTTTGTTGCCGAGATGGACTACCCCGTGGCCGCTCCGATCACCGCGGAACTGATTGCCCGGGTTGGAGCCTCGGACCTCGGTTACGTGGATGGTCCGGGTCCGCTGACCGCCGCGTTCTCGCGTTTTTCCACCGAGCGGTGGGGCTGGACCCCGGATCCCGAGCGGGTGCGGATCGCCACCGATGTGAGTGTGGGCATCGTCGAGACCCTGCGCTACGGCCTGCGCGCCGAGGCGAACGTGGTCATCACGCCGCCGGTGTATCCGCCCTTCTATGAGCTGGTCGAGGAGGCCGGGCATCAGCGCGTTGAGGTACCCCTGATCGAAACCGACGGCACCTGGACCCTGGATCTGGCGGGCCTGGAGGCGGCGTTTGCCGCCGGTGCCGACGCCTTCCTGCTGTGCAACCCGCACAACCCGATCGGGATCGTACACACCCGTGATGAGCTGTCTGCCATTGCCGCCCTAGCCGCCCGCTACGGCGTGCTGGTCATCAGCGACGAGGTGCACGGCCCGCTGGCCCATCCGGGCCACCCGTTCACGCCGTTCCTGGCGGTGGCCGGGGAACACGGGGCATCGGCGGTCACCGTGACCTCGGGCTCGAAGGGCTGGAACCTCGCCGGGGCCAAGTGTGCGCTGGTGATCGCCGGTGACGCGATCACCACCGAGGTCGTGGATCGTTTCCCCGAGGAGGTGGCCTGTCGGGCCAGCATCCTGGGTGTGCACGCCAACACCGTTGCCTTCTCGTGTACCGACTGGTTGGACGACACCGTCACCAAGATCGTCGAGAACGACCGCTTGCTCGCCTCACTCTTTGCCGAACACCTCCCCGCCGCCACCTATGTCCGCCCGCAGTCCAGCTATCTCGGCTGGCTTGATCTGCGGCCGCTGGGACTGGGGGACGACCCCGCCGCCTTCCTGATCACCCACGCCCGTGTCGCGCTCAACGCCGGGCACACCTACGGGGATTCGGGCCGTGGCTTCGCCCGGATCAACCTGGCCTGCGATCCCGATGTGCTGCGCGCCGCCGTGGAGCGCATCGCCGCCGCTACCGCCCTGGTGGTGGCCGCCTAGTCCCGCTTTTCGTCTCGGAAATCCTCGGGCAGACTATGGGCCCGATCGTTGGCAATAATCTCGCCTGAGCGTTCCTGCGCGGCCGGTGCCCAGCCGTACGCGTCCGTGACTGCGGCGTCGGCAAACGGACGCAACGCCCCGCGAGCGCTACGTCGGGTGCGGCGACGCGTGATGACCCGGATGGTCACAACAAGCAGCGCTCCTCCCACCAGCGCGCAGAGAACAAAGCTCATCCACTCCGACAGTACGTCCATGCGGTTCCCCTCCCCCGGGTGCCACGTACGCCTCACACGCGGAGGCTTCCCCACCCAGGGTAGCCGGGCACGGCGGGCGACACGGCCTGTGCGGCGAGATCGCCTCCGCAGCGGTTCGAGATCCGTCGCGCACCGAGGCCCCGCGGGACTCTGACCGCGGGGCCTGCTTGCTCGGCCTAGTACCCGGCGGCGCTCACCGCGTCGAGGGCGTGGCCGAGGTCGGCAATGATGTCCCCGGCGCTCTCGATCCCGATCGAGAGGCGCACCAGACCCGGGGTGATGCCCACGGCCAGGCGCTCCTCCTCGGTGAGCTTGGCGTGGATCGTGGAGCCCAGGTGGATCGCCAGGGAGCGCACATCGCCGATGTGGGTCATCGGGGTCACCAGGTCAAGCGCGTCGATAAAGATGCGGGCGGCGTCGCGGCCCCCGGCGAGGTCAAACGAGACGATCGATCCGGCCCCCTGCGGCAGGTACTTTCGGGTCAGTGGATAGTACGGGCTGCTCTCCAGGCCCGGATAGTGGATCTGTCGCAGCGCCGGATGTCCCTCGAACTCGCGGGCCACGGCGAGCGCGTTGTCTACGTGTCGTTCCATCCGCAGCGAGAGGGTTTCGATGCCCTGCAGCAGCAGGAAGGTCGAGGTGGGCGGCACGGTGGGTCCGTATTCGAGGATCGTGACCGTACGCAGGAACCCCAGGTACGCCCCGGCCCCGAAGCGCTCCACGGCCGAGCCGACGCCGGGACGCGGCGAGGTGGTGAGGTGCGGGAAGCGGTCGCCGTTCGCGGCCCAGTCAAACGTCCCGCCGTCGATGACCGCACCGCCGATCACCGAGCCATGGCCGGCCAGCCACTTGGAGGTGGAGTGGATCACGATGTCCGCACCCCATTCGATCGGTCGACAAAGATAGGGGGTGGCCACCGTGGAGTCCACCACCAGCGGAACACCGGCGGCGTGGGCGATATCCGCGAGCGCCGCGATATCCACCACGTCGCCCAGCGGGTTGGGGATGGTCTCGGTGTAGATCGCCCGGGTGCGCTCGGTCACCTTCGAGTGCCACACCTCGGCCGGAGCATCGGCGGGGACGTATTCGACGCTGAGTCCCTGCCTTGCCAGCGAGGTGCGGAACATCTCGCGGGTGCCCTCATACAGGTTGGTGGTGGCCAGGATGTGGTCGCCGGTCTGGGCGAGCGCAAACAGGGTCACCGCGATGGCCGCCTGCCCGCTGCCCACCAGAACCGCATCCACCCCGCCCTCCAGGTCGGCAATGCGCTTGGCCGCGACGATGTTGGTTGGGTTGTCATTACGGGAGTACGCCCGACGACTGGATGCCCCGGCGAAGCGCTCCTCCCCGTCATCAAAACTGGAAAAGCGGTACCCCGCGGTCTGATAGATCGGGGTCACCCGGGCGGTGGTTTCGGCATCGTTGATCTCTCCGGCGTGAATCTGCCGGGTCTCAAAGCCATAGGACGGGGAACCTGTGTGCGCTGACATGGGGCCACGCTACTCGCGGGATCCCTCCCGAGTCACCCCCTGGGTAACACACGGCAATCTTCTCTTCCCGGGCCTGTCACACGCGTTCATCTGCCGACGCATAAGGACACGATTGCCGGATGCGGGATTCCACGCTCCTAGGCTGACACCGCAGCCTGTGACCCACACCCGATTCGCATTCGGATGCGGCATCCCGGGCGCTCCCGCCGCAGCGATGCCCGGGAGTTCGATTTACAACGCAAGGGGAGACACATGTCAACGATTCGAGGTGAGAAGAAACTCGGCTTCTTTACCCGGGTACTGGATCAGGTGGGCTCCGGGGACAGGCTTCGCCTCGCACTCGAACAGATTGTGCACGCCGAATCCTTCGGTTACGACTCCGCCTGGGTCGCCCAGCACCACTTCAACCCGCATGAGGGCGGACTGCCCAGCCCGTTTGTGTTCCTGTCCCATGTGGCCGCCCACACCCAGCGCATCCGGCTGGGCACCGGCATCGTGACCCTCCCGCTGGAAAACGCGGTCAGGGTTGCCGAGGATGCCGCCGTCTTTGACCTGCTCTCGGGTGGACGCCTGGAACTTGGAGTCGGCAGCGGCGGAACCCCCAGCGCGTTTGCCACGTTTGGGCGCAACCCCGCCGACCGCTCGCGCGACTTCGCCGCGGGCCTGCGGGTGCTGCGTCAGGCGCTCGCCGGGGAACCGTTGGGCCGCAATCGCAACCGGCTCTCCCCGCCCGCACCCCGGCTGGCCGAGGCGATCTGGCAGGCGACGTTCTCCCCCGCCGGCGGCACCCGTGCCGGACGCGCGGGCGACGGCCTGCTGCTTTCGCGCACCCAGCAGCGCTCCCCGCGCACCCCGAACCTGACCCTCGCCGAAATCCAGGGCCCCATCGTGGATGCCTACCTGGAGGCCCTGCCCGCCGGGGTCTCCCCGCGCATCTCCGGGGCCCGCACCGTGTTTGTGGCCGATGATCGCCGTACCGCGCTGCGCTTTGCCGAGGCCGGATTGCGGCGGGCGGCGGCGCAGTTCCGCGCGGCCGGTCAGATCGTGCTGGGTGACACCCTGCCCGAGCTGATCGCCGAGTTTGACGTACACCTGGGAACCCCGGAGGAGGTCACCGCCTCGCTCTCGGCCGACCCGATCCTCGAGCGCGCCACCGATCTGGTGTTCCAGGTGCACTCGGTGGATCCCCCGCACGAGTACATCCTGCGCTCGATCGAGCTGATCGCCACCCAGGTGGCCCCCGCCCTCGGCTGGGCACCGGCGATCGGCAGCCCGGCACCCGCACTGTCCTAGATCGTTTCACCCCCGCTTCGCCTCAGCTTCGCCTCGAAAGGAATTCAGCATGACCCAGGATCTGATTGATCACCTGGTCGGGATCACCCCCGGCTCCCCGGTGGACCTTGTCCGCTCGCGCCGCCCCGAAGCCCGCGCCAACGCGCAGGCCAGCTATGACGCGCTGCTGGAACCGGCCGAGCCCGGCGCGGTGTCCGCGGTGGATCGGTATGCGCTCGCCGCATTTGTCACGGCGATCAGCGCCGAACCCGCCACCGCCGGGTTCTACCGCGAGTACCTGAGTGAACTGGACACCCATGTGGGTGCGCGAATCGAGTCGCTGGCCGCCGCGGCCGCCGCCTCCGGTCCGTTTGGGCACTATCCCTCGGCCGCGCTGGCATCCGAGAACACCGAGGGTCTGCGCTTCGAGGTCCCCGAGGCCGATCGCGCGGCCCTCGGCGCACCGCTGGCCGCGGCCCTGGAACACGCACACCTGCTGGTGTTCCGCCCCAGGGAGGCGAGCGCCGCCGCGCTGCAAAAGCTGCTGGATGCGGGCTGGGATGAAACCTCGATCGTGGTGATCTCGCAGCTCATCGCGTTCCTGAGCTTCCAGCTGCGCCTGGTCGCGGGCCTGCGCCTGCTGGCTCAGGACCCGGCCACGACCGGCATCATCACCGACCACGCCCACGCCGAGACTACCGGCGGGGGCACCGCCGAGAGCACCGAGCACACTCACGCCGAGACCGTAGGAGCACACGCATGAGCGAGACCACACCGGGACAGGTCCTGGGCTACCCCGAACTGCGCGCCCCCGAGGTCTTCACCCGCGACGGTCTGGGCTGGGTTCCGTGGATCGCCCCGATCCCCGAGGATGAGCTGACCGCCGAGCACCTCACCGCGCTGGTGGACAAAAACCGCGCGAAGCTGCCCTACTTCCGCCTACTGGTCCGCGATCCCGAGGCGCTGCGTGCACGTACCGCGACCGACAACGACATCTTCTATAACACCGATGCGGGCCTGCCCCGTGCCGACCGGGAGCTGTCCGCGGTGGCCGCCTCGCGCAGCAACGGCTGCCTGTTCTGTGCCTCGGTGCACGCACGCTTCGCGACCCAGCAGTCGGGCCGCGCCGAGGACATCGACCGCATCCTCGCCGACGGCATCAACTCCGCTCAGGATGAGCGCTGGAGCGCCATCATCGACGCCTCGGTGGCGCTAACCGCAACCCCGGTCGCCCTGTCCCAGGACCACCTCGATGCGCTGCGCGCAGCGGGCCTCGACGACCTGGAAATCGCCGATGCCCTGCACGGTGCCGCCTTCTTCAACTGGGCGAACCGCCTGATGCTCTCCCTGGGCGAGCCGGAGCTCCCGGCTGCCCGCTAGTCCACACGCACAGGCGCGGGGTCCGGTTTCGAGCCCCGCGCTTTGTGTGTACCGCGACTACGCCTGGCTGGGCAGCAGGTCGTCGAGGAAGCCCTGCCAGCCGGCCAGCGCCGCAGCCTGCTGCTCGGGGGCGAAGCCGGGGGTTTCCTGGCTGAAGTGGATCAGGGTGCCGTCGACGCCATCCTCGGCGGCCGGGGCAAGGGTGACCACCACGGCGGCACGCTCGGGCTCTGCCGGGTTGTCGGTCAGGGTGAAGACGAAGCGCTCGTTGGGCACAATCTCCAGAAAGTCGCCCGCCCAGTTGATCGTGTTTCCATCCGGCAGCACCATCGTGGCCTTCCAGGTGCCCTCGATCTCGGGGGCAAAGTCGAGCTGGTCGAGAGGCACCTCGATCGTGTTCCCGCCAAACCAGCGGGCGAAGTGCTGCGGGGTGGTCCACGCCTCAAAAACCTCGGCGGGACTCGCCTCAAAGAACCGATCGATCTCGATGCCGTCGGCGGTAATTCCGGTCATGATGCCTCCTGGGTTGAGTGCGCGGGACGGGGCTCGCAGGGCCGTGCAGCAGTGCGAGAATCCCACCCGTTAAATGCACCACGAACGAGCCTCCGAGTCAACCACCAACGTCCGCCGAAACATGCCGTAACACCAGGAAGAAACCTGCCGTAATACTCGCCGGTTTGCCCCTCCCGCGTTGTTAGTCTCGGGTCACGGCATCGCCAGACGATGCCCGGAGCGAGCACCGAGCCCGGTATCCGCCCCACCGATATTTTCCCCAAGGAGATAGGTGTGGCTACTACCTTTTCATTTGAGCTTTACCCGCCCCGATCGGCCGCCGCTGCCGATGCGCTCGAGGTGTCCCTCGCGCACCTGGTGGCATCCGGACCCGAGTTCATCTCGGTGACCTACGGAGCCGGCGGCACCACCACCGACCGCTCCCTACGGGTCCTCCAACAGCTGCGCGCGGGCGGGGTCGACGCGATGGCACATCTCACCTGCGTGGGCTCCTCCTACGCCGAGGCCTCGGCGATGATCCACGAGTTTCTCGACGCCGGGATCACAAAGTTTCTGGCGCTGCGCGGCGATCCTCCGGCGGGCGCGAAGGAGGGCGAGAACTTCCTCGGCGACCTCGGGTCCGCCGGCGAGCTGGTGCAGCTGATCCACCGCATCCGCGCCGAAAAGGCCCAGTTCGTCCAGCCTCCGCTGGCCGGATTCCCGCGGGGCACCCGGCTCGCGCCGCAGCCCAAGGTCACCATCGCCGTGGCCGCGTTCCCCAACGGTCACCCACGCTCGCGCTCGGTCTCGCAGGATCTCGACACCCTGCTGGCCAAGGAGGCGGCCGGGGCGAACCTGGCCATCACCCAGCTGTTTTTTGATCCCGAAGACTATCTGCGCTTTGTGGATCAGGCCCGGGCCGCGGGCATCACGATGCGTATCCTCCCGGGGATCATGCCCGTGCTCAGCCCCGAGCGGCTGCACCGCATCGTGCAGCTCACCGGAGAAAAGCTTCCCACCGAACTGCTGCGAAAGCTCGAAGCGGCGGGATCCCCCGAGGCGCAGTTTGAGGTGGGCGTGGACCATGCCACCAGCCTCAGCCGCGCCCTCCTGAACGGCGGCGCCAGCGGCCTTCACCTCTATACCTTCAACCAACACCCGGCCGTCCTGCGCATCCTGCGCGAGACCGGTCTCTACGTCCCCGTAAAGGAATACGCATGACCCACACACCGTTCCCCACCGGCACCATCCTCGGCTATCCGCGGATCGGTCCGCGCCGTGAGCTCAAGCGCGCGGTCGAGGCCTTCTGGGCCGGCAAGACCTCCGCCGAGGAGCTGGAGACCACCGCCCGCGAGCTGCGTGCCGGTACCCGCGAGCGCCTGGCCGCACTCGGCCTGGGCCGCGCGGACTCCTCGATCCCCGAGGCTTTCAGCTACTACGACCAGGTACTCGATGCCGCGGTCACCGTGGGTGCGATTCCCACCCGTTTCGAGCGTCTGGTGGCCGAGGATGGCACCGTCGACCTCGCCGGCTACTTCACCATCGCCCGCGGTGAGGGCGCGGATGTGCCCGCCGAGATGACCAAGTGGTTCGACTCGAACTACCACTACCTGGTGCCCGAAATCGGCCCCGACACCACCTTCCACCTGGCCTCGCGTCGCCTGGTTAACGAGGTCATCGAAGCCCGCGAGCAGGGCTTTGTCACCCGCCCGGTGATCGTCGGCCCGGTCACCCTGCTGGCCCTCGCCAAGCCCGCCGTGGATGCCCCCGCCGGCTTCACCCCGATCTCGCGCCTCGACGACCTGCTGCCCGTCTACGCCGAACTGCTGGCCGCCCTGCGCGCCGCCGGTGCCGAGTGGGTGCAGCTGGATGAGCCGGCCCTGGTGAGCGAGAGCATCGAGGTGCCCCGTGCCGAGCTGCTGGCGGCCGCAGCCCGCGCCTTCGAGGTGCTGGGAGGCGAGAGCGAACGTCCGCAGATCTTCGTCGCCGCCCCCTATAACGACCTCGGCGACGCCCTGCCGGTGCTGCTGAACAGCCCGGTTGAGGCGATCGGCGTGGACCTGGTCCGCGGCGCAGTGCCCACCGGTTTCGAAACCTCAAAGACCCTCGTCGGCGGCGTGATCGACGGTCACAACATCTGGCGCGGCGACCTCGCCGGTGTCTGGGAGACCCTGGAGAGCCTGCGCGCGCTGAGCCCCAACGTCGCCGTCTCCAGCTCGACCAGCCTGTTCCACGTCCCGCAGGACGTGACCGTGGAGACCAAGCTCGATCCGCGCCTGGTCTCCTGGCTGGCCTTCGCCGACCAGAAGGTGGGACAGATCGCCCTGCTCGCCACCGCCCTGACCGAGGGTCCCGTTGCGATCTCGGCCGAGCTGGCCGAGGCCACCGCCGCCCTCGCCGACCGCCACTCGGCGCCCGGCGTGCGCGACGGTGCCGTGCGTGAGCGCGCGGCCGCCCTGACCGACGCCGACTTCACCCGCGGGGATTACACCGAGCGCCTGAGCGCCCAGGACGCGGCCCTCGGCCTGCCCCCGCTGCCGACCACCACGATCGGTTCGTTCCCGCAGACCGGCGACATCCGCCGCGAGCGCGCCCGCTTTGCCCGCGGGGAAATCACCGAGACCGAGTACCGCGGCGCGATGGAGGATGAGATCCGCCGCGTGGTTGACCTCCAGGAGGAGATCGGCCTGGACGTGCTGGTGCACGGCGAGCCCGAGCGCAACGACATGGTCCAGTACTTCGCCGAGAATCTCGACGGTTTTGCCGTGACCGAGCTCGGCTGGGTGCAGAGCTACGGCAGCCGCTGTACGCGTCCGTCGCTGCTGTGGGGCGACGTGTCGCGTCCGGCACCGATCACCGTGGACTGGTCCACCTTTACCCAGTCGCTCACCGCCAAGCCGGTCAAGGGCATGCTGACCGGTCCGGTCACGATCCTCGCCTGGAGCTTTGTCCGCGATGACCAGCCGCTGGCCGACACCGCCAACCAGGTGGCCCTGGCCCTGCGCGACGAGATCGCCGATCTGGAGGCCGCCGGCATTGGCATCATCCAGGTGGATGAGCCCGCACTGCGCGAGCTGCTGCCGCTCAAGCTCGCCGACCAGCCCTCCTACCTCGACTGGTCGGTGGGATCCTTCCGCCTGGCCACCTCGGGTGTGGCCCAGGAAACCCAGATCCACACCCACCTCTGCTACTCGGAGTTTGGCGTGGTGATCGACGCGATCAACCGCCTGGATGCCGACGTGACCTCGATCGAGGCCGCCCGCTCCAAGATGGAGGTTGTGCCGGACATCGAGCGCTCGGGCTTTGGCCGCGGCATCGGTCCGGGCGTCTACGACATCCACTCGCCGCGCGTGCCCAGCGTCGCCGAGGTCACCGAGCTGCTGCAGACCGCGCTGGGGTCGATCCCGCAGCGCCAGGTCTGGGTCAACCCGGACTGCGGCCTGAAGACCCGCGGCTATGACGAAACCGTGGACTCGCTGCGCAACATCCTGGCGGCAACCCGCACCGTGCGCGAGACGCTGAGCGCCTAGCCCACACCCAAGCGGCGGGGTCGGAGAGCATTCTCCGGCCCCGCCGCTGCGTTGCGGGCGAGTGCATGGACTGCGGCGCGAGGCCGTCCGGAATCTGCTGACCGAGGCGCAGCTCTCTCAGAGCGACGCCGGTGCCCTGCTCGGGCTCTCCTACCAGCGGGTGCAGCAGCTGGCGAAGACGGTCTAGGCAACCGACAGCCCCGGCATCACCCTCCGCCCGTTTTTACCATTGGCGAAGCGGCGCTGGTTAGCGTGAAGACATGTCGACGCACATCACAAAGGTTGCCCTGTCCGCCACACCGCTGCTGCTTGCGCTCACCCTCGGCCTCGCCGGGTGCACCGCCGACGCCGCGGCTCCCTCGTCACCGACCTCCGCCGGGGATGTCCACAGCACCCTTGCCACCCATGGGCTGGAGGGACTCGATGCCCGCGGAGTGATCGACAAGCTGGAGGCGACCTCCCTGGATCAGCGCCCGCGCGATCTGATGGCCTCGGTGCGCCCGGCGACCCTGATGCTCACCGATCAGTCCGGGCAGACCTCCGAGCTGCCGATGCCAGCGGATGAGTTCTACCTGTCGGTCGCACCGTACCAAAACAGCTCACACGACTGCTTCTTCCACAGCCTCACCACGTGCCTCGGCGAGCTCCAGGATGCCGAGGCCGAGGTGACGGTCACCGACTCAACCGGCGAGAAGATCCTCGATCAAAAACTCACCACCAACAACAACGGCTTCGTCGGAATCTGGCTCCCCCGCAACATCAGCGGAACCCTCACCATCTCCCAGGACGGAAAGTCCGCAACCACGCAGATCGCCACCGGCGATGAGGACCCCACCTGCCTCACCACCATGAAGCTTGGCTAGCTGCCGGCCGCGAGCTCCTTGGCCCGCGCCAGGGCGGCATCGGTCGCGCGGATGAACATCTGGTCCAGACCGGCGTCGCTCATCACCGCGAGCGCACGCTCGGTGGTGCCCTTGGGGCTGGTCACGTTGATCCGCAGCTGAGTCGGGGTCTGGTCCGATGCGGCCAGGAGTTCGGTCGCCCCACGGAAGGTGCCCTGCACCAGCAGGTCGGCCTCGTCCGGGCTGAATCCCTTCTCGATGGCGGCGGCGGTGAGCGCCTCGATCAGCGCAAACACGTAGGCGGGACCGGAGCCGGAGATGGTGCTGAGCGCGTCGATCCGGTCCTCGGCCACCTCCAGCACCTCACCCACGGTCTCAAAGACCGCACGCACGGCGGCCATCGCGGCCGCATCGGCGCGGGTACCCGGGGCGATACCGGTGACCGCGCGACCCACCACGGCGGGGGTGTTTGGCATCGAGCGCACCACAATCGCGGTGTCGGGCAGGATCGACTCGAAGGTTTGGATGGTCACGCCCGCGGCCAGGCTCACCACGATCGCACCGGGCTTGAGCGCCGGGGCAATCTCGGCGAGCAGGTCCGGGACCATGCCGGGCTTCACGCCGATCAGGATGATGTCGGCACCGGCGGCGGCCTCACGGTTGCCCTCGGGGTTCTCGTTCAGCGCGATGCCGGTCACACCCTCCAGCTTCGACAGCGCCTGGGCCTTTTCCGGCGTGCGGTTGGTCGCGATCACCGGGCTGGTGGCGGTGGCTCCCGAGGCGACGAGGCCGGAGAGAATCGCCCCGCCCATCGAACCGGTACCGAGGAATGCGATGCTGGGTGCGTTCGTGGAGGTCATTCCCCCATCCTAAATCCGCGCCGTGTGCGCATGCCCGCGTGGCGTGATTCGGATTACCCTGGGACCATGAACCTCGAGCCGCTACTGCTTCGCCTGGACCGTATCGCCGGTGGATCGCGCGCCTCCGAACGCATCGCCGAGGAGGCTCGCACGCATCCGCGCACGGTGCGAGCATTCCGGGCGGTGACGATCCTGCTGCTGATCGAGCTGGTGCTCGGCATCGTCGCCGTGGTGATCGCGCTCGTCCTGCTGGGACGCGGCGAACACGTGCCGCTGTCGGTATGGACGCGCAGCGTGGTGGTCCTCGGCATGACCGCGACCCTGTTCTACTTCTCCTGGCGCGCGCAGCTGGGCTGGTCCTGGGGATACTCGCGGCTGCGCCTGTTCAGCAAGATTTTCCCCGTGGTGACCCTCGTGCTCGCGGCGATCCCCGGGTTCTACCCGGTGTGGATGATCACCGAGCAAATCATCTTCAGCCTGATCCTGATCGGTGTGGCCGACTACCTCGACTCCGACCATATGCGCGACACCTTCCGTCGCCCCACCCCGCCGGCTACCGTGCGGGACTAGGATGTGATCCACCACACGAGGGGGATCACATGAGTACACAGGGCGGCAATCGTGCCATCATCGCGGCGCTGCTGGCAAATGTCGGCATCGCGCTGACCAAGTTCATCGCCTGGTTCTTCTCCGGTTCGGCGTCGATGCTCGCCGAGGGTGTGCACTCCCTCGCCGACTCGGGCAACCAGCTGCTGCTTCTGCTGGGCGGAAGAAAATCGCGTCGTCTGGCCGACGAGGAGCACCCGTTCGGGTACGGACGCGAGCGCTACGTCTATGCGTTTGTGGTCTCGATCATCCTGTTCTCGGTCGGTGGCGTGTTCTCGATCTATGAGGGCATCAATAAGCTCACCCACCCGCATGAGCTGGAAATGTGGTGGCTGCCTATGGTGGTACTGACGGTCGCGATCGGGCTCGAGGGCTTCTCCCTGCGCACGGCGATCCGCGAGTCCAACCACACCCGGGGCACCCAGTCCTGGATCCAGTTCATCCGCCGCGCCAAGGCCCCCGAGCTGCCCGTTGTGCTGCTGGAGGACGTGGCCGCGCTGATCGGTCTGGTGCTCGCCTTCCTCGGCGTCGGCCTCACCGTCATCACCGGCAACGCCACCTGGGATGCGATCGGCACCCTGGCGATTGGTGCGCTGCTGGTCCTGGTCGCGATCGTGCTGGGCATCGAGACCAAGAGCCTCCTGGTGGGTGAGGGGGCCACCGCCGAACAGGCCACCGCGATTCGGGATGCCATCGTGGCCGGACCCGAAGCCGAAGCCGAGCGGATCATTCACCTGAAGACCCTCTATCTGGGACCCGAGGAGATCATGGTGGCGGCAAAAATCGCCGTGGATCCGGCCCGCACGGTCGCCGAAGTCTCCGAAAACATCAACGTGATCGAGGCCCGTATCCGTGCCGCCGAACCGATGGCGCGCGTGATCTATCTCGAACCCGACGTGGATCGCGAGCGGGTTTAGCCTCCGGCCGAACTACAGGTCGGTCGGGCTCGCCAGGGTCTCCCGGAAAAACTCCACCAGGATGGCCGCGCACTCGGCCTCGCGCACGCCCCCGACGACCTCGGCCCGGTGGGCGAGGCGGCGATCCCGCAGCAGGTCAAACGCGCTGCCGGCGGCACCGGCCTTGTCCTCCCAGGCTCCAAAGACCACGCGTGGGATGCGGGCGGCGAGGATCGCCCCGGCACACATGATGCACGGCTCCAGGGTGACCACCAGGGTCAGATCACGCAGCTGCCAATCCCCCCGTGCCGCGGTGGCCGCACGAATCGCCTCGATTTCGGCGTGCGCGGTGGGATCGTGGCGGGCCTCCTTGAGGTTAAATCCGGTTGCCACCACGGTACCCGCGGAGTCAACCAGAATGGCTCCCACCGGGACATCCGCACTTTCCGCGGTCAGGCGCGCCTGCTCCAGGGCCAGGCCCATCCAGCGCTCATCTTCCGCGCGCACACTCATTACCACCGCAAGGTTCCCTTCACCCAGGTATTGTTAACAGTATGCGAGTGCACGTAGCCGATCACCCCCTGATCACCCACAAACTGACGGTCCTGCGGGACAAGAACACCCCGTCGCCGATCTTCCGGTCCCTCACCGAGGAGCTGGTCACCCTGCTCGCGTATGAGGCAACCCGTGAGGTTCGCACCGAGACGGTCGAAATCGAGACCCCGGTCACCACCACCACCGGACTCGCGATCTCCTCGCCGCGTCCGCTCGTGGTCCCCATCCTGCGCGCCGGTCTGGGCATGCTCGAGGGCATGGTCAAGCTGCTCCCGACCGCCGAGGTCGGATTCCTGGGCATGCTGCGCGATGAGGAAACCTTCGAGCCGAAGACCTACGCCGAGCGTCTGCCGGATGATCTGTCGGGCCGCCAGTGCTTCGTCCTGGACCCGATGCTCGCAACCGGCGGTTCGCTGGGTGCGGCGATCAAGTTCCTCTTTGACCGTGGCGCAGACGACGTCACCGCGATCTGCCTGCTGGCCGCCCCCGAGGGTGTGGCCGCACTGGAGAAGCTCACCGAGGGCCGCGACGTCAAGCTGGTGCTGGGCACGGTGGACGAGCGTCTGGACGAGCACGGCTACATCGTTCCCGGTCTGGGTGACGCGGGCGACCGCCTCTACGGCCTGGTCTAAAACTTCGTCCCTGGCACACGGTCAGGGCCCACGGCGGCATCGGTTTTCCGGTGCCGCCGTTTTTTGTCCCCCCAATCAAGGGTGATCAGTTGACAGCACGCTTCGCTCTGGGCATAATCGGCATATGACTGAATTCGCGCGTACCCGGAGCTCCCTCGAGTCTCATGGGACTGTGGGCATGATGATGCCCCGTAGCGCTGTCATGTGTTGTCGAATGTGCAGCTAGCTCGCTAGCTTCCGCCACCGTCTCCGCCCCGCTTCTCCTCATCCAGAAGAAGACTCGGCGTCGAGACCCGGAGCGTTTTTGAACGCGACTCCCCCGGAACGACCTTCCGATTCGTCGATCCGGATACACACAACACACCCGTCGTAACGGCCCGGCCGAGGCACTCGCCCCCGGATGACCGTCGACACCAAAACCTTTAGGGACTTCTCATGTCGATCACCACCACCATCTCCGCCCCCGCCACCCGCAGCGCCGAGGCTGACCGCATCGCCACCGCGCTGACCGCCGGACGTACCACCACCAGCACCGCGGTGCCCGCAGTCGCCCCGGTTGTGGCCGCGGCACCCGCCGCTCCCGCAGCCCCGCGTCTGCGTTCGGTTCCCGAGGGCACCGAGGCTCGCGGCTTCGTGCTCTACGTCGGGCTGGATGAGGCCAAGGCCCTGGCCGATGGCTCGAGCCTGGGCCAGGTAGTGCAGGCTCTCAAGGACCTCGCCGCCCAGATCGCTCCCGCTTCGGAAACCTACGCGGCCGTTGCTCTTGCACCCGCCGGTGCCGGTGGCCGCGACATCGACGTGGTGCGCCTGGCCCTGCAGGAGCCGGCAGCCCTGGCTCGTCACCGCGACACCGAGGAGAGCCACACCGGCGAGCTCGACCGCGCACACGCCGGCGTCGTGATTGACCTCTCCCGCAAGCGTCTGGCTCTGGACAACACCGCCGTCTCGCTCACCTTCAAGGAGTTCGAGCTGCTGCAGTACCTGGTGCTGCGCGAGGGGCGCACCGTGGATCGCGCCGAGCTGATCGGTGCCCTGTGGAACCCCGAGGACGAGGAGGCCGCTCCGAACGAGCGCACCATCGACGTCCACATCCGTCGCCTGCGGGCCAAGCTTGACCGCTACGAAGACATCGTCCGTACCGTTCGCGGCGTCGGCTACCGTTTTGACCGTCACGCAGACGTCACCATCCGCTACGCTTCGGCACCGAGCCCCGACCTCTTTTAGACGGCGAGCGGCCACGGTCGCAACGTCATATTCGGCGTATATCGGGGTTCATCAGCCCGAAAACCGAGCAGTCTTCTGGAATTTCACCGGATTCACAGGCGATTGTCACACGGGTATGGCCCTAGACTGAGACAATCGCTTACATGCTGGTCTTATGGAACACTTCGCCGAGACACCTACCTGGTCCCAGTATGCCAATCTCCTGGGCAGTTCGCTCCGTCATCTTCGACTCGGGCGCGGCCTCAGCCAGGAGCAGGTCGCAATGGCGGCCGGAATTAGCCGATACACCTATCAGAAGTTCGAAAAGGGCGAGTCTCGCCCGGGAACCTCAGCCAACCCCTCGCTCCAAAACGTCCTCGCACTTAGCCAGGTCTTCGGAGTACCGATTGAGGAGCTGCTGCCCAGCACCCCGCCGGATCTCAGCGACCGCTAGCGCTCCCACGCAGCGCGCCGCTGTCGTTCATCGTCTCTCGGCACGAGCCCTCCTGCGCTACGCCGAGCAGGAGGATCATCTTCCATCGGCACGCCCCTCACCATCCGATCCATGAGTGTCGGAGGGTCGAGTTAGGCTCAGAATGTGCCGGTGAAGGGATCCACCGATGAAAACAGCCCTGCTTCACCCACGGCGTTCGGCACCCACCGGGTCCGAACCCTCAACGCCCTCCGACGGTGCCATTCCCCCGGCACCGGGGCCCGCAGCCCTCGCCGCGGAACATGCCCACTCAGAGAATGCTCCTCCGCCCGAGCGCGGTCATGCACGGGTGCGCCCACCGGAGGCGGCGTCCGTAACCGCCAAAACAGTAACCGCCAAAACAGCGCCCACAGAAACAGTGCCTACCGGGGCTGGGCCTACCGAGGCTGTGCCTCCCGGGGCTGCGCCTCCCGGGGCTGTGCCCACCGAGACCGCGCTGGCCGGGGCGGCGTCTGCCACGTTGACGCGTTCCGAGAAGGAGCGTTCCGAGTCGGAACTTTCCGAGTCGGAGCTGCTCGATGCAGAGAGTGCCCGTGGGGAGCCTCGCTGGCTGGCGAGCGTCGCCACCGTACTGCAGAGCGGGCCGGTACCCGAGCTCCAACCCGTGCTGCTCGATATCATCGTGAATCCGCAGGTACCGCCGGCTGAGCCGGTGGTTGTGATCCACTCCGATGAGCATGGAGAACACCTGGTGCTCACACCCGAGAGTGCAAGGCGACTGGGCAGCGTCCTCACCACGCTGTTCCCCGATGATGAGTCACGCGCGGCACCGCTTCCGCCCGCTGATCACACGGAACCGCCACCGGGGAGCGTCCGATGAGGCACTAACGCAGGGTGCCCCGCACACCCCTACGGGACGTGCGGGGCACCTCAGTGGACGCCGTGCGCGACTAGGACACCGCGGCGACCTTACGGTCCTGGCGCGGCCACACCACCTTCTGCACGATGATGATCACCGAGGCAGCGACCGGAATAGCCGCCAGCGCCCCGAGCACACCGCCGATGGTGCCACCGGCAACGGCGGCAATGACCACCATCGCCCCGGGGACCGCAACCGCACGACTCATGATGCGCGGGGAAATGATGTAGGCCTCCACCTGCAGGTAGATCAGGTAGTAAATACCCGTAATCAGCGCCAGGCTGGGGTCCACCAACAGGCAGATCAGGGTGTTCAGGATCGACGCACTCAGGGTACCCACAAGCGGAATCAGGGACCCAATGAAGGCGAAGAATGCCAGCAGGAACGGCATTGGTGCCTGAATGATCGACAACAGAATCAGGCTGAGCACACCATTGATCAGGGCAAGCGATACCTGCCCCACCACATAGCGTCCGACGGCACCGGTGATGTCCTCGGAGATCTTGGCGAAACCCGCACGCTGGTACGCGGGAACAAAGCGGTACACGGTCTGCTTCATCGAGCGCAGCGAGGCCATAAAGTACAGGGTCAGAATCAGCACGATGATCAGCCCGGTGATGCCGCTGGCAACACCGGCCCCCACCTGGGCGAGGCCTCCGCCGATCGCCACCAGGTTTTTGGGATCTCCCAGGAAGTCGGTGGCCCCCTTGATGACCTGCTTGATGTCCACGGAATCACCCAGCAGCTTCTGGATCTGGAGCACAATGTCATTCTTCTGGAAGTCCGAAGCAAAGCCCGGGAAATCCCGAATCAGGTTCGAGGACTGCTCCACAAGCACCGGAATGACGGCCAAGAGGAGGCCCGCCAGGGCGGCCAAAACCACCAGCACCACCGCGGCAATCGCCGCGGGACGTGGCATCCGCTTCTCAAGCCAGGAAACCAGCGGGTCGAGACCCAGCGCCAGGAATAGGGCGATGCCGATGTACACCAGGACGGTACTCAGCTGGCTGACAATACCCCCGAGCAGGAGCGCAATAAGCACACCCAGGGTACCCACCAGGCCGATCCGAAACGCGTTAACGTGTACGCCGGATCCTCCCGCAGGCTCACGGTGCAGTCCCACATCGCCGCCGGAACTCAGCCGAGGTTCCGCATCGGGGCGCGTCGCCTTCTTCTTCATCCGTGTCTCCTCACGTGTGTGCGGCGCTTGAGCGCCCGCACGGGGTCGGGGTTCAATTGTGGACCCAAAATCCCCACATCGGCGGATTTCCGGGGAATCAACATCCGTGCCGTGCGCAGATTCGGGCCCGCAGACCACCAAATACCGCTATGCGGCAAACTCCCAGCCACCGAGACGGTCAAGCCCTGGTAATCGTTACCTGGATGTTATATATTCGTACTGCGTTCGAAGTTTTGCTGTGACGACGAAACGCACATGTGATTGCAGGACACTCTTGGTGCAAGGGGAAGGGCCGATCGTACGCCTCTACGATCGGCCCTTGTTCATGTCCACGCACCCCGCGTCCGTTATTCCCCCAACCGGTGCGCCAGGGGCGAAACTTCCAGCTCCATCGCAGACCCGCGAACGCGGTACGCTGGGAGGATGACGCAGGCCACCGATTCCGCACGCGAACTCCGCGCCCTCAAGGTGCTGGGTGCCGCATGCTTTGGTGGCGGCCTGCTCTTCACCGCGGTGGGCATCCTGCTGATCGTGCTGGGAGCGCTCAACGGACCCTGGTATCTGACCCTGATCGGTGCGGGAGTTCTCCTCACCGGTCTCAGCACATCGTTTTGGGGCATGGTGATGCTCTACCGCTCGCTGATCCGCGCAAACCCTGCCCTCGCGATCAACGTGAACGATCCCGAGACACACGATCTTGAGTCCAACGACCCCGAGATCACCGACCACGAACACGCGAGTTCGGACACCTCCGAAACCGGCGATCCGCGATGAACGGTGCGGTAGAAGCCTGGGAATCGCTGTTCCGCGCGCAGGTGGGCATCATGCGCCGGCTGAGTGAGGACTTCCCGATGGGTGGCCTCACGATGAACGAGTACGACGTGATGTTCACGCTCTCCCGCCAGCCCGGCCGCAAAGCCAAGCTGCGCGATCTGAACCGGCTGGTGCTGCTGAGCCAGCCCAGCGTGAGCCGACTCATCGACAAGCTCTCGGCCGAGGGGTTTGTCACCAAGGAAGCCGATCCGGATGATCGCCGCGGCATGATCATCACCCTCACCGAGGAGGGCTTCTCGGCCTACCGTCCGGTGGCCCGCGCCCATATGCGTACGATTGAATCGATCATCGGCGGAGCCCTCAGCCCCGCCGAAATCGAGTCCATGTTTGCCCTGACCGAGAAGCTGCGCTGCCCCGAATTCGACGATTAGGTTCCCGATGAGCACCCCCTCCCCCGCCGCCCTGATCTGGTTTCGCCGCGACCTGCGCGTGGGTGATCATCCGGCACTGACCGCCGCGCTGGAATCCCACGAGCGTGTGATCGCCGTGTTTGTGCTGGACGAGCCGAGCCTGCGCCCGATCGGTGGGGCCTCCCGCTGGTGGGTTCACGGTGCACTGGACTCATTGGCCACGGACCTCGCCGAGCTGGGTATCCCGCTCGAGCTGCGCACCGGAGATCCCGTGGCCGCACTGCACACGCTGGCCGCCGAACAGAACGCCAACCGCGTGTATGCCACCGCACGCCCCGGCGCGGCTGAGGCGGAGCTGGACGCCCGGGTACACACGGAGCTCGGGTCCCACGGCATCGAGGTCCATTTTTCCGCCCCGGATCTGCTGGTGGATCCCGGGCTGCGCACCGGAGAGGGCCGCCCGTACACGGTGTTCACCCCGTTTTGGAAGCGGGCACTGGATGAGCTTGCCCGGCGTCCTCCGCGCGCGGTCCTGCCAGTTCCCCAGCCCGCCCGCACCCCAACCGCGGTCAACTCCGCGGCATTCGCGGCCGCACTGGACCACCTCGAACTTCGTCCCACCTCCCCCAACTGGGCGGAAAACTGGGACACCTACTGGAGCCCGGGCGAGGCCGGTGCCCACGAGCGTCTGGCCGACTTCCTGGACGAGGACATGGGCGATTATCCCGATCTGCGTGACCGTCCCGACCGCTCGGTGACCTCGCGCCTGTCCCCGCACCTGGTGTGGGGCGAGATCACGGTGTCCACGATCTGGCATGCCGTGGATGAGCATCGGCGCACGCACCCCGGGCAGGGGGCCAGCTTCCTCAGTGAGCTGGGCTGGCGCGAGTTCGCGCACTACCAGCTGTTCCACTTCCCCAAGCTGGCCACCGATCCCTGGCGGCCCAGCTTCGCGAATTTCCCCTGGCCCGAGGCTGACCCCGAGCTGCTGCGCGCCTGGCAGACTGGCACCACCGGAATCGACCTGGTCGATGCGGGGATGAACGAGCTGTGGCAGACCGGCACCATGCACAACCGCGTGCGGATGGTGGTCGCCTCGCTGCTCACCAAGAACCTGCTCCAGCATTGGCGGGCCGGCGAGGAGTGGTTCTGGGACACCCTGGTGGATGCCGATCCCGCCGCGAACCCGTTCAACTGGCAGTGGGTGGCCGGCAGCGGTGCCGATGCGGCCCCCTATTTCCGCATCTTCAATCCCGAGCTGCAGGCCAAAAAGTTTGACCCCAACCGCGAATACATCCGCCGCTGGGTGCCCGACACCGGCCTGCGCACTGCCCCGATCGTGGACCTCAAGGTCTCCCGTGAGGCAGCCCTGGAGGCCTACCGCAAGCGGGATAATCCGGTCTAAGACCTCGTGACTCGGGCCTGTTTCCTTTCTTCCCTGCGCAGAGCCTGGCGCGCAGCGCGCCGCGCGGTATACGCGCGGTCAACGCCGTAAAGCCGGTCCTGGCAACGCCGGGTAAATGCCTGACCGGCACTGAGGACCTCGGCCCGAGTCAATTGCGCGAGGCGAATGAACGGCAGGCCCAGGTTTCCCTCCAACCCCTCACGCTTTTTCAGCGCGTCTGGATAGGGTCCGTCACCGGCCGCCCAAAGCAGGAGATCCGTGACCTGCGCGATCTCCCACGACACCTGCGCTACCGCCCCAATCGGCGACTGGTTGCGCAACGGGCTGGACCATGCCTGCCGGCGTAACGCACGAAGCTGACGGATAAGATTCTCGTGATTGTGGGGCGAGGCCAAGGCAAGATTGGCCTCTGAAAACGCAGTAATCAGGAGAGCATGTCGCTGCTCAAGCGTGTTAAAGCCCCGACGATGCCAAGCAATCACCGATCCCAACACGGCAACCGCAATCGGCAGCAGGATCGTGAGCGCCTGCAGGGACACCTCACCGTCAAGCTGCACCTGTCTGATCCCGACCGCGGGGAGCGTCACAATCGAGGCCACCAGCACCCCGGTCCAGAGGCGCTGAGTTTCCATAATCTGTGTGGGTCGGGGCTTGTGTACGGCTACCAGGAGCGGAGAAGCCGCCACCGAGACCATCAGGGTGAACCCCAAAATGAGAAGGCTCAGCATTATCGAAGCCCAGATCAATGTGCCGCCCTCGCCGCCCTGGTCAAAGCCGGGAACCGCATACAGGCTCACAGCAAAAATCACCTGCGCCAGAATCCCCAGCAGCACAATGCCGTACAGGACAAAATACGCCCAGAGCCGTGCCGACTGAAGCCAACGAGCAACGCGCCGATAAGCCGCAGCACTAAGCCGGAGGACCGTCCCAACCGCCAATAGAAGCAGGCCGAGAATCAGAAGGACAAATCCCACGAATGGCTCGGCCCAGATCAACGCCGGGACACTTCCCAGCATGGCCAACGCACCCGTGATCTGTGCGGCGCGCGTGTTCCAGCTTTGACGGCGTTTGCGTTGAGGGAACCGTGGGTCCACTTCCCAGGCCTGTGGCGTGATGCTCAACTCTTTGGCGACCTCCCAGAGCGAGAGGACCGCCCGGGGAGTCTTCTGCTTTCGTTTCGGCCACATAGCAACCCATTGAACGGCGGTATCACCACGCTGTCAACAGCTGGGATGGGCCACAGTGAGACGAACCCGCGACTACGCGCGACGGATGAAGCCTCCGCGCTGGGCGGCGAGTACCGCCTGCTGGCGATTGTTCACGCCGAGCTTGCCGAAGATATGCGCCAGGTGAGACTTCACGGTCGTCTCGCTGATGTGCAGCTTCTTGCCGATTTCGCGGTTGACCAGACCCTCGGAGGCGAGGGTCAGGACCTCGATTTCGCGGGCGCTGAGTGCCTGCTGCGGTTCGCTGACGCGCGCCACCAGGCGTCCAGCCACCGCCGGGCCCAGGACCGTCTGGCCGAGGACCGCCTTGCGAATCGCGCTCAGCAGATCCTCGGGTGGGGCGTCCTTCAGGAGGTAGCCGGCCGCCCCGGCTTCGATGGCACCGAGGATGTCGGCATCGGAGTCGTAGTTGGTGAGGATCAGCACGCGCGGCGGATTCTCCCGGCGCATCAGCTCGCGGGTCGCATCGATCCCGGTGGGTCCGGTCCCAAAACTCAGGTCCAGTAGCACGAGGTCCGGTTCGAACCGGTTGACCACGGCCAGCACCTCGGGCACCGAGGCCGCCTCGGCGACCACCTCGATGTCCGCCGCAGTCCCCAGGACCGCGGCCAGGCCCGCGCGCACGATGGGATGGTCATCGGCCATCACGACCCGGATCGGTGTGCCCACTGCATAGTTCATGCTGCCTCCCGGGTAAATCTTACGGTGACAGTGGTGCCCTCGCCCGGAGCGCTTTCGATCACCAGCGATCCTCCCAGCTCGGCGATCCGGGACCGCATCGCGATCAGCCCAAACGACCCACCCGCGGTGCGCTCGACCAGTGCCTCCGGGTTAAATCCGCGGCCGTCGTCGACGACGTCGAGGATGGTTTCCCCATCCAGATAGCTCAGGCTGAGATCCGCACGGGTGGCATCGGCGTGCTGCACCACATTGGCCAGCGCGCTCTGGCCGATCCGCAGCAGACCGGTTTTAACCACGGTACTCAGCGGCTCGGGGGTCCCGTCGGTGTGGAATTCCACCGGGATACCCGCCTGCTGGGAGGCGTTCTCGGCCAGCCGGGACAGCGCCTCGGCCAGGCTGGCCCCGGTGATCGCCGGCGGGGCCAGCTCATCGATCAGCCCGCGGGTTTCGGCGAGCGCCAGGGCCGCCGCATCCCGCGCCCGCCGGACGTGTTCAATCGCGGTCTCCGGGGCCTGCTCGCTCGCCCGCTCGGCCGCATGCAGCAGCAGTTGGATGCTGGAGAGACCCTGGGCCACGGTGTCGTGGATGTCGCGGGCCAGGCGCTCGCGCTCGGCGAGTTTGCCCGCCTCTCGCTCGGTTTCGGCCAGGCGGACCCGGGTGGAAATCAGCTCGGCGATCAGCTCCTCGCGGCGCAGGGCCACCCGCTGAAGTTCGCGATACCCCAGCCCGATTGCGACGGCGATCACCGCACCGATCAGCGGTCCGAGGATCCCCGGCACCGAAAACCCGCCGTGCAGTCCGATCGCGATGATCGACACCGCGCTCACCACCGCCACGCTCAGCAGCGCGGGGGTGCGATCCAGCAGCGCCAGATAGAGGAAAAACAGCGGAAAGGACAGGTAGGCGGCGTCCTGACTGACCAGGATCATCGCGATCCACAGCAGGGTCAGTCCGCCGAGCCACAGCCCGATTCTGCCGCGCGACTGATCCCCCTTTCCCCACCAGGCACCCAGCAGGTACCAGACCAGGAAGACGGCGGCGAGGATCGCGGCGATCACGGGTTCGGGACCCGAGCGGAATCCGGCGCGGATCATCACAAACAGGGCCAGCGACACAAAGAGCAGGTGCAGACCGGTGCGCAGTCCCGCGGACACCGGTCCGTCGGCGGAACGGATCATAACCCTCAGCCTAATCCGCGGGGGCACCGGCGGGTATCCCTCAAAAGGTGGAGCGGATAATCATCACTTTGCGCCCCGACCCGACCACCTAGCCGATGACGGATAAGCCGCCGGAAACCAGACTCGAAGTGTCCCCATTATGGACGCCCGTGTGGCCCACACGGTGCCGGTTCCCCGGAAGGTTCTCATGTTTGTTGCCTGGCGTGAAATTCGCTTTGCTCGCGGTCGCTTTGTGCTGATCGCCTCGGTTGTTGCCCTCATCACCATCCTGGTGGGATTTTTGACCGGGCTGACCGCCGGGCTCGCCGGCCAAAACGTCTCGGCCGTGCTCGGCCTCGGGGCCGACCGCATCGTCTTCTCGGCCCCCGCCCACGGCGAGAAGGATCCGAGCTTCGGCGACTCCTCGATCACCGCCGCCGAGGCTACCGCCTGGACCGATGCCGCCGGGGTGACCAACGCCGCCCCGCTGGGCATCAGCCAGACCCGGCTGAGCGCCGGAGAAAAACGCGCCCCGGCGGCGCTGTTCGGAATCAATCCCTCCGCGGCGGGCTCACACTTCCTCCCCGCAGGAACCCCGATGCCCCAGCCGGGCACCGTGGTCCTGGGTGAGGGAACCGCGCAAACACTCGGTGTGCACGTGGGCGATACGGTGAGCGCCTTCGGGGAGGACCTTCGTGTTTCCACGCTGATCCCCGACACCTGGTATGCGCACTCCTCGGTGGCCTGGGTCACCCTGCCCAACTGGCAGTCCATCATGAGCGCCGGCGGTCAGCCCGCCTGGGCGAGCGTGCTCGCGGTCTCGCTGGACTCCTCGGCCCAGCCCGATTCGATCGATTCGGCGACCCACACCGTCTCTCGGGCACCGATCCCCGCACTGCTCTCGATCGAATCGTTCCGCTCGGAGATCGGCTCGCTGCTGCTGATCGTGGCGATGTTGTTCGGGATCTCCGCCCTGGTGATCGGCGCGTTCTTCACGGTCTGGACGATCCAGCGTGGACCGGATATCGCGGTCCTCAAGGCCCTCGGTGCCCGCACCGGAAGGCTCGTGCGAGACACCCTCGGGCAGGCCCTGGTGGTCCTGGTCGCCGGGGTGGGGGTCGGGATGCTGGTGACCGTGGGCCTCGGCAGCCTCGCGGGGAACGCGGTCCCGTTTGTGCTCAGCCCGCTCACCATCGGTCTCCCCGCGCTGGGGTTGATCGCGCTGGGTCTGATCGGCGGAGCGTTTGCCCTCCGCCCGGTGCTGCGCAGCGATCCGCTGGCCGCGCTCGGTGCCGCCCGGTAACCGCCCCTCCTCTCCACTCCCGACTAAGGACTCCTCATGATTGAACTGCGCAACGTTATGCTGACCTTCCCCGATGGTGACCGCAGAATCACCGCCGTGGATAACGCCTCCCTCTCGGTCACACCGGGCACAATCACCGCGGTGACCGGTGCCTCGGGATCGGGTAAATCGAGCCTGCTCGCGGTGGCCTCGGCGCTGATCACCCCCGACTCGGGTGGGGTGCGTGTGGCCGGCATCGACCTGGCCGGCCTCACCCGTGCCGAGGCCACGGCGGTGCGCCGCGAACACATCGGCATTGTTTTCCAGCAGTCGAACCTGCTGCCCGCGCTCAGCGCGCTGGACCAGCTCGCTGTGATGAACGAGCTCGACGGTCACAGTCGTGCCGCCCGAGCCGCAACCCGCGAACGTGCGCGTGACCTGCTGGCGCGGGTCGGGCTGGCCGGGCACGAAGACAAGCGACCGCACCAGCTCTCCGGCGGGCAGCGACAGCGGGTCAACATTGCCCGGGCCCTGATGAATGAGCCCGGGGTGCTGATCGTGGACGAACCGACCAGCGCGCTGGATCACGCCCGCGGAATGGAGATCATCACGCTGATCCTGGAACTCACCCGGGATCGCGGCACCTCAACCCTGCTGGTCACCCATGATCTCTCACACCTGGACAGGATGGATCAGGTGCTGGTCATGTCCGACGGGGTGCTCAGTACCCTCGATCCTGCCGCAGCGAACGCCGCGTTGGCGCGGGGCTAGCGCTCAGGACCCCCGAGTCCTCGGCCATCGCCAGACGCCGGGCACGGCGCTGCGGTGCGGGCATCGGTTCGGAAATCCGCGCCACGGCTTCACGGACCGGGGTGACCGGGACCGGAGGATCCGCCGGAGCGGAGAGCGTGGTGAGGGTCGGCATCGGCGTCACGACGGTGCCGGCGATCGCGGGCGGTGGGACCATCCGGGCGCGAGCGCGTCGGGTTTCGGCGCGCGGAGTCCCCGTGCCTGCGATGGGAGCGGGCGGAGCGAGGGCCGGCGGAAAATCGGGTGCGGGCACGGACGCTGGAGACAGCGCCGGTGTTGAAGCCAGCGCCGGTGTTGAGGCCAGCTCCGACGCCGGTGCCGAGGGCGTTGCACTAATCGAGCTCGGGGTCGGTACCGAGGCCGCGGTGAGTGCCGCAGTTGGTGCCGGACCCGGAGCATCGAGGGGTGCCGGGGCCGGTATCTCGATCGGTGCCGTGGCGCGGCGTGCGGCCCGGCGCGGAGAATCGGTCACGGGGGCGGGAGCCTGCACCGCGGGGTTCGAGACCGGCACTGCGGGGTTTGAGATCGGCACTGCATCGTTAGTGACCGACACTGCGGGGTTTGAAACCGGCACTTCGGGGTTCGAGACCGGCACTGCGGCGTTCGAGGTCTGAACCGTCGCCTCCTCGCGCCAGTGCGCACTCGGCGACAAAGCGGCGGAAGTCTCGGCGACAATCGATGTCGGCCCGGTACGAATGCGTGAACGACGAAGCGGCGGTGCCTGCGCCGGCATGACGGCGGAGACCACAGGCGAGACGGAGGAGCCCGCCGTCGAGACGGCGGAGACCGTCGGCGAAACAGCGTCCGCCGCGGCGACTACCACCGGCTCACGCACAGGCTCGGCGGCCGTGCGAGGCACCACGATGGGGATCGCCAGGGTGTGTGGTGCGGCGGCAACCGGAGTCCTGGCCAGCACTGCCGGCTCGCTCAGCCGTGCCGACGCCCCCAGGACCCGCGTCAGCGCGGTCAGAATGCGTTCACGATCCTGATCGGTTCCGTTGCCGTCCACCCGATACAGCTCGGGCACGCCATACTGGTCGGCGATCAGTCGACTCGCCAGGCAAAAGGCAAATCCAAAGTTGCGGTGCCCGGCACCAATCACCCCGCGCAACCGCGCTCGGTTATCGGCTCGGGCAAGGAACTGCCGGACCGGTCGCGGCACGGCCGCGTAGTCGGCACCGCCACCATAGGTGGGGGTCATCAGAACAAACGGCTCGGTGATCCGGCTCGGTGTGCGATGTTCGGCATCACCGATCCGCATCGCCTCGATCCCCAAACTCTGCACGAAACGGTGGGTATTACCGGAGTCTCCGGAGAAATACACCAGTTGGACCATCGGCTCACCACCCTCACATCAATTGATCGCCCTTGTCGAGGCGGGGCGCAGGGCCCGACGTCCGAGCTTCGCGGCATCCCACCACTCACCAGTTTGACAACCCGGTGCCCATCGCATCCGGGGATTGACGGTTTTGGTATGCCGTACACGGCGAATCTCCAGCTTTTTGACCACTGGTAAACACCCCAGAAATGAGGACGCCATGCTCGGCGTGTATCGCCGAAGGGCCGATTATGCTTGCGAATATGACGACCACAGCCCCGAGCACTCGGGACCGTATTCTGGACACAGCGCTACGTGTTTTCGCAAAAACCGGCTACTACGGCACCTCACTCCGCGATATTGCGGCCGAGTGCAACCTGACCCATCCGGCCCTCCTGTACCACTTCGGCAATAAGGCCGATCTCCTGGCCGCCGTGCTCGAACGCCGGGACACGCTGGATCTTGAACGGATGCAGTTTGCCGACATCACCGCGGACAATGCGGACCAGATGCTCGTTGATCTCGTTCTGCATAACGTCAGCGTTCCCGGCCTGGCACAGCTGCACACTCAGCTCGCCGCCGAGGCAACCGATCCCGAACATCCGGCACATGCCTGGGTGGTCAACCGCTACCGGGCCCTACACGAACGGTCCAAGCAGGCATTCATCGGGCGCGGGATGTCCGAGGAACAGGTGGATGCGGAGGTCACCCTGATGATCGCGATGATCGACGGGCTCCAGGTGCAGTGGCTGCTGGATCCCGAGCGGGTGGACATGGCCGCGCTGATTACCCACTACCTGGCCCGGCTCGCCGACCGCGCACACTAAACCTGCGAAACTGGAAGCCGACGGATGCCAACATCCATCAGCAGGGAGCACTTCGCATGACCATCACCGCCGCAGCCGACGGATCCGCACTGGGTAACCCCGGACCAGCCGGATGGGCCTGGTTTGTGAACGAGAACTGCTGGGCCGCCGGCGGGTGGCCGCATGCCACCAACAATCAGGGTGAGCTTCAGGCGGTGCTGGAACTCTTCCGCGCCACCGCGCACCTGGATGAGGACCTGCTGATTCTCTGCGACAGCCAGTACGTCATCAACTCGGTGACCAAGTGGATGCCGGGCTGGAAGCGCAAGGGCTGGCGCAAGGCCGACGGTAAGCCGGTGCTGAACGTGGAGATTCTCCAGCAGATCGACGAGGCGTTGCAGGGGCGACGCTACCGTTTCGAGTGGGTCAAGGGTCACGCCAACCACCCGCTGAACGAGGCCGCCGATGAGCGTGCCCGGGCGGTGTCCACCGCGTATCAAAACCGGACGGCGATCCCCAGCGGTCCGGGCTGGACCGGGGCCGGCAGCGCCGACGGTGCCACCGAAGCACCGCGCAAGGCCGAGGCTCCCCGGGTACCCGCCTTCACCGAGGAGCCCGCCCAGCCGGGGCTGTTTGACTGGGCGGAGGAACCGGCCACGGTTTCGCTCACCCTGAACCTGGATGCCGACACCCACGCGCGCCTTCTGTCGCGCGCCCGCGCCGAGCGCCTGAGCCCCGAGGCGCTGATTCGTTCGCTGCTCTAACCGTTCCCCGCGGGAAACGCGGGGTGCTCGCACGGGAAGGTGAGTCTGGGCCCTGCCGCGCGTCTGGGCTAGGCCGCAGGGATCCCGAGGCGCTCGCGCAGGAACGCCACCGTGCGCGCCCGCGCCTCGGCGGCGGGATGCCCGGGCCGCTCGCGAACCTCGCCGGTCAGGACCGAGTGGGCACCGCGGGAAAAGCCGCCGGGGTTTCCGGGCGAGGAATCCAGTTCGATGACCTCAAAGGCATCGCCCAGGGCCGCCGCAATCGTGGCGAAACGTTCGCGTGGGACCGTCTGGTCCTCGCTGAAGCGAAGTCCCAGGGCACACACGGACCCGGCCGCGGCCCGGGCGGCCACCCGGTCCAGCTCATCCGGGGACATCACCGGGTCGAGTTTTCTGGCGCGACCCAGCGGGAACGGTGCCGCGGGCTGGCTGACTACCGAGGCCAGCACGCTCTCCGAGGCCGCGGCGGCGAGCGCGAACCCGCCAGTGAAGCACATCCCGATCACCCCGACGCCCGGACCCGGCGTGCGCGCGGCCAGATCCGCGGCGAGGGCCCGCACGTAGTCGGCCACGGGCCGGTGCGCGCCGGTGGCAAACGCCCGAAACTCGGTCGAGACGCACACCTTGGCCACCGACTGCGCCAGGTAGCCGGGAGAAGCCGGACGGCCGGGATCCCCAAACAGTGAGGGGATGACCACGGTGAATCCGTTCTCCACCAGGTGGTCGGCAAACCCCATCACCTCGGGGGTCATGCCCGGGATCTCGGGCAGCAGGACGATTCCCGGCCCCGATCCCCGCTCGAAGACCTCATGGGTAATCTCGCCCGCGACGAAGGGGGCGCGGGTCCAGCCGGTCAGCCCGGCGATGGGGGCATGCTCGCTCATGAGGTCAGTGTATCCAGATCATCCACGAACACGCCCCGAATCCCGAGCGTCGTCCTCTAGCCCTCGCGGCCCGCACCGGGCCCCGGAACCACCGCGTAAATGTGCGGCGATGCCCATCCCGAACGTTCGAAGGCCGCGCTCACCGCGGTACTCACGGTCTCGGCCAGCGCGGTGGGTACCAGGGCGATGGCCGAGCCTCCGAATCCGCCCCCTGTCATCCGCGCGCCCAGTGCGCCGTGTGCCAGCGCGGTGTCCACGGCCTCGTCCAGCTCGGGGCTGGAGATCTCATAGTCGTCCCGCATCGAGACGTGGCTTGCGGTGAGCAGCGGGCCGATGTCCTCGAGTCTGCCCGCATCCAGCAGGGCCACCACGTCCTGAACCCGGGCGTTCTCGGTGACAACGTGCCGGACCCGACGCCGGGTTTCGGGATCAAGCAGGTGCGCGCGCTCGGCGAAGTCCTGGGCCGAGACCTCACGCAGCGAGGAAACCTCAAGCACCCGCTCGCCGAGGCGGCAGGAGGCCACCCGATCGCGATATCCCCCGCTCTCATGGGCGTGGGTCCCGCGGGTATCGATGACCAGCAGGACCAGGTCCCGGGCGGCCAGATCCAGGGGGACCTGTCGGGTGCTGCGGTCCAGGCAGTCAAGGAACAGTCCCGAACCCTCCGTGGCCAGCAGCGAGGCCGACTGGTCCAGGATCCCGGTGGGTGCGCCCACAAAATCGTTCTCGGCCTCGTGGCAGATCTGCACCAGTTCCGGGCGATCCAGCCCGGCACCGGCCAGATCGTTCACCGCAACGGCGATCGCGCACTCCACCGCCGCGGAGGAGGAGAGTCCGGCCCCGACCGGCACATCCGAGTGCAGCAGCACGTCGAGCCCGGGCACGGTAATTCCCCGCCGGGCGAACGCCCAGACGACCCCGGCCAGATAGCGCGCCCAGCCTCCGTCCCCGCTAAAGCCCGAGTCCTCCGCGGCCAGCTCATCCAGCCGCACGCGTACCGGGGCGGCACCCGCGAAGGTGCTCTCCAGCACGGCCTCGCCACTGTGGGTCACGCGCACCGCCACCCGGGCTCGGGCGGTGATCGCAAAGGGTAGGGCGAATCCGGCGTTGTAATCGGTGTGCTCACCGATTAGGTTTACCCGGCCCGGGGCACTCCAGATGCCGTCGGCATCGGCACCGAAGCGGTTCTGGAACTCGGCGTCCAGGGTGGTCGCGGCGGCACTCATGCGCGGGCTCCTTCGACATACGGGGTGGTGGCGCGCAGGCGGGCGGCGGTCTCCTCGGGAATCACATCACCGATGAACGCACCCATTGCGGCCTCCGATCCGGCCAGATACTTGAGCTTATCGGTGGCACGGCGCGGGGAGGTGATCTGCAGGTGCAGGCGCGCCTCGGCGCGGTCGGGATGGGTGGCCGGAGCCTGGAACCAGGCCGAAATATAGGGGGTGCGATCGCCGTACAGGGCGTCGATACCGCGCACCAGTCGCAGGTACATGTCGGCGAGCTCATCGCGTTCGCTGACGGTGAGCTCATCGAGGGTGCCCACATGACGGTTGGGATAGAGGTGAACCTCGATCGGCATCCGGGCCGAGAACGGCACAAACGCGGTGAAGTATTCACCCCGCTCAAGGACCCGCTCCCCGGAGGAAAGCTCAAAGTCCAGGATGTCCGCAAACAGGTTTCCGCCGGTACGTGCCCGATGTTCGGCCGCCTGGGCAAGCAGGATCCGGGTGGTCGGGGTCACAAACGGGTACGCATAGATCTGCCCGTGCGGGTGGTGCAGGGTCACGCCGATTTCGGCCCCGCGATTCTCGAACGCGAAGACCTGCTCGATCCCCTCCATCGCCCGGAGGTCGGCGGTGCGCTGAGCCCAGGCGGCCACGATGGTGCGCATCCGCTCGATGGACATATCACTCAGGGAGGCCTCGTGATTGGACCCAAACACGATCACCTCGCAGCGCCCGGTGGCCGGACGAACCGCCCCGAGTCCCGGGGTCAGGTCCACCGGTGCGGGTTCGGGCCCGAAGGAGGGGAACCGGTTTTCAAACACCGCGACGTCGTAGTCGGCGGCGGGAATCTCGGTGGCGTGGCCGGGACGGGTGGGACAGATCGGGCACAGGTCGGTCGGGGGCAGGTAGATCCGGGTCTGCCGATGGGCGGCGAAAGCAACCCAGTCTCCGCGCAGCGGGTCGTAGCGCATGGCCGAGCCCACGCTCTCGGTGTCCCCCGCGGGCGAGCCGGGACGCGGCGGAAGGTCCCGGGTGTCGGCGGGCGGGTCACTCAGCGTGTGTCCGGCATCGGCGAAGTAGATCAGCTCGCGCTCATCGGCGAGGGTTGTGCGGAGCAGGGCGACATCGGTCATGCGAAACACACCTTTCAGAATCGAACAAAACCGATCATATACACACATTCACACTTGGCTCAAGGGGATAATTCGGGCATAATGAACACGTTCGCACACATTCGCACGTTTGATGAGGCCCATGACCGAGATGCTTCCGCCCCAGCGGCACACGCTGATCCTTGAGCGCCTGCGCCGAGATGGCCAGGTTCGCGTCACCACCCTCGCGAGCGATCTGGCGGTCTCGGAAATGACCGTCCGGCGCGACCTGGGGATCCTCGCCGAACGCGGAGACCTGGTCAAAACGCACGGCGGCGCGACCCTCCCCGGCGGCACCACCAGCAGCGAACCCGGCTTTGCCCATAATCTCGGTGTGGCCGCCACCGAGAAGGAACAGATCGCGCGCCTGGCGGCCGAACGGGTACACCCGGGGATGTCGATCGCACTCAATGCTGGCACCACCACGCACACACTCGCCCGGCGCATCGCCCACGTTCCGGGCCTCACGGTGGTCACCAACTCCCCGCGCATCGCCGCGGTATTCGATGAGGGCGGCACCGGCCAGACGGTGATCCTCACCGGTGGTATCCGCACCCCCTCCGACGCCCTGGTTGGCCCCTACGCCGTCCACACGCTGCGCGCGCTGCGCGTGGACGTCTGCTTCCTCGGTGTCCACGGGGTTAGCCCCGAGGGAGGGCTCACCACCCCCAACCTGCTTGAGGCCGAAACCAACCGCGCGTTCATCGATGCCGGTGCCAGCGTGGTGGTGATCGCCGACCATCACAAGTGGGGAGTCACCGGGCTCTGCCAGATTGCCGAGCTGGGGGCCGCGGACGTGTTCCTCAGCGACGCGGGCCTGGCCGATGCCGCACGCGTTCGGCTGGCCGAATCCATTGACAGCGTAATCCGGGCGGGCGAGCACCCCGATGCCGCCGCCACTCAGACAGGAGAAAACGAATGACCTGGTTAGTCACCGGCGGCGCCGGCTACATCGGTGCCCACGTGGTGCGGGCCCTCCGCTCGGCGGGCCTCACCCCCGTCATCTACGACAACCTGGTGACCGGGCTGCCCGAGTTCATCCCCGCCGGGGTCGCCTTCGAGCGCGGCGACATCCTGGATCGCGATGCCCTGCGCGCCGCGATGGTCACCCATCGGGTCACCGGGGTGATCCATGTGGCCGGCTATAAGTTTGCCGGGGTCTCGGTTGAGCGTCCGCTTCACACCTACGCCCAGAACGTCACCGGGACCGCGACGGTCCTGGAGGTCATGGCCGAACTGGGGATCTCCCGGATCGTGTTCTCCTCCAGCGCCGCGGTCTACGGCACCCCTCACACGGATCTGGTCACCGAGGCCACCGCCACCGCCCCCGAGTCACCGTACGGGGAGTCCAAGTTGATCGGCGAGTGGCTGCTGCGCGATCAGGGCGTGGCCGCGGACCTGCGCCATGTGAGCCTGCGCTACTTCAACGTGGTGGGATCCGGGGAGCCCGGGCTCTGGGACGCCAGCCCGCACAACCTGTTCCCGCTGGTGATCGCCGCCCTGCGAGCGGGCAAGACGCCGCGCATCAACGGCATCGACTACAACACCCCCGACGGCACCTGCGTGCGCGACTACGTGCACGTAGCCGACCTGGCCCACTCCCATGTGGCCGCCGCGCGAGCCCTGGATGCGGGCACACCGCTGGCCCCGGTCTACAACCTGGGCAGCGGCGACGGTGCCTCGGTCCGGCAGATCATGGACGAAATGGCCCGGGTCACCGGTATTGCCTTTGACCCGATCATTGGACCGCGACGGGCGGGAGATCCCGACCGCATCGTGGCCGACGGATCGGCCGCCGCCCGAGATCTGGAGTGGGAGATGCGCCACTCACTCGCCGACATGGTGTCCAGCGCCTGGCAGGCCGGGACACCTAGCTAACAGGTGCACTGAATCCGTGTGTGGGGCCCACACACGGATTTTTTGCGCCCATCGGACATCGCCTCACCGGTTGCGCGACAGCTTCCCCCAAACCCGATCCAACCCGACCAGGCTGGATCGGTTAGTACACATAAAGGGGATGATCGTGGAACATACATCGGAAAGGCGGGCCGACAAACACCCGCAACGCACAGCATCGCACCGGGTGCGACGCACACTCGCTGCCGCCGCTACACTCGCACTCGGTGCGGGCGTCCTGGTCCTGGGGGCCAGCCCCGCACAGGCAGAACAAAACGAACAGTACGCGTATGCCGCGACACCCGGTTCGACAACCAACAGGCCGCACGAGTGGTACGTCTACGTCAAGGCCGGTGAGCAGCTGCGGGTACAGGCCGGCATGCACAAGCCCGACTCCACCGAGAGCTGGGACCGTGATGGTCAGCGCGCGTTCTACACGATCACCGATCCCTCGGGAAACCTTGTGGATACCAACGACAACGGCTACCCGGAAAACACCCCGGCCGCCGGTGGGCGCGAGGCCGGCATTTCGATGCTGGACCCCGATGACAAGCAGCCCGCGATCATCACCGCCACCGCCGCCACCGAGGGCGTCTACCGGGTGGCCATTCGAAACTTCTGGAAGGACGCTCGAGTGGGCTCCTTCCCCTGGAAAATCGCGGTCTCCCAGAACGGTGTGGAACACAGCGGACGAGTGTGGACCAGCCGCTACCAGCTGATCGAAAACTGGCCTCCCGGCCCGCCGATCCTCAACCACCCGGCCCGTCACGGTCTGGACCTCGACTACTGGTTCGTCTCGGACCTGGGCTATAAGTACAAGCTCGCCCTGAACGGATACGTCGGCTGGACCTCCTCGATCGAGGCAAGCCTGCTGGGTAACACCGACGATCAGTGCGTCTCGCTCTACCGCTCGGTGGTGGACACCGAAGCCAGCAAGACCACCTGTGATGACCTGTACAAGCTGTTCTTCGAGGCCCCCGCAGCGGATCTGCCCGCAACCGCGAAGATCGCCACGGCCAACGCCAGCAACGCGGCACCCACCGGAACCAGCAAAACCATTCCGCTGGCACCCACCCCGGTTGAGCCGAAGCTGACCATCGACGGCTTCACCTCCGCCGGAAACGCCGCAGCTCCCAAGGCGGGCACGTTCACCTACACCCTCAAGGACTTCGCCGGAAACTACACCATCAAGGTGGATACCGACGGCGATGGCAACTACGACGGTCCCGCGGACATTCTGGTCAACCGTTCGGCCCTGAGTGGGCAGAGCGACTTCACCTTCGATTTCGACGGCCTGGACAAGAGCGGCGCGGTGATCCCCGAGGGCACCACCATCGCCGCCAAGATCGTGGTCTCCCAGTACCCCGAACTCCACTTCGTGTTTGGTGATGTGGAGCAGCTCCAGGGCGGCATGACCCTGACCCGTCTGAACGGTGCCACCGGACCCCTCGAGGACCGGATGTACTGGAACGACGTGGACAAGGACGGCAACGCCCTGGGTGCACAGACCTGTAGCGCCACCGCTCCCAAGCTGGGCGATCCGGCCAACCCGGCCGTCAACTACGACCCCAACGATCCGCTGGTGGGTGCCCCGCTCAGCCAGGGTGGACAGCGCTTCTGGGACACCCCGAGCCAGACCTGCCGCAACAACAACACCGCGGATCTGGGCTCCTACGGCAACAATAAGCTGCTGGACACCTGGACCCACGCGAACGTGCAGATCGAATCCATCGCCAAGGTTGTTGGACACTCGCTGCAGATCAACAAGAGCGCCGATGTGGCCAGCGCAACCCAGGGTGACACCGTCACCTACACGCTGACGATGACCAACAACGGCGATGCGCCGGCCAGTGCCGCCACCGGAAACCCGGCCGCCCTGGTGGATGACCTGACCCAGGTTCTCGCCCAGGCAACCATCGACCCGGCCTCGCTCGCCGCGAGCATCAGCGGGACGGCCACCACCGCCCCGACGCTCTCGGGTACCGAGCTGCGCTGGTCCGGCGATCTCGCCCCGGGGGCCACCGTGACGGTGACCTACACGGCCACCATCACCGGCACCACCGCCGCCACCGTGAACAACTTCGCCACCGCGCTGCGTGAGGCAAACGGTCCCGCCCTGAGCGGAGCCGACTGCACCGCGCAGGGCGCGGCGGTGAGCTTCAACTGTGCCGAGGCACAGGTCTCGGTGGACGCCGTGACGCCCACGCCGACCCCGACTCCGTCGGTCACCCCGGACCCCACCACGACTCCGGACCCGACGGTGACCCCGGACCCGACCGTGACTCCGGATCCCACCGGCACGCCGGACCCGACCGCGACCGCGACCGCCGTTCCGACCGTGATTCCGGCGCCCACCGCCACCGCGAGTGCGGACCCGGCCGATCCGACCGACCCGCTGGCTAGCACGGGTGCCGAGGCTGCACTCCCGATCGGGATTGCCGCCCTGGTTCTGGCCCTCACCGGATTCGTGCTCGCCCGTCGCGCACGCCGCACCGAGGCCTAAACCCCGGAGCCTAACCCCCGGAGCCTGGTTCACGAAGCCGGGCACACCGAGCCGGAGCCTCAAGACCTAGGTCTTGAGGCCCCGCGTCTCACGCACCGCGCCCCCTCACTTTCGGTGAGGGGGCGCGGTGCGTTGCGCTGAGACTAGCCGACCAGGGGCGAGCGTGCGGCCTGCTGATCCGGGCAGGACGCCAGAATCTCGCCGATACGATCGTGCTCCGCCTGGGTCATCCACAGCCCGTAGGCTGCCTTAACCGAAACCTGTCGGGCAACATACCCGCACCAGGAGGCTCGGCTCGGCGGCAGCCAGGTGGCCGCGTCGCCATCACCCTTCTTGGTGTTGGTGGGGCCGTCCACGGCAAGCAGGTTGATCGGATCGTTGGCCAGCTCCCGACGACGCTCATCGGTGAGGCCCTGCGCTCCGGTTTGCCAGGCGTTTTTCAGCGCAACCACGTGATCGATCTGGACCGCCTGCGAGGTCTTTTCCCCGCGCTCAAAGGCGATCCGGTTGCCGGTATAGGGATCGTCCAGGATGCCGGTCAACACTCGGCAGCCGCCACGGGTGGTCACCTCGGTGAGGTCGCGGGCGAGAATATCGTTACGGGTGTCACACCCGTTTTTCTCCACGTCAAACCAGGCGGTTCCGAACCGGGCGACCCGGTCATATCCGGTTCCGGGGGCGCGGCCGCGGACCGGGATGGTGGCCAAAACATCGCGGGCGTTACCCGCCGACTCGAAGCCGGCCGGGAATGCGTCGGCTGACCCGACCCCCGACGCCACGGTACCGGGGGTGGGATACGGCTGCGCCTCGGTCTCCCCGAGCGAGAGCGCCCCCACAATCAGGGCCGCGATCAGTGCCGGAATCGACAGCAGTGCGGCGGTTTTGGGACTGGGGCGACGACGACGCGGAGACACAAAAATCCTCTGGTGATGGGGTGGATGAGGCCGGAATGCGACCCACCCCCATCAGACCATGAGCCACCGACCCCGGGACTCGCACACTCCGCTAGGGGATGATTCGGCAGAGCTCCGCCAGCGCCGATTCCCAGACCGCGTCGGAAACCGCCGAGAAGTTCACCACCAGTCCCTCCCGTGCCCGCGTATCGTCCCCGGCCGAAACCTGTCGAAACTCGGAGAGCCCGCTGACCATCACACCCCGCTCGCGCGCCACGTGCAGGACCCGCCGCTCGGTCCCCGCAGGCAGTTCAAGGACCGCCTGAAGACCCGCGGCCACCCCGCTGACCCGGACGTCCGCGCCGCTCCGGGTCAGCGCATCCACCAGCTGATCACGACGACGACGGTAGCTCTGCCGCCGCATTCGAACGTGACGATCACAGGCACCCGAGGTGATGAACTCGGCCAGGGTCAGCTGCTCCAATGCGCTCACGGTTTCCATCGGCCCCCGGGCACTCAGCACGGCGGGCATCAGCCGTTCGGGCACCACCATCCAGGCAATCCGCAGCGCCGGGGCCAGCGATTTGCTTGCGGTCCCGAAGTACACCACCCGTTCGGGATCCAGCCCCTGAAGCGCACCCACCGGACGGCGGTCATAGCGGAATTCTCCGTCGTAGTCGTCCTCGAGGATCACGGCGTCCGCCCCACGCGCCCAGGCGATCGCCGCACTGCGCCGCTCCGGGGAGAGCACCACCCCGGAGGGAAACTGATGGGCGGGCGTGAGCAGCACCGCCGCCGGAGGATTCGGACCCGCCAGATCCTCGATTCGGGCACCCGCGTCATCCACCGCCAGCGAGGTCGGTGCCAGACCCGCATCCGCCAGCACCCGCCGATACAGCCCCAGCCCGTATGCCTCGGCGGCAACCGTGTGCGCCCCGCGGGTGTGGAGGGCGCGCGCCATCAGTCCCAGACCGTCGGCGAAGCCCGCGGTGATGACGATCCGTTCCGGGTCGGCACGCACCCCACGTACTCGACCCAGGTAGTCGGCGAGCGCGCGACGAAGTTCCGGTCGGCCCTGCGGATCACCGTAGCCAAACGCCGAATGGGGGGCCACGGCCAGCGCGCGGCGTGCGGCCGAGAGCCATGCCGACCGGGGAAACTCGGCAAAGTTCGCGGCTCCGGGCACCAGCGTGGCCGCGGGAATCGAGCGGGGTTCGGGATGGATCGGTGCCGGCGTCGACGCGGGGGCATCGGGGCGGGCTGCGACGCGGGTTCCCGATCCCTGCCGGGCGATCAGCCAGCCCTCGGCGATCAGCTCCGCATAGCACTCGGTCACGCTACTGCGGGCGATGCCCAGATCCAGGGCCAACGCGCGCGAGGCGGGCAGCCGGGTCCCCGGGCTCAATCGGCCGGTCGCGATCGCTTCCCGCAGCGCCGACGCCAGACCCGCCCGAATTCCCGTTCCGGCAACGTCCAGATGAAGATCCACCCCGGCGCGGCCCGGCAGAGTCATCTCAAAATTGGTCTGGTTTTCTCCCATACAAGTGGATCTTACGCCCAAACCAACCCGGTCGTACGCTCAAAACTATGAACACCACCATTTCCGCCGATGCCCCCGCGTCCCGCATTTTTCTTGCCGGTGCCACCGGGGTGATTGGAACCCGATTGATTCCGCTCCTGGTTGAGGCCGGCTTCACCGTCGGGGCACTGACGCGCAGCGCAGAAAAGGCCGCGCACGTCACCGCGCTGGGTGCCGAACCCCTCCGCGGCGATGTCTACGATCGCGCCGACCTGAGCGATACGGTCCTCCGCTTCGGACCCGATATTGTCCTCAACCAACTCACCGATCTCCCCGACACCGTCGGGGAGATCGCCGCCCGGCCCGGACTCAATGCCCGCATCCGTACCGAGGGTAATCGCAACCTGTTGGCCGCCGCCCAGCGGGCCGGGGCCACACGCTTTCTGGCCCAGTCGGTTGCCTGGCCGCTGACACCCGGAACCGACGCGGACGCGATCGCCGAGCTGGAGGAATCGGTGCTCGCCGTGAACGGTGTGGTGCTGCGCTATGGGCAGTTTTATGGTCCCGGGACGTTTTACCCGGACACCCTACCCACCGGCCCACGTATCCAGATTGACGAGGCGGCTCGACGGACCGTTGCGGCCCTGGGCGCCCCCTCGGGAGTCCTCACCATTCTCGACTAGCCCCGGACCGCGGCGAGACCAACGAATCCCCCATCCATCCATCCATCCAGAACAGGACACACCATGAGCACAACCACAACCCTGCTGAACGAACACACCCCGCGCACCGACTGGAGCGCCCATGCCCCCGAGATTTTCAGGGCGCTGGTTCGCCTGGACTCGGTTGCCGGAGGCAATCTGGAACCCGCGCTGGTGAACCTGGTGAAGATCCGAGCCTCACAGCTCAACCACTGCGCATTCTGCCTCGATATGCACTCCAAGGACGCCCTGGCGGCCGGTGACAGCGTCGAACGCCTCATCCAGCTCACCGCCTGGGAGGAATCGCGCCACTTCTACACCGCCCGCGAGGTGGCCGCGATCGAGCTGACCGAGGCGGTCACGGTGATCACCAACGGATTTGTCCCCGATGCCGTCTACGCTCGCGCGGCGGCGGTCTTTGACGAGACCGAGCTGGTGCATCTCATCGGTGTCATCGTGGCCATCAACGCCTTCAACCGATTCGGGGTGGCTACCCGGATGGTCCCGGGCCACTACGTCCCCGGCGCCGCACACTAGGCGGTACCAGCTGTGCCGCCCGGGCTATCGGGCGGCACAGGCTACCGGGCGGCACAGGCGCGGGTGTGGGCGGCGTCACGGAGCGCCGCGGGACGGTGTGCTACCGCGAGATCCAGCGCAGGCGGCCGTCCTTCGCGGTGCCACAGACCATCGGGGTTCCCTTGGCCGTGTGTCCGGTCGCCCCGCCCGAAGAACAGAACGAACCCGGGTGCACGGTTCCCCCGCCGGCCGGAGGCGCGGGTGCGGGCGGCGGCGCGGGTGCGGGTGCGGGCGGAGCAGCGGGCTTCGCCGGGGCGGGAGCCGGAGCAGGCTTCGCCGGGGCAGGTGCAGGCTTGGCCGGGGCAGGCGCGGGAGCGGGTACCGGTGCCGGCGCGGGAGCAGGCTCGGGTTCCGGTGCAGCCGGCGGTTCCGGGGTCGGGGTCGGACGCGGCTCGGCACGGGTCACCGGCGAGTGCACGGTCACCTGGGCCGGGCAGGTTGCCAGGACCTCGGCAATACGCGCATGCTCCTCGGGGGTCACCCACAGCCCGTACACGGCCTTCACCGACAGCTGCCGGGCCACATAGGCGCAGCGGTAGTCCTGGTCGGAGGGGAGCCAGCCGGTTGCATCCGCATCCAGCTTTTTCTTCTGGGTCGAGGCGGACACGGTGACCACGTTCAGCGGGTCGGTCGCCAACAGCTTGCGTCGTTCGGGGCTCAGGTCCTGCGCGCCGGTTTCCCAGGCGTTCTTGAGCGAGACCACGTGATCCTGACGGATCGAGGTGGCGGGCACCTCGCCCTTGCGCGCCTTGATCACGCGGCCGGTATACGGATCGGTCAGGTCCCCCGTAACCTTCTGCGGGGCGGACGCCTCGATCCCGAACTGGCTCTCCCCGTCAAACGGGGTTTCGGTTGTGGCCGGCTGCACATCCAGGGCGTCGAGCGTGTCACTCGCGGTCTCGGCCTCCTCGAACTTTCCGGGGAACGCCGGCCCAGTCGCAGAGGGGCTGGGCGAGGGGCTGACACTCGGTCGCGGCGACGCACTGGCAGCAAATGCCGCCGGGCGATCATCGGGCTGGGTTGCGCGGGTGGGCGAGACTACCGCACCCACGATCAGGGCAACCATACTCAGCGCCACCACCATGCCGCCCACCGCGCGCGAGCGGGGCAGACGGGCCCAGCTGGTCCGACCGGTGACCACCACATAGATCCCGGTGGCCACCCCGGCCAGTCCCAGCATGCTGAGCATCAGGCCAAAGCCGCCGCTGCCGAGCATCGAGAAGGCGAAAATGGCTACCAGGGCACCAATAATCCAGGTGCTGGGGCCAACCTTGGGTTTGGTTTTCAGGGTCATTCGGGGGAGGATCCTCTCACGCGCGTTCACCGCGTATGCCACGCGTGAGTGCCCACGCGGAAGGTCTTCCGCGGGAGCTCACGCCCACCTTCACGCGATTCGGGCGCGCGAAAATTCAGCTCCGAGAGTATTGCCGGAAGCGATCGTGGACCAATCGGATCGGCCAACACGCCGCCCCGGTTTGAAACTGGGGACAAGCGGTCGACCAAATGGGGGACATTTGGTCACCGACCGGACCCGAGCATCGAGTTGGGTTAGCGTCCCAGCTGAGCGGTCACCGACTGCGCCTGGGCATCGGTGAGTGAGGCGACATAGTCGATCACCGCGCGCCCCCGACCTCGCCGGGCCAGGCTGGCATCGTCGCTGACCCCCTGCAGTCGCCAGGGATCGTCCCGACGCAGCTCATGATAGCTTTGCGTCGCCTCCTCCACCTGCTCCAGCAGGCGGCGCGGGGCACGGGCCGCATCGTCGGGATCACGCAGCCACTCATCCAGCCCACGCACCAGCGCCTCCACCAGCCGCGCCTGCCCGCGCTGGGTGGTCGCGAGGTCGGGGTTTTCCAGCACAAAGCGGGTGTGCACAAACTTCAGCACCATCACATCGTGCCAGGCCTGGGTGGCCAGGCGAACGTGGCTACTGCGCACGTGAGGGTGCTCCTCCACCACGATCGAGGCCTGGAAGCGATCGAGCCAGCGACGGATGAACGCCGAGAGCTCGCGCTCACTCCCGATCCCGCCGTCAAAGGGCACGGCCAGCAGGCCGTCCACGAGTTCCTCGGCCACCCGATCCACCGCGTTCCCGAAGGCCTCATCGTCGGCGATCCAGCCGTCGCGGCTGAGCAGGTGACGGCGCAGAGCCTCCAACCGGTATCCGGGCACACGCGGACGCGCGGCCAGTTCGGCGGCGTCCAGGGCCGCCATCTCCGCCCGATCCCGCAGCCAGCTGCGCAGCTCCGCCGAGACGGTTGCGTGCTGCAGCACCCCGGCCCGGTAGAAGTCATCGAGGTCGTGCAGCGAGTAGGCGATGTCATCGGCGATGTCCATGATCGAACACTCCACCGTCTGCTGCCACGGCGCGATCGCCGGATACGCGGCGCGCACGGCCTCCACCTCGCGGGCGTGCAGCGAGTACACCGAGAACTTATGCGCCCCGGTGACACTCGGCTGACCCACCCCACGCGGACGCTCATGCGGTGGCAGATCGGTGTACGCATCGCGCCACTCAAGGCGGGTCCAGGGATACTTCAGCACCGCCGCACGCACCGCGGTGGTGAGGTTGAGCCCGGGCTGGGCGGCGCCGTGGGTGTCGAGCTCGGCAAGGATGCGCAGGGTCTGCGCGTTGCCCTCGAAGCCCTCGGTGAGCCCCAGGTGATCGCGGGCCACCCGGTCCAGCACCTGCTCACCGAGGTGACCGAAGGGTGGGTGTCCCAGATCGTGTGCGCTGGCGGCCGCCTGCACCACCACCGGATCGCAGCCGCCCAGGCGGTCGATGATGGCCCGGGTCGGGGCGTCGGCATAGAGCAGCCCCACGGCGATCTCCCGCGCCACAGCGGTGACCTTAATCGAATGGGTCAGCCGGTTGTGGATGACCGGGCCGCTGGTGGCCTGGGGCATCACCTGGGTGACCGCGGAGAGCCGGGAAAAGTACGGCGAGAATCGAATCCGCTCCAGATCCACCCGGAAATCATGGGAGGCACGAGCACCGGGGGCCGCGGGTTCCGGGGTTGCCCGAGTGTGCCGGGCGTCACGCGAAACGGGAACGGGTGCGGGCTCGGTATCTCTCATCGCGGGTCTCCTCGGCTGTGTGCGCTGTCTGGCCATCCTAGCCAGCGCACCCGGGTACACGCCCGAGGTCCCGGCGTCCGCTGATGAAAAATCCCCGCCTCAAGCGCTGTGGGCATCGAGGCGGGGACGGTCCGTCCTTAGGGGGGAGGAGGATTCGTGGATCAGCGTATCCCCGGATTTCTGTGGGTGATGCCCGGAGCCGCGCTTTTCACCCTCGGGTTCACCCGGGATCGGTTACGGAGTGGGATCGCCGATGAGCCCCAACCGCGCCGCACGCATAATCGCATCCCCTCGGGTGCTGACACCCAGCTTGCGATACACGGATCGGGACTGGGTCTTCACGGTGTTGGGCGACACGGTCAGGGCCCGTGCAATCTCGGGGGCGGTCAGCCCGTGAGCGAGGTGACGCAGGACCAGCCGCTCCCGCGTGGTGAGGTGCACGTGTTCGGGGGCGGACTCCCAGACGTTGGGCAGGCTGCCCAGCCGCACGGTCAGGGCGTCCGCGAGGGCCACCCGCCCCTCGGATCGGGCCCGCGCCTCGAGCCGGACCAGCCGCTCGTAGGGAACCGCAAGCAGGGCGAGTGTGACCCCGGTTTCGGCGAGGATCGCCAGGGCAGCCTCCAGCGCGTCCAGGCTGAGCCGCGGATCGTCATCATCCACGGTGGCCGCCGCCAGCAGCAGCTTGGAGAGCACCTGCCAGCGCGGGCTGAGGGCATCGAGGGACAGCTCGCTGACCCGCACCGCGCAGTCACGCACCTGTCCGGCGGCCAGCTCGCGTCGAGCGCGATACAGCACGGTTTCGGGGTCCGAGGAGATCAGCTGCGCGGCCAGGCGATCGGCACGAGCCAGGTCCCCACCAAAGAGTTCCAGATCCGCGCGCAAGATGGTCAGCCGGCTGCGCACCAGCGGATGAATCGGCGGGCGCCGCTCATCGTTGAGCCGCGATTCCAAGCGGGTAATCGCTCCCACCCGCATGCCCCGCATCAGATCGGCCAGGGTCAGGATGCTGAGGGCGGCGGGCCAGTGCTCGCTGGTTTCCAGCTCCTCCCGATACGTCTCCAGGAAGGCCACGGCTCGGTCCGGGTCGCCCTGTTCAAGCGCCAGGGTGGCACGGGCGGTGGCCTCCAGGGTGGTGAGGTAGAGCCGGTTTTGGGCGACCAGCGGGCCGATCTGGTCGAGTCGGGCCAGCGCCTCACGAGTCTTGCTGAAGTCGCCACGCGCGGCCGAGATTCCGGCGATCAGCGCGAGCACATGCACCCGATCCTCGGGGATCGAGGAGTCGGTGGCGGCCAGCGCGGCCCCCAGAATTTCCAGGGCGTGCACGCTGTTTCCGGCATAGTGCAGGGTGATCGCCAGGTGTGCTCCCAGCACGGGCAGCACCGGCCCCAGGGTTTCCCGAGCATCCATGGGCAGCGCGATAATCGCGTCCTCGGCGAGTTTGGCGGCCGCGACCGCGGGACCAAACCGGCCGATCACCCGGTTGGCCACCGACTGCATCGAGAGCAGCAGTGCGCGCTCATGCACCGGCGCGGTCACCAGGCGGTCACGCACCGCGGCGAGGGCCAACCCGAAGTATTCGGTGCCTCGCAGGCGGGTCAAGCCGCTGGAGTTGTACACCAGGGCGAGGGTCATGCAGAGCATCGGGAAGTGTCGAATCTCGCCCAGCGGGATGCGGCGCAGACTCCGGGCCACCACCGACCCGTGCCGGCTCATCAGCGGTCCAAAATTGCGCCACACCACCTCGGTGGCCAGCTCCAGATCGCCGATCGCGACCGCCCGAGCCAGCGCCTCGGCCGGATACCCGTTGCGCATCTTCCAGCGGATGATGCGTCGCGCGGCCCCCGCATGCTGGGTGGGGTACGCCTCGCGCAGCTCGGTGACCATCCGCGCGCGCAACCGGGGTCCCAGGATCAGCGGATAGCGTCCGGCGGCATCGGCATCACGGGCATCGGGCCCAAACACCCCCACGTTCAACAGGCCGGAAATCCGCGCGGTGGCGTCGGAATCGCCCTCGGTCACCGCGGAAATCAGGTCGGCGGGAATCTCATCGGGCAGCCCAAGGGCGAGGAAACGGGTGTAGCTGGCGTCGGTCGCCAGTTCGGCGCGCACACGATCCAGATACCAGTCAAAGACGGTGTCACCACCGTTGAGCAGCCCGCCGGATGGGGTGACCAGCGGATGCGCGGGATTGCCGTGCGCCACCGCGTGCAGTGTGCCGAAGGTTCCGTCCAGACGGGAACCGCTCGCGGCGGCCGCGCGTTCGGGTTCCGCATAGCCCAGCAGACGAAAATAGCCGGCGGTCTCGTCCTCACCGAGCAGAAGGTCCTGGCGGGTGAGTAGCTCACGCTCGATCCCGGCGCCGTCGGCACGGGCCAGCAGCGCCCCGAGATCGCGACCAAACACGATAAAGCGAATATTGGCGCAGGCCCGAACCACGCGCACGATGTCCTCGAGGATTTCCGGATCGGTGATGCGATGGGCGTCCCGGATGACGATGGTCTGCTCCCCCAGCGGTCCGAGCCAGCGAATCAGGCCCTCGCGGGAAAACGCCCCGGCCGGTTCCACAGATTCTCGGGCTGTAAGCAGCAGGTGCAGCACCCCCCAGAACCGGGCGCGGGATTCGGTTCGGCTCGCCCCCACCCACACCCCCGAGCGATCGGGACGGGCGGCCGACCACTGAGAAACCAGCGTGGTTTTACCGGCACCGGGCGGGGCTTCAATCAGCACCAACCCGGAAATATCCAGGCGCGGAATCAGCGTTGCTCGAGTAAGTGCGAGCCGTGGGAGGCGCGCAGACAGGCGAATCAGTTTCGGCTCCTTGTGATCTTTCCCGTTATACGCCGGTCTGGATCTGGCCGGTTCGCCCCCGCCGTCACTATACATTTTTGCGCTCGGCGAACATACACCCGCAAACGGGGCACCCGTATCGGGCACCCCCTAGCCGAGTTTTCATAACAGGTGCATGATGGAGGTACGGGCCCATCATCCCGGGCCCATCAAGGTATCTTCAGAAGAGGTCAGTATGCGTAACATCACCGTCCTTGGGACCGGTGTTCTCGGCTCTCAGATTGTCTTTCAGACCGCGATTCACGGGTTCCCCGTGGTGGCCTATGACATCAACGATGCGGCAATCGAGGCGGCCCGTACCCGCTTCGCCGAACTCGCCAAGGTGTATGCCCGGGAACTCCCCGGGGCGACCGAGGAGAGCGCCGCTCGGGGCCTGGCAAATATTTCCTATTCGACCGATCTGGCCGAGGCCGTCGCGAATGCGGACCTGGTGATCGAGGCCGTGCCCGAAAACATCAACATCAAGACCGACACCTACACCCGTCTCGCGGCCGCCGCACCCGAGCACACGATCTTCGCAACCAACTCCTCGACGCTGCTGCCGAGCGACATCGCCCCGTCCACCGGACGCCCCGATCGCTTCCTCGCCCTGCACTTCGCCAACCGCGTCTGGATTCACAACACGGCCGAGATCATGGGCAGCCCGCAGACCGACCCGGCGGTGTTTGCCCAGGTGGTGGAGTTTGCCAAGGAGATCGGCATGGTGCCGATCGAGATTTACAAGGAGAAGGCCGGCTACCTGCTCAACTCGCTGTTGGTCCCGCTGCTGGACGCCGCCGCGGACCTGGTGACCGGCGGATACGCCACCCCGGAAAGTGTGGACCAGACCTGGCGCGTGGGCACCGGTTCACCGATGGGTCCATTCCAGATCCTCGACGTGGTGGGGCTGAACACCGCCTACAACATCGCACTGGCCGCGGGTGCGCCGCGGGCCGAGTTTGCCGCGTATCTCAAGGAGAACTTCATCGATAAGGGCAAGCTGGGCCGCGGCACCGGTGAGGGCTTCTACACCTATCCGGCCGAGGGCTAAACGCGTGGGACGCCGCGCCGCCCGGTGAGGCGTGCGCGGCGCTCCAGCTCGGCACCGATGCCGGCCTCGATGCCCGCGTCACGGAAGGCGGGCAGCGCATAGATCAGCGTGGGCTCGGCGGTATCCCCGTCGATCCAGCGCACGCCGCCGCAGCCGAGCACGGCGTCTCCGCGCCGGGCGATAATCAGGTCGCCGCCCGCGCCCTGCAGCCCGGCGATCTCGGCGGCACCCAGTGCCACCCGGACCCGCTCGGGATCGGGAACCACACCGTCTCGGCGCTCCGCGTCCTCGCGCAGGAACGAGGTCAGAATCGACAGGGCGAGCGGATCGCGCGGATCAATCGAGGCATAGGTGATGTCGGACATGCTCCGAGCGTAGCGGGTTCGTCCCTCGGGTTCGACCGGCGTGGGACGATAGGGGCAGAACGTCCGCGAGTCTCGAAGGATCTCCATGAGTGATCGTGTCCCCCCGCTGCCCGAGATCATTACCCGGGCGCTCGACAGCCTGCGCGCGGCGGGGCTTCCTCCCGAGCTGCGCGCAGAGTTCGTGCCGGCACACACCCGGCTGATGATTCCGCGGCGAGCGGCGGTCATCCCGCGCGGCGAGGTGTGGCGGCTGGGCAGCCTGCTGCTCGGCCCGGACGGCGACCTCTACGAGACCGGCGAGGTGGTGCGGGCGAGTGAACCCGGCTGGCCGGGGCACCAATCGGTGCTGGCCGAGCAGCGCCGGGAGTACCGCAGCGCCGCGCAGCGGGCAAAGATTGCGCCGGGTACCGTGATCAATCTGGGGTGGACACCGATCGATCAGGACCCCGAAGCGCTGGCGGCCTCCCCCGGGGCGCTGTTTCTGCGCGACGGCGAGCCGCTGGTGCGCTGGGTTCCCGGCAACGATGCGGCGGCAATTGGCCTCGGCGCGTACCTCGACGAGCGCATCGAGCTGCTCGCACACGCGCACCCCCGGGACTAGCCCGCGGTCCTGCGGCTAGTCGGTCCTGCGGCTGCGGGGTTCCCCGAGTGTGCCGCGCGGTGGCACTATGCGGTCCGACGGCTGCGGGGTTCTGGTGGCGGCGGAACCTGCTTGGCGGCGATTACCGTCGCGAATGCCACCACCTCCATGCCGCGCTTGGTCGCGATGGCCACCGCGCTCTCATCCGCGCGCAGGAACCAGCCCAGGGCGTCGGTAGCGCTGCCATCGGGCAGGCGATAGCGGACCACGATCCGGTCGCCCTCCTTCACCGTGCGCAGGAACTCGATGGCCTCGCCGCCGATCATGCGGCACCTCCCATCCGGCCCAGCCATTCGCGCAGCAAGGCCGTTTCGGCGGCGGTGAAGGCGGCGGCGTCCACGCGCTCGTCGGTCCCGTGTTCCAGGGCGCTGGCGAGGGTGGTGGCGGCACCGGCCACCGCCGAGGTGCCCGGGGCCGCGGCGTCGGTGAAGATCCCGGCGAGGGTCACATCCCGAACGGTATCGGAGATCGAGGCGTCCGGGTGCAGCTCGGGGCGGGTGACCAGGGCGAGGGCGATACCGGTGTTGGCGGCCATGATCGTGCGGGTCGCCCGGTCGGCGTCGATGCGCAACCGGCCGGCGGCACCGGCGCGCACCACGAGGTCACCGAGCAGGTCGTAGGCCTCGGCGAGCGCACCGCCCGGGGCATCGGCCCCGCCCTGGAAGGTCAGTCGGTAGAGGGCCGGGTGGGCCAGGGCAAACGCGGTGTGGCGATCCCAACCCTCGCGCACGTCGGCCACCGGGTCCTCCCCCGGTACCGCCGCCCGCTTCCCACCGAGGTAGGACTCGAATGCGGCGTCGATGGTGGCGCGAATCAAGCCGTCCTTATCCCCAAACAGGCGATATAGGGTCGGCTGTTGTACCCCCGCGGCCTCGGCCACGGCGCGCGTGGAGACCTCGCCGGTGGATGAGTCGGCGAGCAGGCGCGCGGTCACCTCGATGATGCGTTCACGATGATCCATGAATCAACGCTAACACGATTCACGGATCAATGAAATACGCGGTTAACTCTCGGGCAGCAGGATGCGGAAACCGGTGCGGTCCCCCTCCACCCGCACCCCGCGCAGGTCCGGCAGCACCGCGTGAGCGAGCGGGGCCAGCAGGGTGCGTTCGGAGGCGATCGAAGAGGTGGCCAGGGTCACGCAGCCCGCCCCCACGGCCGCACGCACTCCGGCCTCGGCATCCTCCACCGCAAAGCAGGTGGCCGGGTCCAGGCCCAGCCGGGCGGCCCCGGTCGCAAAGGGTTCGGGATCGGGCTTGCCACGCGTCACGTCGCGGGCGGTCACCATCGTGTCCGGGACCGAGATGCCCGCGGCGTTCAGCCGAGCGAGGGCCACCGGATAGGTGGCCGAGGTCACCACGGTCCAGGGGATATCGCCCAGCCGAGCAATGAAGTCGTGCACCCCGGGCCGCGGGGTGATCGGCGCATCCGGCCGAGTTTCCCACCATTCCAGCCGGTCGAAGGCGTAGTCAAAGCGCTCGGGCGGGGCAAACTCGGCAATGATGTCGCGGGCCGGGCGTCCGTGACGGCGCTCGAGCGGCGGCGTCTCCACCCCGAGGTCCCGGGCCCAGCTAGACCAGGCGAACTCGATGAACTCGGTGGAATCCACCAGGGTGCCATCCATATCGAAGAGGACCCCGAGCAGCGGGGTTTCGTTCAGCGCGCCCATGCCCTAACCCGCAAACGGGGTGACGGGACGACCAGGGATCGCGACGGTCGCCGCAAACACCGATCCGGCCAGCGGCTCCTCATGCGGCTCCAGGAACTCCCGCGAGGTGGTGATGTAGAGGGTACGCAGGTCCTCGCCGCCCAGGGTGCAGGAGGTGACCTTGCTCACCGGCAGGTCAATCGTGTCGGTCAGCACCCCGTGGCGGTCATACCGGCGCACGCCCGAGCCGCCGTAGAGGGCGAGCCAGACGCCGTCCTCGGCATCCACGCACAGCCCATCCGGACCGCCGATGCCCTCGGGCAGGGTCACGAAGGGGCGACGGTTGGTGGGGGTGCCGTCCGCGTAGTCGAACACGTCGATGCGGCGGGTGGGGGTGTCCACGTAGTACATCAGGGAACCATCCGCGGTGAATCCCATGCCGTTGGAAATGGTTACGCCGTCAAAGAGCGGGGTGATTTCGCGGTTCGCGCCGAAGCCAAATACCTCGGCGGTTCCGGGAACCTGGTCGTAACCCATCGTGCCCACAAAGAGGTTGCCCTCGGGGGTCGTGCTGCCCTCGTTGAAGCGGTGCGAGGCACCCTGCCACACCGGGTCCGAGACCCACTCCTGGCCGCTCTCGTTCCAGAGCGCAAACTCGCGCTCGGTCACCACCAGGAAGCCGCCGTTTTTGCGGGGACGGATCATCGCGGCCACCGAGGATCCGGTGTCCAGGCGGTCCACCCGGCCGGTGCGCGCATCGAGGCTGAGGATGTCTCCGGCGAGCATGTCCACCCAGCGCAGTCCACCCCAGGCGGGTGACCACACGGCACCCTCCCCGTGATAGGCGATCGGATCGGTAACCTGCTCGGCCTGCGTCATCGAAGAACCATCCCTGCTGTCGGGGCGCGGCCGGAGGTCGCACACGCCTGGAACCGAGTCTAGCCGGGAGGCCCGACCACGCTCCAGGGGGAGGCGGCGTGCCCGGGCGTCCTCGTTACTCGCTCTCGGTGCGGTGGATTCCCAGATCCACGCGGCCGGGGACGAACTCGTCGCGCAGCACACGCGCGGGTCGGTACTGGCCGCTCTTGCGGGTGCGGTAGGGCACCGGTGCCTCCTCGTGCACGCCGGCCAGGCGCTCGGTCAGACGGGTGATCTCCCGAGCCGAGCTCTCGGCGGTGGTGTCATCGGCCTGGTCGATCAGGTGGATCGACAGGGTCGACATTCCGGTGTAGAACAGGGTGCCGTGGGTCAGCCCGAACAGCAGCGTGTCGATGTCCCCGGAGATGCCGCGCGGACCCAGGGCCGTGGCGTGCTCCCCCGCGGTAACCACGATCAGCGCGCGCTTACCCACCATCAGGCCGTCGCCGTAGCGCAGGCTGCCGCCGGTTTCGGGATCCTCGATGTCGAACGCGAAGCCCGAGGTAAACACCCGGTCCATCCACCCCTTGAGCATCGCCGGAACCGCGTACCACCACAGCGGGAACTGAATCACGATCAGGTCGGCGGCCAGGAGCTTGTTCTGCTCGGCGAGGACGTCGGCGGGAACCTCGCCGTCGGCGCGGGCCGAAACCCAGCGTGTCATGAAGGGGTCGTCGTCGTGGGCGTGGCTGCCGAAATCGGCGCTGGTGAGCAGCGGGTCAAAACCCATCGCATAGAGATCGCTGGTTTCCACGGTGTGGGTTTTCTCCAGCTCGGCCCGGCCGGCGTCAAAAAGGTCGCGGTTGAAGGACTTCGCCTCGGGGTGGGCGTAAATCCAGAGGGCTTGTGGCTGAGTTTTTGTCATGAGACGATTCCAACAGGTGCATTCAATTTTGGGAAGTATGCACTTTTCTGTCAGCTACTAACCGTTGGGATAGTGTCAATGCGTACAAGCACCGCCGAAGCCATGGAAATCTGTTCGGTCGAGGTCACCGTGAGCCTGCTCGGCGGCTGCTGGAAGCTCACCATCATTCAAAAGCTGCTCGAGGGCACGCTGCGCTTTGGCGAGCTGCGCCGCGAGGTCGGCTACGTCACCGATCGGGTCCTCACCCGCCAGCTGCGCGAGCTTGAGGCGGACGGGATCATCCACCGCGAGGTGTACCCGCAGGTGCCGCCGAAGGTTGAGTACTCGCTGACCCCGCTGGGCGAATCGCTGCGCGAGATGGTCGCGATGATGGATGCCTGGGGTCAGCACTGGGCGAAGGAGCAGGGCGTGGGGGCCGCGGTTCCCGCCTAACCACAAACGGCCGGTGCATGCACCGGCCGTTTGTTCACACGCGTTCTAGCCGCGCAGCTCCGCCGTGCGCGGCGGGTTAGCACCGGCGCGGGAGACGGTGATCGCCGCGGCGGTCAGCGCATCCTGGGCGATCAGATCCAAGGTCTCGGAATCGAGCGAGCCGGCGCGCACCGATGCTCCAGCGTCCAGGCGCAGGATCGCCGCGAGCATCGCGGCCATAAACGAGTCGCCGGCACCGATGGTGTCGGCCACGCTGACCCGCGGAGCCTTCGCCTCGGTGTGCACCCCGCCGGTGAACAGCAGGCAGCCCTCGCCGCCGCGGGTCATCGCGGTCAGGCCGGCGCCGAAGGAGGCGAGGTGTGCGAGCACCTGCTCCTGAGTCAGCTCGGGGTAGAGCCAGGCGGCGTCCTCATCGCTGAGCTTGATGACGTCCGCCAGCGCGGCGATCCGCTCGGTGCGCGCCCGGACGTCTTCGCGGTCGGGCACGATCATCGGGCGCACGTTGGGGTCGAAGCTGATCAGCGCGTGGGAGCGGGCGGCGGCGAGCATCGACTCCACCACGTCCGCGCCGGGGGCGAGGAACGCGGCGATCGAGCCGGTGTGCACCAGGGTCACATCCGCCGGTACCTCGATCGAGGCCAGCTCGCCGGTGATTTCAAACGTGTAGGTCGCCGCTCCGGTCTCATCCAGGTTGGCCTGGGCGGTCGCGGTGGGGGCGTCGGTCACGGACTCGGCGCTCAGCTCGACATCGCTCTCGGCGAGGTGGGCGGTGATCGCGGCACCCCGCTCATCCTTGCCAAAGCGGGTGTGCAGGGTCGTGGGAACGTCGAGCCGGGACAGGCCGATCGCCACGTTCAGCGGGCTCCCGCCGGGGTGTTCGGCGGTGCCGTTCGGTCCCGAAACGATGTCGGTCAGGGCCTCGCCGATCACAAATGCGCGGGTGTTACTCATGCGGTTTCTCCTTTGACAACCAGTGTCTTCAGGCTAGTGGATCGGCTCACTCGGCCGAACCGTTCAGCGCGTCCAGGGTCGCCGCGGCACCGTCCCGGCGCAGGGCTTCCAGGGTCGCCAGATACGGGGTGACAAAGGCGTCATGGGTCGCGATGTCGCCGAAGACCGGGACGTACTCGATGATCGCGCGCGGCTCGGCTTCCAGCTTGGACGCCAGGGCGGTGAGATTGTGCTCAATCTCGGTCTGCGCGGGCTGGGCGTGGCCGTCGCGCTCGAGCTGGAAGACCCAGCTGGCCACCAGGGCGGCACCGAAGGTGACGTCGCGTCCGGCGGCGATGTTATCCACGATGGTGGGCAGCACAAAGGTCGGGATCCGCGAGCCGGCATCGGTCGCCAGTCGGTTCAGGGTATCCGCAATGGCCGGGTTGGTGAAGCGCTCAAACAGCGTGTTCACATAGTCGTCGAGGTCGATCCCGGGCACCGGGTCCAGGGTCGGCCGCGACTCGGCCAGGAAGCGGTGCAGGAACGCGACAATGCGCGGATCCGTGGTGGCCTCGTGGGCGAAGGTGTGCCCCAGCAGCAGGCCAAAGTATGCCATGCCCTGGTGGCTAGCGTTGAGCAGGCGCAGCTTCATCTTCTCGTAGGGAGCGACGTCGGAAACCAGCTGCACTCCGACCTTTTCCAGTGCCGGACGACCTGCGGTGAAGTGGTCCTCCAGGACCCACTGCACAAACGGCTCGGCCACAACCGGCCAGGCGTCCTCGACGCCGAAGGTGTCGCGCACCAGGGCACGGTCGGCGTCGGTGGTGACCGGGGTGATCCGGTCCACCATCGAGCTGGGGAAGGCTACGTTCTCGGCAATCCAGGAGGCCAGCTCGGGATCCTGACGGCGCGCGGCCTCAAGGATCACGCCGCGGGCGACCTCGCCGTTGCCGGGCAGGTTGTCGCAGCTCATCACGGTGAACGGAACGGTGCCGGCGGCGCGGCGACGAGCGAGCCCGGTGACGATCAGATCGAACACACCGAGCGGGTTCTCGGTACCCTCCTCGGGCAGACGGTAGCCGCCCTCGGTCACGGTGAGCGAGACGATGCGGGTGGTCTCGGCGGTCAGCTCGGACAGCACGGCTTCACGGTCATCGGGGGCGAAGCGGTAGTCGTGGATCGAGCCGATGACACGGGCATCCAGCTCCCCGGTGCCGGACTTCAGCACCAGCGTGTAGAGCGAGTCCTGGGCGGCCAGCACGTCGCGCATGCGGGCGTCCCCGGGCATCACACCCACACCACAGATGCCCCACTCGTTGCCCTCGCCGAGGGCCAGCAGACGATCCAGGAACATGGCCTGGTGGGCGCGGTGGAAGTTACCCAGGCCGAAGTGCACAATGCCGGTGCGGATGCCCGCACGGTCGTAGCGGGGCAGTTCCACCGGGGCCGATCCGGACGCGGTCACCGCGGGGGTTTCGGCGGGCTTGGCATCGGCGGCTGCGTGTACCAGCGTGGCAATGGGCACGGGAATCGGCTGGGTGGTCATCGGTCTGCTCCTTTGGGGACTCACGGGGCGTGTTCACCCGTTCCCCCAGACTTTCACGCGACACGGGATGCGATCCACCGATTGAATGGTGGGTTTGTGACCGATGTGTGTGCGCCCAGATCCGTGTATTTCGGGGCTCTGTGGGATGTGACCGGTCCCAACCTGACCGGTTGCACCCGAGCGGTGACCGTTGTGCGCGGTGGCCGACGGAGACGACCGCCGCCCGCCCGCAACCGGGATCACCCGGCGGGGTTAGACCCGGACGATCCGCGCCCCACGCTCGGCATATTCGCGGGCGATCGAAGCCGAGAGCGCCTGTCCGGTGATCATCGTTTCGAAGTCGGTGACGTTGGCGAAGCGCACAAAACTGGTGCGTCCGAACTTGTTGTGGTCACCCACGAACAGCCGTCGCGCGCTCACCCTGACCGCGGTTTCCTTCACCGCGGCCACCGCCGGGTCCGGGGTGGTCAGCAGGCCGTCCACCGAGACGCCGTTGGCACCGAGGATCGCCAGGTCGGGGACAAAGCCCTCGAGCGCCCGGGTCGCCCAAAAGTCCACGGCGCCGAGGGTTGCCGGGCGGATCCGCCCGCCGAGCATGATGACCTCGATTCGCGGCCGATTGGCCAGGCGCAGCACCGCGGGAATCGAGGCGGTGATCACCGTGAGTGGGCGATCATCGGGCAGGGATTCGGCCACCAGTGCGGGCAGGAACCCCTCGTCCAGGAACAGCGTGCGCGCCTGCGCCAGGCGACCGGCGGCGGCCTGGGCGATGCGTACCTTCTCGGCGGTGTGGTTGGTCTCGCGGAACGCGATCGGGGTTTCCACCGCGCCGCTCTCCACCATCCGAATCACGCCGTAGCGCCGCTCCACCCGGCGCTCACGCTCAAGCTCGCGCAGGTCGCGGCGAATGGTTTCCGGGGACACCTCGAAGGTTTCGGGCAGCTCGGCGACGGCGAGACTGCCGCGCTCGCGCAGCAGCGTCACGATGGCGTCGCGACGCTCACGCGCGCCCTGCTGGTTGCGTGCCACATCCGGCATCGGGCCCTCTTCTCTCCCGCGAATTCGCCGCGCGGAATCCCGCACGGTGCATTCAGCCTACCCGGGTAACGGCGCTCGGGGCCGTGGCGATCCTCCCGATTCCACGGCCCCCGCGGCCTATTCCTCGCGCATCCGTGCCCCGCTGGTGGCTCCTCGTACACTGAGCATCGCCAGGCCCAGCGCCGCCACGGCAAAGCTCACCAGAAGGGCCAGCGTGATCAGATACTCTGCACCGGGCCACCCCACCTGCCGGTTACCCCCGCTGAAGACTCGGATCACCACCCAGCCTGCAAGGAGCCCGAGCGCCAGAGCCAGGAGACTCATGGCTGCCAGCGGAATCACGTTTTCGGTGACGATGATGCGTCGAAGCGTGCCCGCCCGCACCCCGATCAGTCGCAGTCTGGTGAACACCGCACGCCGATCCGAGACTCCAATAATGGCGGCGACGGCCAGCGCCAGCATCGAGATTCCCCCGGCCACCAGCGCCCCAATTGAGGCGAGGGTGGAAAAGCGAGCGAAATAGCCCAGGCTGTCGGTGTACATCTCCTCGGCGAAAACCGTGGGCACCGTGTCGTAGGCCAGGCCCTGGGCCCAGATCGTGCTGCGAGCACGCTCGATGGTGCCGGGTGTTCCATCGGTGAGGGCCACGGTTGAGACGATCGACAGCTCACTCCCGGGGTCCACCCGCTGCCCCGTCGGCTCGGGCGCGAAACCCGAAGCGAACGTCGGGCTGATCGCAACGAATGGTTCCACCATAGCCGGTGTGATCCCCATGGCTTGGGCGTCCTCAGCACTCACCACTATCAGTCCGACGTCCCCCTCCTGCTGGTACACGTTTACCGCATATTCCACTCCGGATATATTCCCCAGAGCGGCCCGGCGGCGCTCCGCCAGATCAGCGCTGCCCGTGGCGTTTTGCACCGTCACCATCCGGGTGAACCCGGGTTCCTGGGTTCCGAATAGTTCGGCTTGGACGGACATATCCACCCTCGCGGTCATTGAGATCTGAAACATCGACACCAGAAACAGTGCGATCACCAGGCCGCTCACCGCGCGGAATGTGGCCCGCGGGAGTCGGATTGCGCGGCCCAGCGCAATCACCCACGCTGCCGATTTTGCTTTGCGCGCCAGCACGCGCCCCAGCTGCCGGGTGAGATACGGTCCGGCGATCACCAGGCCCACACAGACCAGGCTCACGATCAGCAGCGCCGCCACCCAGTAGGTCATTCCGCGCAGAACGTCCGGCAAGACGATCAGCGCCGGGATTCCGATCACCCCGAGCCCCAGTGGAACGATTCGCCAGACACTCGGCACGGTTTCGGGTACTGAGGCGCTACCCGGAAGCGCTCCGCGATCGGCACGCCGGGCGCGGATCGCGGCTACCAGGGGGACACAGGCGGCAAGCAACGCCAGCACAACAATCTGCTGTCCGGCCGGCACTCGCAGGTCCGCGGCGAAAAAGGTTCCGTCGAGCACCGAGACTGTCGCGAACAGGGGCGCGGTAGCCCACGCTGCGGCCGCCCCCAACAGGACCCCGAGGATCGCCGCGGGGATCATCTCCAGCGCCGCAAGATGCGCGATCACACCGCGACTCGCACCCAACAAGCGCAACTGGGCCGTGCGCTCGCGGCGCGCCACCTGCCCCAGATCGGCCACGATCGCGATCAGCAGCAGCACCGGGGCTGCCACCGCAAGTGCACCCAATACCGCAACAAATCCATAAACCGGCATCCCACCAAAGCCCCCACTCTCGGGACTGCTCTCGGGCAGCACCAGGGCGTTGTAGTTGCTGAGCATCTCCGGTTCGGTGTGGGCAACCATCGCGACGAGGCTATCGGGGGTTGGCAGCACGGCATCGGGAAGGATGCCCGCCTGCGTGCCAAAACGTATCCCCAGCTCGGCCGGCGCGTTCTCGGCAATCAGCCGGACGAGGGCGGGCGAGGCCAGAAACTCCCCGGGCTTGGGCAGGGTCACCGCCGTGTTGAATAACGCCGGCTGCGCATCCGAGGAGGACACATCAATGCGGTTGATCGCCTCCCCACGGAACTTATCGATGCTCCCCTGCACCAGGGTTTGCCCGGAACCCGGCACAATCACCGCCGAGGTGGTTTCGGAATATGGTTCGAGGCGAGAGTATGAATCCCAGCGTTCGGTGCGCGATTCCAGGGCGCGGTATCCGCCCCACAGCAGCAGGAGGAGCATGACGCCGATCCCGATGCCCGCGGCGATCCCCAGAATGCGTGCGCGGACCCGCCGGTCACGGGTGAGGACCAGCGCCAGGCTGAGCCTCATCGCTGCGCGCCCGGATAGGCGAGAGCGCCGGCGCTAATTTTTCCGTCCCGCACGATAATCTCGCGGTCGGCGTAGGCGGCGGTGCGGGCATCGTGGGTGACCAGGACGATCGCGGTGCCGTCGGCGCGGGCCAGGTCGGTCAGAGCGATCATCGTGTGTTCGGCGGCGAGCGAGTCGAGTGCACCGGTGGGCTCATCGGCAAAGAGGACCCGCGGCCGGGCCACCAGGGCTCGGGCGATCGCCACACGCTGAGCCTGCCCGCCCGACAGCTCGGCCGGATAGCGGGTGGCGCACTCGGCAATGTCGAGGCGTTCCAGCTCGAAGCGGGCGCGGGCAATGGCCTCGCGCCGCTTAACCCCCGCCAGCAGCAACGGGATGGTCACGTTGTCCAGCGCGCCGAGGTCGGGCAACAGCTGCCCGGACTGGAAGACGAAGCCGCACTCGCGTAGGCGCAGGTCATCGCGCTCGGTCTGATCCAGCTCTCCCAGCATCCGGTTGCCGATCCGCACGGTGCCCGCGTCGGGCACCAGGACACCGGCGAGGGCGTGTAGCAGGGTCGACTTTCCCGACCCCGAGGGGCCCATGACCGCGAGAATCTCCCCCGGATAGACGTCCAGGCTGATCCCCCGCAGCGCATGGGTCTGGCCAAAGCTGAGGTGCAGATCGCGTGCCCGAATCACAACATCGGTACCAAAGTCGCTCATGCGCCGCGCACCCCCGCCCGCAGCTCGGTGAGGCGGGCACCGGTGAGTTCGATCCAGCGTAGGTCCGCCTCGATGTGAAACAGCGCGTGGTCGATGGTGAGCACGCTCGCTAGGTCGGCACCGCGCTTTGCCGCGGTGAGCTCACGCATGCGGGCCTGGTGGCACGCGCGCTGGGCATCCAGGAGCGTTCCGGCGTCCTCATCCAGCAGCAGGGCGATCACCGTCTTGGCAAACAGATTGCTCTGCAGGGCGGCCTCGGGGATGTCGGGGGTAAACATCCACTCCCGCACCCGGATCCGGCCGGCGTCGGTCACCGCATAGCTCTTGCGCTCGGGGCCGCCCGAGTGGCCCTCGGCGGCGAGTTCGAGGATGAGCCCATCCCGAATCAGTCGGGCAAGCGTGGAGTACACCTGACCGAAGGCCATCGGCTTACTGCCACCAAAGAAACGGTCGTACTCACCCTTGAGGTCATACCCGTGGCTCGGGGCGGCTTCCAGTAGGCCGAGCAGGGTCTGTGCGTTGTCCATAACGTCACTATACATTGAGTGTATAGCCCGCAATGCCGAGGATGTGCCCCCAGTCTGCGGTACGATCGGGGCGTGAAAAACGACCACATCACGCTGCGACCCACGCTCGGTTCTCCCGAGTATCCCGCCCTGATGAGCGTGTGGCACAGTGCGGTCACCGCGACCCACGACTTCCTAACCTCCGAGGATGTTGAGTTCTATCGGGAGCGCATCGAAAGCGTGTACCTCGATGCCGTCACCCTCACCGTGGCCACCATCGATGGTGTGCCCGTGGGTTTTTCGGGACTGGCGGAGGGCTCGCTGGAGATGCTGTTTGTCCACGATAACGCTCGCGGCAGCGGCGTGGGTTCGGCGCTTCTCGCGGCCGCCGTGGCCGCCCATCCCAACCTGGCCATCGACGTGAACGAACAGAATCCGCAGGCACTGGGGTTCTATCAATCGCGCGGCTTTACGGTGGTCGGCCGCTCGGAGTTGGACGGCGACGGACGCCCATTCCCGCTGCTGCACCTGCGCCGCGAGGACGCCTAACTAACGGTTTTCCCAGGTCTCGATCCGGGCAAATGTCGGCGCGGACGAGTACCGTAGGTGGGTGACTCATCTTCTCCTGCTTTCCCGCGGCCTCGGTGCCGTCTCCGCATTCCTGGCGGCAACGGTGCCCCATAAGACCCCACTGATCGGCTACATTCCCGACGCCACCCGCGACTTCACCGACGCGCCGTTTGTGCGTGCCGAGCGCGAGGCCCTGGCCTCACTGGGCAACCCGATCATCGAGATCCCGCTCTCCGCCCACACCTCCGAGTCCCTTGCCGCGGCCCTGGATGAGGTGGACGCGATCTATGTGGCCGGCGGCGATACGTTTGCCCTTCTGGATGCCGTACGCACGGCCGGTGCAGCAGACCTGCTGAAGCAGCGGGTGGAGGCGGGCCTGCCGTATATCGGATCGAGCGCCGGCTCGGTTCTGGCCGGTCCGGACATCAGGCCGATCGGCCCGCTGGATGACCCCAAGGGTCTGCACGCCGGCACCGACACCACCGGCCTCGGCCTGACCGACGCGGTGGTTCTCCCCCACGCCGACGGACTGCTGCCGCCGTACCCCCTGGTGCTAATTCAGCGCACCCTGGCGCGCTATGCCGACCGCTTTCGCATCGTGCCGGTCCGGGATGACCAGGCGCTGCTGCACGGACCCGCGGGCGAGCGCCTGATCGAGTCCTCGCCACTGCTGGACGTGGCCGAATTACTGAGTGCGACCGAGTCGTCGGGATCAACCGAGCAGTCGGGCACAACCGAACGGTCGACCGAATCCGATAGCTAGCAGGGAGATTCCTGAACGCTTCCGGGGAACCCTGGCCTTCGCCGAACCGGCGGCGTAACGTAATTCTCGGATCCCCCGCCCGTGGGTTGGTGGCCCCGCAGCGTTATTCCCCCTGGTAAACCGTCCGCTGCGGCCCACCAACCCCGGGCATTTTCTTTGCCTGGTCACCGGGCGATTGCCGCGTCAGGTTTCGTCCGCACAAACCCGGTACCCGCGGGTTCCGTCGAAGCCGCCACGGCCAGGCGTGATCAGTCCTCGAAGATGTCGCCGAACCCGAGGAACCGCCAGCCCGCAGGATCGGGCCGGTAGATGCCCACAAACTCGTTGTTCATCCCGCGCGACCACCACACCAGTCCCACGCGACCCTGGTAGTAAATCACCTGGGAGAGGTCGGCATCGAGCTCGTCTCGGTTTTCGATCAGGGCGTCCAGCCCGTCCAGGAATTCGCGCACCTCGGGCAGCACAAACCGGGTGAGTTCCTCGAGTCCGGGGGCATAGGCCTGAATCGTCAGCTCGTGATCCTCCCCGGGAAAGAGCACACAGTTGTACTCGGTGAGCTCCCCGTCCCCCTCCCCGGTATTAATAAACGGGCGGCGGCGCAGTTCTCCGGTCCAATCCATGAGCCCAGCCTATGTCGCGGCTCGGCTGTCGCGCACCACCGTGGGAGAGCACCTCGGTATGACCCGGTACGGCTGCGCCCTATCTCGCGGCTACCCGCCACAGGTGCATCACCGCGTAGGAACGCCACGGTGCCCAGGCGCGCGCGGTCTCGGCCAGATCCCGATGTGCGGCGGCAGCGCTCTGGGCCGGATCGCCCAGCCCCAGGGCGCGAGCCCCGGCAAGCAGGGCCACATCGCGATCGAGCCAGGCATCAGGATCACCCAGCACCCGCATCGCAATATAGCCGGCGGTCCACGGCCCAATTCCGGGACGGTCGGTCAGTGCCTTCCTCAGCGCCTTGCCCTCCGCCCCCACGTGTACCACCAGGTCGCCCTCGGCCAGGGCGGCGGCAGTCGCACGCACCGTCTGGACCTGACGTCCGGGGAGCCTGAGGATACGCTCGGGGTCCGGGGCGACCCCCGGCTCGGGTGCGGGGATCCCCGCGGCCAGCGTTCGCATCGTGGGGAACAGGGCCGACAGCCCCGCGAAGCGTGACGTGTATCCCTGCCCCAGGGCGGCGACGATGCGCCCCAGATGCGTGCGGGCGGCGGCCACCGAAATCTGCTGACCGACCAGCGCCCGAATCACGGTCTCGTGGGCGTCCGCGGTGCCCGGCACACGCGCTCCGGGGACCGCCGCAACGAGCGGAGCCAGGTGTTGATCCCGAGATAGCGCGGCATCCACCGCCTCTGGATCGGCGTCCAGATCGAGAAGCCGACGCAGCCGCGAGAGCGCGGTAGCGAGGTCCGCCAGGTCGGAGAGTTCAAGCTCCGCGCGCAGCCTCCAGCCTCGCATTCCCGAATCGGCATGTACCTCGACGGCGGCGGGTCCACCAGGCAAACGCAGCGTACGCGCGTATCGCAGACTCTCTGAATCGGCTAGGTCCACGGCCTCCACCCCCGCGATTGCGCGAGCCGCCAGGAAGGCAAAAACTCCCGGAGCATCGTAGGGGGCGCGCGTCGGCAGCTCGAGACTAATGCGCACGGCCTCCCCCGCGGCCCGCTCGGGGTGAACCGGACGCGCACGCCCGCGCAGCGCGCCCGGTGTCTGGGCAAACACTTCAAGAATCGTGGTGTTAAACTGCCTGATCGATCCGAATCCCGAGGCGAAGGCAACCTGGGCGATATCCAGATCGGTGCCCACCAGCAGTGCTCGGGCCGTCTGGGCGCGACGCGCTCGGGCCAGGGCGAGCGGACCCGCGCCAAGCTGCTCGGTGAGGATGCGCGCCACATGCCGCGAAGTGAATCCGAGGGTGGCGGCCAGGCCGTCCACCCCCTCGCGATCCACCACGCCGTCGGCGATCAGCCGCATTGCCCGCCCGGCCAGGTCTCCGCGCAGATTCCACTCGGGGGTTCCCGGCACCGCTTCGGGGACACAGCGTTTGCACGCCCGAAAACCAGCGATCTGGGCGGCCGCTGCCGAACCGTAGAAGGTCACATGTCGCTCGGCGGGAGTGCGGGCGGGGCACGATGGACGGCAGTAGATCCCGGTCGAGGACACGGCCGTATAGAACTGTCCATCAAACCGGGTATCCCGAGCATCGATGGCCCGATAGCGCGCGGCAAAACCCGGGTCGCCCGGCCGGCACGCGGCCCCGGCAGACGCCCCCGCAGGATTCTCGCTCATACTCGCACCCTACCCCCGCGCGACCAGGCGGTTCAGCTCGGCATAGTCCATCTGCCTGGCCGGCCACCGCGCGGCAGTGAGGAATCGCTCGGCATCTCGGCGCAGACCCGCATAGGCCGACTGGGCGAAAGCCGATCCTGAACTGAGTCTTGCAACCCCGAGGGTGCCCAGCTCCTCGACACCGGGGGTGGCCTCGCCAATCATCACGTTGAGCGGACCGGAAATCCCCCGCGCCAGCTCCCCAATGGTTTCGGCATCAACCACACCGGGCACAAACACCCCGTCGGCACCGGCGGCGAGATACAACGTGGCGCGCCGAATCGTCTCGGCGATGCGCGCGGGAAGATCCCCTTCGCCCGAGAGAAACACGTCCGTGCGCGCATTGATGAAGAGGGCTACTGATGCTTCCCGGGCGACGCGGATACGCGCGACCGTTTCCTCGGGGGTGCGCGGGCCGTCCTCGATGTTGATACCCGCGGCACCGGTGGCACACACCAGCCGGACGGTCTCGGTGACCCCCTCCGGGGATTCGGCGTACCCGCCCTCGATATCCGCGGTGACCGGAACCGCCACCGCGGCGACGATCGATTCCAGGGTGGCGAGCATTCGATCGCGGTTGAGCACGCCCCCGTCGGCGGCACCCTGTGCCCAGGCGATACCCGCACTCGTGGTGGCAATCGCCTGCGCGCCAGCTACCTCGAGGATGCGTGCCCCGGCCACATCCCAGGCGTTAGGGAGCAGGAGCGGGACGGCGGCGTGGTGCAGGGCTCTGAAGGTTTCAATCCGGTTCATAGTTCGAGTCAAACACCTCGAAGAACTCGAAGCTGGCCGAAATCGGACCCGACCGTCGACTAGGGTCGCGGGGCTAGGTCACGACCAAAACACACGGATTCGAATGCGCCCGCGTAGTCTCCAAAACCGGGGATCTGAGCGTAGCCCTCACGGGTGTAGAAGCGAATCGCGTCGGGCTGACGTTCACCTGTTTCCAGCACCATACGGTGTGCACCGAGCGCTCGGGCCGCATCCTCAAGGCGGTGCAGCATCGCGGTGGAGATACCGGTACCTCGGGCTGCGGGGGCCACATACATGCGCTTAATCTCCATGTACCCAGGACCAAACACGGTCTCGGGAACGCTTCGCAGACCGCCACACGCAATGGCTGCGCCCGCCTCATCGTGCGCCACGAGAAACACCGGAATCTCATCGGCGGTAGGGGCATGACCGGGCTCATGATCGTCGCTGCCGTAGCGCGCGTCCAGTTCCGCGCGCTGTGCCAGGCGGAGGTTTGCCCCGTCGACGTCCTCCCAGGGGACGTCCTCGATCAGCCAGTTCATGCACAATCCTTTCGTAACAAGTGTTACCGTAACACATGTTACGCTGTCCACATGCCCCGACCGCACGATCCTCACGCCCAGCGCCAACTCCTCTCCGAGGCGGTGTGGGCCACCCTGGCCGAAGACGGACCCGGCGGCCTCACCCTGCGTGCGGTTGCCAAACGCGCGGGCTGCACCACCGGGCTCGTACTGCACACGTTCACCGATAAGCGGGCACTCCTGCTGGATGCTCGAGACCGCCTGCACGAGCGCACCCGCCTCCGCGCCGAACGGCTCGAGGCCGAGGCCACCGACCCGGTGGATGCGCTGCGCTCGGTTGCACTGGGAACCCTCGCCGCCGATGAGGATGGCCTGGCCAACGCCCGCGTCTGGGTAGGATTTCTGGCCTCAGCCTTTGGTGATGAGGTGCTGGCCGAACGCCACGCGCTACACAGCGGGTCTTTCAGACTTCGCCTCACCCGGCTCATCCTGGCAGCCATCCCCTCGCTCTCCACGTCCGAGGCCGAGGCTCGCGCGGCCCTGCTCGCCGCAACCACCGAAGGAGTGTGCGTCCTGGCCGCCGGAAACCCGGCGACCTGGACGGCGGAACTCCAGTTTGTAGCGGTGCTGCGCGCACTGGATGCGGCGCTAGAGCCGCCGGCTTGTCGGCCATTCACTACCCGGCCCGGCTACTCCGCCCAGGGGTTCCCACGGATCACCTCGACAAAGTCGCCCCGCACATAGCCCGGCATGAAGTGCGCCAGCACATCGGCGTTCACATTGCCAAAGGTCGAGTCGGGTCGGTGAACATTGCCCGCGGTAAACGCCGCCAGGATCCGGATCTTGAAGTCCGGACGCGGGTGCGCCTCGACGACCGCGGACCGCTGTTCCGCGCTCAGCTCGTGGTACCAGATCCCCAACACGTCCGTCTCCACCCCGGCGGTGACCAGGGCGACCTCGGGCTCCATAAACTCAGGCACGCCGGGGGTAGTGTGTAGCGCGATGCCGGTCCACACCTTCTGCGCATCCGCAGCGCTCACGCCGCGGGCGGTGAGGAATGCCCGGGCGGCGTTGGCGGAGTCCACCTCAAAGCGCAGCTGCGAGGTGTGGAAGGTGTCGGTCAGCCCGAGGTCGTGGAACATGGCACCGGCGTAGAGCAGTTCGGGATCCACGCTCAGCCCGCGGTGCTGCCCCATCAGGGAACCGAACAGGAACACGCGGCGGGAGTGATGGAAGAGCAGCTCGCTCTCATGCTCACGCACATACTCCGTGATATCGCGGACAAGGGCGGTGTCGGGGATCGTGATTCCGGCGATCGTTTCGGTCATGGTGTTCTCCTTGAATGTGCAGCCCGCCGAACCGCTCGGGAGCCTGCATCCAGGCTCCCCCGGTCGCGGCCGATCTCACAGTGTCCAAATTGACAGATATCCCTCTAATACAGACATACTGGAGGATGCCCAGCCACTCGATCGCCTTCCTGCTGTTTCCCGGTGTCAAACAGCTGGATATCGTCGGCCCGGCCGAGGTTTTTGCCGAGGCGAACCGGCTGGGCGCCCACTACGAGCTGCTATATGTTTCGGCGGACGGCGCCCCGGTTCCCACCTCGATCGGCGCCCCCTTCCCCGTGACCACCCGTGCTCGGGATCTCACCCGCGCAGACACGCTGATCATCCCCGGCGGCGACGCCCTCCCTACGGCCGCGATTCCCCCGGAAACCCTGGAGGCCACCGCAAGACTGGTCGATATCTCGGCCCGCGTCGCCTCTGTTTGCACCGGGGCCTTCCTGCTGGCGGCCACCGGTGCGTTGAGCGGACGCCGCGCCACAACCCACTGGGCCCATGCGAGCCTTCTCGCCCGGCTGTATCCGGGCATCACCGTCACCGCGGACTCCATTTTTGTTCGCGACGGTCGCTTCCACACCTCCGCCGGGGTCTCCTCGGGTATCGACCTGGCGCTGTCGCTGATCGAGACCGATCTTGGCCCCGAGCTGGCCCGCGAGGTCGCCCGCCAGCTGGTGGTGTACCTGAGGCGGCCCGGTGGACAATCGCAGTTCTCGACCCTGAACGAGGTGTCCCGCGGGAGTCATGATGCGGTGCAGCGGGTCATCGAAATCATCATCGAGGCCCCGGCCGCCGCCCACTCAATCACCGAGCTCGCCGCCGCGGCGGGGCTCAGCACCCGCCACCTCTCACGCCTGTTCCAGTCCGAGCTCGGCATGACCCCGGCCCGCTTTGTCGAGGGGGTGCGACTGGACACGGCCAAGGCTCTGCTCCTACGCGGCGAGTCGGTCAGCGTCACCAGCCGCCGAGCCGGATTCCAGAGTGCGGATACCATGCGTCGCCTCTTTGTCACCCGCCTCGGCATGCCGCCCAGCGTGTTTCAGCAGCGCTTTCGCACCAGTGATCGGGCCGACTAAGGCTCCCGGTCCGCAGCGCGGCCAATCGCAGACTTCGGGATCCCTCCGTCAGTAGGTATTCTCCGCCGGAACACTCCAGTTGGCCAGGAGCTGCATGGCCTGTGCCGTGGGTGAATCCGGTTCGACCGTATAGACCAGCATCAGCAGGTCGGAGGCCCCGGTCACCTCGAAGGACTCGTACCCAAACTCCACATCTCCCACCAGTGCGTGGTGGTAGCGCTTGCTCCCGGATCGGTAGCGCAGCACGTCGTGGGAGGCCCAGAGGTCCGCGAACTCGACGCTCCGAGTCGAGAGCTCCCCCACCAGCGCCTGGAGTCCCGGGTCTTCGGGGGCACGGCCCACGGCCTGTCGCAGAAGGGCCACGTTATTGCGCTTCATCCGGTCCAGATCGCGATAGAACTCGGGCGCGCGGGGATTCAGGAACACAAAGCGCGCGTAGTTGAAGGGCACACCGGGTTCGTCGCTCGGGTCCCCGTAGAGGGCTCGACCGATCGCATTGGCGGCCACGTGATCCCCGCGCAGATTCTGCACAAACGCGGGGACGGTGATCGCATCCAGCACCAGCTGGAGATTCAGCGACACCCGGGTGGTAACGGAACGACGGGCGGAGCGCGCGCCGGGCCCCACCGGCCTGGTTGCCTGCACCAGGTCAAACAGGTGTTCACGCTCGGCCTCGTCCAGGCGCAGCGCATCGGCGATCGCATCCAGCACCTCGGGGGACACCCCGGACGTATGCCCGCGCTCGATCCGCGCGTAGTAGTCGACGCTCACCCCGGCCAGGAACGCAACCTCCTCGCGCCGCAGGCCGGGAACCCGTCGCACCCCACCGAAGGTCGGTACGCCGGTCTCCTCGGGGGTGATTCGGGCACGCCGCGAGGCGAGAAACGTCTTAATCTCGGCTCGTCGATTGTCCATGAGGCCCATCCTAGGTTGCAAACCGCCGGGTGTGGGGTGCCCTGCTAGACCCTGGGTGGGCCAGACCACTGTTCGAGCGGGCGTTCCGCGCCCTGAGCAAACGGCGTTTTCTAGAAGTATGACCTTCGCGTCGAGCCGCGTGTTATCCGGCTCCGCGATCCCCGTGCCTCAACAGAAAGCTCACCATGTCACACCAGAGTCCCCCGGGCAGCACGACCGCCCAGCACACCACTCCCGGCAAAATGCCGGCCGTGGTCCCCATCCTGATGGTGGGTGCCTTCCTCATGTGCACCACCGAGAACATCGTGGCCGGTCTGCTCACGCAGATTGCCGGCGATCTTCAGGTAACCGAGGCTCGCGCCGGGTTGTTGATCACCATTTTCGCAATCGGCATGGTCATCGGGGCACCGGTCATGGCCGTGGCCACCCGAAAACTACATCCGCGCGTGACCCTGGTGGGCGCGCTGGTGATCTTCGCGCTGGGTCATGCATTCACCGCGCTGAGCAGCAGCTTCGAGATGAGCCTGGTTGCTCGATTCGTCTCGGCGGTGGCCACCGGCGCATTCTGGGCCGTCGCCGCGGTGGTTGCCACCTCGGCCGCCGGCCCGGCACTGGCCTCCCGCGCCCTCGGGCTGATGATGAGCGGTGTGGGTCTGGCCACCGTGGCCGGTGTCCCGCTGGGCGCCTTCGTGGGACAGCTGGTGGGATGGCGCGGCACCTTCTGGCTGCTCACCATCCTCACCGCGATCGCCGCGGTGATCATCTCCCGCATCACCCTCACCCACAACACCGGCGACCAAACCTCCATCGGTGCCGAGTTACGCGCGTTCGGTCAGGTTCGCATCTGGCTGGTCCTCGCGGCCACAGCGGTGGTCAGCGGCGGAGTCATGGCCGCGTTCAGTTACATTCAGCCGCTGCTGGTGAACCGCACCGGCCTGCCCGGTTGGAGCGTTCCGATCGTGCTGGTGGTTTATGGCGTCGGCTGTCTGCTGGGCACCAACCTGGCCGGACGCCTGGGCGACCGGCACGCGATCGCGACCTACCTCGGTGCCACGCTGATCGGGGCGATCGCCCTGGCCCTGCTGGTTCCGCTCTCGATCAACCCGGTCTGGAGCTTTGTCCTGTTCTTTGTGGTGGGTGCCGCGGGCATGTGTGTGCCGCCGCTGGCCACCGGGCTCTCGATCCGGCTCGCCCCCACCGCGCCCACCCTCGCCGCCGCCTCCGCGGTTGCCGCCTATAACGGTGGCGTCGCGCTGGGATCCTGGGTGGCCGGGCTGGCCCTGGAGTCCTCACTCGGTATCACCGGACCCTCAGCTATCGGGGCCATGATGGTCGGCGTGGGCCTGGTTCCCCTGATCGTTCTCGCCCTCCTCCGTCTCCCGTCCCCCACCACTCACAAGGAGCATTCATGACCACCCTCAACAACCCCTTTGCTCGGCTTCCCGAGGTCCCCTCCTTCACCCTGACCAGCAGCACCGTCGCCGACGGTGAGGCGTTTGGTCCCGCCCAGTACTCGGGTCTGTTCGGAGTTCCCGGCGGCGAGGATCGTTCCCCGCAGCTCTCCTGGAGCGGTGCCCCCGAGGGCACCCTGAGCTACGCGGTCACCGTTTTTGACCCGGACGCACCCACCGGTTCGGGCTTCTGGCACTGGGCGGTCACGGGTATTCCCGCCTCGGTCACCGAGCTGGCCGAGGGTGCCGGGGACGAGACCGGATCGGGCCTCCCGGATGGGTCGCTTCAGCTGCGCGGCGACAGCGGCGCGGCTCGCTTCCTCGGATCGGCCCCGCCCGCCGGCCACGGCGAACACCGCTACTTCATCACCGTGCACGCCCTCGATGTGGCCGACCTGGGCGTGGGCCCCGATGCGACTCCGGCCTTCCTCGGGTTCAATATCTTCGGCCACATCCTCGGCCGGGCAACGATCGTGGCCACCGCGATCAACAACGGCTAATCACGAAAGCGGGCGAGACCGGCATGGTCTCGCCCGCTTGTCGATCTGCTCGCCAGAAGACCGGGTGCCCACACAAAGACGAGGCACCCACGCAGCGGCCAGACGGCCGCGCGGGTGCCGCTAGGACGCCAGCGGCTGCACCCGGGCCGCGTCATCCACGCACTCGACCGGGCTCATCTCGGCCCAGACGGCATCGAGGGAGAGCCCCAGAACTCCGGCAATCACCGCGATGGTGGAAAACGCCGGGGTGGCCACGCGGCCGGATTCGATCTTGCGCAGCGTCTCGGGCGAGATCCCCGCATCCAAGGCAACCATGAGCATCGATCGCTCGCCGCGGGCGCGCCGCAGGAGGGCACCGAGGCGTTCCCCGCGCGCGACCTCTTCCGGGGTGAGGGGCAGTCTAACCATGAGCCAATCCTATACCGGTATAGTTTGACCGGTATAGTTATTGGATTCTGGCGAGAGGCCCCCATGATCGAAATCCTGACCCCCGACGAGCTCGACCGCGCCCGCAAGACCGGCGCTCTGGTGGGCACCATCCTGCACACCCTCAAAAACCGCACCCGCATCGGCACCAATCTGCTGGAGATTGATCGCTGGGCTCGCGCGATGATCCTCGACGCCGGGGCCGTGTCCTGCTACGTGGACTACGCCCCCTCATTTGGGCGCGGGCCATTTGGGCACTACATCTGCACCGCCGTCAATGATGCCGTCCTCCACGGCCTCCCCCACGACTACGTGCTCGCCGATGGCGACCTGCTCACCCTGGATCTGGCGGTCACCCTCGATGGCATCTCGGCGGACGCGGCGATCAGCTTTATCGTGGGTGAGGCCCGCCCGCCGGCGAGCGTCGCGCTGATCGAAACCACCGAGCGCGCGTTGGCCGCGGGGATCGCCGCCGCCGGCCCGGGTGCACGCACCGGGGATATTGCCCACGCGATCGGCACCGTCCTGAGCGGGGCTGGCTACCCGATCAACCTGGAGTTTGGCGGTCACGGCATCGGGTCCACCATGCATCAGGACCCCCACATCTCCAATGACGGACGCCCCGGCCGCGGCTTCACCCTCCGCCCGGGCCTGCTGCTCGCCCTGGAACCCTGGGTCATGGAGGACACCGACCGCCTGATCACCGACCCCGACGGCTGGACCCTGCGCAGCGCCACGGGCGCGCGCACCGCCCACAGTGAGCACACGGTAGCGATCACCGAGCACGGGGTCGAGATCCTCACCCTGCCGCCCAAAAACTAGCCGCCCGGCCGCCGCGGGAAAATTTTCCGAAAAAAGTTTGGGGGCCAATGTCACATATCCCCCACTTCCGGAAACAACCTAGATGAGGCACTTCGCCTCGCACTGCACGCGAGAACCGCCGTGCCTATCCGGGGGGAGGGCCGTCTGATGAATATGAGACGGTTTTTGGGCACGGCGGGCGCGATCTTCACGCTTGTCGGGATCTGCGTGGGGCGGCTTGATTCGCACCTCTTCCACGGCAGCGGCCCACCGCTTCGTTGCTGATCCACCCCGACCCTTCCACCCCAGAGACCATGCCCACACACCACGGAACGCTCGAATGCTACAGTTCGGTGTTCCCAGTTGTGGGGAATCGGGCGGCAATCCCGCCTCGATTATGTGGGCTTCTCAGTGGAGACGGGGTGGCGGTGTGAGCGAATTTTCGGAGTTTTTCCGCGCCAACCATTCGCTGGTGGTGGGTGTGGCCGAACGACGATTGAGCTCCCGCCAGGACGGCGAGGAAATCGCGACCGAGGCCTTCCGCATTGCCTGGGAACGACACTGCACCGGGGAACCCCTCAGCGTTCCGTGGCTCTACGGCGTCGTACGCAATCTGATCGGCAACGAGTACCGACGCCGCGAGCGCCAGGAGAATCTACACACCCATCTCGGGGAAAAACTCTCCGCCCGACCGCAGGGTGATGACGACACCCACGCCGATATCCGAGACGCCCTCGAACGACTCCCCCACATTCATCGCGACGTCCTGATGATGACCTACTGGGAGGATCTCACCACCCGTGAGATCGCCGACATTCTCAGCACCACACCCCTGGCGATCCGCACCCGCCTGGTACGGGCACGCAGACTGCTGCGCACCGCCCTCGCCGACCTTGACCACAACGCCACCACGGAGGTTTCGACTCATGAATGATCTCCTGGGCGACGTCCTGCGCGCGGCAGATCCGGGCACCGTACACCGCGACACCCCACTTTCCGAGCGCGCGCTGAGCGAGCTGGCCGCCTATGAGGCGGCGGAGGCGGCGGGCACCCGCACTCCCGCCGGGGCGCACCTCGTGCACGCCGAGTCTCGCCGCCCCCTCCTGGCGCGTCGACCCGGCCGGACCTCCGCGGCCCGAACCGAGGGACGCCCGTCGAACCGTCCCGGCACCCCTCGTCGGCGCATGGGCCTGGCCGCGGGCGCGATGGCGGCTTTCGCCGCGGTGGCGATTTTTGTCATTGCGCTGATCAATCCCGGCCCTGCCCTGGCCTCGACCCCACCCCTGCTTGAGCTCACCCCGGTATCGGGCACGGCCCCCACACTGCTGACGGAGATGGCCCAGATGCAACGCACCCAGCCTGCCGCAGGCTCAACCATCCGCGCCCAGATGTGGTCATTGAACACCTCGATCGCCGAGGACGGTTCAATCGAATCCTCGGTCACCGAACCCCAGCGCAGCGAGACGGTATTCGCCGCGGATGGCTCGGTTCACCTGGTCCTCACCGCGGCACCCCCCTTCCCCGGACAGGCGTCCGCCGGGTTGCCCAAGCCGGGCACCGTGCTGGTGGATGAAAACTTCCCCTCGGGGCAGTGGGAGTTCCCGGCGGAATCGGGCCCCCCGACAAACGTCGATGAGGTGGGTGCCTATCTGGCCGCCCTCACCGAAGACCCGCATCTGAGCGACGGGCAAACGTTCCGCGAGATCGCCAGCATTCTCTCCAATTTCCCCATCACTCGCGCCCAGGAGTCGGCGCTGCTGGGATACCTGGCGACCCTGAAGAGCATTACGGTGGCGGGCCAGACCACCGACCGGCTGGACCGCACGGGCATCGTTTTCCAGGCTCGAGATCGCTCACCCGACTTCGAGGATCGGCTCATCGTGTCCCCCAAACACGGGCAGATTTTGGCGGCGGAAACCCTCTATGTTGGAAGCTCAAGGACCGATATTGCCTCCCCGTCGGTGATCGACTACGTCGCCTGGGAGCGCTAGCGGATCCCCCATCCCACACGCGCCACCCACCGCGTGCCCTCCCGAAACGGATACCCGTAACATGCGTTTTCTCCGCACAACCCTGGCTGCCGCAGCCCTGACGCTCCTCACCCTGGCCACCCCGAGTATCGCTTCCGCACAGGGCTCCTCCGCCGATGCGATGCAGGCGCGGGTGGACTCGATCATCTCGGTCCACGGAGGCGAGCAGACCGCCTGGAACGAGATCACCTGGGACAACGGGGACGTGATCGCGACGCTCAGTGCCGAGCCCGCGGCATCTGCCCGCTCACTGTCCGCACTGGCCGCGGGCAACTGCGCGAGCGGTCGTTACTGCGCGTATTCGCTGCTCAACTATGGCGGCGACCGACTCACCTACTCGGCCTGCCCGGCAACCAACACGAGTTTTAGCGCCATCGGCACCGTGCGTTCGATTTCGAATAACCGGGCCTCGAGCACCGTTCGCGCCTATGCGGGTACCACGTTGAAGAACACGATCTCTTCCGGATCCGGGGCATCCAGCACCACCGGCATCACGCGAATCACCTGCTCCTAGCGACCGGGTGGGTTCGGGGTGAGTCAAGAAAGAACCTCACCCCGAACCGGCTGCGCGGGCTTACCCTGTGCCCTTTTCGCACGGCCTACCGCCACTCCCTCCCCGAAGAGGAAGGCCGGTACTGAAATACTAGGTGGTTTTATGCTAATACACAAGTTGGCGTGAAGAATGGAAGGAAACCTCACCACTAGGAGTCACCATGACACACCTCAACCGACGCACCTTCTTAGGGTTGACCGCGGCCGGTGTCGCCGGCCTGCTGACCGCCTGCTCCACAAAACCCGCACACTCGGCACCCCCATCCACCTCCGAGGACACCGCCCACTCTCCCCGTGCTGCCCTCCGCTCCGACGCGGCGTTCGCCGCCCTCGAAGCCGAGTACGGTGCCCGACTCGGACTGTTCCTGATCGACACCGGCTCGCAGCGGACGGTTGAGTATCGCCCCGATGAACGCTTCGCCTTTGCCTCCACCATCAAGGCCCACCAGGCCGCGGCAATCCTCCAGACCCGCGATATCGCGGCACTCGAGGAGCATGTCACCTTTACTGCCGAGCAGATCGTCTCGTATTCACCGATTACCGAGCAACACATCGAGGACGGCATGCCGCTTCGAGACGTGGTGACCGCGGCACTCCAATACAGCGACAACACGGCCGCCAACCTGATGTTTGATCGCCTCGGTGGCCCCGCCGGCCTGCAGCAGCTCCTGCGCGAGGCCGGAGATCACACCATCAGCGTCAACCGGATCGAACCCGACCTCAACGAGGCAACCCCGGGCGACCCCCGCGACACCACCACCCCGCGCGCCCACGCCCACACACTCGCTCTGTTTGGGGTCTCCGATCACCTGCCGCCTAACAAGCGTGAGCTCCTCACCGACTGGATGAAGGCCAATACCACCGGCGGCGAGCTCATTCGTGCCGGCGTTCCCACAGACTGGGTGGTGGCCGATAAGACCGGCGGCGGCTACTACGGCACTCGCAACGACATCGCCATCCTCTGGCCACCCACCGGAGCACCGCTCGTACTCGCGGTGATGTCCAGCAAGGACGCGCAGGACGCCGAGTACAGCAATGCCCTGATCGCCCGCGCAACCACCCAGGCACTGGCAACACTCACGGCCGCGCACTGACACCCTCCCGTACTGGGGGCAGAATTCCCCGACCCTGCGCTAAACCTGCGCTAATCAATACGTTACGTAGCATATCCGCTGTTAGCGTCGGCCCTCGGGGCCCGCAACCGCGGGCTTCCCTCCGCTCAAGGTGTCGATGCGGTTCTCATGGTCGAGGCCCTGAGCCCGATCAAGGGAATGCGCATGACATCATCATTTTTGACTCGACCGACCGCCCCACACCCTCGTAGCCGGGTCGGCGTGGGAGCGGTGGGAGTGGCCGCACTGCTCGGGATTCTCCTCGGCACCGTCTCGCCCGCACACGCCGCGGAAACACCGATCCTCATCCCCGATTCCGCCCTGCGGGCCTGTCTCAACGCGGCACTGGGCCAGCCGGAAAATGCGGACATTCTGCCCGCCCAGGCCGCCGATTCCGATGCGCAGATCTCGGCGCACTGTCACGATGCCGGCATCGCTCGTCTGGACGGCATCGAGTACTTCACCGGACTGCACTTCCTGGATATCTCGGGCAATAGCATTCGAGACGCGGCTCCGCTGGGAGCACTCGGGCGCAACCTGACCCGCGCTGGTCTGACACTGAGCGATATCCACATTGAGCGCAACCACATCACCGATTTCTCGGCACTGGGCGATCTGGTGGTTCGCTACTACTTCTTTGCCGAGCCGCAGCAGGAAACCCTCCCCGCGATTCACCCTCTGACCCCGGTGAACAACCCGCTCCGCAATCAGGACGGGTCAATCATCGTGCCCACCTCGACCGATCCCGGATTTAGCTATGACGCCGCATCCAACACCTTCACCTTTGCCACATTCGGTCCCAAAACCCTGACCTGGACGGCTCCGCTGACCCCCGGCAGCCAGACATACAACTACACAACCTCGGGCACCCTGAACATCTCGGTGACCGATACCCGTGGGGGCGAAACTCCGACCGCGTCGCCGACCGCCACCACAACGCCCACCGCGACCCCCACGTCCTCGGCCCCTACCTCCTCGACTCCCACGGGTCCGGTGTCTGCGGAGCCGAGCGCGCCGGGAACCAGCGCTACTCCCGGATCTCCCACGTCCCCCGGCAGTGCAACGTCGAGCGCACTCCCCGTGGCACCCGGGGCCTCCAACCCGTCCCTGGCCCAGACCGGGCTGGGTCTCAGTGTTCCCGCGTTCGGAGCGGTAATCGCACTCCTGCTGGGCGCTGGCGCGCTGCTCGCACGACGACGCAGCCACGCCCCGGAAGCTGACCGGACCTAACCGGCCCGAACAAACGCAACCGTGTTAGCGGGTTCGGGACTCCTCGGGGTTCCGGACCCGCGCGGCCAGGCACTCGGCCTCGACCGCCTTGATCATCGCCTCCGGGTCATCCGTGCGGAGCACAAACACGCGCCCATCATGAGTCCGAATCTCGACTGCGGGTCCGGCGTCCAGGAGGAGATAGCGTCGACCGCCGGCGCTGCGGTAGCCGAGCCCGGCGATGTTTTTTCCGCTCACGTCCTCGGTGCGGCGCACCACATCGATCCGCTCCGCGCGAATCCGAAACATCCGAAAGGGAAGGAGGTAACCGGAAACGGACCCGTTTCCCACCCTGACCAGCGCCGTGTTTTGTACCAGCACGAGGCCTGCGGGCGCGAGCACCAGGGTTCCGACGATCAAGCCGACCATCAGCGAGGGTGCCGCATCGGTACCCCAGTGATCGGCAAGGGTGGTCGCGAGAAAATAGAAGAACACCACCGTGGCAAGCTCGGCAAACCAGCCGATACCTGCAAGCCAGCGCGGCCCCCGCTGCAATTCACCGTACATTTGCACCCCCCTGTGTCCCCCTCAGTCTGGCACAGATTGGTTTATCGGGAATCCCCGCTCCCGGTCAGCCCGTGAGTCAGGGAATAAGCGCCCCCTCCCTACCGGTTGAATCGTTCATGCCTGCCACCCGAGAAGCCGCACCCGTCGTCGGAGCCCTGGATCGCGCACTCGCCTCCCTCGAGTGGGTCCTGAGCGAGTCTCAGCGCACGCTCTACACGGCCGGGCAACGCGCCGCGCACCCGCCGGCCTCCGCCGGCTTTTCCCTGGTATCCGCGGGAGCGGTGTCGATGCGTGTGGGAGCGGAGTGGATTGATCTTGAGGCGGGCGACGTCCTGTTTTACCCGCGCGGTCGACTACACGAGGTGCGGGCACACGCGGGGGCGGACGCCAACGTGGTCAGCATCTCCTTTTCCCCCACCGAACCCAGCCAGCACACGCTGGACCGCTTCCCCGATGCCCTCCTGGTCACCCGCTTTCACGAGCATGAACCCAACCTGGCAGCACTGATCGATTCCATGGCTCGCTGCGTACAGACAGCCACCGAGGCCGCAGCGACAAAGCCCCGCCGCGACGGCGATCTGGTGGTGTGCGGCCTGATGACCAACATGATCGTCTCGTCGATTGTTCGCCAGTGGGTGGAGCTGGGCTGCGCACCGGAGCGCTGGCTGCACCGCGTCACCGATCCCTTTATCTCGCGGGCACTCGATGCGCTACACGCGGAGCCCGGCCGAGCCTGGAGCGTTCAGGATCTGGCCCGAGTGGCCGCAATGTCCAGGTCCTCCTTTGCCGAACGCTTCCACACGCTGGTCGGACAAACCCCGGCCTCATATCTGACCGGCGTGCGGATGGAGGCGGGTATGGACCTCCTCACCCGTCAGGGTCTCAGCATTGCCGATACCGCCCACCGCCTGGGATACGAATCCGAGGCCGGGTTCAGCCGCGCCTTTCGCCGGCACACCGGGTCGGCTCCCGCGCTGTGGCGCGAGGGCCGGCGCGCGCTCCCCCAGCCCGCGGCGTAGGCGCGACCAACCCGCGGCCGCGTCACCCCACTCGGCTGTGTCACCCCACTCGGCTGTGTCACCGCATTCGGCCGTGTCACTCGCCCGCGGCCGCGTCACCCGGACGGGGTGCCGCGGTCGTCAGACTCGCCCGTAGGAGCACGGGCCGGGAGCGAGCTAGCCGACCGGCGCGGTCTCGGGCTCGGCCACCGGTGTGGGCGCACTCTGCCGGACGAACCCGAAGATCAGCCCGCCGATCAGCGCGGAGGCCGCGGCCGCGGCCAGCGCCACGGTGACCCCCGCACCATCCACGATCAGACCGCCAATACCCGCGCCGATGGTAATCGCCAACTGGAATCCAGCCACGAGCAACCCACCGCCGGCCTCCATCCGCTCGGGGGCGAGGCGGCCCATCCAGGTGGAGACCACGAGCAGCCAGGCGCCAAATCCGAGACCCCAGATCGCCACCGCCAGGGCCACCACCCAGAACTCAGTGGGGAAGATGGTTACCACCGCGATGCCGCCGCCGATAAAGGCGGGCACCAGGAATCGCATGACGGTGAGATGACGATCCACGAGCAACCCGATGATGAAGTTCCCCAGCACCCCGCCCACGCCGAAGATCGCCAGCAGGAGGGCGATTTCCCCGGCCCCGGCATCCGGGATCCGCTCCAGGGCGAGGCGAATGTAGGTGAACGCGGCAAAGTGGCCGAGGGTGACCAGGACGTGGCCGAGCAGCCCCCACGGCATGCCGGGGACCCGGAGGGTATCACCGAGGGCACGGAAACCGGTCGCGGCCGCGGGTGCCACCGGCGGCAGGACCGCGCGCAGCAGGGCGGCCACCACGAGCGAGATGATCGCCGCGGCACCAAAGACCACGCGCCAGTCGAAGATCGAGCCGAGGTAGATGCCCAGCGGCACGCCGGCGACGGTGGCCACGGTGGTGCCGGTGTTCACGATCATCAGAGCCCGGCCCAGGTGACGCGGTTCGGAAAGGCGCGCGGCCACGGCGATGGACATGGCCCAGAACCCGCCGATCGCCGCCCCGAGAATCAGCCGGGCGACCAGCAGCAGGGCGAGGTTGGGTGCGATCGCGACCAGAAGGTTGGAGACCGCGGCGGCCGCGGCGAGGACCGCCAGCAGGTTGCGACGGTCCAGTCGCGGAAAAATGATGCCGATGGTGGGGGCGGTGAAGAAGCCGATGATCGCGGTCGCGGTCACCGCCTGTCCGGCCTGTCCCTCGGTGATGCCGAGCGAGGCGGCCATGGTGGGCAGGAGGCTCGGCGGAAGGAATTCGGCGGTTACCAGAATAAAGCTGGTGGCCATCATGATCACGATGGCGCTCCACGCGGTGCGCGCGGGATGCTGCGATGCTACGGGTACTGTCATATTTCGATTCTGGCGGCACGCGCAGGCGCGCACCCGACCGATCGTCCGCGGTGCGGAACCGATCGTCCAGCCCGAGCGAGGCGGACCCTAGGCGTTATCCCCGCAGCCGCCCTCGGCCCATACCTCACGCCACTTCTGGGCCAGCGTATCGATGGTCTCGTGGGCGTTGAGCCCGCTGGGTTGCGGCACCACCCAGAGTGGGATGCCTGCGGGCCAGCCGGGGATCAGCGCGGTGTCCTGGCGTCCCATCGCCGCCCGAGGTAACCCAAACGCGGTGCGAAACGAGGTGATACCGGCGATCGCCACGGCCCGCGGTGCCAGCTCGGGCAACCGCCGCACCAGGCGCTCTCCGCCGGCTCGCAGTTCCTCCCGGCTGAGCTCGTCGGCACGCACACTCGCTCGGCCCACCAGGTTGGTGATCCCGATCCCGCGCTCGTGCAGGTGGTGTTCATCGGCGGCGCTGAGCCCCCGCGAGGTGTCAATCCGGTAGCCGGTGAGTCCCGCCCGCTCAAGCGCCGGCCAAAACCGGTTCCCCGGATGCGCAAACGGCGCGTTCACCGCGGCGGTCCACAGCCCCGGGTTGACCCCGACAATCAGCAGGCGCAGGTCCGCATCCTCGGCAATGACATCGTCGATCGCATTCGGATTGTCGGTGGCAAAGCGCGGGAGATCCTCCCGAGTGGGTTTTTCCCCACGCAGCGGGGAGGGACGGCGAGTGCTCATCTGCCCAGGCTATCCCCCTAGCCGCCATCCCGCCGGTACACTAAATAGTTTGTGGATCGCAAATGATTTGCGATACGTTAATGATATGGAATGGTTGAATAACGGTCGCACACTCCCCCTTGTCAGCTATTTGGCGCGAGCTGGCTGGCGAGCCTTGGATGCATCGGCGCAACCCGGAGACATCACGCACAGGCAGCTCCTTGCGCTCACGCTCCTGAAGGAGCGCGGAGACCTGGCGCAGCAGGACATCACGCGCGTATTCGGCTTGGATGCCAGCAACGTCGTGGGGCTCCTTAACGAAATGGAAGAGCGCGGCCTCATCCTCCGACGCCGCGACGATGCGGACCGACGTCGTCACATCGTTGCACTCACAGACGAGGGTGCCCTCGTACTCGATAAAACCTTCACCCGGCTGGCCAGCATCGAGGACGAGCTGTTGCACTCCCTGTCTCCGCAGGATCGGGAAACACTTCACCTTCTCCTCCTCCGGGTCATCACCTCCCGATAACTCACGTCCTCCCGCCCGCACAATTCCCCGACCCGACCCCGTGAAAGAAGAGCGCATCATGCCCCAAGAGCCCGACACTTCCGCCGGTTACGATCCGTTCGGCCCGCTCGGCCTCACCTATGACGATGTGATGCTCATGCCTGGCCATACGGATGTGCTTCCCAGCGAGGTCGATACTCGATCCCGGCTGACCAAACGAGTGTCACTCGGCATCCCCCTGCTTTCAGCCGCAATGGATACCGTGACGGAAGCCACCATGGCCATCGAAATGGCCAGGCTCGGAGGCCTCGGGATCCTGCACCGAAATCTATCGATCTCCGATCAGGCGGCCATGGTCGCTCGGGTCAAACAGGCAGATACTACCCCCGTGGGACGGAGCGAGAATTTCCGAGGCACCCGAGACGAGGACGGACGCCTTCGCGTCGGGGCCGCCATCGGATTCTTCGGAGATGGTTGGGCGCGGGCCGGTGAGCTTCTCGACGCGGGGGTGGATGTCATCGTCGTCGATACCGCCAACGGACAAAGCCAAGGCGTCCTCGACATTATTCGAAAGATCAAACGGGATCCCGCGTTTGAGGGTGTCGATGTGATTGGCGGGCAAGCCGCGACGCGCGACGGAGCGCGAGCGCTGGTCGAAGCAGGGGTTGATGCCATCAAGGTTGGCGTTGGTCCCGGGTCCATCTGTACGACGCGTGTCGTCGCCGGCGTCGGGGTCCCGCAGATCACCGCCGTATACGAGGCGTCAATGGTCGCGCGGCAGGCCGGCGTCCCGGTCATCGCCGATGGTGGTTTACAGTACTCGGGTGATATCGCGAAGGCGCTCGCTGCGGGTGCCAGCACGGTGATGCTCGGTTCGCTCCTCGCGGGAACGGACGAGAGCCCGGGCGAGCACGTGTTGGCGGACGGCAGGGTGTACAAAACCTACCGCGGCATGGGATCCCTCGGCGCCCTGCAGACCCGGGGTGCGCGCACCTCTTACTCCAAGGACCGCTACTTCCAGGCTGATGTTGGAGCCGACGATAAGCTCATCCCCGAGGGGATCGAGGGACGAATCCCGCACAGTGGGGCGCTTCGTGAGGTCTTGCACCAGCTCGTCGGCGGACTTCGACAGTCAATGTTCTATGTCGGCGCACGCGATGTCGGCGAGCTCCAATCTCGTGCCAGATTCATACGAATCACTGCGGCGGGGCTCAAGGAGTCGCATCCTCACCATCTCGAAGGCATTACAGCGGCTCCCAACTATCACGCGTAGCGGGTAGGCGGCCTTGGCTCTTCGCCCGACACTTCACGTGAAATCAGGAGTCACGATTTCGAGAGCGCTGCCTCGAGTAAAGAAAACTGGCCAGCAACAGCAGACCGTACCCGGCCGACGCCCCGAGAAACACAGGAAGCATTGCTGCGGGCACCTCAGCCCACGCGCGACTCCCCAGAGCCGATTGAATGAGAAAACCAATCAGGGTTCCAAGAATCGTGATGCTCCACAAGAACCCCAGGAAAAAACCGAATTTTCGAGGATCTTTCCAGTCAACAGGCTTCGTAAACATCGTTTTTAGGTCAGTCATGATGTTTCCTCCGGCTCCCGCACCCACAACGATGTGATGCCCAGTTCCGAGGCTACCGGAATGATCCGCCCGGTGTTGAACGATCTGGTGTTAAACGAAAGAGCCTCATCTTTCGATGAGGCTCTTTCCATATTGTGCGCCCGGAGGGATTCGAACCCCCAACCTTCTGATCCGTAGTCAGATGCTCTATCCGTTGAGCTACGGGCGCATTTTTCAGTTGTGGCCTCGGGCTTGTTTCTCACCCTCGGGCCGTTAGATAGCTTAGCGCAGCTTTTTGGCTCGCGCCAATCGAGGCTTTTCTTCGACGTGTCGCGCGTGATTCCGCGGAATTTCAGACCGTGGTTGAAGACCGCTTCCGAGGCCGGAGCCGCCGCTCCCAGGCGACCACGGAGCCGGCCGCGACCAGTGCCGCCGGCAACCCCACCAGCGGAACCACCACGATCAGCACCGAACGCAGTCCGAAGTCCTGGCCCACCACCTGCAGGCTCGTGACCACATCCAACACCAGGACCATCACGGCAACCCCAAAGACCGCCCCCAGGGCCGAGAGAAGCGCCCGCGCGCGCAGGGTGTGACGTAGGCCGCGGTCCCCCAGCCACAGAGCGAGCGCCGATCCCATCACCGCGGGCACCGTAAACAGCAGTCCGCCCAGACCAAAACCGGCAAAGGTGGGCCAGAGCTGTGCGGGGCTGGCAACCCCCACGGTGACCAAGCCGTACAACCCACCCAGCACGAACCCCTCGGGCAGCGCGATCAGGGCCAGCGGCCAGTACCGCTTCCACACCGTCTCGCGCCCCGACATCATGCGAGAATCCGCAGCTTTCGATACCCGGCATCGGTGGCCAACACGGCGAGCGCCGCCACGACACCTGACGCCAACGAAATCGGAATGGCCCACAGCACCACAAAAGCCAGCGGATTCGCATACCCTGGATTAGCAACAATCTGCGTGACCAGGCCAATCAGGAGTAACGTCGTAAAGACAACCCCTGCGGCGCCCGCGGCCCCGAGCAACACTCGGGATCCAATCCGACGCCGAAGCTCTCGGTCCCCGAGGTGCACCCCCAGAAATAATCCGAATGCGGCCAGCGCCGCTATAAAGGCAGAAAACCACCCGAGCGACAACACAAACTCACCCCAGGCGACCAGGTCTCCCCCGGTGAGCATCATCCCCCACACCACACCGATCACGAACCCGGCCGGCACGGCCAGGATCATCGACCAGCGATAACGACGCAACACCATACCCATGACAATAGCGGCTCGACCGCCCGCAACCGCGGATTGTCATAACAGGTCATGTTTAGTCATACTGATCGAATCCAACCGTTCGTGTTACACACCCTCTTGGCAGTCACTGCCAGCCCTGTTAGGTTCGGGGCACAGACCATCAACCCTGGAGCGAACGATGACCCCCAACAGCATCCTCCCCAGCCCCGCTACGCCGGCTCACTGGCGAGCCGTAGCCACCCGTGTGGCCGCGCAGGCACGCGGCGTGGAGCCGAGCGCCGCGCTGGATCTGCTGCGCGAGAGCGGCCTGGCCTCCCTCACCATTCCCCGTGAACACGGCGGTACCGGCGCACCCCTGCGCCTGGGCACCGAGGTTGTTCAGGTCCTGGCCGAGCACAATGACGTTCTCGCCCGCATCCTGGCCGACCACTACCGCACGCTGACCCTGCTGGTCACCACCGCGGCCTCGGGAGAGCGCTGCCCGTGGCTAACCCGAAGCGCCGCCGAGGAGTGGATCTGGGCCCTCGCCGAGCCAGCTCCCGACGCACCCATTCTGACGGTCACCGGCCCCGACACGTTCAGCCTCGAGGGCCGCGCGATGCTCGGCCCGGGGGCCGCGGCGGGCGATGTCATGCTGATTAGCGCGCGCACGGCCTCCGGGTTCCACACCATCATCCTCGAGCACGGACGCCCCGGCACCCACTACCTGGGCGACTGGGATGCCTGCGCCAGCCGCCTCACCTCGACCGGTCCGGTGCGCTTCTCCGAGGTCACCGTGGATCGCGGCGACCTGATCGGCACCACCCACTCCGACAACACCCTGGATGCGGCCGCCGAGGCCAACCCGCGCATCGACCTGCGCTGCACCCCGGCCACCTCCCCGGTGACCATTCGGCGTCAGGTGCGTGCGGCGACCCTGCACGATGTGGCCGACTACCGCAGGGTCGAGCCCGGTGCCGCGGCACCCGGAACCTCGTTCCTGCTCCCCCTCTCCACCTACATCACGAAGGACTAGCAATGACCAACGAGGTTCGCTTCAGCGCCGACGATCCCGACATCCACCAGCCCTACCGCGCCGCCGCGGACCGCTACACCCACCTCGGCTACCGACGGGTGGGTAACAGCGGGCTGCTGCTGCCTCCGATCTCCCTGGGCCTCTGGTACAACTTTGGTGACAACCGCCCGTTTGATACTCAGCGGGAGATCCTCACTCACGCGTTTGACCGCGGCATCACCCACTTCGACCTGGCGAACAACTACGGGCCTCCCGGCGGATCGGCCGAGTACAACTTCGGCCGCCTGCTGCACTCGGATTTCAAGCCGTACCGCAGCGAGCTGATCGTCTCGACCAAGGCCGGCTGGCCGCACTGGGCGGGTCCCTATGGCAACTTCGGTGGCCGCAAGTACCTGCTCAACAGCCTCGAGGAGTCCCTCGAACGCCTGCGCACCGACTACGTGGACATCTTCTACTCGCACCGTGTGGACCCCGATACCCCGGTTGAGGAGACCATCGGTGCCCTCGACACCGCCGTGCGTCAGGGCAAGGCCCTGTACGTGGGCATCTCGTCCTACTCGGCCGAGCGCACCGAGCGGGCAATCGCCGCGGCCCGCGAGCTGGGCACCCCACTGGTCATCCACCAGCCTGCCTACTCGCTGGTCAACCGCTGGGTAGAGGACGGCCTGCTGGACACCCTGAAGACCAACGGGCTCGGCTCGATCGCCTTCACCCCGCTGGCCCAGGGCCTGCTGACCGACAAGTACCTGCAGGACCCGAGTGCCGTCCCCTCGGCCGCACGCACCTCGTTCCTGGACGGCTTCCTCAGCGAGGACAACATCACCCGCCTGCGCGCCCTGAACACCATCGCCCAGCGTCGTGGACAGAGCCTGGCTCAGCTGGCGATCGCCTGGGTGCTGCGCGAGGGTGGGGCCACCAGCGCGCTGATCGGGGTTTCCTCGGTCAAGCAGCTGGACGAGAACCTCGGTGCCCTCGACAACCTGGAGTTCACCGCTCAGGAGCTCGCCGACATCGACGAGGCCGTGGGTACCGGAGACACCGGGGTGAACCTCTGGGCAACCTCCTCGAACCTCTAGCCGGTTCCCCGTGGCACTCTAACCAAGCCCTCGGCTCCTCGCCGACACTAGAACAGCCGACAACATAACAAAGGTCGCACCCAACCGGGTGCGACCTTTGTTATGTAAGGGGTCTATTTGGGGCAGTGCAGCTGGGTGCGCTCACCACTGCGGTCCACGATGTGCTGCGACATCGGATGACCACACAGGGGGCAGGCAGCCTCGGCCGTATCCGGCAGCGGCTCCTCGTTGTACGGACCCAGGGGCGGCGGCCCAATGTAGGGACGCAGCTTTCCGTTGAGCCAGTTGGTAAAGCCACCCGCGGCCCGAATCGGCCCGGGCTCACCTTTAGTTCGTGCCATAACTATTAGCGTACACCTGTTTTGTTACACTGGGAACATGTCAGAGAACATCACCACCCCAGACGACCTCCTCGCACTCGAGAACCAGGTCTGCTTCGCCCTGGCGGTGGCCTCTCGAAACGTCCTGGCGCTCTACCGCCCGATCCTCGAACCACTAGGCCTCACCCACCCCCAATACCTGGTGATGCTCGCCCTCTGGGAGTCCAGTCCCCGCTCGGTCAAGGATCTCGGGGTCGCTCTTGCCCTCGAGCCACCGACGCTCTCACCGCTGCTCAAGCGCCTGGAAAACGCCGGCCTGATCACCCGCACTCGCAGCACTCGGGACGAACGAGTGCTCGATATCGAGCTCACCGAAACCGGTCGCGACCTGCGCCAGCAGGCGACCAAGATTCCCCCGCGCATCATCGAGGCGCTGGGGATGAGTCTGCCCGAGCTCACCAACCTGCGCGAGACCCTGCACGATGTGATCCGGGCGGCAGAAATCGCCCAGACCGCGTAGGGAAAACACAAGTTCGGTGCACCGAATCCCTGGTCAGAGCCATTTACGCTACACTGGCTTGAACGAAGGGGAGTAGTTCCCACTGGCGATTTTCACAATCGCAAAGCGGTCTGTCGACATACTGGCGCAAGCCCGGCAGCCCACCCCGCACGCGGGGCGAGCGAGACCTTCGGCTACTTATTGACCGTAGCCGAAGCCGCCATCCGAGCGCTTCGGCCCAAAGCCAGGAGCCGTATCGTGACCACAACCCCCACCCCCACCGAGATCCGCCGCTGGCGCAGATACCTCGCCGACGAGCGCGCCGAGCGCGCCGTATACCAGGACCTCGCCGACGCCCGTAGTGGCGAGGAACGCGAGATCCTCACCTCACTCGCCGAGGCCGAACGCCGCCACGAACAGCACTGGCTCGACCTGCTGGGCGAGAACGCGGGCAAGCCCCGCCCGGTGGCCCTCCGCACCCGCTTCCGCTGCTTCCTTGCCCGCCACTTCGGCCCGGTCTTTGTGCTGGCCCTCATGCAGCGCACCGAGGCTCGCTCACCGTATGGTGCCGACGTTCACGCGACTGACGCGATGGCCGCCGACGAGCGCATCCACGAGGAGGTTGTCCGGGGCCTGGCGGCGCGCAGTCGCATCCAGCTCTCCGGGTCCTTCCGGGCGGCCGTCTTCGGCGCTAACGACGGCCTGGTGTCCAACCTGGCCCTGGTGCTGGGTATGGCCGCAACCGGGGTGGAGACCTCGGTGGTGCTCGCCGCGGGTGTGGCCGGGCTGCTCGCCGGCGCGCTCTCGATGGGTGCGGGCGAGTACGTATCGGTCCGCTCACAGCGCGAGCTCCTGGATGCCTCGACCCCGAACCCCGAGGCGCAGAGCGCGGTCCCCCATCTCGACATCAACGCCAACGAACTGGCCCTGGTGTACCGCGCCCGCGGCATGGAGACGGATGAATCTATCGATCACGCTCAGGAGATTCTCGCCGGGCTTCCCTGCACCCACGACGGCGCCCCGGAGGCTCCGGTAGCCGAGGAAACCGAGGCCGACCACGAATCACTGGGTACCGCCTGGGGTGCGGCAACCTCCAGCTTCCTCTTCTTCGCCTCGGGAGCCATCATCCCCGTGCTGCCCTACCTGTTCGGCCTCGGTGGATTCGCCGCCGTCCTGGTCGCCGCGGTCCTGGTGGGTGCCGCGCTCCTGGGCACCGGTGCCATCGTCGGTGTGCTGAGTGGGGCGTCGCCACTCAAGCGCGCACTGCGCCAGCTGGCCATCGGATTCGGTGCCGCCGGCGTGACCTATCTGCTCGGATTACTGTTCGGATCCGGCCCCGCATAGCAAGTGGACTCATAACATACGTCCGTGATTTTGGCCTGAAAAGTCAGGTTTCTCCTAGCGTTTTTGGGCACAAATCACAGGTAGCGTGGTTACTTTTGTGCGGCGGCGCGAACCCCTCGCGCGGTATGTCGGCACCGCACCGTTCCCGGTGTGTGCCCTCAGCGTGCTGAGGGTGTCGCATGCTCCGCCCGACTCGGGCGGCGCTTAGACGAACGGAGACTCCGTGCCTCTCCACAGCTCCCCGCAACACACCATCACCCTCACCCCCGAGCTTGCCCGCCTCGTGGCTGTGATTGCCAGCCACGTACCCGGGCAAGCCGATGAGCCCCGCACGGTTCTGCACCGAGTGGGGCTCATCCAGTTGGACTCACTGACCCGCGTCGATCGGGCGCACCGGCTCACCTGCCTCGCGCGACTGCCGCGTGCCGCCCGATCACGCGAGATTGATGGTCAACTCTGGTCCCGCGGCGAGGCAATCTCCTTCGAAACATACACACACGCGTCCGCACTGATCCCGATCGAGGACTGGCCACTCTTCCGGCTCAATCGACTGTCCGCGGCGCTGCGCCGCGACTCCCCCGGCAACACCGAGCTCTCCGGGGTCACCGCGCTCATCCGCGCGAGTGATCACGGCCTCACCCTCGCCCGCATCGAGGAGACGGCCCCGCGGGCGGGAGGCGGCTGGGACTGGTCCGAGAGCAAACGCATTACCGAGCACCTGGTCTGGCGCGGCGAGGTGGTCAGCACCGACCGCCGGCTCAACCGCCGCGTCTACGATGTGCCCGAACGCCGCATTCCCACAGAGCTGCGCGATAGCGTTCCCTCCCGCGCACAGATCCTGGTGGGGCTCGCCAACCGCGCCATCCGCTCGCTGGGGGTGGCCACCACCGCGGATGTGGCGCGGCACTACAACCTGGTCCCCGCCGACGCGGGCTTTGGGCTGGAGCACGGCGATGCGCTGCCCGCCCGGGTCGAGGGATGGGGCACTCCGGCCTGGCTGAGTCCCGATCCCGCCACCACCGCGGCCGTCGATTCCCCCGGCACCGTTCCCGAGGATCCCCGCTTCATCGGTCCGTTCGATCCGCTGATCCGCGACCGTGACCGCAGCCGCCGCGTCTTCAACTTCGACTACACGTTCGAGGCGTATAAGCCGGCGTCCAAGCGGGTCTATGGCCACTATGTCCTCGGCGTCCTGGTGGGGACCAGGTTCATGGGGCGCGTCGATGTGCGCCGAGACGGCAAAGTGCTCGCCGTGGACGGGATCTTTCCCGAACCCGGGGGCAACCTCGCCCAGTTCCGCGATGCGGTGGGTACCGCCGCCGAAACGCTCGCGGAGCAGATGGGTCTCATCCTGGAGATCAGAAATCCCACGAACACGCTCTCCACAGATTGTGGATAACTCTGTTGAAACCTGTGGAAACCGGTGTGCAAAACGCCGGAGGGGGTGTGGACAGCATGTGGAGAGAAACCGACTCGCCCTCATGCCGAAACGACAAAAACCCCGGCACTCGCTCTCACTGAGCGGATGCCGGGGCTTTTATTTGTGGCGGAGACGGCGGGATTTGAACCCGCGGTCCCCTTAGGGGGACTCCACCTTAGCAGGGTGGTGCACTAGGCCACTATGCGACGTCTCCTTACCTCGCGAGCGAGGTACGTTGCAAGCATATCGGAACCTTGCCGCCGCGCCGAATCCACGCGCGAAAAAGGCCGGGAAATTTTCCGAATGCCCCGCCGGAAGCCGCTAGCGGCGCTTATTTCCGGCCGAACAGGTCTGCTCACCGGCGCTCTGCCCGGTCACCGACGAGGGCAGCTCCACCACGGCGGGGGGTGCCGATGGGTCGGTCGGGGTTGTGGAGGACCCACCCGCGGGCGGCGCCACGGGAGTCTGGGTGCCACCGGTCGGAGGCGTGGCCGGAGTTTGGGTTCCACCGGCAGGCGGGGTCGCGGGAGTCTCCGTTTCCCCAGCGGGAGGCTCCACCACCGAACCGAGGCCGGTGCCGCCGGTGAGACTGATGTGCTGGTCGGCCTTGATCGCGTCAAACAGCGTCTTGGCCGGCCCCGGCAGCGGTTCCACACCGTTATGCCCGGGCTTATCAACGATTGCGTTGGGGTACTGCACAAACACAATCTGGTCCAGCGGGATGTTCTTCAACGCCAGGGCAATCTGGACCATCGTATTGACGTCGTTCAGGCTCGTGGAGAGGGTCATATTACTCACCGCGGCCTTGGCGATCGAGAAGAGCTTGGTCGGATCGGACAGCGTGTTGCTGGACTGCAGGGTACGAACCAGCGAGGACAGGAAGACCTGCTGGTTACTGATCCGACCGAGGTCGGAACCGTCACCCACACCGTGCCGGGTGCGCAGGAACTGCAGCGCTGCCAGGCCCTGCAGGTTGTGGTTACCCGCATCCAGGTAGGTTCCGGTGTAGGGGTCGGCAATGCCCTTGGCGACACACACCTCGACACCGCCCACGGCGTTGGACAGCTCAATCACGCCGCTGAACTGTACCTCGGCGGCATAGGGGATATCGAGTCCGGTGAGTGCTTCGACGGTCTTCACCGTGCAGGGCAGCCCGCCATAGCCCAGGGTTGTGTTGATCTTCTGCGAGGACATTGCCGGGTAGTTTCCGCCCTCGGGCTTGGGGCATGCGGGGATCGGTACAAACATGTCCCGCGGGAAACTGACCACGGTTGCCGCGCTGTGGTCCTCGGAGATGTGCAGCAGCATCGTCACATCGTTGAGCACACCGGTCTCCTTGGTGGGGTCACCAAAGAGGTTGGGGTCCTGCCCCTGACGCGAGTCGCTGCCCACCAGGAGGAGGTTCACGCCACCCTCGATCGAGTCGATCGACTTGGGCGGGGGTGACTCCTTACCGAGGTCCACCGAGGGCTTAATCGAGGACACGACGTCCCACACCGCATAGGCCCCCACGCTGGCACCGCTCACCAAAACCACGGCGAGCGCACCGGCCACGATCTTGGCCGCGGAGATCCACGGGGTCGATCGACGCAACTGACCGTGCCTGACTGCGGGCACGCGGGAGGGGCGTTGACGGGAGCTACTCAATGCGCGCCTTTCGGGAGGGCTGGGATGACAATAAAACGAGTTCGAGGATTCCGAATGTCGGGCACCGGGGCCCGCGCGAATGTACCCGCATCGAGAACCCACGACACTGCGGCACGTAAGAATCACATCATGCTGCCAGGTTTCTTTGTACATTCACTGGGAGAAAACCCCCGAAAGACCGCACGGACGGATGGGGAAACCCCGTCCGCCCGTGCGTCGTTGCCTGGCTAGGCCGCGTTCGAGAATCGTTCGCGACGTGCCAACCAGATTACCGCGGCACCCGCCAACAGCAGCAGCAACGTGCCGCCCAGGATCCCTCGAAGATCGGATCCGGTATTCGGCAGGCCCGGAATCACGGTGTTGTCACCGCTCGGCGGGGTGTTTGGGTTACCCGGAACCACGGTCACGCTGACACAGGATGCGTTCTTGTCCGCACCCGGGTTGTGCACGACGGTATCCGACCACGGACCGCTCGGCTTGACCAGGCTGGCACAGTTCTCAAATGTGCCGGGCTGGGCGAACGCGACGGTCACGCTCAGGCTCACGCTCTCCCCCGGTGCCAGCTTCTCCAGGTTCCAGCGCACCTCGCCATTGGCGAAGGTGCCCTTCGGCGCCTTCAGGAAGGTAGCCCCGGTCGGCAGAACATCGGTCACCGGGACGTCGGTGGCCTCGATCTCACCGGTGTTGGTGACATCGATCGTGTAGGTCACCTCGCCGTTGGTCACCGCCAGCGGTGCCTGCACGCTCTTACGAATCTCCAGGGAGCCGGTGGTGAACGTGTTGGTGATGGTTACCCGCGCGGTGTCCTGCGTGGATTCGGGATCGGTGATGGTCACCGTTCCATCCTCGGGAGCGTAGGACACGGCGGTTGCCAGACCGGCGTCGGTCTCGGTCACGGTGCAGTGGGCACCGATCAGGATTCCGGTGAGCTCGGCGCGGTAGTTGTTGTCCGGGCCGAGGGTCACAATGCCACCGTTCGCCAGCGGGGCGGTGAGGGTGTCACCGTCGCGCTGCCAGGTGCAGACCACCGCGGCGGTGTAGGTTCCCTGACCGAAGGCGTCCACACCGCTGCCGGTGCGCTCCTTCACGATCTCCAGGGACCCCACGTCGAAGTGGTTGGTGATGTCCGCGGTGACCGCGCTGCCGGTGATGATGACCGAACCGGCTTCCGGGTTGTCCGTGTGGGTTGCCCCACCGGTGTTCACCTCGGTGATTTCGCACGCGGTTCCCAGCGGGAAGTCACGCTCAATCTCCGTGGCCTCGCCCGCGGTAATCGCAACCGTGTCCTGGAACAGGGTCTGCACCGGGCTGGTGCCGTAGGTGCAGGTGACCGCGGCGGTGAGGTGGGTACCCTCGGCCTGACCGTAGGTGTCCTGACCGGCACCGGCGAGGGCCTTGAAGATCGAGAGCCTTCCGGTGTCGAAGCGGTTGGTTACCTCAATGTTGTTGGCAACCTCGAACTCCTTCAGCGGATCCGCGGCGGCCGCGGTGAACACGGCACTCGGGGTGGCCTTCGGCTCGGTTGGTGCCGTGGCATCGGTCTCAGAGATCGTCTGACCGTTCAGCGAAATGGTGGTGTGCTGGGAACCCCGAGTATCGGTCTCGGTCAGCTCACACGTGGCACCCACCGGGATTCCGGTCACCTCGTGAGAAAGCTCGGCGTTCTCCCCATCACCCGGGGTGAGCGAGAACTTCAGCACCTCTTCGCCATCCCAGGTCACCGGGATTTTGCTCACGGCCGCGGTGCAGCTGAGCGCAAAGTCGAACGAGAAGTTGGTGAAGATCGCCGGATCGGCCAGGGTGTCAACCTTCTTGGTCACCTTCAGACTGGTCATGTCGTAGCGGTTTTCCAGTGCCACGGTCGGCAGCACCGAGGCGGCACCGGCGACGATCTGAATGTTCTTCACGCCACCCGAACGATCGGTCTCACCGAAGAGACCACGGTCGCCGGATTCGCTCACGTCACACAGGGCACCCAGCGGCAGCCCGGTGAAGACGGTGGCGAAAAGGTTGGTTTTGGTGAAGAGAACCTTGCCGGTGTCGGCAAGCTTCAGCGGCATCAGCTGGGCACGACCGGTGGCATCGTTACGCCCACTGGGAACCCGGCAGGACACATCCGCCGAGGCCAGACCGGGCGCATACTTCGCCGCATCACCGGTGAAGTTCTTCGCCAGCGGCAGCACGCCGGTGGCGATTCGAACACCCACCGACTTGGATGCACGCGACTGGGTCTGACCACCCGCGAAGACACCGTAGGCGGCCGGCTGGTTGATGGCCACGTCGGCCACGCGGCTCGCGCCGCTCAGGTCCACATGGGCGCCGCCCACGTGGTCGGCGGAGTCGGGCACGTTGATCGTCTGGAAGTTCACGCCGGCCTCCTTACCGGGGGCAAGCCCACCGGTAACGCCGGAGAAGTCCAGGGTCACCCGGATCGCCGACACCGCGGTAGCCTCGGCATCGGTGAGGACCGTCCCCGGAGCAATCACCCGCCAGTTCGCCGACTTACAGGTGGGATCATCCTTCCACCCGGTTCCATCTCCCACACACACGCGGGCACGCGGATCGGTCGTGACCTCCCAGCGCATCGTGGTGCCCGCGGGGGCACCCTCGCGCAGCTTGACCCCGAAGTCTCCGTCAAACATCGGACGGTAGGTCGAGCCGCGGCTGTCGCCGGCAACGAGGTTCTTGTCCCCGGCAAACGGCAGCACATCCAGGATGGTCGCCGTGGTCAGCGAGGTGTCACCGGTGTTGACCATCCGCAGCTTCCAGCCGTCGGTGGCACCCACCACGGTGTTGGCCACACAGTCGGCACCGTAGTAGCCCTCGGCATCCGGGGCGCACACGCGGTCGGCGGACACCCGGTTGGTGGCACCGGAGGTCAGCTTCTTGGCGGGGTCGGCCAGCTCACCCTTGACGCTCTTGCTGATCTGAAACAGCGCACCCGCCTGCTGCTTGACGAAGTTGGTGGTGCCGCACTGGTTGGGTGCCAGCCCATCAACGGTGCCCTGGTTGGTGCCGCGCGAGCAGGAATCCAGGTCCTGAACGGTGGTGACCACGAGGGCGTTGGTGGCCTGACCACCCTGCGGAAGTCCCGCCTGCAGGGCAAGGTTCAGCGTGATCGTGAACTTCTCCCCCGGGGCCATCCGGTTTTTATCGCTCGGCCAGGTGAAGGTGATCTTGCGCGTCTCGGGATCAAACGCGGTCTTCACCTGGGTCGAGAGCAGACCGTTGGCCGAGGTGGCGAAGGTCGGGTTCTCCTCGTCCCACTTGAGGAACTCAGGCAGCCGATCCTCCACCTGGGTGATGTTGAGGAACGAGTCGTTCGAGTTGGTGAAACTCAGCGTCCAGAGGTTCGCATCGTCCACCCGCACAATCTGCTGGGCCGGGGTCTTGCTCAGGCTCAGCGAGTGACGTCCCGGTCCGGTTTCGATCGGGGCCTGGGCCCTGTCGGTGGCCGGCGCGTACACCACGGGCGTACCCGGGGCGTAGTTGTAGCTGGACTCGACGGTTGCCGTGTTGGTGATGGTGTTCTTCTTGGCGAAGTCGATCGCCTGACCATCCAGCGTCTGGGTCCGCAGGGCGAGGTTCAGCACCGCGCTCGCGTTCCAGGTCGCCGGCGGTGCGGTGGTTGAGAAGGACCGACCGGTGGAGTTGGTGAAGGTGAATCGGATACCCGATGCCGTCTGCGGATCGCTCACATCGGCGGGCAGCGCGGCGGCCGCGGCCGGGGTGCCCAGGTGCCAGACGGCATCCGCCCCGAGACCGGTTCGAATGTCCACCTGCACGCGGTCGGCCCCGTTGGGCTTCATGATCTGGTTCGGGACCAGGCGCTGCAGCGCATAGGCGTTCCAGAACGCGTCCGTGGTGTCCTCAATCACAACCTTGCGGCTGGACACGGTCGACTCGACGCCGGCCTTGTCCTTCGAGGCGGCACCCAGGGTCAGGGTCACCGGGTCACCCTTCTTCACCTCGGTCAGCGCGGCCGGAGCGATCTTCTTGGTGGCACTCACCCGAAGCTCACCATCCAGCAGCTTGACCTCAGCCGAGGCCGAATCGGTTCCAGCCTGGCTCGGGTAGAGCACCGGATCGTAGCTCTGCGCGGTGCTGGTGTTGGCCACCACCGAACGCTCCACCGACGCCGGGGTTACCAGCGCACCGGTGCTGCGGTCGTGGGCACGAACCTGGGTTTCCACGCTCATCAGCAGCACGTTCTTGGACCCGGGAATGTTCTTGGGGTCCAGGGTTCCGGTGAGCAGCGAACCACCGTCCTGCTTGGGGTTGGTCCCCTGGTAGAGCACGCTCACACCGACCACGTCGGCCAGCGCGGCGGCGCTCAGCGCACTCGCCTGGGCCACACTCACGGTCTCAAAGCTCAGCGTGCCGGCCGCATCCCGCTTCCACAGCTGGACGGTCGAAGCGTTGATGTCCACCTGCCCGGCGGGCAGCGTGAAGGTGAGCTTACGCAGGTTCATCAGCTCAAACGGGTTGGTCGCCGGATCGTAGTCCGATGCCTTCGTGCCAAACATCACCGAGTCCGGTCGCTGGGAATCGGTAATGCAGTTGTCCAGCGCACACATCGTGGGGTCGGTGACCCGGATGAAGGACGCGGCGGCGGTGGAGTTGTTGATCGCCGCCACCCGGTAGGTCACCACGGGGAACTTGCCCTCGGGCACCTCGGCAAGGTTCGGCAGGACCACGTTGGCGACGCTGGCGTCCTTGAAGACCTTGACTCCCGGCGGCTGGTTCGCCAGCGAGATATCGGCGAAGGCCGAGCCGGAGATGTTCCGGCCGTCGTACACCCCGGTCACGCCGAGGGTGTTGCGGATCGATCCGGTCGCGGGCAGGTTGAACAGGGCCCGCTGATCCACCCAGCGCTTGTCCGGGTTGTCGGCGGGAATCACCCGCAGCACGTTGCGCAGCTTCCACTCGACCGGAATGATCCGGCTCGCGGTAACGCCGCCCGAGGTCGTGATGCCGCTGTTCACCGGCGGGGCCAGCGGATCGGTGCTCGTGGTCCGGGCCTCCACATCCGGCACCACGGTGATCCGCAGACCGGTGGTGCTGGCTCGCTCGGCATCGCTCAGCTGATAGCCGATGAAACCGGTCGCGTTCATCCAGTTGTTACCGGCCGGCTTCACCTCGGTCCAGGCGGTCCCGTTGAACAGCTCAACCTTGCTCACGCGGTCCCAGCGCAGGGCCGGGTCGGTGGCACGCGAGACGGCTCCGATCCCCACCAGGTCAAACGCCTGGAAAACCGTGGATTCCGGGGTGTTTTCCCCACCATTGGGCTCGTTCAGGGTGACCGAGCTAAATCCGGTGCGGGTCACGCCCCAGCCCAGCTTGGTCAGCACGTGGTCCGAGGACTGTGCGTTCAGGATGCCAACCTTGTTATTGGTCTTGGTAACGTCGAACCACCCCTTGCTCACCAGCGGTCCGGGAACACCCGAGCCGTCATCGGTGCGAATCTGGATCTGGGCGGTCGCCTGCGACTTCTTGGTATCGCTGGTGATCGTCGGCAGCCCGGGACGCTCGGCGGTGGCCTTCGTGGTTGCGGTGTTGGTGTAGGTGCTGGGCTTGGGGTTCGTGGCCGGCACCGCGGTGGGCGTGTTTTCGGTACCGCGCAGGGTCGCGCGCGCCTCAAACGTGGTGAACGGCTTCAGGATGACACCCTGGGCAAACCCGTCGGGGTTGGTGAACGTGTAGCGAACGCCCACGGCATCCCTGGGCAGATCGGCGCTGAAGTTGCCGGCCTTGGGTACGCTGGCGGTCGGCGTCCCATCCAGGACGTGCCAGACACCCGAGGCATCCTTATACTCCGCGGTGAGCGACGTGTTCGCCGGGATCACCGTCGGGGCCACCCGAACCGGGTTGTGTGCCTCCCAGAAGTTGGTGGTCTTGTCTCCCGTGGTCCACTCGTCGGTGATGACGATCTTGGTGGACGGCACCAGCTCGGTGCCGGTCCGAGTGGTGGCCTCAAGCGCGGTGGTCACCAGCGCACCCGGCTCAACCGGGTAGCCCGGAGTCACGGTCTTCTTCAGGTCCAGATCGACCTTGGGGAAGTGAATGTCCAGTGGTGCCGAAGCGTTCTGGCTGGCCTCCCCGGCGGCGTTCTTTCCGGTGACCTTCAGATTGTTCTTGGTCGAGACCTTGCCGGTCTCGGCGTTGACATAGTCCACGGCCGGCTTGATCAGGTAGTCGGCGGCGGTCTGCGCGTCCTTGGCGATGGCACCGGTGAAGGTGAGGATAAAGCCGGTCACGACCTTACCTGCGGGGACGGCCGGGGTCGCACCCGAGGCAAAGGGAACCACCTCGGTGCTCTTGTCGTCATAGACCCAGGTCACGGTTCCGGCCGTCGCACCCTGCGGATAGGTGATGCCCTCGCTAAAGCCGCCAAAGGCCAGGCTCTGCGAGAAGTAGTCGAGGTCGCTCAGCACCAGGGTGCTCAGCGGACCGTTGGACGTGTTTGCGCCGGTCACGTGCGCACGGGCGGTGCCGCCCGCGGGAATCTTGCTCGGATCGATGGTTTTCCCGGCACCCACGCTGACGTTGAGGCCGCCGATTTCAAACGGCGCGGTCGCGGTGGTGGTGACCGGATCCAGGTCCGGGTAGGTCACGGTTCCCGCAGCCTTGTTAGTGAGCTTGGCCCCACCCACCAGGCTGGTGGGGGTTGCCGTGCGCGTGGTCTCGCGCTGGGCAACCTGAAGCGCGATCGTTCCGGCGGACCCACCCGCCACGATCGAACCGTCGGCACCGATCTGGCGGATCCGAATTCCGCCCACATCCGACGCGCTCACGCCCGAGGGCAGCGCGATGGCCGATGCCGGACCGGGGACACCGGTCACCCACTTCCAGCTGGTGCCATCGAACACGTAGGCGTCCACGGCGACCTGGGTGGCACCCTGCGCGAGGGTGACCGGGCCAAAGCCCTGGAAGTCCACAATCGAGAACGGGTTGTCCGCGGCCAGCGCCGGGGCACCGTCCACGGCACCACTCGGGTCCTGCAGGGTCAGCTGGTTCGCCCCGACATTGCCGGTATTGCCCGCACCCAGGGTGATCGTTGAGGTGTCACCGGGCTTGAACTGCTGGTTCGCCGGAGCCCACGTCTTGGTGGTGGCGATCCCGGTCTTCTTCTCGATGCCCACGGTAATACTCGCGCTGCTGTTCACATCGCGCGCGGTGGTCGAGGTGGCACGCGCGGTGTTCTGAATCGCGGTGCCGTTGAATGCCCAGTCGGGGCTGAGGTTTGCGGGAACCTTGAGCTTCAGCGAGATGATCACGCTGCCCTGATCGGGCAGGCCCGTGCCGCCCGCGGGAATCGGGAAGCCAAAGGTTCCGGTGAGGGTCTCGGCCGTACCGAGAACCTGGCCCGGCTTCACGCCGGTCAGCGCCACCTTCGCATCGGTCGCGCCCACCTCGAGCACCTCAAAACCGGCGAGACCCGCCGGGAGGTTGTCGGTGAGGACCGCATCGGTGCAGTCACCCTCATCACAGGTCACCCGAATCTGGTAGGTGAACTCATCCCCGGGCTTCAGGCTGACCGACTTTTGGTCACCGGCACCGGCGTTGACGCTCTTTTCCACACCCAGATACTGGGGCTTCTGATCACCGGCAGCGAGGGCCGGGAGGGTACCGAGCGAACCGGCTACCAGCAGTGCGCTGACTCCGGTGGCCACGATAGCCATGGTGCGAGACCAGGGGGTAAAGCCTCGCGATTGAACGGTTTTGTGGCGCGCCAAATAGCGGCGTTTTCTGCCGAGCATGAAATTATTCTCCGTACTGAGTTCGGGTCACAGTGTGAGGCCGCCGCGGTGTTCCGTTGGGTATGGCGCTGGGTAGGCGCACGCGGAACTATGCAACGTGTTGTCTGCGGCAGGGTAACCAACAAGCAACGTTCCCACGCTACCTGGTGACACGCCCGGTGTCTTCGAAGACGCGTTATTTGACCCCCAAACTGGGGGTCCTTCGGGGGTACTAAAAAACTCCCCCGGGTAATCCCGGGGGAGTCATGGCGGAGAGTGTGGGATTCGAACCCACGAGACATTTCTGCCCACTGGTTTTCAAGACCAGCTCCATCGGCCGCTCGGACAACCCTCCAGTTCACGGGTTTCCCCACGAACGTTCCCAGTCTAGCGGACGCTCAGCGCCCCACTAGGACCGAAGAAAACTACGGCAACGAATTGAGAACCCGGACCAGACCGTCTTCGGCCACACCCGCGGTAATCTCGCCCGCAGCCGCCAGCACGGCCTCGGGTGCCTGTCCCATCGCCACCGCGCGACCGTGCTCGCGCGCCCACTCAAACATCTCCACATCGTTGCGGCCATCGCCGGCAACCAGGATCCGCTCGGGTGCCGCATTCAGGTGTTCCCGCACAATCTCCAGCGCGGTGGACTTATTGACCCCGAGCGGGGCGATATCCATCCACGCGGTCCAACCGATGGCATACGCCACCTGGTGCAGCCCCATCTCGGACACCACCTGGCTGAACTCGGCCTCATCATGTTCGGGAGAAACCACCACCACACGAATCACCGGGGTGCCCAGCAGCTCCTCAAACTCCACCTGTTCGGCGTTGTTGAGGTCCCACTCGTACATGCCCTCGGTATAGCGACGGAAGCCGCCGGGATACTCGATCAGGTAGCGGCCGTCGCTGAGGTGCGGACGGATCGTTTTCAGCACGTCGTCGGGGAGGAAGGTCTCCACGTGATCGATGACGTAGCCCTGTGGGTCCGCATCCGGTGAAGCTGGTTCGCGGCGCATGATCATCGCACCGTTGGCGCACACCACGTACTTCGGCGTGATCCCCAGCTCGGACATGATGGTGTGCGTGGCACCCCAGCTGCGACCGGTCGCCAGCATCACCTCGTGCCCGCGCGCAACGGCGGCTCGCACGGCATCACGCACGTCGGGAGAAATCCTGCCGCTTTCGTGCGCGACGGTTCCGTCGATGTCGAGGGCAACCAGCCACCGCTCGGTGTTTTCCACCGGGAGTCCCGCAGCCATCTCGGCAACCTGTTCGCTCACACCACTCCTCGTACTACAGCCGCTGACCCACGCTCGGAAAAACCCGATTACGCGGTAATAACTTCCAAACCACCCAGGTAAGGGCGCAGCGCCTCGGGCACCACAACCGAACCGTCGGCCTGCTGATGGGTCTCCAGAATGGCGACGATCCAGCGGGTGGTGGCCAGGGTGCCGTTCAGGGTTGCGACCGGGGCGGTCTTGCCCGAACCATCACGGTAACGGGTGCCCAGACGGCGTGCCTGATAGGTGGTGCAGTTGGAGGTGGAGGTCAGCTCGCGGTACGCGTCCTGGGTGGGAACCCACGCCTCAACGTCGTACTTACGGGCGGCGCTGGAACCCAGGTCGCCGGCCGCGGTGTCGATCACGCGGTAGCTGAGACCGAGGTCCTGCAGCATTCCCTCCTGCATGGCCAGCAGACGCAGGTGCTCCGCCTCGGCCTCCTCGGGGGTGGTGTAAACAAACATTTCCAGCTTGTTGAACTGGTGCACACGGATGATGCCGCGGGTGTCCTTCCCGTGCGAACCGGCCTCGCGGCGGTAGCAGGTGGACCAGCCGGCGTAGCGCATGGCGCCCGCTTCGAGGTCGAGGATCTCATCCGAGTGGTATCCGGCCAGGGCCACCTCGCTGGTGCCGGTGAGGTACAGGTCATCGGCGGGCAGGTGGTAGATCTCATCGGCGTGGGCACCGAGGAAGCCGGTACCGGCCATGATCTCGGGCTTCACCAGGGTCGGGGTGATCAGCGGCACAAAACCGGCCTCGAGGGCGCGGTCCAGGGCCAGGTTCATCAGGGCGATTTCCAGGCGCGCACCGATGCCACGCAGGAAGTAGAAACGAGCACCGCTGACCTTGGCACCACGGGCCATGTCGATTGCGCCGAGGATCTCACCCAGGGCCAGGTGGTCGCGCGGTTCAAAGTCGAAGGTGGGCTTCTCGCCAACCTCGCGCAGCGTCACGAAGTCCTTTTCGCCACCCTCGGGCACGCCGTCGATCACGATGTTCTCGATCGCGCGAACCGCGGCCTGGTAGGTCTCCTCGGCCTGGTTGGCAACCTGCTGCGCGTTCTTCACGGCGGCGGCAAGTTCCTGAGCCTGGGCAACCAGGGCCGCCTTGTCCTCCTTGGCCGCGCGAGCCACGGTCTTACCGAAGGCGTTCTGCTCGGCGCGGAGCTCCTCAAACGCGGTGATCGTCGAGCGACGCTCAGCATCGGCCTCGAGGGCACTGTCTACTAGCTCGACCGAGGACCCTCGGGCAGCCTGGGAGGCACGGACACGGTCGGGGTTTTCACGCAGAAGTACGGGATCAATCACCCACCCAGTCTAGGCCGTGTCGCGGCCAAACGTGCCGTATCCGAGCAAAACCGCGCTATCGTCGGAACATGAATCCGCTTAGCCCCGATCACTCCCGGCCGCGCGCAGCCGTGGTGTACAACCCGGTGAAGGTCAAACTGCCCGAGCTCAAGGCCGCGATCAACACCGCCGCCGAGAATGAGGGATGGGCACGGACCCTCTGGTACGAGACCAGTGAGGCCGACCCGGGCGGTGGAATCACCCGCACCGCACTCGCCGATGGTGCCAGCCTGATTTTTGCCGCCGGCGGCGACGGGACGGTCCGCGCGGTCGCCGACGCACTGCGCGGTGCCGAGGTTCCGCTTGCCCTGATCCCCAGTGGCACCGGCAACCTGCTGGCACGCAACCTCTCCCTCCCGCTGAGCGATCTGGACACCGCCGCCCACATCGGCTTCGCCGGCCGCTCGCGGCCCATCGACATGGGCATTATGAACGTGATCGACGAGAAGGGCCGGGGCTCCGAGCACTCGTTCCTGGTGATGGCCGGCATAGGCCTGGACGCCACGGTTATGGCCAACACCAATCCGACGCTGAAAAAAGCCGTGGGCTGGCTCGCCTATGTGGACGCAGGTATGCGTGCCCTGCCCAACGCGCACCCCTTCCGTCTGCGCTATCAGCTGGCCGGACGCTCCGAGCACAGCGTCAGCGTCTCCACGATCCTGTTTGGCAACTGTGGCAGCCTGCCCGGGGGCCTGGAACTGATGCCGGATGCGGCCATCGATGACGGCCAGCTGGACCTCGCCGTGCTGCAGCCCGCGGGCCTGTTTGGCTGGCTTAAGGTGTGGCGCAAGCTGCGCTGGGAGAATGGCTCGCTGCGCAAGAGCCGCATCGGCCAGCGCATCATTACCGTGACCCGCGGCCGCAAGGGCACCAAAACCATCAGCTACCTGCGCACCGCCGAGGTCAACGTGCGCCTGGACGAACCGCAGTCCTTCGAAATCGACGGCGACGAGCTGGGCCGCATCATCAGCGCCCGCGTGGGCACCGAGCCGAGCACCCTACTGGTGCGAGTGCCGCTGGTGGAGCTGACCTCGTAGAAGCGGATCAGCCGGGAGGGCCGGGAGCTTCAGCCTCGGCTGCCGCGTCACGCATGATCCTCCATGCCTGTTCCAGCTCCTCCTCATCGGTGATGTAGCGGCCGGTCCACGGATCTAACAGGAGTCCCAGTACGCGGTATCGCCCGCCGCCTAAGTCCTGCAGGTATGTTCGGGAATTTGTCATGTCGCTCTCCTTTCATAATGTGAATCTCCTCATGCGCGTCGATGCACCGCACATATTTTGGTGGTCACACGTTAAGCCGGGCGGGTGGATACCACATGGGAGAGGCGGTCGCCCCACCCGGTTTCCAATCCATTGATCCCCAGCGCGTTAATTTCGAGGGCGGCACGCATCTGGCCAATTGGTGCCAAAAAATCAATGACATGCACCGCGGTTACGGCGGGCGGTAGTTCCCGGATTTGGGTCCAGACTGGGATGGCTAGCGAGCAGCCCCACTGGTGAGCAGAATGCGCTGTCGGTTCTTCCCAGAGCGGTGCCTCGGCGGAAAGAGCTCGCCCGGCAAGGACCGAACTTTCTTGCCCCGTGGGCACGGACGTTAGCACGTCCGGAGACCGATATATACGATCGCTTACGGCCCATCTCACCAGGTAGCCGTTACCATCCGCGATCCATAAACCCGTTCGGACGTTGGTACCGTGCAGCATGTGACAAAGGTCGTGTGCTTCGGACTCTAGCCGACGCGCGTATGAGTCCTGATACTCGTTGAACCTCGCCGTATGACCGTCCCAAATAAGCCGGGTACGCTCCTGCGGGGACAGATATCCCGGACGATGAATGTGAGCGAGCTCCTGAACAATCTGCACCGCATCGGAAAAATCTGAAGTGATCACGGGCTCAAGGCCAATCGCCTTCCATTGACTAGCAAGGGCAGGAAGAATCTCGTCAAAATCGTCACGGCCCAGCCGAAATGATTCGCGGACGAGCAGGACAATCGCCGAGTGATTTCTCGGGTGATCTCGCATCACATGGTGAAACCATTTCCTGACGTCTGGGTCCCGGTATGACGTACCAACCAGGATGAGCGCACCCCGACGCAATGATTGGATCAGGAGAACCTGCTGCCAGGGCATCCCGGCGCTGAGGATCTCGTTGTAATCGGAAAGAGCGAGAACCAGATTCTTAGTGCTGGTGGGGCCGACAACTCCGTGAAGGTGGTGGACTCGAGCCTGCAGTCGAGGGAGGAGCTCCACACCAGGCTCAGGTCCAGACACGAATTGACTAGCAGATTTCTCCGCGCGGCTTCTCGGCCTCGTGGATAGCAGCAGAACCGCCTGTTCAAGCAGGGTGTCAAAATTCAATGTGATGAGGGTGGTCTTTCCGGGATCTTCATCCACATAATGCCGGGCAATGGCAAAGTGTAGTGTCGAGGGCCCGGGCCCCTGCAAGTCGCCATAGAGGGCCTGCCGCACGCTCGCCTCCCACTCGGTGCCCAGGCTCTGCTTGGCTGCCTCGGCGACCAGGAGGGGGTCCTGCTCGCGGACCAGGAGTTCGGCGAGACGGCGCTCGCGCACCGCACCACTGCGCAGCAGCAGACGCACGGCGAGTTCGTTCCAGTCGGGCAGGCCCGAGGCAACGGATGCACCCGCGCCGAGCAGGAGCGTCAGGTGTTTGTCCGCACCGGACGCCGCAAACTGGGCCATGATGGCCGGGGTAAGGTCGGGAGCGCTCATGTTCGAAGCGTGTCATGGGCAGCATCCGGGGGTGCTTGAGGTGCGGGATCTGTGGAAAAACAGTGGAATTGCGTGCCTGTGGAGGAAGTCGATGGACGGCCGCCTGATGCCCGTCCGATGCTCCCGCCTGCCATACATGTAACACGGCGGAAACGCGCGCGCAATCGCGCCCGAACACGGCATCCCTACTGTTGGGGACAACCGCTTCGGCGTTAATCCCGCACCACGGGTGTCCCCAACACCACCGTCTCATCGCCATTCCCCTTCGTCGCACCCGGCCGCCACCACCGATGGCAGCGGGGGTTCGCGGCGGGCGCTAGGTCCGGTGTCCCCACAGCAGTAAGGACCCTGCACCATGCCCATTCCCGTACCCAAAACACGGCCGCAGCCCGACTTTGCGGCCGTCAAGACAGCACCCGGTTTTTCCCGGCTTCGCCGCCTTCAGGCATCCCTCCTGATCGGCACCCTCGCCCTCGTGGGCGCTCTCGGCCTGGCCAGCCCCGCGGTTGCAGCACCCGCGAGCCCAACCGTGACCATTACCGCGCCGGCGAGTGTCACGGCCGGCGAGGCGGTGCCGGTCACCCTGCACCTCACCGGCGTCAGCGACACCTTCGCGCTGCAGGCCACCCTCGCCGCCGACCCCACGCTCCTGCGCTACACCGAGTCCAGCGTGAGCGGCCCCGAGGGCGGTTTCACCTCGGCCACGCCGTCCGCGACCGGCATCGATATCGTGCACACCCGACTGGGCGGATCCCCCGCACTGAACGGAGAAATTACCCTGACCCTGAGCTTTACCGCGACCGGATCGGGTACCACCGCCCTGGCGCTGACCGCGCTCAGCCTGGTCGACGGGGCCGGTGCCGAGACCGCCGGAACGAGCCTGCCTCAGACCACGATCCGGGTGATCGCGGCCGCCGAACCGACCGGAAGCCCCAGCCCAAGCGCATCCGCCGATCCCGGCTCGAGCCCCTCCCCGAGCGCATCCGCCACTCCGGGATCCCCCAGCTCCGCCGCACCGATTTCCTCGGCCTCGGCGTCCCCGACCGCCGGTGCCGGGAGCACCGGCGGCCTGCCCGGCACCGGTGCCACGATCGGGCTCTCCCTCCTGGGAGCCCTCGTTGCACTCGGTGCCGGGTTGGTCCTCCTGCGGAGCCGAAAGGCGGCCCGTCGATGAGTACCACACCCACCCGTTTTGGAAAGGCCTTCCCGATGACCGCCCCCAGCCCGCGCACCCTGCGCACTGCCGCCGCACTCGGCACCGCCCTGATCATCACCGGCACGGTCGCGATCGTCGCCCCCGCGGCGAGCGCCGAACCCGCCCCGGTTCCCGGCGGGCTGCTGCTCGCGCCGTACTACACCGAGCTTGATTTGACCGGCGATCACCAGGTCACCACCGCGGACCTGACCCTGCTCACCACCCACCTGGGTGCCCGCACCGGCGACGCCGACTGGGCCAAGGTGGCCAAGGCGGACACCGACGGCGACGGCGTCATCACGGTGCACGATGTGGCCGCGCTGTCCCAGCGGATGGTCTACAACGACGGCCCGTTCTCCCTGGTTGAGGCCTCGGTGCTCGACATGCAGGCGGCAATGAATGCGGGGGTGACATCCTCGGTCAAGATCACCCAGGAGTACCTGGACCGCATCGCCGCCTACGACCGCACCCTGGTGGATCAGGGCGCGGGTGGGCGTCCGCTCAACTCGGTCATCAACACCAATAAGACCGCCCTCGCCGCCGCGGCCACCGCCGATGCCGACCGTAAGGCCCACGGCATGACCGGCCCGCTGCTCGGCGTACCGATCGTGGTCAAGGACAACTACGACACCAGGGACATGCCCACCACCGGCGGCTGCGGCTGCTGGGACAACAACCAGACCAGCACCGATGCGGCGATGGTCACCGGGATGCGCAAGGCCGGGGCGATCATCCTCGCCAAGGCCAGCCTGGACGAGTTCGCGTTCGGGTTTGTCTCCGAGTTCTCGGCCGGTCAGCCCGCCGGGTCCTCGCTCCTGGTTGCCAGCCCGTACAACACCACCCAGTCGGCCGGTGGATCCAGCGGCGGTACCGGCGCGGCGGTCTCGGCAAACCTCGCCGGACTCGGCTTCGGCACCGACACCGGTGGATCGATCCGGATCCCCTCGACCTACAACCAGCTGGTTGGCATCCGTCCCACGGTGGGCCTGGCCAGCCGCGACGGCATCATCCCGCTGGCCCTCAGCCAGGACACCGGCGGTCCGATCGCCCGCAGCGTGACCGATGCGGCGATCGCTCTGGATACCGTTCCGGGGATCGACCCGGCCGACCCGGTCACCCAGAGCCAGGCCGGCAAGGTGCCCACCTCCTACACCGCATCGCTGAACAAGGACGCACTGAAGGGTAAGCGGATCGGCGTGGTCACCTCGATGATCGGCACCAACGCCACCACCGTGCGCCTGTTTGCCCAGGCCCGGGCCACCCTGGAAGCCCAGGGCGCGACCGTGGTGGACATCGCCCCGACCGCGGACTTCAACCGGGTGCTCGCCGAGGGTAGTGGCAGCACCAACGAGCTCAATCACGACCTCAACAACTACGCGGCCGCGCACCTCGCCCCCGAGGTGGCCGCGCGCTCACTCACCCAGATTGTGGACTCGGGCAAGTTTGTTCCCTCGCGTCGCAGCACCTACGTGCAGCGAGCCGCCATCACCGAGGACACCTACCAGGCATGGGCGGGACCGCAGGGTTCGCACACCCTGCAGCTGGCCGCCGGCAAGACCCTGGTCACCGGGATGATGAACGACCAGAACCTCGACGCCCTGGTCTACCCCTCGGGCAACCCGTATGCGAGCCTGGGCACCAACATGCGCCTGAGCCCGAACACCGGAATGCCGGCGATCACGGTGCCGATGGGTCAGTCCATCGCCGCCGATGGCGGACCGGTCGGGGCCGGGGTCAACCTGGAATTCCTCGGCCGCGACTTCGCCGAGGGTCCGCTGATCGGGCTTGCCTACTCGTTTGAGCAGGCGACCCACTACCGCACCACCCCGGCGCTGTACCCGGCGCTGGCTAAGTAAGCGATAGAGAGGAACCGCCCGGTTAACTCAGATCCCGGCAAAACAAAACCAAAAACAAATTTTGTTTTGTTTGCGAATCGAGAGAATAAAACGCCGCGGCCCGGCACCCACGAGGGGTGCCGGGCCGCGGTGTTATGACAGCAGAAACTAGATGACGCCCTGGGCAAGCATCGCATCGGCCACGCGCACAAAACCGGCGGCGTTGGCACCCAGCACGTAGTTACCCGGCTGGCCGTAACGCTCGGCGGCCTCGTAGGAGGCCTTGTGTACACCGGACATGATCGAGTGCAGGCGCAGCTCCGAGTCGGCGAAGCTCCAGTGCTGACGGGCGGCGTTCTGGCTCATCTCCAGCGCCGAGGTGGCCACGCCACCGGCGTTGGCGGCCTTACCCGGTCCAAACAGGACGCCGGCGGCCTGGAAGGCCTCGACGGCCTCCGGGACACAGGGCATGTTTGCGCCTTCGGCAACCGCCTGGACACCGTTCTTGATCAGGGTGGCTGCGGCCTCGGCGCTCAGCTCGTTCTGGGTGGCACAGGGCAGGGCGATCTGGCCGGGAACATCCCAGACGCTGCCGCCGGAAACGAAGCGAGCCGAGGGACGACGCTCGGCGTACACCGAGATGCGCAGGCGCTCAACCTCCTTGATCTGCTTGAGCAGATCCAGGTCGATGCCGGCCTCGTCCACGACGTAACCCGAGGAGTCCGAAGCGGTGATGGCCTTGCCACCCAGCTGCGAGATCTTCTGGATCGCGTAGATCGCCACGTTGCCCGAACCGGACACGATCGCGGTCTTGCCCTCGATCTCCTCGCCACGGGTGGCGAGCATCTCCTGGGTGAAGAACACGGCGCCGTAACCGGTGGCCTCGGTGCGCACCTGCGCGCCGCCCCAGCCCAGGCCCTTACCGGTGAGCACACCGGACTCGTGGCGGTTGGTCAGGCGACGATACTGTCCGAAGAGGTAGCCGATCTCGCGGCCACCCACACCGATGTCACCGGCGGGAACGTCGGTGTACTCGCCGATGTGACGGTGCAGCTCGGTCATGAAGGACTGGCAGAAACGCATGACCTCGCCCTCGGACTTGCCGTGCGGGTCGAAGTCGGATCCACCCTTACCGCCGCCGATGCCCTGACCGGTCAGAGCGTTCTTGAAGATCTGCTCGAAACCGAGGAACTTGATGATCGACGCGTTCACCGAGGAGTGGAAACGCAGTCCACCCTTATACGGGCCGAGGGCCGAGTTGAACTGGATGCGGTAACCGCGGTTGACCCGCACGGCACCGGAGTCATCCACCCACGGCACGCGGAAGAAGATCTGACGCTCGGGCTCAACCAGACGCTCCAGGATGCCGGCCTCGACATACTCGGGGTGCTCGGCGAGCACCGGTGCCAGCGATTCCAGCACCTCGTGCAGGGCCTGGTGGAATTCGGGCTCTCCGGCGTTGCGAGCAACGGCGGCTTCAAAGACGGGGCGAACGGTGTCGGATGTTGCAAAGGGGATAGACACGAAGGAAACTCTCTCGGAACGGGGGGAACGCTGCGGTCTTCAGGGCCGACAGCGTGCGCCGACCACTCCTAGTGGAGAACGCAACGTTGCGGTTCGCGGCCCTTATGGGGCCAAGAGTTAGTTTCACTTGTCCGGCGGCATCACGTCAATCCGAGATTCGTCCCAGGCAACCTTTTTTCCGTTCTAGGGAACCCTCTCGCACCTGAAATTCGGCGGAATTCCGCGGAAACTCGCGGTAAATCCGCTCGTTCGCAATTTTGAGCAATTTCTTGCACATCCGCCGCCCAAACCGCGCGAATCGGACCCCGCAGATCGCGAGTGCTATCCGCGCGAATCGGCACCCAGGATCTGACGCAGCCACTCACGGGCCTCCAGGAAGACCGAATCGGAGAAACGCGAATCCACGGTGATGGCCGAGCGATCGGCGGCCGGATAGGAACCGAGGAAGGTGAGCCGGGCCAGGCTGCGACGCAGACCCAGCAGGGCCTCGGCCATCCGCTCATCCAGGATGTGGCCCTCGGCGTCGATGATGAACCGGTAGCGTCCCATCTCGTCCCCGACCGGACGCGACTCGATCATCGACATGTTGACCCCGCGGGTGGAGAACTGCTCCAGCATGGTCAGCAGGGCACCGGACTCGTTGCCCGGCAGCTCGGCGATCAGGCTGGTTTTATCGGCTCCGGTGCGCGGCGGAATCGCCTGGGTGGTGCTCACCAGGAGGAAGCGGGTGACCGCGTTTTTGTTGCTGCCGATATCGGTCAGCAAAACCTCGAGGTCGTAGTGGTCGGTGATGCCCGGCGGGGCCACGGCCGCGTCGGCATGCGGGGTGTCCAGCAGATCGGCGGCGGCGGCCACATTGCTGGCGGCGGGAATGTGGCCGTGCCCGGGCAGGCGTGCATCCAGCAACTCGCGGCTCTGCGCATAGGCCACCGGGTGAGCGTTGATCACCCGGATATCCTCCAGCGTGGTGCCGCGGCGGGCAACCAGGTCAAAGCTCACCGGCACCAGGTATTCGCCGATCACGCGCAGGCCCGGCACGGTGGCCAGGGCGTCCTGGGCGACCGAGACGCCCCCGTCGATCGAGTTCTCAATCGCGATCATCGCCGCATCGCTGCGTCCGGTGATCACATCGTCCAGCGCCTCACCCAGGTTCTGCACCGGACGCCAGGTCTGCCCCTGAGCCTCGGGCACCTGAGCCAGGGCCCGCTCGGTAAACGTGCCCCGCGGACCCAGGTAGCTATAGGTACGGGTTGGCGCGGATACGGGCGAGTCAGACATGGTACGAGCATAGTGCCCGTCTTGGCGGAAGCGCGGGCTTCCGCGGTATTCGATGGGGAACCTGGCAGAATGGGGATATGAGCGACCGCGCCGGCACCCGTGCCATCGAATCCGATCTGATCAACGTTGACGAGTTGATCGCCGCCTACTACGAGCTGACCCCGGATGTTGCCATCCCCGAACAGCGCGTGGTCTTTGGAACCAGCGGGCACCGTGGCTCCTCGCTGCGCACCGGATTCAACGAGACCCACATCCTGGCGATCACCCAGGCGATCGTGGAATACCGCACCCAGCACGGACTGACCGGCCCGCTGTTTCTCGGGGCCGATACCCACGCGCTGAGCGCCCCGGCCCTCGCCACCGCGCTGCGCGTGCTGGTGGCCGCGGGCATCCGCGTGCTGATCGACACCCACGATGAGGCGGTCCCGACGCCGGCGTTGAGCCTGGCGATCATCGACTACAACCGCACCCGCACCGGGGCCGAGCGCGCCGACGGCATCATCGTCACCCCGAGCCACAATCCGCCCGCCGACGGCGGATTCAAGTACAACCCCGAGCACGGGGGTCCCGCCGACAGCGACGCCACCAACTGGATCGCCGACCGCGCCAACGAGCTCATCGCCGCGGGCCTGGAGGGTGTGCAGAGCGTCGCCGAGATCAACCCGGCCGAGCCGCCCGCACTGGTCGAGCGTTATGACTTCCGTGGGGCCTACGTCGAGGCGCTGGCCGAGATCATCAACTTTGATGCGATCCGCGATGCGGGCATCCGCATCGGTGCCGACCCGCTCGGCGGTGCCAGCGTGACCTACTGGCAGGCCATCGCCGACCGCTACCGGATCGACCTGACCGTGGTGAACCCCACGGTCGACCCGCGCTGGGCGTTTATGACCCTGGACTGGGACGGCAAGATCCGCATGGATCCCTCCAGCGCCAATGCGATGGCCTCGGTTCTGGAGCACCGCGCCGACTATGACATCCTCACGGGTAACGACGCCGACGCCGACCGGCACGGCATCGTGACCCCGGATGCGGGTCTGATGAACCCCAACCACTTCCTGGCCGTCTCGATCGACTACCTCTTCAGCACCCGCACCAACTGGCGTGCGGATGCACGGGTGGGCAAGACCCTGGTGTCCAGCTCGATGATCGACCGGGTCACCGCCCGCATCGGCCGCGAGCTGTGGGAGGTCCCGGTGGGCTTCAAGTGGTTTGTGCCCGGCCTGATCGACGGATCCGTGGGCTTCGGCGGCGAGGAGAGCGCCGGTGCCTCCTTCCTGCGCTTTGACGGTTCGGTGTGGACCACCGATAAGGACGGCATCCTGCTGGCGCTACTCGCCAGCGAGATCCGCGCGGTCACCGGCAAGAGCCCCTCCGAGCTGTACCGCGCCCTGACCGAGGAGTTCGGGGATCCCGCCTATGAGCGCGTGGATGCCCCGGCCACCCCGGCGCAGAAGGCCGCCCTGGGCAAGCTGGACCCGGCCGCGGTGACCGCGACCGAGCTGGCCGGCGAGACCATCACCGCGGCGCTCAGCCACGCCCCCGGCAATGATGCGGCCCTCGGCGGCCTCAAGGTGGTCACCGAGAACGCCTGGTTTGCCGCCCGTCCCAGCGGCACCGAGGACGTCTACAAGATCTATGCCGAGTCCTTCCGCGGTGCCGAACACCTGGCACTGGTGCAGGAGGAGGCCCGCGCGATCGTGGCGGCCGCCCTGGGCAACGCCTAAGCTCCGACAACACAAACGGCCCCTCCCGAATCTAGGATTCGGGAGGGGCCGCCGTGTTGAACGCTAGTCCTGCGTGGCCCGGCGACGACGCAGCAGGAAGACTCCCGCTCCGGCGATCAGGGTGAGCAGTCCGAGGCCCGCGATCAGGGCGCTCGACTCGGGGGCACCGGTGGTGGCGATACCGCCGCCCGGCTTGGTGATCGGCTTCCCGGTTACCGGGTCCACCGAGCCGGGGCCACCGTTGCCGGTTCCCCCGTCTCCCGGGACCTGGGCGGGCAGGATCTCAAACGCCATCCGTGCATCCACGGCCGAGGTTGCACCGGTCACCACGATCTCGTGCTGACCCACCTCCGCGCCCTTCGGCACGGTGAAGGAGAACACCAGTCCGCCGCGCGGGTCCGCGGTGGCGGTGCCCAGCGTGATCGGGTCGGAGTGCAGCACCACGGTGATCTTCTCTCCCGGAGCGAAGCCCTCACCGGTGATCTCCACCAGGTCACCCACGCGGGCGTTCTGGGCGTTGGAGCGCACCTGCGGGGTGTAGACCGGCGTGGTGGTGTTCTCCAGCACGGTCAGGGTTCCGCTGGCCGGGACAACCGAGGTCTCCCCCACCGCGGTGACTCCGAGCGCGCCCGCGGACGTGTTCTTCGGCACGGTCACGGTGAGCGAAATCTCGCCCTCCGCGTTGGCGGTGGTCTCCTGGGTGATGGCGGGGTCGGTGGCCACGCTCACGCTGACCTTCTCATTCGGCGCGAAGCCCGCACCGGTGATGGTCGCCTCGCCGCCGGCGCGAACGCCGCCGGCCGGGGCTACCGTGATGGTCGGCGAGTACGGCACCTTGACCGGTGTCACCTCGGCGCTCAGGCGCAGCTGCTGGGTACCCGAGGTGCCGTACACGGTCACCACAACCGGGTAGGTGCCCGGCTCGGTGAACGTGTGCTCGGCGGTGATGGTCGCACTGCCGTCGGTGAAGGCACCCAGTTCCACATCCTGGATGTCCGATCCGTCACCCCACTGAACGCGGGCCTTCGGGGCGACGGCACCGGCGGCCTGGGTCACCGTGGCGAGGTCGGCGGAGAACTTCTCCCCGGCAACCACGGCGATGTCCTTGCCCGCGGTCGCGGTGAAGGCGGTGTCCGCGGCGACGCCGTTGCTGGCGATCGCGAACACGTGCACACGACCCTCGACACCCGGCTGTCCAGGCTGGACCGGCAGGGTGATCGTCTCCACGGTCTTTCCCGCGGGGATCGAATACGGCACCGTGGAGAAGAAGAACGAGGGCACGTTGGACGGGTTGGGCCCGGCCAGACGATAGCTCGACTTCACCACCTCGATGTTGCCGTACAGCGGGGTCGCCTGCGAGTTTCCACCCTTGGTCCAGTCCGAAAGCTGCAGCGGAATGGTCTCGGTGGATCCGTCGGTGAAGGTGACCAGGGCGGTGGTGTCCTGGTTCTTCTCGGTAGCGGCACCGATGAAGGACAGCTTGGTCGCGTCCTCGCCCAGGTTCGGGCGGATGACCTGACCGGCACCGGTGGCGTTGTCCGGAGCGCCCGCGGGGATCACCGGGATGGTGAAGCGCAGGTCGGTGCCCGGGACGCCGTGTTCCACACCCTGGGTCAGGCCACCATCGGCGAGACCCTTGCGCGGGAACGAGATGCCCTTGGCGTCACAGTTGGCACCCACACCGTCATCGGCGATGCACTGGCTGTCGAAGGCTGCCCGCAGGCTGCCCGGCTCCAGGTAGTCCACCGTGATCGGGAGGATCGCCGAGGCGGTGGACGCCCCGTCGGTGACGGTCACGGTGACCCGGTACTCACCGGGCTCGGCATAGGTGTGCGAACCGGAAACCGGGTAGACCCCGAGCGTCGGCGATCCCAGGGTGGCGGTGCCGGCGGCACTGCCATCGCCCCAGTTCACGCTGACCGTGTAACCCTTCGCGTCGCCACCGCTGATACCACCGAGGTTCAGCGTCTCGGCCACACCGGAGCGGGCACCCAGTGCCTGTGCCGGGGAAACCGTCAGCTGCGATCCCGACGCATCCGAGGCGTGAGCGAGCAGTTCCAGCTCGCCCAGGGCCACGCTGTCACCACCCGAGGTCACGTTCAGACGGAACTGTGCAAAGCTGCCCGGCTGGGCAATCTTGAACGGCCGAGTCTGCAGTGCGGAGTCGAACTTCTGGTTCTGACGGGTATCCACCACGCTCCAGGTTTTGCCGTCGTTGCTGCCCTCCAGGGTCCACCCGGTCGGGGCGGTGGCCGTGGAGGTACCCGAGGTCAGCGTGTAGAAGGTCGGCGACTGGGCCGGCCCCTGGTAGGCCACGGTGATCTGTGGGGTCTTCGAGGCGAAGGACATCTGGCTGGCGGCATTGTTGTCCACCAGGTTGGCGGTGTTCTCCCCGTCGCGGCTGGTGACGCGGGCGATCTTGGGATCGGCCGAGTCCAGCAGCGGCGAAGCCGGGTGTTCTCCGGTGCTCAGCGAGGGCGGAGCGTCCGCCTCAGCGGTGCCCCAGGCCGAAGGCTTGGAACCCATCACGAAGTCCAGCGTGCCGCCCTGGGCGAGCAGGTTGGAGTCGATCGAGGTGCTCGAGTACGCCTTCCCATTTACCCTGAGCGACTGAACGTAGATGTTCTCATCGGAGTTGTTCGGCGCGTTGATGACCAGGGTCTTGTCGCCGAGCTTGACGGTCGCCTTGGTGTAGAGCGGCGAGCCGATGGTCAGTTCGCTCGATCCCACCTGCAGCGGGTAGAGACCCAGGGCGCTGAAGAGGTACCAGGTCGACATTTCGCCGTTGTCCTCGTCCCCGGGGTAGCCCTGACCGATTTCCGAACCGGCGAAGCTGCGCTTGATCGCCTCGCGGGTGATCGCCTGAGCCTTGGCCGGCGCACCCACCGCGTTGTAGAGGAACGGAATGTGGTGCGAGACCTGGTTGGAGATGCCCCACTGACCGAAGCGGGCATCGCGTGCCTCGATCTCTTCGTGGATCGGTCCGGCCGAGGTCTCGGGGATCGAGAAGAAGTCATCCAGCTTCTTTTCCAGTCCCGCACGGCCACCGTAGAGGGCGGCGAGCCCGGCCGGGTCCTGCGGCGCGTGGAACGCGAAGTTCCAGCCGTTGGTCTCGGTGTAGGGGCCCCACCAGGTGGTGGGGTCGTAGTTCTCCGGTGCCACCTGGAAGCTGCCATCGGCGTTGCGCGCCTGGAAGAAGTTGATGGCCGGGTCAAACATGTTGACGTAGGTGGTGGCGCGGTCGGTGAAGTACTCGGCCTCCTCGCGCAGCTGGGCGCGACGCTCCTCCGGGGTGGCGGGATCTTCGGCCAGGGCGGCGGCCATGTTGCCGATGCCATAGTCGTTGATCATGCCCTCAAGACCCCAGGAAACACTCTCGTGCTCGCTGGCCGGGGTGTATCCCAGGAAGGTCGAGGTACCGATGGACTTACGTCCGGTCGCATTGGAGCTCGTGGAGACCACGGTCGCGTTCTTGACCGCGGCGTCGTAGGTGCCCAGCGGATCATCCAGCTTGACCCCGCGCAGGTAGGCGTCGGCAAACGCGACGTCCGAGCTGGTGCCGGTCATGATGTCCGCGTATCCGGGCGAGGACCAGCGGGCAACCCAGCCGCCGGCACGGTACTGCTCCACGAATCCGTCCACGAGGTCCGCGGCCACATCCGGGTAGAGCATCGCATAGGCGGGCCATACGGTGCGATAGGTGTCCCAGAAGCCGTTGTTCACGTACATCTTGCCGTCGCGGATCTGCGCGTCGGTTTTGGTGTCGGTGGCGGTGCCGGTCTTGGTGTTGACCGGGCTCGCGTACTTGTATACGGGCTGATCGGCGGTGCCGGTGTTCTCGTGCTGCACGTTGGGGTACACGTTCAGGCGGTAGAGGTTCGAGTACAGCGAAACCAGTTCGGTCTCCGAGGCACCCTCAACGGTGATCGCGCTCAGGCGGTCGTTCCAGATCTTCTGAGCCGAGGCACGCACCTGGTCGAAGGACTGGTTGCCAATCTCCAGGCCGAGGTTCTTGGTGGCCTGGTCGAGGCTGATCAGCGAGGTTGCCATGCGCAGGGTCACGGTCTTGGCCTGGGAGGTGTCGAAGGCCGCGAACATCGTGGACCCCTGGGCGCCCGCCGGGGTTCCCAGGCTGCGCGGGGTCTGGTCAAACTTGCCCGAGATGAACATGCGCGACTGGCCGACCCGGAAACCCGAGCCGTTATCCACCCATCCGGTGACGGTGCCATCGGCGGCGATGGTGAACTTCTGCTCGGCCTTGGGCGAGTCAAACACCACGTTGCCGTCGTTGCCATCGAAGGTGAAGCGCATGACCATGCCGTGATCGGACGGGGTCATTTCGGCGGAAACCTTATTGTCGAGTTTCACGCCGTAGTAGTCGGGCTGAGCCGTCTCGTTCTCGTGCTTGAGGGTGGTCGAGCGCTGGCCCGGGTTGCCGCTGGGGGCACCCGCACCGGGCACCGGCATGACCGAGAACTGGTTGCGGTCACCCATCCACGGGCTCGGCTGATGCGAGATCGCCAGGCCCTGGAACGGGGTGCGGTTCTGCGCGTCGTTGCCCTGCTGGTACTGGTAGGTGCGCGAGGTTGCCCGCGCGTTGGTCACCGGAACCAGGAAGTTGAAGCCGTTGGGCACCGAGGTGATGGCCTCGTTGGATCCACGCGAGAAGCTGCCCGAGGAGTTGGTACCCCGACGGGTGTCCACGTAGTGGGTGAGGCTGCTGCCGTCGATGGCGGCCGGGGTGGCCTCGATCTTCAGGTCATCCAGCCAGCCCGAGAACGCGGTGCTCGCGGTGGCTCCGGGGTTGTCATAGGAGAGCAGGAAGCGGTCGATGGTTTTGCCCTGGGCCACCCGGCCGAGGGCCACCCGGACCGAGTTCCACTGCTTGGGGTAAAGAATGTTGCCGGTGCCCTGGCCCTGCGCGGTGGCCGCATATCCGTACTGGTCCTTGGCGGACAGGTCGGACAGGTAGGTGCCATCGGTGAAGTGCAGGTCGACCGCGGTGTGGGTCGAGGGGTACTGCAGGTCGCCACCGGTGAGTTCGGGGAAGAGCAGGTAACTCAGTCGGCTGGTGTCGGTGACCGGGATCGAGACATCCTTATAGATCACGTTGGACGCATAGCCGCGTCCCTCCGCCGTGTGGGCACCCGAGTACTTGAGCGCGCGCACGCCGGTGAAGCCGACGCGGGCCTTGATGTTGAACCCGTCCGAGGGGCCCGAGCCTACCTCGGTGTTAATCGGGGTCGCGACTGGGTTTTCCGGGATCGCCCCGGCCAGCAGGAAGTCGGCCAGCTGGATCAGCCCGCCGCTCTGGTTCGAGGCGATGTCGAGGCGGTACTTGCTGAAGGCCCCGGTGGTCTTGAGGGTGAACTCCTTGGCGACGCCGCGCTCGGAGGACTTCCAGGACTGGTCGGTCTGGGAATCCAGCTCGGTCCAGTCGGTGCCGTTATTGGATCCGAGGATGCGCCAGGTGCGCGGATCGCGCTCGGGGGCATCGTTGCCGGAGACCAGCTTGTAGGTCACCGCGGTCTGCGCGGTGGTGAAGGTGTAGTCCAGGGTGGCGGCGGTGGTGAAGGTCAGCCACTTGGTGCCCGCGTCGCCGTCGGCGGCGAAACGTGCGGCCTCGTTGGGGACGTTTTCGGCGCTCGCTGAAACCGAGCCCAGGGCCTTCATCAGGTCGGGGAGGCCGACACCCTGCACGTTTTGCTGCCAGGGCTTGCCGTCGCGCTGCTCGACGGTGTTGGCGAGTGCTGCCGGATCGGTGGCCTCAAACGAGCTGGCGAAGTTGGCTTCGGCGGGGGCCGCGCTGGCGGGGGCCGCGAAGAGCACCGGCGAGAATCCGCCCAGTACCAGCGCGGTGCCTACCCCCAGCGCGCCAAGGCGGCGCAGGGGGCGGGGGCGTGCGGATCGTTCCGCACCGAGGGGGTGACTAACATGACCTCGATCGGGCGCGGGGGTGCGCCCGTGCGCCGGAGGCGCGAGGGGATGGGACTGCTCCGACATGCTTGCCTTTCGTCATTGAAGGACCGGTTGGGAGGAACCCGCATCATGCGCACTGCATCATTGCGTGGCACGGGTTGCGCCGAATCTATCGCGTCGGCCCAAAAAATGTCAACGTTGTCTTTTGGGGGACCCGGCGAAAATCCCCGTGATTACGAGGTATTAATTCCCCGACTCGGGGATTAATCTTGGGATACCACCGGAATTTGCCGGACTGTGTTGCTAGGATCTGACATCGTTGACACAGCGTCGCGGATTCCGCGACCGACCCCCGAGGACATCCATGACGCCGCTCCCCCGCAGCACCCGCCCCACAATGAACGACGTGGCCAAACTGGCGGATGTGAGCCTGAAAACCGTGTCTCGCGTGGTCAACGGAACCGAGAGTGTGAGCGCGGCCAAGGCGGTACGCGTCGAGGCGGCCATCCGGGAACTCGGGTTCCGTCGAAACGAACAGGCACGGCAACTCCGCCAGGGCACCACGGCCACGATTGGGCTGATCATCGAGGACCTCGCGGACCCGTTCTACTCCACACTTGCCCGCGCCGTCGAGGAGGTGGCCCACGCGCACCATCACGCGCTGCTGGTGTCCTCCTCCGCCGAGGACCCGCGCCGGGCCGAGGAGCTGGTGCGCTCGCTCAGCGGACGCGGGATCGACGGGCTGATCATCACCCCCGCCGAGGGCATGGATCCGCGCGTGCTGGCGGCCGAGGGTGAAGCCGGCTGCTCGCTGGTGTTTGTGGACCGGCCGAGCGTGGATGTGGACGCCGATACGGTCCTGGTGGATAACCGCGGTGGGACCGCCGCCGGGGTCCGCCACCTGCTCGCCGGGGGTCACCGCCGGATCGCGTTTGTCGGTGACACCGCGAGCCTCTACACCGCCCAGGAGCGCCGGATCGGCTATCTGGAAGCGTTGGAAACCGCCGGGATCGAGCGCGATGACAACCTGGTACTGATGGCCAATCCCGCGGCCCCCGAGTCCGGGGAGGCGTTTTTGGCACTGCTGGATCAGGCCGATCCCCCCACCGCGATCCTCGCCGGAAACAACCGGTGGAGCGTCCGCGTGGTGCGCCTGCTGCGCCAGCGCGGCATCTCGATCGCCCTGGTTGGGTTCGACGACTTCGAGCTTGCCGACGCCCTGGAACCACCGGTCAGCGTGGTCGCGCAGGACCCGGCGGCGGTGGGCCGGCTGGCGGCCGAGCTGCTCTTTAGCCGGCTCGCCGGGGACACCGGACCGCGTCAGCACATTCAGCTCGGTGCCACCCTGATCCCGCGCGGCAGCGGGGAGCGCGCCCCGCGCTAGAACACAGAATGGCCGGGCCCCGAGGGGCCCGGCCACCGTGCGTGTGCGAACGTAATCTAAATGCGCTCGGCGATGTAGGTGCGCAGGAAGTCGGCGTCGAAGGGGATCTCCTCGACCCGCTGCGGGGCCTCCATCAGCGCCTTCGTCTCGGCCGACTGCTCGGGGGCAGAGCCCAGCGCCTCGGCCACGATCTCGGGGAACTTGCGCGGCTTGGCGGTCTCCAGCACAAGCATCGGGATGCCGTCCTCGACGTGCGGCAGCGCAACCTTCGCGCCATCGGCGGTGTGCGGATCCAGGGTGATGCCCGAAGACTCGGCAAACAAGCGGATGGTGTCGATCCGGTCGGCGTGGGTCGAGGTGCCACTCACGAAACCATATTCGGCCTCGAAGCGGGCCTGCTCGCCGCTGAGGTCGAAGAATCCGTTGGCGGCGAGGTCCTTCCACGCACCGGCGGTGCGCTCGGGGTCGCGACCGAAGAAGTCGAAGATGAAGCGCTCCAGGTTGGAGGCCTTAGAGACATCCATCGAGGGGCTCGAGGTGGCCAGGGTTTCGGCCGAGGTGCGCGGGCGGTAGATGCCGGTGCGGAAGAAGTCATCCAGCACGTTGTTCTCGTTCGAGGCGAGCACCAGCTTGCGGATCGGCACGCCGAGCAGCTTGGCGTAGTAGCCCGAGAGGATGTTGCCGAAGTTGCCCGAGGGCACCGCTACCGACACCTCGAAGCCCGCACGCTGGTCGGCCTCCACGGCGTCGGTGGCGCGCAGCCAGGCCCACACGTAGTAGACGATTTGGGCGGAAATTCGACCAAAGTTGATCGAGTTGACCGCGCCGAGGTTGTGGGCACGCTTGAAGTCGAGATCCTCGGAGAGGGTCTTCACAAGGTGCTGGCAGTCATCAAAAACGCCCGCCACGGCGAGGTTGTGCACGTTGGCATCCTGCAGCGAGTACATCTGCGCACGCTGGAAGGCGCTCATTCGGCCGAGCGGAGAGAGCATGAAGATTGAGATGCGCTCACGCCCGCGGAATGCGTATTCGGCGGCGGAGCCGGTGTCGCCCGAGGTAGCCCCGAGGATGTTCAGGCTGCTGGTGGTCTTGGCCAGCACATATTCCATGGCCTCGCCGAGGAACTGCATCGCCATGTCCTTGAAGGCCAGCGTCGGCCCCTCGGACAGGCCCACCAGCGTCATGCCGCGGCCCAGGTCGGTCAGCGGGACGATCTCGGCGGCCTCAAACTTATCGGCGGCATAGGCCGCGTGGGTCAGCCGGGACAGGTCCTCGCGGGGAATGTCGGTCGCGAACAGCCCGATCACCTCGGTGGCCAGGTCGGCGTAGCCGAGGCCGCGCCAGCTCTCCAGCGTCTCGGGAGAAACGGTGGGCACGGTTTCGGGGACGGCGAGGCCGCCATCCGGGGCCAGGCCCTCAACCAGAACGTCGGAATACTGGCCAATGACGTGGCCGCGCGTCGAGATGTACTGCAATTCCGCGCCTTTCTCCTCGGGGATCATGAGAAATCCAGCCTACCGGGCGCGCCGGTGAGAAAAACACAGCATCCCGTGCACATTGGTGCGCCCACAATATTCAAGCAGGTGCGCACCAGCTCTTACTTTATGAGTTTGAGAGGGTTAGAGTTTCAGCCACGATCATGAACGATCTATAGCACTCTTGCCCGGGATGAGAAGTTCCCATCTTGAACCTCGCAGTCCGATAAGGAGTCTAAAACTCATCAGATAAATCAGTAGCCCCGGCGATGTGCTCAATCTTTCAGAGCAGGGATCGTTCCGGGGCTTTCACAACGATCATACGCGAAGACCATGGGGGAGTCTAGATGTCATATGCGCCTGATGAAGCACTGTTGGAGCGGTGGATTAGTCCCGAACGGCTAACCCGATATCGCTCGGCACGTGAGGACACGCTCTCGCTCTATCTGTGGAATGCAAGCGTCTCCGCCCTACTCTTTGAGCTGACAGGGCACGTCGAAGTCTTGTTACGAAATGCAATCCACACCAAGCTTGCGCCCCACTCACCCGACCAGCGGTGGTACATAGATAGCTATTACAACTTCGCATCACAAGCAAGGCGAAGCGTTACCGTAGCGCAGGACCACGCGACTCAAGGAAACCGGCCAGAATCTCCCGGAAAAGTCGTCGCTGAACTCACATTTGGGTTCTGGCGATTCTTGCTCAGCTCTCGGTATCAAGCCACAATCTGGCCGCGTGCGCAGTCGGCATTTACAGGTGTTCCGAGGCATTTGCGCGATCGGGCCGAGTTGGAAACGGTTGTAATCCGCCTCCACCATTTACGTAACCGGGTGGCGCACCATGAGCCGATCTTTCACCAATCGTTGCACCAGCACGTTGCCGATCTACTGTTTGTTGCGGGGTACATCGATGACCGCGCAGCCCGGATGATTGCAGATCAAACCGCCATCATTGAGCTGCTCTCTCGCCGCCCACCAATTGTTTAGGATCGGATTTCACACGCACCCAGGCCGGTCGTGAGTCTTCGTTTCAGAACTTACCTAGTTCGCTATAAGTTCACCGAGGTTACGCCTTGGCGTCGGGAATGCGCAGATACCGACCAGGCTGGCCGGGGTTACGCCTGAGCGTCGGGAATGCGCAGATGCCGACCTGTTGGACGAGGTTACGCCTTAGCGTCGGGAATCGAGTAGAACCAGGCCTGCATCTCCTGGCCGGGCTTGTTGGCGGCGTTCTTGTCCTTGATCAGCTGGTCCAGGTCGCGGTAGTCGCCGTCGAGGTTGTGCGAAACAAACGCGACCTCGGTGTGGCCGTTCACCTTCTTGACGCTGGACACGGTCATCACGTGGTCGGGACGGCCCTCGCCGGTCCACAGGAACACGCCGATGTCGCCGACCTTGAGCTTGTCGCGGTCGGCGAGGGTCAGCTTGGTGAGGCCCAGGGTCGAGGCGTCGTTGGTGAGCCACTTGTCCATGGTGGGCACGAAGCGCCAGGACTCGGTTGAGGAGGCCACGTTCACGCCGGGGCTGTTCCACTGCGGGTTCTGCTTCCAGCCGCGGGCGATCAGGCCCTGGCTGGTGAAGTTGGCGCAGTCTCCACCGCCGGCGTTCATGTCGCCCCACTGCGCGGTGTTGTAGTTGTTCCAGTGCTTGAAGAGGTAGGCCATCTGGCGGTCCACGTCGGTCTTCACCGCGTACGTGTACTCGGCGCTGCCGGCGGCAGGGGTCTGCCCAATAAGCGCGGTGACCGGAACCTGGCCCTCTACATAGTTGAACGAGGAGGGCACGGTGACCTCGATGGTGGTGTCGTTTTTGACGGTGATGTCGCCGGCGTCCACGGTACCGAAGTGCACGTTGGTGACGCCCTTGAGGTTTTCACCGGTCAGGGTCAGGGTGGTGCCACCGGAGAGACCACCCTCGGTGCTGGAGAGCTTGGTCAGCGCGGGCTTACCGGTGCCGGCATCGGCGCTGGTGTTGCTGCTGGGGGCGGCAGATCCGCCGGTGGAGGGTTCCGATGCGGCGCACCCGGCGAGGGTGGCGGCGAGCAGGCCGCTCAGGACGAGGGCGGGGAGACGAGTGCGCACGGGGACCTTCCAAAACACAAATACAGACAATATGTCGAGACCTCATCCTAAGCGCGTGTGCCTGGGAAATCGGCACAAAAATCGGCGGGCCGGGATCGCAGGTTACGGCGCGATGACCCCGCCGGGTAGCCCGGGCGGCACACACGCGAGAGAATGGGGGCGTGGGGAATTCCGTTTCCCCGTTTGCTGTTGATCCTTCACAGCACACCCCGTACGACAAGTGCCCGTTTTGGGCAGAGGAAGCCGTATCCCATGACCCTGAACCACCCGATCGACGATGCCGAGGCCGCCCGCCTCGCTGCCGACTTCCCGGCCCTGGATCAGGAGGTGAACGGTCACCGCCTGGCGTATCTGGACTCCGGCGCGACCTCGCAAAAACCCACCGCGGTACTCGATGTCGAGCGCGACTTCTACGAGCATCACAACGCCGCCGTGCACCGCGGCGCCCACACCCTGGCCGCCCTGGCGACCGAGCGGTTCGAGGATGCGCGGGCCAAGGTTGCCGGATTTATCGGGGCCGATATCGACGAGGTGGTGTGGACCAGCGGTGCCACCGAGGCGCTGAACCTGATCGCCTACGGCATCTCCAACGCCAGCGCGGGTCTCGGCGGCGAGGCCGCAAAGCGCTTCGCGATCGGAGCCGGAGACGTGATCGTCACCACCGAGGGCGAGCACCACGCCAACCTCATTCCCTGGCAGGAGCTGGCCGCCCGCACCGGCGCGACGCTGCGCGTCATCCCGATCCTCGATGATGCCACCCTCGACATGGAGGCGGCAGCCGCGCTGATCACCCCCGAGGTCAAGCTGGTTGCGTTCACCCACGTGTCCAACGTGTCTGCGGTGATCAACCCGGTTTCCGAGCTGGTCGCCCTGGCCCGCGCGGCGGATGCCCTGGTGGTACTGGATGCCTGCCAGTCGGTGCCGCACATGGGGGTGAACGTCCGCGAGCTGGACGTGGACTTTGCCGCGTTCTCGGGCCACAAGATGCTGGGCCCCACCGGCATCGGTGTGCTCTATGGTCGCTCCGAGCTGCTGAACGCCCTGCCGCCGTTCCTCACCGGCGGCTCGATGATCACCACCGTAACCCTGGAGAAGGCCGAGTATCTGCCCGCCCCGCAGCGGTTTGAGGCGGGAACTCAGCAGGTCGCGCAGGCGATCGGGCTGGCTGCCGCGATCGAGTATCTGGATGCCGTGGGCCTGGACCGGATCCACGAGCGCGAGGCCGAGCTGGGCGCACGCATGTACCGCGGGGCCGCGGCAATCCCGGGCATCCGGGTCCTCGGCCCGAGCGAGGCCGCGCTGCGTTCGGGCGTGGTCGCGCTGGATGTCGAGGGGGTGCACGCGCACGATGTCGGCCAGTATCTGGATGATCGCGGCATCGCGATCCGCGTGGGCCACCACTGCGCCCAGCCGCTGCACCGCCGTCTAGGCGTGACCGCCTCGACCCGGATCAGCCCGTACTTCTACAACACCACCGCCGAGATTGACGCGGTGATCGAGGCTCTGGGCGAGGTCCGCGCCTACTTCGGCCTCGCCGACTAATCCCGCTTTAATCCCCACTCAGATTTAGAAACTGGAGCTGCCATCATGGGCTCACCCGAACTCGCCTCCCTCTACCAGCAGGTCATCCTGGAGGCGTCCAAGCAGAAGCACGGCTTCGGCCTGCGCCCCGAGGATCACCCCAGCAACCACCAGCTGAACCCTACCTGTGGGGATGAAATCACCCTGCAGTTGGTCACCGACGCCTCGGGGGAAACCGTGGAGAAGCTCGCCTGGGAGGGTCAGGGCTGCTCGATTTCGATGGCCTCGGCCTCGCTGCTGACCGACCTGACCGCGGGTCTGCCGGTGGCCGAACTGCCCGAGCGGATCGGCCTGTTCCGCGAGCTGATGCAGTCCAAGGGTGCCGGGATCGAGGATGACGAACCCCTCGGGGACGCCGCCGCCCTCGAGGGTGTCTCGCGCTATATCGCCCGGGTGAAGTGCGCGATGCTCGCCTGGACCGCGCTCGAGGGCGCGATGATGGAGAGCGCCGCCAAGTAGGCGGAGTGCGCGTCCGGCGGTCCGCGGCGGCTGACACCTGAGCCTCTGAACGTCTAGACCGCTGGGCCGCTGGGCCGCTGGGCCGCGCAGATGCCTAACGCAGGTGGTTTCGACCTGGCAATGCCCTGGGAGGCGTGCGGCATTGCCCCCATCCGGACCCAATCCCGGAAATAGTTGTAGCGACAATCTATTTCCGATCGAAGGAGCCCGTTTTGACCCCGTCGACCACCTCGTCCCTTGGCCTGGCACTACTGCGCGTTGCGCTCGGTGTCGTCTTTTTCGCCCACGGCTGGCAGAAACTCACCGAGTTCACCCTCGCCGGCACCACCGAAGCGTTCCGCGGCATGGGGGTACCGCTGCCCGAGCTGGTGGGCCCGGCCGTGGCGATCCTGGAGATTGTTGGGGGTGCCGCGCTGATCCTCGGCCTGGCGACCCGGATTGTCGCCGGGCTGCTGGTGCTCGACATGCTCGGCGCCCTGTTCCTGGTGCACGCCTCGGCGGGCATCTTCGTGGACGCGGGCGGCTTTGAGCTGGTCCTCGCCCTCGCCGCCGGTGCCGCCGCCCTGGCCCTGACCGGCCCCGGCACCTTCTCGGCCGACCACCTGGTGCGTGGCCTGCGTCGCGGCCGCTCATCCGCCGCGACGGCCTAGTCGCACCCACTCGTCGCCCTCGATGCCCACACGGGCATCGAGGGCGACTTCTTAAGACGGCACCCGAGTAGAGTGGTGGGGTTCGTCGCGGCCAGGCCGCCGCATTCCCCGCTTCACGTTTCGGAGACCAACGATGTCCTCTCCCCTTACCCGCCCGAACCCGATTCCGCGTCGCCCGCTGCGTTTAGGCGTCCTGGGTGCCGCACGGATCGCCTCCCGCTCGCTGATTCCGGCCGCACAGACCGCCGGCGATGTGCTGGTCGCCGTGGCCGCCCGCGATCCCCGGCGTGCCCGCGACTATGCGACCGAACACGGGTTCCTCCGCGCCGAAAACGACTATGCGGCGCTGCTACGCTCCCCGGACATCGAGGCCATCTACGTCCCGCTGGTGAACTCCGAGCACGCCGAGTGGGCGGCCCGGGCCCTCGACGCGGGCAAGCACGTGCTGGTGGAGAAGCCGATCGCCGCCAACTCCGCCCAGCTGGAATCCCTCGCCGCGCGGGCGTCCGGATCGGGCCTGGTGCTGGCCGAGGCGTTCCACTATGCGATGCACCCGCTCTGGCTGCGGGTGCACGAGGTGCTGGCCTCGGGCGAACTGGGCCGGATTCAGAGCGTCACGATCCGCTCGGAGATCCCCGCCCCCGACGATGCGGACCCGCGCTGGAGTCTGGACCTCGCCGGCGGCAGCGTCATGGACGTGGGCTGCTACGCCCTGCACGCCGCCGAAAACCTGGGTTCACACTTTGGTGGTTCCCCGCGCCTGATCGCTGCGACCGCGCTGGGCCGCCCCGAGGATGCCGAGGTGGATCGCTCGCTCACCGCCAACCTCGCCTTCCCTGACGGCACCCCGGTGCGCATCACCTCCTCCATGGACGCCGCGGACATGGAGTTCTCGCTGCGCATCGTCGGCAGCGCCGGGGTCCTGGAGGCCCCCGATTTTGTGCTGCCGCAGCTGGATGATCGTCTGCTGATCGGCCCTCTGGATGCCCCGCGCACCGAGCACCTGGGCACTGTCCCCTCCTTCGACTATCAGCTGGATGCCTTCCGGGCGGCCGTGCGCGGGCACGCGGCCTTCCCGGTGAGCGTCGCCGAATCCGTGCGTACCCTCGCCCTGATCGACGCCGCCTACCGCGCGGCCGGACTCGCCCCGCGCCCGGGCGACCCCGTGGGCGCGCGGGTCTAACCCGGCGGGCTTGCGACCTAGCCGCACCTAGCCGCGGGCGACCTCTCCGGCGAAGCCGTGCTCCAGCCCGGTGGGGAACCCCACGGTCACGCGCGCCTCGGGCACGCCCGGGGCCACGCAGCACACCCCGGATTCGGGCAGGATCAGCTCGACCCGGGCGGCTGCCTCATGATCACCCGCGATCGCCGCGACCACCGAACGCACCTGCTCATAGCCGGTGGCCAGCAGGAAGGTCGGCGCGCGACCGTAGCTCTTCATCCCCACGATGTAGACCCCGGTTTCGGGCTGCGCCAGAATCTCCGCGCCGTGTGGCTCGACGGTCCCACACGAGTGGTGGTTCGGGTCGATGAGTGGCGCGAGCCGCGCAGGGGCCTCGACCACCGGATCCAGGTCCAGCCGCACCTCGCGCAGCATGTCGAGGTCGGGACGGAACCCGGTGGCCGCGGCGATCGCGTCCACCACGATCTCGGTGGATCCGCCCGCCTTGACCTTCACCCGGCCTGCGGGGGTCGCCCCCAGCGAGTGAATCGCGAAGTCGCGCAGCAGCGTGATTCGTCCGGAATCCACTGCCGCGCGCAGCCGGGTGCCCAGTGCGCCCCGGGCGGGCAGTTCATCGGCGTCCCCGCCGCCGTAGAGGCGGTGCGGGGAGTGTCCGCGAATCGCCCAGAAAATCTCTGTGCCCGGCACCGATTCGGCGAGCTCCACCAGTGCCAGCAGGGTATTGGCGGCCGAGTGGCCGAGCCCCACCACGAGGGTGGATCGCCCGGCGAAACGGGCACGGTCACGGCCCAGCACGTCGGGCAGCGCCCCCACCAGCCACGGCGCGCACACAGCTTCCCCGGCCGCCGGGTATCCGCTGGCACCCAGCGGATTGGGGGTGGACCAGGTGCCCGAGGCGTCGATGATCGCGGCCGCCTCCACCTCCTCGATCCCACCCGAGGTTTCGACCCGCACGAGCAGCGGATGACGCTCGCGCCCCACCGTCCGGGTCTTATCGATCCCCCGACGACCTACCCCAACCACGCGGGCACCATAACGAATATGCGGGGAGATTTCCGGGGCGGCGGCCAGCGGCTGAATGTACTCACGAACGAGCTCGGCGCCCGTGGGCACGCGCTCGGGATCCGGGGCCACCCATCCGCGCGGCTCCAGCAGGGCCCGCGCCGCCGCATCGGTGTTGAATCCCCAGGGGGAGAACAGCGAGACGTGCCCCCACTCGCGAATCGCGGCCCCGGCAAAGGCCCCGGCCTCCAGCACCAGTGGGCGGAGTCCGCGGGTTACCAGGTGGGCGGCGGCAGCCAGGCCGATCGGCCCGGCACCGATCACGATAACGGGCAGCTTGGGATCGGAAGAGGGAGTGGACATGGCAATTCCTTTCATGCAGGTTGACAGGTGTTAACAGTAAAGACTGTTAATAGAAGTCGCAACATGTAATACTGGATTCATGTCCCTCACGCCCCTGGAGCTCCAGCCGCTGCCCCGTGAATCCGGGGAAGACCCCGCTACCCGCGCCCACGCCCTCGCGCCGCTCATGCGTGCCCTGGGCGACCCCAACCGGCTGCACCTGGTGCTCCTCCTGGCCGACGGCCCGCTGACCGTCCGCGAACTCACCGATGCCTCCGGCCTCAGCCAGACGCTCGTCAGCCACCACCTCGCGCCGCTGCGGGAGCTCGACCTGGTCACCGTCACCCCGCGCGGCCGCGCCAATGTCTATGAGCTGTGCTGTGAGGCCCTGGCCACCCCGGTGCGCCTGCTGGCGAACATCGCCGCCTCAACGCCCGAGGGGCGCGAAGCCTGCTGCGCGGTGGATACCGCGAGCTAGCCGCACGCCCCTCGAATTCGAGTTTTCCCGCGCTACTTCACCGCGCCCGAGGTGAGCCCGGCCACCAGGCCGCGCTGCAGGAACACCGCGGCGGCAAAGACCGGCGCGACCCCCACCAGGGAGGCGGCGGCGAGCTGCCCGAAGTCCTGCACCTTATCGCCGAGCAGCAGCGAGAGGATCACCGGAACCGTCTGCGAATCCGGCCCCTGGGTGAGGAACAGGGCCAGCAGGAACTCGTTGTAGTTGAGCACCGCGACCACCACTCCCACGGCGATCAGCGCCGGGGTCAGCAGCGGCAGAACGACACGGAACAGGATGCGCAGCGTGCCCGCCCCATCCAGCGCCGCGGCCTCCTCAATCTCCAGCGGAACCCGCTTCACAAACCCCTGCAACAGGAAGACCGCCAGGCCCGTATTGGCCAGCGCATAAACGAACGCCAGCCCCACCAGCGTGTTGTTGAGCCCGAGGATGCGCAGCAGCGTGAACAGCGGAATCACCGCCACGATCGGCGGCAGCAGCCAGGGTGCCAGGATGCTCGCGGTCAGGGTTTTTCCGCCGGTCTGGTGCCGCACCATCGCCCAGGCCGCCGGCAGCGCGAACGCCAGCGTGATCAGTGCACCAAAGCCCGCGGCAATGATCGAGTTGAGGATCGCCCGCGGCAGCCCCGACGTCGTGAGTGCGGCCTCCCAGTTACCCCAGGCCGGGGTTGCCGGGAGCAGGTGCCCGGCGGCCACCTCGGCCCGTCCCATAAAGGAGAGTGACAGCAGGTAGAGCAGCGGGATCAGGGTCAGCGCGAGGCTGATGCCCAGCACGATTTTCGCGACCGGGACCCCGCGGCGAGGTGTGCGACGTCGAGCGGTGGCACCCGAGGAAACGGGCCTGGGTACGCGGGTGAGTGTCGCGCTAGTCATTACCAAACCTCCGGGAAATCAGGATGATCGGGGTCGTGATCACGGTGATGACCACGGCCAGGATCAGCGTCAGGGCGGCCGCCTGGCCCACATCCGCGTGCTGCAGAGCGGCCTGGTAAATCTGGTACGCGGGCATCGTGGTGGCCTGGCCGGGCCCACCCGAGGTCATCACATAGATCAGGTCAAAGACCTTGAAGGCCAGCACCAGGCGCACCAGGAAGGCGGCCGCGATGGTTCCCGCAATCGCCGGCAGGGTGATCTCCCGAAACAGCCGCCAGCCGTGGGCCCCATCGAGGGCCGCGGCCTCGGACACCTCGGGATCCCGACCGAGCAGCGCGGCGAAAACCAGCAGCGCGATCAGCGGCGTCCACTCCCAGATGTCCGCGATGCCCACCCCGGCGAGCGCCAGATCGGGATTGGCGAGGATCGAGAGCGGTTCACCCCGGTAGCCGAAGGTGCGCAGCAGCGTATCGATCAGGCCGCCCGAGGGACTAAAGATCAGCTTCCAGAGGATGCCCACCACCACCGGCGGGGTGATCAGCGGCAGGAGCAGCAGGGTGCGCACCAGCGATCCGGCGCGCACGGCACCGGCGAGCGCCAGGGCCACGATCACCCCAAACACCACGCTCAGCACCGCGACGGCCAGCGCATAGCCGACCGAGCGGATCAGCGAGCCGATCACATCGTCATTGGTCAGAGCCTCGACCACGTTATCGCCGCCGACAAACTCCTGGAACGGACGCCCGAGCGAGGAGCGGCTGAAGGCCGCGAGCAGGATAAATACCAGCGGAAACGCGCCCAGCACGATGACCGCAAGACTCGCCGGGGCCACCAGCCCCGCCCGCACCAGGCGGGTTCGAGTACCCTCGCCGGGCAGGCGCGGGCGGGCGGATGCCTTCTTCGGCACCGAGCCGTGGCGGCCGGAACCACCCGCAAGACGCGCGGGCTGCACGCCCGAGCTGGCGGCGACCGGCAAGGTCTCCGCGGCATCAACGGCGGAAGCCGCCGACCCGGTTTCCGGGTCGACGGCGTCCAGCGTGGGGGCGTTACTTCCCAAGGAGGGACTCCCACTTGGTCTGCACCCGGTCAAGGGTTTCCTTGGCGGTGCCCCCGGTGCCGGCAAGCAGCTTGGCCAGCTCATCGGTCAGGGTCTGGGCAAGCTCGGTGGCCTTGGGACCGGTGGGCCAGGCGAGAGCACCGTCGAGGGTCGCGCGGTTGACGCGCTGGATCTCCGGGTACTTCTCGCCGTAGGTGGCATCCTCGAGCGAGGACTTGCGGTTGGGGTCGATCCCGGTGGTGGGGATCGCGGTCAGCAGCGCGGCGTTGACCTTCTCCGAGGAGGCCCAGATGATGAAGTCCTCGGCGAGCTTGGTCTTCTTGGTGTTGGCGGCCACGACCCAGCTGAAGCCGGCCACCAGCGAGGCGCGCGACTTCTCGCCAGCCTTCTCGGTGGGCAGGAAGGTCACGCCCCACTTGCCGGCAACCTTGGAGTCTCCGGCGGTGTTTTCCGAGTTCACACCGGTATCGGTCCAGTTTTCGATGAAGCCCACCTTGCCCGAGTACCAGGCGTTGTTGCCGGCACCAAAGTCGGTTTCGGCCGGGGTCGGCAGGGCGAAGTTGTTGACATCCACCAGGGCCTGGGCCGCCTTGACGGCTTCAGGCGAGTTGATGACTGGCTTGCCATCCTTGTCCAGGAACTCCCCACCGAAGCCGGCGAGACGGTTGGCGAAGCTGGCACCGAGGATCAGCGGTGACTTCTGACCGAACACCGCGGCCCCGTAGGTGCCCGACTTGCCCTCGTTGGCGGTGATGGTCTTCACGTCTTCGAGGTACTCATCCCAGGTGGCGGGAGGCTCGGTGATGTTGTTCCGGGCCAGGATCTCCTTGTTGTAGAAGAGCACGTGGGTGTCGCCATCAAAGGGCAGACCGTAGCGCTTGCCATCCACCAGGGAGTACGGGTCATAGATCGAGGGGATGAAGTCGTCGGGCTTGATCTCGTCGGCGCGGTCCTTAATCACGCCGGTGAGGTCCTTGATCGCCCCGTCCTGGGCGAGCGAGCCCAGCGAGACGTACCAGGGGGCGGCGGCGTCGATCGTGTTGGCCCCCGACTGCTGATCGAGCGCAAGCTTGGACCCGATCTCGTCATAGGGCACGATGACGGGGTTGATCTTGACCCCGGTCTCCTTCTGATACTCGGTCTTCAGCCATTCGGCGGCACCCTTGTGCGAGGAGATCAGCAGGACCGTGAGCGACTTATCGCCGGCCTGCGAGTTGTCGTCGGCGTCGGCACTGGCCGAGCACCCGCTCAGCGCGAGGGCGGCGATACTCAGACCGGCCACGGCACCGGCAAGGCGGCGGCGCGGAGTGGAAAAGATTGACATGGGGTTCCTTTGGGCGAGATGGCGGGGATTTTGGCAACCCGATTCGGGGCCTCTGAGTTGCGTTGCGTCACGCTAGCACCGGACCTCCGGGGCATGCACCCGGTCCCGTCATGATCCGTCGCGGCCGGTAACACGGCGTTATCTTTGCGACGCGCGTCGCGGATATCCGCGCGCGCGGGCGCGCGGTCACCCGGGCGAATGTCCCCGTGTTACGAAAGCCGGGCGCCCACCCGTGCCGCGCTGTTAGCGTTCCCCCACGGCAGTTTTTCTCCCCACCGATCAAAGGATCCACCGTGTCCAAGCGCATCATCCTCAACGCCTTCGATATGGGCTGTGTCACACACCAGGCCCCGGGCCTCTGGCGCCACCCGGACAACCGGGCCGACACCTACAACACCCTGGAATACTGGACCAACCTCGCCCGGCTCCTGGAGCGCGGCAAGTTCGACGCGGTCTTCCTGGCCGATGTGCTGGGCGTCTATGACGTCTACCGCGACTCGGTCGCCCCCGCCCTGATCGACGCGGCGCAGGTGCCGATGATCAACCCGGTGCTGCCGATCACCGCGATGGCCGCGGTCACCACCCACCTGGGTTTTGGGGTCACCGTGGCGCTCACCTATGAGCAGCCCTACAGCCTGGCCCGCACCTTCTCCTCGCTGGATCACCTGACCGGGGGCCGGATCGGCTGGAACGTGGTCACCAGCTACCTCAACTCCGCGGCGACCAACCTGGGCCTGGAAAAGCAGCTCAGCCACGATCAGCGCTATCAGCTGGCCGAGGAGTTCCTCGACGTGACCTACAAGCTGTGGGAGGGGTCCTGGGAGGATGGCGCGGTGGTGCGCGACCGCGAATCCGGCGTCTTCACCGACCCCACCAGGGTGCACCCGATCGATCACCGCGGCGAGCACTTCTCGGTGCCGGGCATCCACCTGGCCGAGCCCTCGCCGCAGCGCAGCCCGGTGATCTTCCAGGCCGGCACCTCCAAGAGCGGAAAGTCCTTCTCCGCCCGGCACGCCGAGGCCGTGTTCCTCAACGGGGTGCGGCCCGAGATTACCCGCAAAAACGTCGACGATATTCGCGACCAGACCGAGGCCGCCGGACGCGACCGCAACGAGGTCAAGATCATCGTGCTGGCCACGATCATCACCGCCGAAACCGATGAGCTCGCCCAGGCGAAGTATGACGAGTACCGCTCGTTCACCAGCGTCGAGGGCGCCCTGGCGCTCTACGGCGGCTGGTCGGGCCTCGACCTCTCGGGCTATGACCCGGACGTGCCGCTGGAATACGTGGACACCGATGCCGCCCGCTCGGCCCTGGCGATCTTCACCATCACCGATCCCGAGCGCCGGTGGACCCCGCGCGACATCGCCGAATACCTGGGCATCGGCGGCATCGGTCCGGTGATCGTGGGCTCGCCCACGACCGTGGCCGACGAGCTGGAGCGCTGGATCGAGGTGGCCGATGTGGACGGATTCAACCTCGCCTATGCGGTCACCCCGGGCAGCTTCGAGGACATCGTGGACCTGATCGTCCCCGAGCTGCAAAAGCGCGGCCGAGTCTGGAACGAGTACCCCGAGGGCACCCTGCGCGAACGCCTCGGCGGCGCCGGACCCCACCTTCCCAGCACCCACCCGGGTGCCGCCTACCGTGGTGCCTTCACCGGTACCCGGTCCGCCGCCGATGGCGACGCCTCGCGGGTCATCCCGCATATCGATTCGATCCGCGATACCCCGAAGGACGCAGCATGACCACCACCGCAGAATCACCCGAAACCACAACCGCGGCCGCCGCACTCTCGCCCTGGCACGGCGTTGCCGATGCCGCCGAGCGCGCCCATTGGGAGGCCGTCGCCGCCGAGGTCGGCGCACGCCTGGGAACCGACGCTCTCGAACGCGACCGGGCCAACCTCGACCCGCACGCCGAGCTGAACCTGCTGCGCGAGGCCGGACTGATCAACCTGCTGCACCCGGCCGAGTTCGGCGGCGGCGGGGCGCACTGGTCCACCGCGCTGCACGTGGTGCGGGTGCTGGCGCGCACCGACGCCTCGGTCGCCCAGGTGCTCGCCTACCACTACATCAACGCCTCGAACATCGTGTTTTCCGCCGCCCCCGAGGCCCAGGAAGCCTGGTTCCGGGCGAGCATCGAGGGCAACTGGGTATGGGGCGACTCGGTCAACCCGGTGGATCCGGCCCTCGAGGTGGTTCGCGAGGGCGACGGCTATCGCCTGAACGGGCTCAAGCGCTTCTCGACCGGTGCCAGCGTCGGCGATGTGGTCCTGCTCAACGCCCGGATCACCGGTGGCGAGGACGCCGACCGGTTCCTCTACGCGGTCCTGGATCACGACCGCGAGGGCGTGGAATACCTGGGCGACTGGAACGCGCTCGGCCAGCGGCTGTCCGCCAGCGGGTCGGTGCGCTTTAACAACGTCCGGGTCGAGGCGGCCGACGTTCTGGGGCTGGACTCCCCCGAACCCTTCGCCAGTCTGCTGACCCCGGGCATCCAGCTCGCGTTCGGCAACCTGTACCTGGGCATCGCCGAGGGCGCGCTGGCTCAGGGCACGCAGATCCTGCGTAACCGTCCCAACGCCTGGTTCCTCTCCGGGGCCGACACCTACCGTCACGACCCGTTTGTGCAGCGTACGGTGGGCGAGTTTGTGGCACAGATCGAGGCGGCCGACGCCCTCGCCGAGCGGGTGGGCATCCACTTTGACCGGGCGGCCGATCGCGGCGGCGACCTCACCTGGGAGGAGCGCGGGGAACTGGCGATCGCCGTGGCCAAGCTCAAGGTCGTGACCGATGCCGTGGCGCTCGAGGTGACCCACCGGATCTTCGAAGTGACCGGGTCCTCCTCGGCCAACCAGCGGGTGGGACTCGACCTGCACTGGCGCAACGTGCGCACGCACTCGCTGCACGATCCGGTGGACTACAAGAAGCTTGAGGTGGGTGCACACCACATTAACGGTGAGTTCCAGCCGGTCTCGCTCTACACGTAGACCACCCGGCAATATCGGCCCTCGTCCTCGGGTTTTTCCCGAGGACGAGGGCTTTTTGCTGTGCCCGGGCGCGGAATTCGGGGAATTTGTCCCCCGGATGCGGGTTTCCACTCGGTACAGACCACATCAATACCACTCTTGCCAAGTTAGAAACCACAGGCTATTGTTGGGGCCAACGGTTCGGCCCCCAACCCGACCGTTCGATTTACGGCAGCACCGCCGTAACCGTCAGGAAGGATCCACCGATGCATCGCTTCAGACAAGCAGGACTCGCCGTTCTCGTCACCACCGGCCTCGCGCTCACCGCCTGCTCCAGCGGCGGCGCCTCCGCCGGGGGCGGCGACGCCGACAGCATTACCCTGCAGACCATTTGGACCAGTGGTAATAGCCAGGGCACCGCCCTGCGCGACGCCATCAAGGAGTTCACCGCCGAGAGTGGGATCAAGGTCAAGATCCTGGAAAACGGCGAGGACCTCAACCAGGTTTACGAAACCTCCCTGCTCGCCGGCGATGAGGCCGACGTACTGCTGGTGGGACTCCTGGAAAAGCAGCTCGACTGGGCCAAGAACGGCGCGGTCATCCCGGTCAACGACTACCTCAAGGACTGGGATCTCGGCGACGCGATCCCCAAAGCCGCGGTCGAGGCCTGGACCGACGATGAGGACAACGTTCGCGGGTTCCCCTACACCGGCTTTACCTGGCCCTGGTGGTACAACACCGACCTGCTGAAAAAGGCCGGCACCGAGGTCCCCAAGACCATCGACGAGCTCAAGTCCGCGGCCGCCGCACTGCGGGCCAGCGGAGTGGGTCCGGTGGCTACCGGTGGTAATGACTGGTCCGGTCAGAAGATCTTCCTGCAGATCCTGCAGACCTATATGGATGAGAAGGAGACCGTCCAGGTCTTCGAAAAGGGTGGACTGTGCAAGTCCCCCAACGCGATGAAGGGTGTCGAGCTGTTCGCCGAACTGCGCGATGCCGGCGTCTTCGTGGACGGCGTCGAGGGCCTCACCGCCGACCAGGCCCAGGCGCTCTACATGTCCGGCAAGGCCGCCATCGGGCCGATGGGCAGCTGGGCGTACCTGCACGCCGAGGAGCCCGTCGCCTCGGCCACCGAGCTCGGCGGTTTCCCGGTCGCCTCGGGCGGCACCTTCACCAAGCCGAACGCCTACCGCGGCGACACCTCGGCCGGCTGGTGGGTCACCCCCAACGGCCAGAAGAAGGAGGCCTCGCTGAAGAAGCTGGTCGAGTTCATGTACAAGCCCTCGACCATTCAGATCATGGCCGATGCCGGCATCGTGATGGCCACCAGCACCAAGGTGGACACCTCCCACATCGACTCCCCGATCATCGCCCAGGCCAACGGCCCGCTGCTGGACTCGGTGGACTGGGCGGTTATGCCCGATGGGCACGTGCCCGGGGATGTCTCCAACCCCATGTATCGCGCCACCTCGGTGGCCTACACCAAGGGCAACGACGCCCAGGCCATCTGCGCGGCCGTCGATAACGTCTACGCCGCCGCGGGCTAAGCCGCACACCGGTGGCGTCGGGAAATCCGGCGCCACCGGTTCTTGCCCCCAACAACGATTCAACCCTCAACGTTCGGAGCCACCATGGCTGTCATTGACGCGGCGCCCACCGAGGTGAGCAGCGCCGCACACCCCGCCTCACCCCGGCCCCAGACCCCGCGCCGCCGCTCGGTCTGGAAGCGCAACGCCGGGCTGACCTTCGCCCTTCCCGCACTGGTCTGGTTCCTGGTCTTCACGATCGGGCCCCTGTTCAGCCTGTTCTACTTCTCGATGACCAACTGGCGCGGCCTGATCGCCCCGCGCACCTTCGTGGGTCTCGACAACTTCACCAAGCTCTTCGCCGACCCGGTCCTGCACCAGGCGGCCCTGAACACGCTGATCCAGCTGGTCATCACCGTCCCGATCGTGGTGTGTGGCGCGTTCATGACCGCGTACTACGTGAACCTGCGTCCGCGCGGTCACCGCTTTATCCGCGCCGTCCTCTTTACCCCGGTGCTGCTCTCGGCCCCCGCACTCGCGCTGGTGTTCCTCGGGGTGTTTGCCCCCACCGGTCTGGTCAACGGATTCCTCGACACCATCGGGCTCGGCCATATCGCCAAGCCCTGGCTCGCCAACGGCGACAGTGCCTTCATCGCGATCATCATCGTGATCCTCTGGGCTTCGGTCTCGGTGTCCGCGGTGATGCTGGCCTCGGCCATGAACTCGCTGCCCACCGAGGTGTTTGAGGCCGCCGAGCTCGACGGCTGCGGACACTGGCGACGCATGTGGCTGATCGCGTTCCCGATGGCCAAGGGATTTGTGGGTGTCATCACGACCCTGCAGTTCCTCTGGACCCTGTTCACCTCCGCCGCCGTGGTGCTGCTGCTGACCCGCGGCGGACCCGGCACCTCGACGATCAACCTGTCCTTCCTGGTCTACGACTACGCGTTTAATAAGTCGAAGGTGGGCTATGCCCAGGCGATCGCCGTCATCCTGTTTGTGCTCGGAGTGCTCGGCCTGATCGGCATCCGACGACTGTTCCGGAGCAAGCCATGACCACCACCGCATCCCCACTCAAGACCCGCGCCCAGGCTGCGCCGGTTCGCGCGTCCTCCTCCCGCGGTTCGCGCGGCATCTCCGCCTTCCTGACCTATCTGTCGCACGGCGCGATTTGGCTCTACGTGCTCCTGCTGCTGGTCCCGATCTACTACCTGGTGATCTCGGCCTTCAAGACCAATACCGCGATCCTCAACGAGCCCTTCAACCCGTTTGCCGGCCTGGTGCTGGACAACTTCGGCAAGGCCTGGGAGCAGGCGACGCTGGGTCCGGCACTGTTGAATCAGGCGTACCTGACGGTGGGCGCGAGCGTGCTCACGCTGCTGCTGGCGATCCCCGCCTCCTACGCGCTGGCCCGCTCCAAGGGCAAGCTCGGCGGCATCGTGGAGCGCATCTTCCAGGTGGGCTTCCTGGTGCCGGCCTTTGCCGCGCTGGTGCCCACGGTGATGCTCGCCATCTCGATGAACCTGTTCCACACCCGCGAGTTCCTGATCCTCTTCCTCCCCGCCGGCGCGATGCCGCTCTCGGTGATTCTGCTGACCCAGGCGATGCGCACGGTGCCGGCGGAGCTCGAGGAATCGGCGGTGCTGGACGGTGCCAGTCAGATGCGGGTGCTGTGGGCGGTGTTCCTTCCGGTCACGATGCCCACCACGATCACGGTCATCATCCTGAACTTCCTGGGCTTCTGGAACGAGTACTTCTTCTCGCTGGTGATCATCGGTCCCGACCCCGCACTGCGCACCGCCCAGGTCGCGCTGCCCACGCTGTCGATGACCAATGCGGCGCAGTACGGCGTGCTGGCCGCGGGCATCGTCATCACCCTGATCCCCGTCTACATCGTGTACGCGATCTTCGCCGAAAAGATGGAGGGTGCCGTGCTTGCCGGTGCCCTCAAGGGCTAGTTTTTCCACCTTCACCCTTAAGAGAGGCTTTTCCATGCCGGTCGAGATTCCCCGTCCCGCCACCGCGTTTTCGGTCGGGCAGGCCGAGGCTGTTCCCGCCACATCCCAGGTCATCATCAATCACATCGGATACGATCCCGGATCCCCATCCGCCGCGGTCCTCGGGCTGCCGGATGGGTTGCCGCCGCGCTCGGTCACAATCCGCGAGGTTCTGGCCGATGCGTCCCTCGGCGAACCGCGCGAACTCACCGCGGGCCCGGTCGAGCGGGTCGCCCGCTGGCACATCGGCCCGTTCGCCCGGGTGCCGCTGCCCGTGCTGGCCACCGGCACCTATGTGATCGAGTGCGTCGATGCCTCGGGCGCGCTGGTGTCTTCGCCGGCGTTTGTGGTGGAGCCGGACCTGCTGCAGCGCTCGGTGCTGCCGGATCTGCTGTCCTATTTCCGGGCGCAGCGTTCAAGCGGGGAGATCGACCGCAAGGATGCCGCCGCCGCACTCTACGGAGATGATTCGGGCTTCACCGTGGACGCCCGCGGTGCCTGGTTGGATGCAAGCGGCGACTTCAGCAAGTTCATGAGCCACCTCACCTATACCCGGATGATGAGCCCGCAGCAGATTCCGCTGTGCGCCTGGGCGTTCTTCGCCGCACGGGACGAGATTGTGCGCCGGCACCCCGAGGTTGCCGATATGTTCACCGCGCATCTGCGCGATGAGGGCCTGTTCGGTGCCGATTTCCTGGTGCGCTTCCGCTCCCCCGAGGGCTACTTCTATACCGGGATCTTCGATGCGCTGACCAAGGATCTGAACGAGCGGGTCATCAACGCCCCACTGCCCGAGTCCGTGCGGACCGACCGCTATCAGGCGGCATATCGGCACGGCGGCGGCCTGGCGATTGCCGCGCTCGCCCGCGCCTCCACGCAGGATGCGGCCGGGGAGTTCGATTCCGCGACCTATCTGCGGGCGGCCACCGAGGGGTTCTGGCACCTCGAGGAGCACAACACCGAGTACCTGTTTGACGGGATCGAATCGGTCCTGGATGACTACTGCGCTCTGCTCGCCGCGGCCGAGCTGGTGGCGGCCGGAGAGCCCTCGGCCGAGCCCGCGGCTCGTGCCCGGGCGGCGTCGCTGATCGGTCGCTATGTCACCACCGACGGGGGTTACCTGGTGGGCGACTTCGAGGGGCGTCCCTTCTTCAGCGCCGCCGAGGCCGGGCTCCCGGTCATTGCGCTGCTGCGCTTTGCCGAGGCACTGCCCGAGGGGCCGGATGCCGAGGCTGCGCGCTCGTGTGCGGCGCGGATCCTGCTGGATCTGATGGCCCGCGCCGACGCGGTCCCCAATCCGTTCGGCTATCCGCGGCACCGCGTGCAGGCGGTCGGCGGGGAGGCGCGCGAGTCCTTCTTCTTCCCACACGAAAACGAGACCGGCTACTGGTGGCAGGGCGAAAACGCCAGCGTCGCCTCGCTCTCCACCGCGGCCAGCCTGGCCCTGAGCGCGGGGATCATCCCGGCCGAACACACGGAGCGCGTCGCCCGCTTCGCCGCCGACCAGATCGCCTGGGTCCTCGGCCGCAATCCGTTCGATGCCTGCATGGTCACCGGCCGCGGCCGCAACAACCCCTTCTACCGGGTTGAGTGGCCCAACCTGCTGGGCGGCGTGGTCAACGGCATCACCGGCGGCATCGACGACGAGGAAGACCTCGCCCTGCTCCCCGGCAACGCCGAGGAGGGCCGCACCTGGCGCTGGGGCGAACAGTGGATCCCGCACGCGGGCTGGCTCACCCTGGCCCTGGCGGCCGCGCGGTAGCGAGCCGAACGGCTGTGGCCGCGAGCATACCGCTCGCGGCCACAGCCGTTTTCTGTACGCTCGTCTGTTTCACTGCGCAATCCATCTCTCTGCGCCCTCCCGCAAACTCGGGGGTCGAATTCTCTTATAATCATCGCCCCGGTCCTATACCGTGAGGAGAAGGAGCACAGCCGGCTCGGGCACGGAAGGGAGACGTCGATGACCGTTCGAATTCCCGTCGCGCCCGAGATCTTGACCTGGGCCCTCGAACGCGCCGGCCTCAGCGAGCACACGGCCCACGCTCGTTTCCCCAAGATCCAGGAGTGGATCGACGGAGAATCACTGCCCACGTACAAGCAGATTGAGCATTTTGCTCAGTCCACACACGTGCCGCTCGGGTATCTGTTTCTTGAAGAACCACCGGTTGAGCCGGTGCCCCTGCCGGATTTCCGGACGCGTGGAAATACACGGCTGTCCTCATTTTCCGCCGAGCTGCGCGAGACGATCTACGACTGCGAAATCAAACAGGAGTGGTATCGGACCTATGCCATTCGCTCCGGCGCGGAACCACTGCGTTTTGTTGGCTCCGTGAGCCATGCAGCGGATCCTCGGACCGTCGCCGCCCAGATACGGCTGGCAATCGGGCTCACTCCGGAAAAGCGGCGTTCGTTCAGCAACTCCGAGGAGATGCTGCGCGGGCTCATCGACATGATCGAGGCCACCGGGGTACTGGTCCCAATCAGCAGCGTGGTGAAGGGGAACAATAACCGCCCGCTCGACCCGGACGAGTTTGGCGGCTTTGCGATGTCCGACACCTTCGCACCCCTGATTTTTGTTAACGCCGCGGACACTCGGGCCGCGCAGATTTTTACCATCATTCATGAGCTCGCCCACATCTGGGCCGGCGAGAGCGCCCTCTCCGATCCGCTTAGGGCTCAGCGATCCACCAACCGCAACGAGCTGTGGTGCAACCAGGTGGCCGGTGAGGTCCTCGTTCCCGAGGCCGAACTCAGGGATGCGTTCCAGGGCGATCATTCCCGGGAAGCGTTAGAACGCATCGCTCGCATTTTCAGGGTCAGCACCCTCGTCCTGATCAAACGTCTCCACGAGACCGGGGCACTCGAATGGGAGGAGTACCGCGAGATCTATGCGGACGAAGAGTCCCGGGTCATCGAATTCGCGGTGCGAGCGCGCGAGAAAAGGTCGTCCGGAGGTTCGTTCTACCTCACCCAACCGATCCGCCTGAGCCGCCGTTTTGCGACGGCCGTGGCGCGGGACACCCTGCAGGGCGGGACCCTCTACGGGGATGCGTATCGGCTACTCGGCACGACAAAGGCCGCGACATTTGACGAATTGGCCACACGGCTCGGGGTCGGTTAGATGTATCTCCTCGACACCAATGTTTTTATCGAAGCGAAGAATCGCTACTACGCGTTCGACCTGGCGCCGGGGTTTTGGGACTGGCTGGCGGTAGCAGAAGAGTCCAACCTGATTCTGAGCACCGAAGGTGTGAAGTCCGAGCTCATTCGAGGCGAGGACGAGTTGGCAACGTGGGCTCGGAACTCCTCGACGCTGTTTCGGCCGATCGATGCGCCCGCCATCACCACGATGCGCGAGCTCTCCACCTGGGCCCACTCGGGGAATTACAGCGAGGCCGCGGTCGCCGAGTTTCTCAGCATCGCCGACTACACGCTGGTTGCCTATGCCGCCGCCCATGAACTGGTCCTCGTTACCCATGAGCAGCCCGCCCCCGCCGCGACCAGGAGGATCCCCATCCCCAGCGCCTGCTCCGCCCTGGGCGTTGAGTACTGCACAACATTCACCATGCTTCGAGCCCACGGCGTCCAGCTCGGGTTGAGCTGAGCGGCACAGCACGGCACCTCGGGAGGTTATTCCTCCGCGCCGTGGCTTAGTCCGCCGCCGTGGTGGGCAGGGTGGACAGGGCTAGCAGGTACCAGGCCGAGTGCGGGATCCACTGTTCGGTCCAGCGCCAGGAGTCGTGGCCCGCGGCGGTGCCGGTGCGGAAGTCGATGCCGTTTTCGTCGTCCAGGCCGCTGGTGATGCCGTTGACGATGCCGCCGGGGAGGTTCGGGAAATCGGGGGTGTACTCGGCGTTGTTGCGGCCGCGGCCCTGCAGCATGCACACGTCGAACGGGTTGCGTCCCACCATCCAGTGCACCTGATCCACCGCGAACCGGCGTAGCCGCTCACGCAGGCTCTCGGGCACTCCGGGGAGCTCCGCGACCCGCGCCGCCGCGTGACTCAGCGACCCCAGCGCCGCGTTCTCCCCCTGCCACCAGTAGCCGGTGTCGTTCTCGTGCGGGAAGAAGAAGGCATCACGCGCCTCCCCACCGCGCGGCTGCACCCGCTGGCGCGGATACCCGAACGGGTTGGGGACCGCGTCGGTGCGCGCGATCAGGTCGGACATCGCGGTCACCGCGAGTGCACGGGCGCGTTCGGCGATTTCGTCCTCCTCGAAGACCTCGGCCGCACGCAGCAGCGCGATCGGGAGGAGGCCGGGCTCAACCGGACTGAAGTGCGGACGCCCGTCCTCCCAGGCCTCAAACCAGCCCGGCGAGCCCGCCCGATAGCGGCCCTCGATGTTCGCGAGCCGCTTCCCCGCGGCCTCCGCATACTCGGGTCGCGGATCCGCCGCGTGCAGTTCGGTCGCCGCCAGCAGCGCACAGTAGTCGTCCACGATCGACTCCGAACTCGGCGTCAGCTCCCCCGAGGCGAGGTCCAGGCCAAACAGATACTCATCGTTGTGGGCCTCCAGGTCCAGGAACGCCGTGCGCGCCGCCGACAGGTACGCCGCCTGGTCAAACTCGCCGTGCTCGGTCTCCCGGGACGCCCGGGCCAACGCCGCAATCGCCAGGCCTCCGCCACCCCGGTACGAGGCGATATACCGGTCGGTGCGCACACACTCGGGCAGCGGGGCGTTAATGATCCGCTCGGGCAGGCTCTTGGTCAGCCCGTCAAAGATGCCCGAGTAGAAGCGGCCCCGGGGATCGCGGAATCGGATCAGGAAATCGGCCCCGAACAGCGCCTCATCGCGCAGCCGCGCCCCAAGTACCCGAGAGAACCGCGGGTGGAACCGGGTCAGACCATCGCGTGCCTCCAGGAACGCCCAGGCACACAGTGGGATCTGCTGCGGGCTCATCGTGGGTGAGTAGGTGAGGTGGGAGAGGAACTTGCTGGTGTCACCCGAGGCGTCGAGCCAGCCGCCGCGGGCGTCCACCGTGGGAGCATCCGGTTCCACCCCCCAGAGGGCAGCGGCCGCGTCCTTGCGCTCGATTTCGCCGCTTGAACGCACGGCCTTGAACGCGAACAGCACGTCGGACATGCCCTGCGCGTGGGCGCGCTCGATCCCAATCTCGAACGGTTCGGAGCGCCGAGTCTGATGCCCGCTAGTGGCCTCGATGCGGTACGTACCGGGGACATCCACCTCGGAGAAATCAACGGCCGCATACGCACCGCCCGCCCAGTGGTCTACCTCGGTCGCCGGGGTCACGCGCGCCTCGATGATCCCGCCCGAAGCGTCGCTGGCGGCAGAGTTATCGGCCACGGCATCGGCGTTGACGCTCACCAGCCGGACATGCGGCCGTTCCCCGACGGCAAGCTCGCCAATCACCGCGCGCTTGAACGCGCCGATGTCATATCCCAGGTGGGAGGTGTGGATGCGCACGGTTAGCCCTTCCGCGCCACGGCCTCGTCACCGTTCACGCATAAGTGGTATTTATTGGTATCTATCTTGTACCATAATGGAAGAACCGCGGTGATATTTTCTTCGAGCCCAGTCGTGTACCGTACGGCGTGGGGGCGAGCCCGCCCCGGCGCGTGAAAGGAACAGCAATGGCGAACCCCGGTGAATTCGAGCCGCCGATCCGCGTGGACTATCCGGATCCGCTGTGGATCCAGGCCGTGCGGTTGATCCGCGATCAGATCAACTCCGGCAGCCTGACCGAGGGCATGCGACTCCCTCCGGAGCGCGAGCTGTGCCAGCAGCTCGGCATCAGCCGCGTGACCCTGCGCAAGGCCCTGACCCAGCTCGTGGATGACGGTGTGCTCGCACCCTCGCACGGACGAGGCTGGTATGTGGGCACCGCGAATCAGGATCGCGACTGGTCCAACGACCTGGAATCCTTCTCGGAAACGGCGAAGCGGATGGGCCTGGAGCCCTCCTCCGAGGTGGTCACCGTCGAGGAGCGTCCGGCCTCACTGGACGAGGCCGAATCCCTCGGCGTCGCCCCCGGCACCCCGCTGTTCCACCTGGACCGGGTGCGACTGCTCGCCGATGTCCCGATCGCGCGCGATGAGACCCTGGTGCCCGCCGCGCTGATGCCGGATATCACCGGCGTGGACTTCGAAACGGCCTCACTGTTCTCCATCCTGGCCGATGCCGGGCTGGCGCCCGAGCGCGCCGAATCCACGATTCAGGCGCGCGCCGCCGACGCCTCACTCGCCGAGAGCCTGCGGATGCAGGAGGGCGAGCCGATCCTGGAAATGCACCAGATCGCCTACGCCGCCGATGACCGAAAGGTCTCCATGTCCCGCATTCGCTACGCGGGCGACCGCTACCGCCTGCGCACCGGCTTCGCCCGCGGCGCACACTAGCCGAACGCGAGCGAGCAGCCGCCAGCCGCTGACCATTGGTCACTGCACTGGTCACACGGGGAGGGGCCCGACGCGGATTGCGTCGGGCCCCTCCCCGTTATGTGAGTACCGCTCAGAGCGCGCGGGCCAGCGCCAACGCCCCGGCCACCGGATCATCCTCCAGCAGATGGAATTCCAGTCCCGGATGCGCGGCCGCCACACGCTCCCGCACTCCCTCGGACAGTCGTGGCTGCCCCAGGATGACGCTGCCCGCGGCCACCACGTGCGCGCCGACGGCGCCGCGGCGCACCAGCTGATCCACCAGACGGGCGAGGTGGGCGGCGGCACCGTCGATCACGCCCGCGGCGAGGCCCGAGCCCGCATCCGCCGCCGCAAAGACGACGGGTGCGTGCGGGGACCAGTTCGCCATCGTGGGCTCGTCGTTGACCGCGCGAGCCAGGCGTTCGGCGTCGGCCACCCCAAAGCTCGCCAGCAGCGCGCCGAGTAGACCGTCGTCGGGAAGGCCGTCATCGTGGGCGAGCAGGGCCGCCCGGGTGGCCTCACGGACGATGCCCGATCCGCCGGCCTCGTCGCCGATCACCCAGCCCCAGCCGCCCGCGCTCACCGCGGTGCCATCGGCGAGCGTGCCCACCCCGATGGCACCGGTTCCGGCGATGAGGCCGATCCCCGCGTCCACCCCGGCGGCGGGAATCAGCAGGGCCGCGTCGTTGACGCAGTGCACGCGGGCGAGGCCGCGGGCGCGCAGGGCATGCTCCAGATCCGCGGCCACCTGCGGATTGTCGAGCCCCTGAGCGCCGACACCGAGCCCCGAAACCTCGGCGGCGGACACCCCGATTCCGCTCAGCACGGCGAGGATCAGCTCGGCCGCGGGCACCGCCGGTTCGGCGTCCCACTCCCCCGAGGACACCACCGTGTTGTGCACCTGGACGCCGTACTCATCCACCGCGCGCAGCGCCGTCTTCGTGCCACCGATGTCCAGGCCGATGCGCAGCGCACTCACGCGCCCACCTGCGAGGGGGCCTTGGTGTCGTCGTTTTCGAACACAAACTCCTCGATCGCGATGCCGCGGTTTTCGGCAACCTCGCGCACCAGCTGCTGCATGACCAGGGCCTCGATCACGCCGCGCTGGGTGTCGCTGAGGGTGGGGATCACGATCGTGGTGACCAGGGGCAGCGGATCGCTGCCCTCATCGGTGATCAGGATGACCGGGTGTCCGGCAGCCGAGAGCATCCGCGCCGCCTTACGCTCACGCGCGGCCCCAAACAGCACATGGACGCCGGCACCCGCGGACTCCATCGCGCCGTGCAGGTACTGCCGCGTACTCATCGCGGTGGAGGGGATGCGCGCAACCTCGCGGAAGAGCAGCGCGCCGGCCTCGGCGGATCCGACCGAGGTTGCCGAGCCCACGAAGTCGGCACTGGGGGCGTTCTCAAAGAGCGCCGCGGCGGCGGTGATGACGGGGGCCAGGTCACGTTCGGCGGCGGCGAAGCGGGCTCCCAGGGTGTCCCAGTCGGCGGCGATGTCGCCTCCGTTCCAGGCTTCGGCGAGCATGCCCAGTGCGCTCACGGTGGCGGTGTAGCCGATCGTGGAGGCGTAGCTATCGTCGATGCTGCCGAGGTCGATGGTGTCGGCGGCCAGCGCACTCAGCGGCGAGGGGATCACGTTGACGATGCCGAATCGGCGCTCGGGCACCACGCTCTCCAGCGCGGCCAGGGTTTCGGTGCTGCGTCCACTCTGCGAGATCGCAAAGACCGGGCTCTCACCCACCACGATTGGTATCGGGCTCTCGCCCGGGTCGAGCCGGGCCGCCTCGATGCCGCGCTTACGCAGGTGCCAGACGGCGGCGGCCGCGGCGGCGTAGCTGGCACCGATGCCCATCAGCACGGGACCGCGTCCCAGCAGGTTTCCGGCCTGGGCGAGACGCTCAAAGTGCGCGCGCAGTCGCGGCACCAGCGCCGTGAGCTCCTGGGCCTGGTCCGCGGTGGCGGCGGCGAACGTAATGTAACCGTCCACGGTGCTCCTTTTCTGTGGCGCTTCGCCGCGGGGGCGAAGACTCAAAACGATGACGGAATCCCGCCCTAAGACAATCTAGTACCTAACCATACCTCCTAATACCTCTTGGGTACAGGGTGTTCCGCTGCGACCACAAACAAAACGGGGCCGGATGTCGCGAGTGCAACATCCGGCCCCGAGGTTTGGGGTGCCGATCCCGGTCGGGCTCGGCGGTTCCGTATTCGGCCCCGTGCTAGACGGCGGGTGCGTCGGTCAGTGCGATGGCGTCGATCTCCACCAGCATCTCCTCACGCGGCAGCCCGGTGAACACGGTGGTGCGCGCGGGCAGGACGCCCGAGGTCACGCGAGCCGAAACGAATTCGCCATAGGCATCGTTCATGATCGAGAAGTCCTCGCGCTTGGTGAGGTAGACCCGCAGCATCATGACGTCATCGAAGGTGGCTCCGGCGGCGGCGAGGATCGCCTCGACGTTCTGCAGGGTGCGGGTGGTCTGCGCGGCGACGTCGCCGGGGAACAGGTACTCATTGGTCTCGGGGTGAACCGGACCCTGGCCAGACACCTGCACAAACGGCCCCTTCCGCACGCCCTGCGAGAAGGTGTGCGCCGGTGCGGGCGCGTTGGTGGTGGAGATGGCGATACGTTGTGACATGGGGTCCTTTCGGGACGGCAACCTGTTGACGGTGTCTGGTCCCCGATGCTAGAACGTACCTAGCGGCGGATGCAACCAGTTGGGCATCCGGCACGATGCGGGCGAGGACGCCCCCACGACTAGTCAGGGGTTTTGATGTTGGGCACGACCGACTCGGCAACGAGTCCGAATTTTTCAGGCCCACTCAAGGCTTTTCCCCCGGTGCCTGGCGGGATCACCCCCGGCGATGTGCGGACTCGACGGCCCGCGCTGAGCGACCTCACCACCCCCCTGGTGACCGTGGACGAGTCGGCGATCGCCCACAACATCGACACCATGCGCACCTGGTGTGAGCGTGCCGGGGTGGGCCTCGCGCCGCACGGCAAGACCACCATGAACCGGGTTCTTTGGCAGCGGCAGCTCGACGCCGGTGCCTGGGGCATCACCGTGGCCACCCCCTGGCAGCTGAGCGTTGCGCTGGGTTGGCGGATCCCCCGGATCATGCTGGCGAACGCACTCGTCCAGCCCGCCTATCTGCGCCTGATATCCGCCGCGCTGCGCGATACCGACACCCGGATTGTGGTGTGGGCCGATTCGCTGCGCGCGGTGGAGATCATGGATGCGACGCTGCGCGAAGCAGCCGGGACCGTGCGCCCGCTTGAGGTCCTGGTGGAGCTCGGCCAGCACGGCGGGCGCACCGGTACCCGCACACACGAGGAGGCGATCGTGATCGCCGCCGCGATCAGTGCCTCTCCGGTCCTCGCCCTGGCCGGTGTTGCCGGCTACGAGGGCGCGCTGGCCCATCATGGCGACGAGGCTTCGCTGGCGATTATCCGGGGCTACCTCAACCGGCTCGCGGATCTCGACGATGCCCTGCGCGACTCCTACGATCCGCGGATCGAATCCGCCATCGTGACCGCCGGCGGCAGCGCCTACTTCGATGTGGTGGCCGAGGTCCTGTCCCCGCGTCACGCCCCGGCTAAGGGCCGCGAGGTACTTATGCGTTCCGGGGCATATATTTCTCACGATGACGGTTTCTACCGCGGAATCACGCCGCTCGGACGGTCCGGTGCGGAGAATTTCCGCTCGGCCATTCACGGCTGGTCCACCGTGGTCTCGCGTCCCGAGCCCGGGATCGCCCTGCTCGACGGCGGCAAGCGCGACCTCCCCTTCGACGAGGGTCTGCCCGAGGTTCAGGGGGTGCGCCGATTCGGCCAGGAAACCCTGGATGAGTTGCCCGGCGCGAGCGTCACCGCGATGAATGATCAGCACACCTTCCTCGCCCTCCCCGAGGACAGCACGCTCCGCGTGGGCGACGTCGTCCGCCTGGGCCTGTCCCACCCCTGCACCACCTTCGATAAGTGGAGGGCGCTGATCGTGATCGATGATGTGCGCGCCGAACGCCCACTGGCGACCGACGTGCTGTACACCGAGTTCGGCTAGGCGCGACGATGCAGACCATCCTGCTGCGCCACGGCCGCATCATCGACGGCACCGGGGCTCCGAGCCGGCCCGGCGACGTGCTGATCATCGAGGGCAGGATCGCCGCGCTGGGCGAGTGGATCACGATCCCGCCCGGACCCCACCTGGAAATCGACGTGGCCGGGCAGGCGATCGCGCCCGGGTTTATCGACATGCACGCGCACTCGGATCTCGCGGTCCTGCACGATCACGATCACCTGGCCAAGGTCTCCCAGGGCATCACCACCGAGGTGCTCGGGCAGGACGGGCTCTCCTACGCGCCCACGACCGACGCGACCATGGCGATCCTGCTCCGACAGATCGGCGGCTGGAACGGCGAGCCCGCGGGCATCAATTTCGACTGGCGCAGCGTCGGCGAATACCTGGACCTCATCGACCGCGGGGCGGCGCTCAACGTGGCGTATCTGGTGCCGCAGGGCAATCTCCGGATGGCGGTCATCGGGACCGAGGACCGGCCCGCGAACCCGTCCGATATCGCCGCGATGCGGGACCTGGTGGAGGCCGGGTTACGTCAGGGGGCATTTGGAATGTCCTCGGGACTGACCTATGTCCCCGGGATGTTCGCCGACACGGATGAGCTGGTTGAGCTCTGTCGGGTGGTCGCCGAGCATGGCGGCATCTATGCGCCGCACCAGCGTTCCTACGGCCTGGGCGCGCTTGAGGCCTATGCGGAGATGGTGGAGGTGGCCCGGCGCTCGGGCGTCGCCCTGCACCTGACCCACGCGACGATGAACTTCGGGGTGAACGCCGGGCGCGCACACGAGCTGGTGGCGCTGATCGACGCGGCCGCCGCCGACGGGGTGCGCATCTCGTTTGACACCTACCCCTACCTACCGGGATCCACGACGCTTTCGGCGCTGCTTCCCGGCTGGGCCGCGGCGGGTGGTCCCGATCAGACCCTGGCCCGGCTGCGTGATCCCGAGACGCGGGAGCAGATCCGACACGAGCTAGAGGTCACCGGATCCGATGGCTGTCACGGCGTGGTGACCGACTGGTCCACGATCGAGATCGCCGGCGTGGCCAACCCCGCGCTCACCGGCATCGTCGGCTCGACCATCCAGCGGCTGGCGGAGAGTGTACGCGGGGGAACCCGCTCGCTGGTGTCGCCGGAGATCGCCGCCGAGTGGCCCACCGATGATCCCACCGGAATCTTCTTCGCGCTCCTGCAGCAGGACGAGTTGGCCACCAGCATTCTGCAGCACGTGGGCGATGAGGCCAACGTACGCACGATGATGAACCACCCGCTACACACCGGCGGGAGCGACGGCATCCTGATCGGCGACAAGCCGCACCCGCGCGGCTGGGGTACCTTCCCCCGCTTCCTCGGCCACTATGTCCGCGACGAGGGTGTGCTGAGCCTCGAGGATGCGGTCGCGCACTTCACCTCGCGTCCGGCCGCGGTCCTCGGCCTGAATGACCGCGGTGTCCTGCGTGAGGGCGCGGTGGCCGACCTGGTGGTCTTCGATCCCGACACCATCGCCGACCGGGCCACCTTTGCCGAGCCCCGGCAGCAGGCCGCCGGAATCTCCTGGGTGTTTGTGGCCGGGGTCCCGGTCATCGCCGAGGGCGAGCGCACCGAGGCACTGCCCGGACGAGCGCTGCGCGGCCCGGCTTGGGACGGCATCCGCTAGCCACGAACCGGTGCCATGATCGGCGTAACACGGGCAAGAAATCGCTCGTGTTACGCACCGTGTCATCGCGCTTTGCGGTGTCCCCCAAACGGGCGGGAAGATGACGATGAGAGATTCCCTTCCCTCATTTCCGGCGATCCCCACGCCCCACTCCTTTTCCCCCGGAGGAAACACCCATGTCTCGTTCGATTCGTTTGGTGAGCGCGATTGCGCTGCTCACCGTTGCCGGCCTCGGTCTCGCCGGTTGCTCGGCCAGCGCATCCTCATCCGATAATGCGGCGAGCGCCAAGGCTTCCAAGGCCGAGAGCCTCAAGGACTTCGGCACCCTCGATGAGCTGGCAGCCGCCGCCAAGGCCGAGGGCAAGCTCAACGTCATCGCGCTGCCTCGTGACTGGGCCAACTACGGCAACATCATCGACGCGTTCAGCAAGAAGTACGGCATCAAGGTCAACGAGCTGCAGCCCAACGGGTCCAGCGCCGATGAGATCGCCGCCGCCAAGAACAATAAGGGCCTCGACACCGCCCCCGACGTGTTCAACATCGGTGACACCATCGCCAACAGCAGCGAGAAGTACCTCGCCGTGTACCGCAACCAGGCGTGGGACGAGGTGGACCCGAGCCTCAAGGATGCCGACGGTCACTTCATCGCCGGCGAGGGTGGATTCCTCTCGATCGGGTATGACTCGGCCAAGGTTCCCGAGCCCAAGACCTTCAACGATCTGCTGGGATCCGACTATAAGGGCCTCGCCATCTCCGGCGACCCGACCAAGAACGCTCCTGGTCTTGCGGCCGTCGGCCTGGCCACCCTGCAGGAGGGTGGCACCCTGGACAACTTCCAGCCCGGGATCGACTTCTTTGGCAAGCTCAACAAGGCGGGCAACCTGATCAGCGTGCAGCCGAGCTCGGCGACCGTGGTGTCCGGCGAGACCAAGCTGATCATCTCCTACGACTACTCCAACGTGGCCTACGGCCGTGACCTGCCCACCTGGAAGGTCACCATCCCCGAGGGCACCGGCTACGGCAGCTTCCTCTACCAGGCCATCAACAAGGACGCCCCGCACCCCGCGGCCGCGCGCCTCTGGCAGGAGTTCCTGTACCAGGCTGATCAGCAGAACCAGTGGATCAAGAGCGGCGCCCGCAGCCCGATCGAGGTCGCCCTGGTCAAGGCCGGCACCGTGGACAAGGCGGCCCTTGCGGGTCTGCCCGCCGCCCCGGCCAAGTATGTGATCCCGACCATCGAGCAGTCCAAGAAGGCTGGCGAGCTGGTTGCGACCAACTGGGCACCCGCGGTCGGCTAAGTCCGTGACCTCACTTGTTACCCCGCCGGGTACCGGATCCTCCGGTACCCGGCGTTCGGGCTCCCGGGCGGCGGCGCGGCCCCGCCCTCGCATCGCCCTGGCGGCCGGCCGCGGTGTGGGCCTGCTGCCCTTTACCGTCTATGTGCTGCTGTTCCTGGCGATCCCCACGGTCATCGCCCTGGTCAGCGGCTTCCAGGATGGCGACGGCAACCTCACCCTCGACAACCTCTCGGCCCTGACCGATCCCACCATCCTGCGCACGATCGGCAGCTCGCTGTGGCTGGCCGCGCTGACCTCCCTGCTCGGCGCGATCATCGGTGCCCTGGTGTGCTTCGCGATGATGGGCCTGGACGAAAACCGGCTGCTCTCGCGCATCGTGACCTCCATTTCCAGCGTCCTCGCCCAGTTCGGCGGTGTGATGCTGGCCTTCGCGTTTATCGCGACGATCGGTATCCAGGGTGCGATCACCGTGTTCCTGCGCGGTGAGCTGGGCATCGACATCTACAAGAACGGCGTCTGGCTGTACGAGCTGCCCGGGCTGATCCTGCCCTACCTCTACTTCCAGGTTCCGCTGATGGTGATCGTGTTCCTCCCCGCGATGAAAACCCTGAAGGTGCAGTGGGCCGAGGCGAACCTGACCCTCGGCGGCACCCGGCTGACCTTCTGGACCCGGATCGGTTTCCCGCTGCTGCTGCCCTCGTTTGTCGGAAGCTTCCTGCTGCTGTTCACCAACGGGCTCTCGGCCTATTCAACCGCGGCCGCGCTGATCAACCAGGCCTCCCCGATCGTGCCGCTCCAGATCCGGCTCGCGCTCAGCAGCGAAACCGTGCTGGGCCGGGAGAACGTCGCCGGGGTACTGGCCCTGGCGATGATGGTCATTATGTCCGTGGCAATGGCGCTGTATGCGCTGGTGCAAAAGCGGGCGGCGAGGTGGCGAGTATGAGTGCGAAGGTCCGTAATCCGCTGGCCCCCGCCCGAGCCACCCGGATCATCATTCTGGCCGTGATCGGGGCACTGTTTGCGGTGCCAATCGCCTCGATGGTGGAGTTCACGCTGCGTGATCCCAAGACCGGCGGTCACACGCTGGACAACTGGGCGGGCCTGTTCGCCCCGGACGCCGCGAGCACCTATGAGGTGGTTTGGACGGGGATCGGGAACTCGCTGCTACTCTCTGCCTTCGCGGTTGCGGTGGTGCTGCTGATCCTGGTGCCCACGATGGTCTATGTCGAGGTCGAATTCCCCCGGCTGTCACGGGTATTGGAGTTTATCTGCCTGATCCCGCTCTCGCTGCCGGCGATCGTGCTGGTGGTGGGCTACGTGCCCGTGTACCAGTTCATCGGCCGAATTGTGGGGACGGATGTGTGGTCCCTGGGCTTTGCCTACGGGATCATCGTGCTGCCGTTTGCGCACCGGGCGATCAAGTCGAACCTCGACGCGATCGGCATCCGGGTGCTCAGCGAGGCCGGACGCACCCTCGGGGATTCCTGGTTCGGATTCCTCCGGCGCGTGGCCGTGCCGAACCTGCGCGGCGGGATTTCGGCGGCGGTGCTGATCACCGTGGCCGTGGTCTTTGGTGAGTTCACCCTCGCCTCGCTGCTGAACCGCACCAACCTGCAGACCGCGCTGAACATCATCAACTGGCAGAACCCGTTTGTGTCGGTGGCGATCTCACTGGTTTCGCTGATCGCGGTGTTCCTCCTGCTCCTGGCCGTCAGCGGCCTGGGCCGCGTGGGTGTGCGCCGGGCACGCCGAACCGCCACCCCGAAATCCGTTTCCCCCACTCCCCTGCGAGGCACCCGATGACCACTTCCTCCCCCGTTCTGCCCGGCATCGTGGGCACCCCGGTGTCCTTCGAGGCGGTGTCGCTGAAGTTTGGCAGCACCCTGGCACTGGATGAGTTTTCGCTGGATATCGCGCCCGGTGAGTTTGTCGCGCTGCTCGGACCCTCGGGCTCGGGCAAGACGACGGCGCTGCGGGCGCTGGCGGGCCTGGAGGCCGCGTCCTCGGGTCGCATCCTGGTCGATGACGGGGATATCACCGGCGTCCCCACCAATAAGCGGGACCTGGGCATGGTGTTCCAGTCGTACTCGCTGTTCCCGCACCTGACCGCGCTGGAGAACACCGAGTATGGGCTGCGGAATCGGCGCCAGCCGAAGGCCGCACGGCGCACGGCGGCACAGGCGGGGCTTGATCTGGTGGGCCTCGGCGACCTGGCCGACCGCTACCCGCATGAGCTCAGCGGTGGACAGCAGCAGCGCGTGGCCCTCGCCCGCGCGCTGGTCACGCGGCCGAAGGTGCTGCTACTGGATGAGTCGCTGTCGGCGCTGGATGCGAAGGTGCGTGTGCAGCTGCGCGAGGAGATCCGCCAGCTCCAGCTGCGCCTGGGCATCACCACGATCTTTGTGACCCACGACCAGGAGGAGGCGCTCTCGATCGCCGACCGGGTCGCGGTCATGAAGGACGGCCGGATCGAGCAGGTCGGCACCCCCGAGGACCTCTACCTCCGCCCCGCCAGCGCCTTCGTGGCCGAGTTCGTGGGCGTCACCAACCGCATCCCCGCCGAGAACCTGGGCGACGGCACCGTGCGCGTCCTGGGCAGCGTGCTGCCGGTGGCTGAGGTGCCGGCGGGACAGGTTGCAGAAGTTTCGGCGGGCCATGTGCCGGCGGCGGATACATCCGCGGGCGGGCACGTCGCATACGTGCGCCCGGAGAATCTGCGGCTGGTGGAGGCAAGCCTGGGTGGTGCTGATGTCGGTGCGGGTACCAGTGGTGCCAATGCTGCGGCCCACGTCTCAGGTCCAGTCGCGGCCTCGGCTGCCGGTGCCGGTGCCGGTTCCGGTGTCACCGCAACCGTGGTCGAATCCTCATTCCTCGGCTCCTTCCGGCACACCCTCGTCACCCTCCCGGACGGCTCACTCCTGCGCATCCAGCACGCCGCCACCGAGGCCCTGGCCATCGGCACCGAAGTGCGCGTGCAGGCGGTGGCGGTCACCCGAGTGGTCGCGGCGTAGGAGTCTTCGCGGGCCCGAAATTACCGCTGTCAGCGCGTCTCACTGCTGCGGAAACTTCTCATCCAGTTCCGCGTAGGCCTCCACCTCGGTGAGTTCACCCGTCAAGATTCTCCGTGCACGTCCCAGCGCATCCGCATCGGGGAAATGTCAGCCGATCTGTTGGATTTTTTTGAGCGCGATCATGTCGTTCTCGATTTGTGAATCCGATCGCACCGTCCGTTGCACGTGAGACATGCTGGCTCCGTCCAATAATGCGATGACTCTACGCTTGCGAATTTGAGAAAGCACGGGAGCGATAAACCATAGGCTCAATCGCGCGGGGCTCGACCCGGACATGCCGGACGTGATCCTTGCGCTGGACGGTAGGCAATTCAACTCGATCTGGCCGAGGTCCGCGTAGCGCAGGCGCACCGGGGCCTGCAAGGTGCAGTTGCCGCATTACGGCATGCGTCTTCAGCAAATTGATTGTGATTCAGGATAACGCCCGCGTCGACGTAGTGTTCAGCACACATTGGTCATGCCGGGCTCTGGGTGGTTCATCAGGTCAGCCGCTCCCTGCGTGCTGCCCCGCGGTTCCGTTTCCCCGTAGTCCAGCCATGCCCCAGAAAAGGAGTAAACATGAGTCAGAAACCGAGCCGACACACGGTCACCACGGGCCTCACCCTGCTCTTACCCGTCCTCGGGATCGTGAGTATCGCCATAATCCTTTACCGGCTGAGTGACAATACGGGCACCACCGTTGTGGCCGTGGGGCCATCTATCGTTATCCCGCTCCTCGCCGTTGTCTCGCTGCTCGCCGTGGTCGGTCCCGTCATCCTGACTATCGTGGACAAGCAAGAACGGCTCCTGCTGATTGCCGCAGGGATATTCGCTATGGCCGGTTTAGCAAACGCAGCACTGACCTCGTCACTGTTGGGCGGGACCACCCATTTCCCCTTCTCCGTTGCGGGAATAGTCGTCGGCCTGCTCCTCTGCTTTAATCGCTTACTCCTCGCAGCCGAGCGAGGGCGCTTCCGGCCCGCAACTAACTGATCTTGATGCGCGTGCTGCTCAGAAACTAAAAACCCACCCGGCTGGCACCGGGTGGGTTCGAATGTTGTTCTCAACGCTAGGCCACTGCGCCGCAGCCCGCAACGAAAAGGCCCCGACCCGGACATGCCGGACGGGGCCCTCGCGCGGGGAGACCTAGCGGTTCAGCTCGATCTGGCCGAGGTCCGCATAGCGCAGGCGCACCGGGTCGTGCAGGGTGTGGGTGCGGGCGTTGCGCCAGAAGCGGTCGGCGCGGAGCGAGCGGTCGGCGGTGCGGGCACCGGTCCAGGAGAACAGCTCCGTAGCGACTCGGTTGGAGACGTCGGCGGAGAGCGCCTTGGTCGCCAGTAGGCCCTCGCGCACCTCGGTGAGCAGGGATTCCGGGGCGTCGGGGGTGGCCTCGGCCCGGTCGATCACCGCGGCGGTTTCGCGCAGCAGCGCGGCCACGGCGCGCACGGCGGCCGACTCCTTCCCCACCTGGAAGCGCAGGATCGGATCCTCCACGAGGCTCGCGTACTGCGCCAGCTCGAAGGGCACGCGGTTGCTCGCGCGCACCGAGGCCACGCCGTAGCGCAGCGCTCCCTCGGCAATGCCCACGTCGATCGCCGCGTGCGCCAGGCGTCCCGCCTCGGCCCAGGCGGTCGGCCGGGTCGCCGGGCTCCAGGCGAACACAAAGTCGGCGGGCACGGCCACCTCGCTCAGGCGCAGGGTGCCGCTGCCGCTGCCGCGCTGGCCCATACCGCTCCAGTCGTCGATTATTTCCAGGCCCGGGGCGTCGGTCGGGATGAAGGACATGATGACGCTGCCCTCGCCGTCCACCGCCATCACGGTGATCCAGGCGGCGCCCAGCGAACCGGTCGCGTAGAACTTCTGGCCCGATGCCAGGTAGGAGCCGTCCTCCTGACGGGTGAACACGGTTGAGAAGTCGGCCGCGTGACGGCCCCCGCGCTCGGCCGCGGCGTTGGCGATCCGCTTGCCCGCGCGAATGTCGGCGTAGAGACGCTCGCGCGCCTCATCCGAGCCGAGCATCACCACGGCGTCGGTGAACCCATAGTGCGGCTGGAGGAGCTGGGCAATGCCCGGATCCGCCTGCGCCAGGATCCGGAACACCTCGGTGATCTCGACCTGGCTGGCACCCGGACCGCCGAGCGCCGCGGGAATACGCAGCGCGAGCAGGCCGGAGTTCTCCAGGATCTCGCGGGCCGCGGCGTACTCGCCCGACTCGTCGCCATCCAGCGCGATGTTCGCGAGCGCATCCCGGGTGGCCTCGGCCAGCGCGATGAACTCGGGGTTGATGGTGTGAGACATGACACATCCTTTACTGCGAGGGGCCGCCGCGGCGAACCCGAAAATGGGTGGGGCGACTAGATCGAAACCTGGTGCGCGGGGTGGGTCGCGGGCAGACGCGGCGATCCGAAAACGCGCTCGCGCAGACCCGAGGTACCGTAGCTCTCACGGGCCAGACCGCGCTCACGCAGGCGGGGCAGAATGTGCTCGATGAAGTCGTCGAAGGTCTCCGGCTGCACGATCGGCTGCACGTTGAACCCGTCGATTCGGCCCTCGGTGGCGCGACGCTCGATCTCGTCCACGACCTCCTCGGGGGTACCCACGATGGGCTGCACGTAGGATCCCAGGGTCCCGAAGTGCTGCTTCAGTTGACCGACGGTGCGGGCATTGCCACCCTCCACCGAGAAGCGCTTGGCCTGGGTCTGAACGTGATCGGTGTCGCCCTTTTCGAAGACGGTGTCCTCGTCATAGTGGTCGAGATCCCGGCCACTCACGCCGCACCAGTGCGCCAGCGCGCCCTCACGGGAGAGATAGTTCTGATATTCCTCCAGGCGCGCCTGCGCCTGCTCATGGGTCTTGCCAACCACGACCTGCAGGCCACCCAGGAGACGCACGTCCTCGGGGTTACGACCCGCAGCCACGGCGGCGGCCTCGATGTTTTCGCGGGCCTTCAGCTGCCCGGCCACCTCGTTCGTTCCGAGGAACACCACCTCGGCGTGCTTGCCGGCGAACTGCACACCCCGGCCCGAGGTGCCCGCCTGGAATAGCAGCGGGGTGCGCTGAGCGCTCGGCTCGACCAGGTGCGGACCGGCCACCGACCAGGTACGCCCCACGTGGTTGATCGCATGGATGCGGTCAGCCTCGGCGTACACGCTGCGCTGGATGTCCGCGACAACCGCGTCCTCATCCCAGCTCTTCTCCCACAGCTTGTAGGAGATCTCCAGGAACTCCTCGGCGCGGTCGTAGCGATCATCGTGGCTCCACTGCTCGGTCAGCCCGAAGTTGCGGGCGGCCGAGGGCAGGTAGGAGGTCACGATGTTCCAGCCGACCCGCCCACCGGTCAGATGATCCAGGCTCGACCAGCGCCGCGCGTTAGCAAACGGGTGTTCGTAACTCGTGGAGGCGGTGACCACAAAGCCGAGGTTTTCGGTGACCGCGGCCATCGCCGGGATCAGGGTCAGCGGATCGTGGGCGGGGAACTCCACCGCGTTCTCGATCGCCGGGGCGGAGGACCCGCGGTAGGTGTCGTAGAGGCCGAGCACGTCGGCGAAGAACACCGCATCAAAGCGGGCGTCCTCGTATCGGCGGGCACGGTCCAGCCAGTGCTTGAGGCTGCCAAATCCCAGGCGATCATCGCGGGGGTGGGCCCACATGCCCTGCTGCACATTACCAACGGTGTTGCCTTCAAAGGCGTTCAGAATCAGGGGACGCCGGGGGGCGGGGGGACGACTCATCGGGGGAATCCTTGGTGCTCAGGAGGTGGCGCACCGAGTCGCGCGCCGGCCTGCGGCGCACCGGAAACGTCACCGTTGGGGATGCGATGGCGGTCCAAAATTGGGGGGATCTGCGGACCACCACACGCATCACATTCTGGCCCAGCATCCGCGCCACACCGCAGTTGTGTGACGAAGCATGACGGCCACCCCCGCGCGGGGGCTTGTCAGGGAGCGAACTAGTCGGCGAGCGCGCTCTCCGGCAGGGGAACCACCCGACGCAGACCCGGCCCAGGAACGGGCCGCGGGCGCGGGGCGACCTGGGTTTCCGGAGCCTCGACGGAGACGGATTGGGTGACGGCGATGACGGCCGTCTCGGCGGCGGCACGGTTGGCGGCGGCCGGCTCGGCAATGATCGGTGCCTCCGATTCGACCGGGGTTTCCGGCGCGGTGACCCGAGTACGAGCAGCGCGCGGCTTCGTGACCGTCGCAGCCTTAGCCGCGGTCTTAGTCGAACCCTTTGCCGGAGCCTTGGCTGCGACCGTCGTCGACGCGTCCGAGCCCTTCGCCTCCGGAGCAGCCTTCGCCGCGGTCTTCGACTTTGCCGCCGCCGAGGATGCCTTGACGGTTGTGCTCTTCGCGGCGGTCTTCGCCCGCGGCTTTGCCGGGGCCTTGGGCGTCTTGGGTTTCGCCGCCGCCCGGGTGGCCGGGGTGTCCTCGAGCGGGGGCACCACGGTGTCCTCGGAGTCCGCATCCGGGTCCATCCCGAATCGGCGCCGCATGACCTCGATCGCCTGCGGGTTCTGATCGATCAGCACAAAGTTCCGGCCGAGCTCGCGCGCCGCGGCCCCGGTGGTCCCGCTGCCGGCGAAGAAGTCGAGAATCCAGTCACCCTCGCGGCTGGAGGCCTGGATGATCCGGCGCAGAATCCCCAGCGGCTTCTGAGTGGGATACCCGGTCTTTTCCTTGCCGGTGGGCGACACGATGGTGTGCCACCAGACGTCGGTGGGCAGCTTGCCGCGCGCGGCCTTCTGCGGGGTCACCAGACCCGGTGCCATATAGGGCTCACGGTCCACCGCGGTCGAATCGAAGTGGTACTGGGCGGGATCCTTCACGTAGACCAGGATCGTATCGTGCTTGGTGGGCCACCGACGGGTCGCCTTCGCCCCGTAGTCATAGGCCCAGATCAGCTCGTTGAGGAAGCTGTCGCGTCCAAAGATCGCATCCAGCATGACCTTCGCATAGTGGGCCTCGCGATAGTCCAGGTGCACATACAGCGTGCCCTCGGGCCCGAGCAGTCGCCAGGCCTCCAGCAGTCGCGGTTCGAGGAAGGTCCAGTAGTCGTCAAAGGTGTCATCGTAGGTGCGCAGTTCCCCGCGGATCCGCTGATAGCTCTTGCCCTTAAACCCCACGCTTCCGCTCACCCCGGGCTCGGAGCGCACCGCGGTGGTCACGTGACGCGCCTGGCTGCGCCCGGTGTTAAAGGGCGGATCGATGTAGATAACGGTAAAGGACTCATCGGGCAGTTCGGCGAGCAACTCGAGGTTGTCGCCGTGCCAGATTTCGCTGGACTGCGGGAAATCACGCGCCACGGTTAGGGAACCCGATTCAGCCAGGCGTCGGTGGAGAACTTCTCGCGCACGAGGGTCTCCGCCTGGGCATACTCGTCCGGCGTGATCTCGCCAGGAACCGCACCGGTGAGGGTCACAAAGGTCGCCTTCATGGCCTCGATGATCTCGCTCCGGCTGCGCCCGGTCTGGCTGCGCAGCGGGTCCACGCGCTTGGCGGCGGAGGTGGTGCCCTTATCCGAGAGCTTCTCCCGGCCGATGCGCAGGACGCGCGCCATCTGGTCGCCGTCCATGTCGTAGCTCATGGTCACGTGGTGCAGCACGCCGCCGCTGCCCAGGCGCTTCTGCGCCGCCCCGCCGATCTTGCCGGCCGGGGAGGTGATGTCGTTCAGCGGCTTGTACACGGCCTCGATGCCGAGCTCACGCAGCGCGGTGAGTACCCAGTCATCGAGGTAGGCGTAGCTCTCTGCAAAGGTCATACCCTGCACCAGCTCGGCCGGCACATACAGCGAATAGGTGATGATCGCACCCTTGGCCATCAGCATCGCGCCACCGCCGGAGATCCGGCGCACCACGTCAAACCCCTCGGCCTTCGCGGCGTCGAGGTCCACCTCGTTCTTGAGTGACTGGAACGATCCAATCACCACGGCCGACTCGTCCCACTCCCAGATACGCAGTGTCGGGCCGCGGTGTCCCAGCCCCACCTCGCTGGTCAGCACCTCGTCCAGGGCCAGGTGGGTGCGCGGGGGCACCGCCTGGGAGTGGATGATCTGCCAGTCAAAATCGCGCCAGTCGGCCGCGGAGGTCACCGAGCGGCGGATCGCCGTGGCCACCGAATCCGGGGTGAACCCCAGCAGCTGCGCACCCTCGGGTAGGGCAGCCTGGATCGCCGCGGCAATGGTGGTGGCGTCGCTGCGCGCATCCAGACCGTTCACCGCGGCGTTGATGTCCTCAATGGCCTCATCGGGTTCGAGGAAGAAGTCTCCGGCGAGCCGGAAGTTCACAAACACCCCGTCCACCACGTCGAGGTCAACCACCACGAGCTTGCCACCGGGCACCTTATATTCACCGTGCATGGTCCCAGCCTACCGATTCCATGGCAATCCCTGCCGTGTCGGGCCAAACCGGGGCACAATGTTCTCATGACGACGTTTATCCTGGTTCGACACGGCGAAACGATCTGGCACACCGGACACCGGTATGCGGGCATGAGCGATATCCCCCTCGACGCCGAGGGCCAGCGTGCCGCCGACGCCCTGGCCGAGTGGGCCGTCGGGGCCCAGCTGGATGCGATCGTGGTTTCTCCGTTGATCCGCGCGGTCAACACCGCGCGTCCCTCGGCCATCGCCCTGGGCATGCCGCTGCACATCGATCCCGACCTGGTCGAGGTCGATTTTGGTGTGGGTGAGGGCAAAACCATCTCCGAGCTGCGCCCCGATTACCCCGACGAGGTGGCCGCATTTGAGGCGGCTCCGGCGGATTCCCCGCTGCCCGGCGGCGAGGTGGGACGCCACGCGATCACCCGCTACCTCGGCGTGCTCGACAAGCTGCGTGAGCGCTACCCGGCCGGCCGTGTGCTGGTTGTGGGCCACGGTACCGCAATCCGACTGGCGGTCAGCGAGCTAATCGGCATCGAGCCCAACCGCTACCGCGATCTGATGCCCGAGATGCTCAACTGCGGACGCACCACCCTGGAGATCACCGACCGCGGCGTCGCACTGCAGGGATTCAACGTGCCCAGCTACACCCCGGGGAGCCAGTCGTGAACATTCAGATTCTCGCGATCGAGGGCTGCCCGAGCCTGACCGCGGCCACCGAAAACACCCGCGCGGCACTGGGCGAACTCGGCCGCGATGAGCTGGCGATCGAGCAGATCACCATTCGTGATGCGGCGGATGCCCGCGCGTTTGCCTTTGCCGGATCCCCCACGATCCTCGCCGACGGCGCCGACCTGTTCCCCTCGGATGGTCGCACCGAAGACCTCGCCTGCCGCGTCTACCCCACCGAGTCGGGCATCGCCCCGGCCCCCTCGCGGGCGCAGCTGGTCACCGCACTCCGGGAGCGTTTCGCGCACCCGGTCCACTAATACACACGAAGGAGAACACCATGCAGGCTCTCGTGAACGGTGCCGTCATTGCCGACGCCGCCCCCGAAGACATCGTCCTGATCGAGGGAAACCGCTACTTCCCGCCCGCCTCGATTGCCGCGGGCACGCTCGAGAAGAGCCCCACCCCCTACACCTGCCCGTGGAAGGGTGTGTGCCAGTACTTCGACGTGGTAACCCCCGACGGAACCCGCATCAGCGACGGTGCCTGGAGCTACCCCAACCCCTATGACGGTGCCGAGGAGCGCGTGGGCCACGCCTTCGCCAACTTCGTGGCCTTCGCCCCGGGCGCAACCTTCACGGAATAGCTCCAGCCCGGCTACCAGGCCCCGCCGCGTAGATTGATACTGCCGGCGGGCCACTCAGCGGGCTGCCGCGAGACGGCGCAGATCATGACGTTGGGATTATCGGCCGAGACGAGCCGGGTGGCGTCGCCCCGGGCCAGGTGTGTTTCGCGCACCCGGAATCGGTGCCATCCCGCCGATTCATAAAACGGCACCACCTCGTCCCGGCACCCCAGATAGCCAAACTCGATTCCGTCGGCCGCGCGCATCGCCGTCTGCGCGTGGAGCATCACCCTCCGCCCGAGCCCGGTCCCGCGTGCATCCGCCGACACCAGGACGCCGCCCACTCCGGCGACCACCACCTCGCGCTCCCCGACCGTAATGACGCGACGTTGAAAACCGATGTGCGCCACTGGCACACCATCCATCAGCGCCATCACGTGGGTATCGGCGGGGGCGTACCCATAGGGGTAGTCGGCATCCCACGGGCCAAAATCCGCCCGGTATTCGCGATCAAACAGCGCCTCAAGCCGGTCCAGGTCCCGCGGGGTGAGGTCCGTGTGAGCGCGGATGATGATCTCCACCGACATATCCGTATCCCCTCCGTCACGCTCGGGGCGGGCTAACCCGCCACCGGCACGTGCGAATCCAGCCAGCGGATCAGGTCGGCGATGATCTCCTCGCGGTTGAGCTCGTTATAGATCTCGTGCCGGGCGTCGGGATAGACGTGCAGGGTCACATCGCTCAGCTTGGCGCGGTTGCGGTAGGCGGCATCCAGCTTGGTGAGACCGCGCTCCCCGCCCAGGGAGTCGGCCGAGCCGCCCTGGATCAGCATCGGAATGTCCCGCGGCATCCGGCGCGGCGGCCGCCCGAGCAGCCCGAACGCCTGGAAGAGGTTCCAGGCGGGCTTCTCGGCAATGTCGAAGTTCAGGGGGTCCGCTCGGAACGCCGCCCCGGCTTCGGGATCGCGATTGAGCCATTCCAGCCCGGTGGATTCCGGTCCACGCCAGGGCTTGTTGAGGTCCCCGGAGTTCAGCACTCCGGGCACCGCGAGGCTCGATCCCGAGAGCACCACGGCGTCGTAGATGGTGGTGGTGTTAACCAGTTTCTGAGCCATCAGCGAGCCCCAACTGTGCCCCAGCAGAACCAGCGGAATCCCCGGATACTCGCGGGCGATGGACTCCCCCACGCTGCGCAGCGAGCGGATCGCCCCACGCACCGCCCCGGGTCCCAGATCTGCGAGTCCACCCGCCTCCAGGCCGGTCCGGCCGTGTCCGCGATGGTCGTCGGCCACCACCGTATAGCCGGCGGACACCAGCTCCTCGGCGAGCGCCGCGTACCGGCGCGCATGTTCGCCGACCCCGTGGGCGAGGTGGATGATGGCGCGCGGATCCTTCGCCGCCCAGGTATAGGTGTAGACGACAATACCGTCGGCATCGGTGAGGGTCCCCACACGCGCACCGGTGGGGTCGATTGGGCTGTCCTGCTCCGCGCTGCTCATTCCCTCAGACTAGTGATTCGCTGTGAATGCCTCCACCCTCATTTCTTTAGCAAGACTAATGAGTTATGCTAACGATCTATGACGATTGACCCGAACCTGGATGCGACTCAGATCCGCCAGGGCGTTCTCCACCTCTCCCGCCGACTGCGCGCGGAGAAGGCCGATAACGAACTCAGCGACGGCCAGTTCTCGGTGCTTGCCTGCCTCTACCGGCATGGTGCACACACCCTGGGCGGCCTCGCCGAACACGAACGGGTCTCCCCGCCGTCGATGAATCGCACCGTCAACTGCCTTGAGGGCAGCGGCTATGTGGAGCGCGCGGCGGATCCGACAGATGGCCGACGCGTGCTGATCAGCCTGACCCCCGAGGGTCATGACATGGTCGCGCGCACGGTGGTCCAGCGCGACGCCTGGATCGACACCCGGCTGCGCGACCTCTCCCCCGAGGAACGCGAAACCCTGACCCGCGCCGCCGAGATCATGAGGAGGCTCGCGACCGCGTGAGTGCAATGTTTCGCTCCCTGTCCGGATACAACTATCGACTGTGGTTTATCGGAGCCCTGGTGTCCAATGTGGGCACCTGGATGCAGTCCACCACCCAGAACTGGGTGGTACTGACCGATCTGACCCATAACGATGCCGTGGCGGTGGGCGTGACAATGTCGCTCCAGTTCGGTCCGCAGCTCCTGCTGGTGCCGGTGAGCGGGTGGATTGCCGACCGGTTCGATCGGCGCAAGATCCTACTGTGCACCCAGAGCGCGCTGGCGCTGCTGGGCCTCTCCCTCGGCCTGCTGCTGATCCTCGGCCATCCCCAGCTGTGGCACCTCTACCTCTTCGCCCTGCTGCTGGGCCTGGTCAACGCGATCGACGCCCCCGCACGCCAGACCTTCGTGTCCGACCTGGTGGACGAACACAACATGTCCAACGCGGTGGCCCTGAACGCGGCCTCGTTCAACGCGGCCCGGATGCTCGGTCCGGCCGTGGCCGGTCTGCTGATCGTCGCGGTCGGCTCGGGCTGGGTATTTGTGATCAACGCCTTCACCTTCCTGGCGATGATCGCGGTCCTGAATAAGCTGCGCCTGAACGAGCTGCGCAAGCGGCCCAAGCGCGCCTCCCGCGGCGGACAGCTCGGGGCCGGTTTCCGCTATGTGAAGGGTCGCCCGGACCTCGTGGTGATCTTTGTGATCGTGCTCCTGGTGGGCGCATTCGGCCTCAACTTCCCGATCTTTGCCTCCACGATGGCGGTGGAGTTTGGTGAGGGTGCGGGTGAGTACGGCCTGCTGTCCTCGATCCTGGCGATCGGCTCGCTCACCGGGGCGCTCCTCGCGGCCCGTCGTCCACGCGCTCGAATGCGGGTTGTGATCCTGGCGGCCGGCGGATTCGGGCTCTCGGCGGCGCTGTGTGCGGTGATGCCCAGCTATCCGACGTTTGCCGCGGCGACGATCCTGATGGGATTCTCCTCGGTGAGCATGCTCACCACCGCCAACGGCTACGTCCAGACCACCACCGACGCGGGTATGCGCGGCCGGGTCATGGCGCTCTATATGGCGATCCTGATGGGAGGAACGCCGGTGGGGGCACCGATCATCGGCGCCATCGCCAACGCCTGGGGTCCGCGGCTGGCACTGCTCGTGGCCGGAAGCGTCTCGGTCCTGGCCTCGCTGATCGGGCTCGCCTGGATGGTGTTTGCCCGCAACCTGCGCATCCATCGCCACCCCGATTACACCTGGCGCCTGCAGGTCACCCACCTCAGCAGCCCCGGGGAGCCGGAATGGGTCGAGTTCTCCGATGAGCTGGCCGCCACCTCGCCGATCACCCTGCCCAAGCTCCCCCGCGAACGCAGCGAACGCCGCGATGGGTAAATCGCACGCGTCCATTCCGGGATTGGATCGCGATCGTCTCGTAGGCATGGCCTTCCGAATGCTGGGCACGGTGAGTGACGCCGAGGATGCCGTGCAGGAGGCGTTTATCCGCTGGTACCGGCTCGACGACCATGTACGCTCAAGCGTGACAAACCCGGTTGGATGGTTCGCTAAGACCACCTCGCGGATCTGCCTCGACGTGCTCAAGAGCTCCACGCGTCGACACGAAACCTATGTGGGGCCGTGGTTGCCCGAGCCGATCCCCGATTCTCGATTCCGGGTTGGCCTCACCGTGAGCGGCGAGGATCCCCTCGACCGCGCAGAGCAGGGCGAAGCGGTGAGCATGGCGCTGCTGACCATCATGGAGACAATGACCCCGGCCGAACGCGTGGCATTTGTACTGATGGACGTCTTTGGGTATTCGGCCACCGACATCACCGAGGTCTTGGAGCGTTCCCCCGGGGCGATTCGGCAGTTAGCCTCCTCCGCCCGCGCCCGCTTGGCGAAATCGGAGCGACCTGACGGGCCGGGGAATACCGCTCTCACCCAGGCGTTTCAACAGGCCACCCTGACCGGCGACGTTGAGGCGCTCCTGCACATCCTCCACCCCGAGGTAACGCTGCGTTCGGACGGCGGCGGCGTGGTCAGGGCCGCGCTGAACCCGGTCTACGGGGCACACAGGGTCGCTCGTTTCCTGCTCGGCGTGCTGGCAAAGCAGGTTCCCACAACCCTGGTTCCGCACGAAACCTCGACCGCTCCCGTGCTGCTTTTTACGCACGAAGGTGAGGTCAGCGGAGTTCTCGAATTGTCTGCTGGCTCGGGTGGCATCCACGAGATCTTGATCCAGTGGAATCCCCAGAAGCTGGATCTGTGGCGCTAACCTGACATCGAGTGCCTCCGTGTCGTCTAGATAGTGAACCCACTATGAGGAGGACACCACCCATGCACGCAATCGTCGTGACCGACCCCGCCGCCGGCACCGAAGGAATGACACTCACCGAGATTCCGCTGCCCCACGCGTCCGAAAATGACGTCATCGTCCGCGTCGAGGCGTCGGGCTTCACCCCGGGGGAACTCGCCTGGCCCGGCACCTGGACCGACCGCGCGGGTAAGGACCGCACCCCGAGCGTTCCCGGCCATGAATTCGCCGGCGTCGTAACCGAACTGGGGTATGGGACCACCGGTCTCAGCATCGGCCAGCGGGTGTTTGGCCTGGCCGATTGGACCCGCAACGGCACCCTCGCCGAGTTCACCGCCGTCGAAGCGCGCAACCTGGCACCGTTGCCCGCAGACGTTGACTCGGTCACCGCAGCCAGCCTTCCGATTTCCGGGTTGACCGCCTGGCAGGGTCTCTTTGTCCACGGCAACCTGGAAGCGGGGCAGCGCATTCTTGTGCACGGAGCCGCGGGCGGGGTCGGATCCCTGGTCACCCAGCTCGCGCGGGAGGCCGGGGCTCATGTGATCGGAACCGGTCGTGGTGCCGACCGTGAGGCGGCCCTGGGTTACGGTGCACACAGCTTTGTGGATCTCGAAACGGAGGATCTCACCGCGGTGGGCCTCGTCAACCTGGTGTTTGATGTCATCGGCGGCGAGATTGGGGATGCCTCGGTTGACCTGATCCAGCCCGGAGGGACGCTGGTCACCATCGCCGGGCCGCCCACCCGACAGCCCCAAAATGGCCGGGCCATCTTTTTTGTGGTGGAGGCCGATCGCGCGCAGCTCACCGAGATTGCGCACCGGGTTCGTGAGGGGCGTCTCCGTACCCGCGTGGGGCTGGTCGCGCCGCTGAGTGCGGCGGTGGACGCGTTCAACCCCGGGGCTCGGCCCCGGGGAAAGACCATCATCACACTGTCCTAGACCGGGCCCGATGCTCGCATAGGCACAAGAATCCCCGAGCAGGATCACGGTCCTGCTCGGGGATTCAGGGCAGGCGCTCGGGCAGAGCGCTCACAGTCCGGCCTAGGCGGCCGGGGTGCTCGCGGTGTCGAGCAGGGAGAGTTCCTCGCCGCTCAGCTCGATCTTCAGCGAGTCGGTGATCGGAGGCAGCTGCTCAAGCGAGCGAGCGCTGGCGATCGGCGCACCCACCGTGGGCTGCTGACGCAGCCAGGCGAGCGAGACGGCGGCAACCGAGGTGTCGTGGGCGGCGGAAATCGCATCCAGCGCATCGAGTACGCGCAGCCCACGCTCGTCGAGGTATTTGACGGCGTCGCCCGCGCGCGGGCTGTCGATCTCCACGCCCGGACGGTACTTACCGCTCAGGAATCCCCGAGCCAGCGCGAAGTAGGGGAACACCGAGAGACCGTACTTCTCGGCGCGCTCGCGCAGCGCGCCCTCGAAATCGCGCTCCACCAGGTTGTAGTGCGGCTGCAGGGCAACCGGCGCGTGCAGGCCGTTCGCGGCCACGATATCCAGCCACTCATCGATGCGATCGGCCGAGTAATTCGAGATACCGATCGAGCGCACCTTGCCCGCGTCTACCAGCTCGGACAGCGCCCCGACGGTGTCGGCCAGCGGCACACTCTCGTCGTCGAAGTGGGCGTAGTAGAGGTCGATGTGATCGGTGCCCAGACGGGCGAGGGACTCATCGGCGGCCAAGCGAATGTTGTCGGGGGCGAGGCCCTTTCGGTCGGGCTTGGTGCTGACCTTGGTCGCGATGACCACGTCGTTACGGCGGCCGCGCGCGGCCAGCCAGCTGCCGATCACGGATTCGGATTCCCCGCCGGTGTGCCCGGGCACCCAGGCCGAATAGCCGTCGGCGGTGTCGATGAAGTTGCCGCCACCGGCCACAAAGGCGTCGAGGATCCGGTGCGAGGTTGGCTCATCCGCGGTCCACCCAAACACGTTGCCGCCGAGGGTAATCGGGGCGATGCTGAGATCCGAATGACCAATGTTTACGTGCTCTGCCGTCATGGTTTTCCTCCCGCGGGATGCTGGTTTTCAGGTATTTCCTTGACCCTAACCCCGCAAAATAACAAACGGGCAAACATGACGTTTCATTCCGCGGCCGACACCCCTAGGGTGGATGCATGACCTCCCCCACACTCACCGTTACCGTGCCCGGAAAGACCCTGCTCAAGGCGATTGGTGAGGTGCCCGACGGCGTGCGAGTACTTGAGTGGGATCTGAAGACCCCGGCTCCGGCCTCGCATATCGACCTGCTGGTTGCCCCGTATATTGCGCCGAACGTGAAGTTTCCCGGGATCGATGATGTGACCACCACGCTGATCCAGAGCCAGTCCATCGGCTACGACGGGGTCGAGGGGACGCTGCCGCCCGGCCGCGTTTACGCCAATGCGGCAACCGTGCACGAGACCGCGACCGCCGAGCTGACCCTGGCCCTGCTGCTGGCCGCCCAGCGCGGGATCCCCGAGTCGGTGCGTAACGCGCAGACCGGACTGTGGCAGGGTTCACTGACCCCGAGCGTCGCGGATCGGAACGTCCTGATTGTCGGCTACGGCGGGGTTGGGGCGGCGATCGAGGCACGCCTGACCGGCTTCGAAACGCACATCACCCGGGTGGCCCGCTCGGCCCGCGAATCCGCGTATGGACCGGTGCACGCCCTCGCCGATCTGCCGGGACTGCTGCCCACCGCCGAGATTGTGATCCTGGCCGTCCCCCTCACCGCGGACACCCGTGACCTCGCCGATGCCGCGTTCCTGGCCGCGCTGCCCGACCAGGCGCTCGTGGTGAACATCGCCCGCGGGCCGGTCCTGAACACCGCGGCGGCCCTCGCCGAGGCGGAGTCCGGTCGGCTGCGCTTTGCCCTGGACGTCACCGATCCCGAACCACTGCCGGCCGATCACCCGCTGTGGACGCTGCCGAACGTGCTGATCACCCCGCACCTGGGCGGTGCCGCCACCTCGATGATGTCGCGGATGGCGGCCCTGGTGCACCGCCAGATCAGGCACCTCCTCGCGGGCGAACCGGTGGAGAACGTGGTCCTTCGCTCCTAGGTAACCGCGAGATAACCTTTTTAATTGAATGCATCACAACCTCGGGGCTCATGTTAGTCTTTGTGGTCTGACCACATACGAGCGCAATGGCGCGCGACAGACGTGAGGGGCACGGAAATGGTTGAAGCGCGGGCATGGCAAATTGTGCTGGAACGGATCGAACAGGATCTGCTCTCCGGCGCACTCCAGCCCGGGGATCACCTCCCCGGCGAGCGCGCCCTGGCCGCCGAGCTCGGCGTCGGACGCTCCAGCGTGCGCGAGGCCCTGCGAGTGCTCGAGGTGCTCGGGCTGATCCGCACCGCGAGTGGATCCGGTCCCCGTTCCGGCGCGATCATCGTGGCGCTTCCCGGGGGTGGAATGTCGGCCCTGATGCGTCTGCAGGTGGCCGCGCAGGGCTTCAGCGTGGACGATATCGTGCAGACGCGTCTGATCCTGGAAACCGAAACGGTTTCCCGACTGGCCGGCAACCCCGACGGCCGCGCGCTCACGATTCCACGCACCCTGCTCAGCGCGATGGATTCGGCCAATCTGACGCCCGAGGAGTTTTTGACCCTCGACGCCCAGTTCCACCTCTCCCTCACCGAGGCGCTGGGGAACCACGTGCTGACGGCGACGATGGCGGGCCTGCGCAGCTCAATCGAGGCGTACGTTCAGTCGGGTCTGCCCGGGCTGGCCTCCTGGCCGGCCACCGCCAATCGGCTGCGGCACGAACACCGCGAGCTGACCGACGCGATCGCCGCCGGCAACGTGAACCTGGCCCGCACTGTCATCCACGACCACATCACCGACTACTACGTCGAGACCGGCCTGGCCGAACGTTCCGGAGAGAGCGTCCCGGCACCGGCCCATTAGGTCTCGGCGAGGTGGCGCCCCACTCGGCGAGCGCGCCGCGGATCGCCGCGGCCACCGATCCCCTCGCAGAGAAACCGGCAACCGCGGCCGATGATCTCGGCTAGCGCACCGAGCGACCCTGGCGAGCGCGCCGGCGCACGAGCATCAGCCCGCCTCCGGCCAGGAGCAGGAGTGCCACCCCGGCGAGGAGCGGGGCCGCATCACTTCCGGTCGAGGCCAGGCCTGCCGCGTCGGCATCCGACCCCGTGTGCCCGGGGCCCGGGGTGCCGGAATCCCCGCCACCCGGGGTGCCCGAGCCGCCGGGCGTGCCCTCGTCACCACCGCCGGGCGTTCCCGGGTCGGTCACGACCGCACCGAGATACCAGGACTCGTCGCTGGCCGGGGCCACCGGCGCGGTGATGACAGTGCCGCTCTCATCCACCGCGGCCGCGCTCACGGTCGCGACGTTGTGATACTGCCCCTCCACGGCTGTGCCGGTCAGCTCGAAGATGCGCGAGGCACCGGGCTCCAACACCTCCCCCGGCGCGGAAGCCACCGACTGGGTTCCCGACGCGCCCTGCCCGTCGGTGTAGGCATCGATCACCTCGATGTTGGCCAGCGGGGTGTTACCGGTATTGGTGACCGTGTAGGTCCAGGTCACCTCGGACCCCGACTCCACGCCGGCCCCCGGCGGTGCCGAATACTCGACCCCGTTGGTTTTCTTCAGCACGCTCAGCGCCGGGGCGGGGGCCATCACGATGTCCGCCTCATTCGAGGAGATGGATCGCGGGCTGCCCCGATAGGACGCGGTCGCGCTCACATCGTTGATCGCCCGCACCCCCGCCCGCGCGCCGGGGTCATCGGCGGTGGTGTCAAAGCGCAGCTCGAACTCCTCGCCGGAGTTCAGCTCACCGGTTGTCAGACGGAAGGCGGTAGCCCCGGCCGCATCCGCGGGGTCGGCGCTCCAGGTTCCCGTGGTGGCGGAGGTTGCGTCGGTCGAGTACTCGATCACGGCACCCGCCGGGGCGCCCGAGAGCGGACCCACCAGCCGTTCGCCAAACGCCGATCCGCGCTCGTCCCCGCGGGTGGGCATCCGGTCAAAGACCACCAGGTTGGTCACCGCATCGCTCAGCACGTTGCGCACATACACCTTCCACTGGGCAGGGTCCGATCCGGACACCGGAGCCGAAAGCTCCCACCCGTCGGTCTCATGGGCGCGCACCTGCTTGCCCATCAGCAGGCCACCCGAGGTCGCAACCTGGGAGTCCTTGGCAAAGCGGGCAATAGTGGGAAGCGCGGGGTTGAAGTCAAAGGTGTCCTCGCCGACATACGCCGGGGAGAATCCCATCGGAACCGTGGCGAACGCCGGGTCATCCACCGAGGCGAAGGCGCGAGTAGCCACGCTGCCCTGATCGGCACGATACGCCTGGGGCAGCACCCGCACCGGGATGGTGTAGCGGAATCCCTGGGTTTCGACCCGCTCCTGCGGGGTACCGGCGAGGCGAATGCTGGCCAGGTTATCGAAGGCGAATACCACCACCTGGTGCTCGCCGTCGGCATCGGTGACCGTCTCGGTCGAGATGGCCAGTCCACTCCCCGGCACGGGAACCGGCACGTTGGAGGTGGGTGTCTGGGCGTAGGCGGGGCTGACCCCGACGGCATCGTCATAGAACACGCCGACCGGCAGCACCACGCGCATCTTGGCATCGGCGTAGGCGCGCACCGGATCCATGTTGGCGATGTTCACCAGATAGCTGGCGTCCTGCCCGACGGTCAGGGTCGAGGGTACGCCGATCACCTGGGTGATGACGGGCACCCGATCGGCCAGGCCGAGTCGGGCGGAGTCCGCGGCGCCGGGCAGCACGACGCCGCCACTCATCACACCGTTGACAACCGCGGTGTTGGTGTAGATTTCGGTCGCGCCCGCGGCACCGGCGAGGATCGGCACGTACGAGGGGGCCACCTGGACCTGCGATCCGCCGGGAATCCCCGGATCTGTGGCCTCCGGGGAGAGGACGATCCGCCAGCCGGTCACCGTCTGTCCCGCGGGCAGCTTCTCCACCTGGGTGTATCCGTCGCTGTCCCAGCCGGTGGATCCGTCCGCGACAAAGCTCATTCGCAGGTCGGTTCCGGTCCGCAGCCCGGACCCGGCGCCATGCCATGCCGGACCGCCGCTCGTGGTGTACTCCAGCCGGTAGGGCACATCCGCGGCGCGCAGCGTCGCGTTGAAGAGAACGGCCAGGCGACGCAGATCGCCCTGTTCAAAAAAGGCGGCGTTGTCCGCGCCGATGCCCGCCGAGTCCTCGATGGTCATGGTGTCCAGTTGCTCGGTGTCCACCGAGTTCAGGAACGAGGCGCGCACCCCGTACTGGGCGAGCCACTGGCCGTTGCCCCACTCAAATGAGTCCTGTCCACCGGAGAAGTTGGCGGTCTTTTCGATCGCCACCGCGTGACCGATGGTGCTGGGAATGAAGGATGGTCCCTGGGTCTTGGCGGTGGGGCGGGCACTCCAGGTGCCGCCGTGGTCACTCACGTCGAGTCCCACCACGTTTTCCGGCGGACGGGTTCCGTCGGGGAACGCGGCTTCGGGATAGGAAACGGTGAATCCGAGCTGAGCCCCGGCACCGGCCATCGGCGCGGTGGAGGGGCCGTAGGCCGTTCCGGTGCGTTCCCAGACGGCCCGTAGGCCGGTTGCCGGAGTGCCCGATACGGTCCAGGTGCCGCCGATACTGGTGAAGGTATTGGTGATCACGGCACCGGCGGGCAGGGTATCGGTGAGGCGCTGACCCCAGGTGGTGAAGGTGCCACCCTCGGGACCGGAGTCCCTGGTGGCCACGTCAAACGTGTACTCGGCGATGCGATTGGAGCCGCCGAGGATCGTCGCGAAGTTCTTGGTCGGAGAATAGTTGAGGTTGCCCACCACGCGGGTGAGCGCCGAGGCCGAGGGTGTCGTTCCCGCATCGCTCGGGGTTCCGGTCACGTGGGCGACGAATGTGGTGGTGGAGTCCATGACCGCGGTGTTGACCTGTGTCACGGTAAGGACCACCTCGTTGACCCCCTCGGTAATGTCGCGCAGATCCAGGTGCACCGTGTTGGTGCCCTCGTCATAGGCGGGTGCGGTCGCCACGATGTTTGCACCGCCAAAGGGCACCGCATCGAATTTCACTCCGGCGGGGAGCGCGATGTCCAGGTCGATGCCGGTGGCCGGGGTGGAGGCGTTGGCGGTGGGAGTCAGGATCGAGACGGTGTATCGAAACGCCTTCCCCACCGGCACCGTCTGCGGGGCCGAGATTTCCAGGGTGTAGTCGGGGGTGGCCGCGCGGGCGGGCGTGGTTCCGGTGATCAGGATGGCCAGCATCATGAGGGTGGTGATCAACGCCGCGAGGGCGGATCGCCTCCTCGGGTGGCCGGTGATGGGGGCTGACGGCAGTGGCATGCTTCGGTCCTCTAGAACGTGTGTGATGGTTAGGATTTTTGTCTTCCACACGGTGAGAGTGACGGATGGTGATTTCGTGACGACAATATGAAATACTTTATGATTAGTTCCGCGGCGCGGGACGCCCCGCATGCGAGCCGGCCAGCGTCGAACCCGGCATCAGACCCAGATGGGAAACGGCGATTCTCGACACGTCCGATCAGCACCTGCTCGAGCAGGCGCGCCTCGGCGACCGCGGGGCCACCGACGAGCTGTATCGTCGCCATTTCCCCGCGCTGCTGCGCGCCACCCGCCAGTGGGAACGCGGCAATGAGGCCGCCGAGGACTATGCCGCCGAGGCGTTCGCCCGCTTCCTTGCCCGGCTCAATCGCGGCGGCGGGCCCACCCACAACGTGCGCGCCTACCTCTATACAACCGCGCGCAATCTGATCTATCAGGATCTTCAGGTCAAGCTCCCCACCTCCCCGCTCGATCCCGAAGGCGTCGACCTGCCGACCCTGCCCGGCTCGGATCACCGGTTCTCCCACGACGCCGAGTTCACCCCACTGCGGGAGGCGTTTGGATCACTCCGCCCCGCCTGGCAGGAGGTGCTCTGGTATGGGGAGGTGGAGCGGGCGAAACCGCGGGAGCTCGCGCTGCTGCTGGGGCTGTCCGCCAACGCCAGCTCGCAGCTGCTGATCCGCGCCCGTCGTGGCCTGGCCGAAGCCTTCGCCCGCGCGCAGGCGCGGGCCGAGCTGCCACCCGAGTGCCATCCGTTTATCCCGCTGATCCTGGGATTGCGGGCCGGCAAGCGCCTCCGCTCGCTGCCCGCGAACTTCCGGCGGCATCGGGAATCCTGCGAGCACTGCCGGGTGGCCTCCTCGCGCCACCCACCGGTGGATGGCGGCGCGCTCGCGCTCCTGCTCGGACCGCTCATCCTCGGTCCGGCCGCGCTGGGCGGCGGCGCGCTCATGGGTGGTATCTCGGAGACGGCGCGGGCAGCAGGCCTCCCCCTGGCCGCGCAGTCGACCGGCGTTCTAGCGGCGGCCGCGGTGGTGGCCACCGCGGTGACCGTCTCGATCATCACCGTCCTCGGCTCCCCCGAGACCACTGCGCCACCGGTCTTGGCCTCCGTCTCAACCTCGGCCTCGACATCCCCCGCCGCCCCGGCCCCCACGGATACCGCCACACCCGCACCAAACGAGCAGACCCCCATCCCCGCGCCCTCCGAGCAGACGGGTCGCGGTGGCGTGCACATCGAGGCCGCCGCGCCCACCACCGCCGCGGGCACCTTCCCTCTGACAATCACCACCGCCAACACCGGCGACCACGCCGGGGCGGTGTCCTTTTCGATCACGCTCACCGGCCCGGGCACCCTCGTCGGCCTTACCCAGGGTGCGGGCATCGGTTGGTACTGCGCAACCAGCGAATCGGAATCCACCTGCGCGCTGCCCGAGATCCCCGCGGATGCGCACGGCGAATTCACGCTGTTGGTGTCCCCCACCGGGGCGTCGGGCGAGATCATCACCGCGGGCCTCAGCCTGCTCGCCGGGGAGGCCACCCATACCGAGGCACTGAGGATCCGTCTGGACTAGAAACGCCGGTTAAACAAACCAGCCCCGTGACTGGAAATCCAGTCACGGGGCTTCGAATTATAAGTCCGGCGGTGTCCTACTCTCCCACAGGGTCCCCCCTGCAGTACCATCGGCGCAAAGAGTCTTAGCTTCCGGGTTCGGAATGTGACCGGGCGTTTCCCTCTTGCTATGTCCACCGAAACAGCTAATTCGTGGTTATGTGTCTAGTCTACACGGCGGAAACGGCACCCTCGACCACGGTGTAATCGGCGGGGGCCAGACCGGCGGCGGCCGCCGCGTCCAGCAGCACCGTCACGTGCGGGTGCGACTGGATGGCGGAGGCGGGAATCTCGGGACTGATCGGCCCGTTAATCGCACGCGCCACGGCATCGGCCTTGTGTGCCCCGAAGGCCAGCAGGAACAGGTGTCCGGCGCGAAGAATCGTGCCCACACCCTGCGTGATGGCGTGTCGCGGCACCTCGTCGATGGTCTCGAAGAAGCGGGCGTTGTCCTCGCGGGTCTGCTCGGTCAGCGGAACCCGACGGGTCAGCGAGTCCAGCGGGGAGCCGGGCTCGTTGAAGCCGATGTGCCCGTTGGCCCCGATTCCCAGGATCTGCCAATCCACCCCGCCGGCGGCGCGAATGGCCTCCTCATAGGCGGTCCCGGCCGACTCCAGCGTCTCCGGGTTGCCCGAGGGCACGTGCACCCGCGATGCGTCCAGGCCGAGGGTCTGGGTCACCTCGGCGTCGATCACGTGGTGGTAGCTCTGCTCATGGGTGGGATCGATACCCACGTACTCATCCAGCGCGAATCCGCTGACCCGGGATACATCGATTCCCTCGGTCCGGACCTTCTCGGCGAGCGCCGCATAGATCGGCAGTGGGGTGGAACCGGTGGCCAGGCCCAGCACGGTTTCCGGATTGGTGGTGATGGCACGGGCCAGAATTTCGGCTACGTACTCCCCGGCCTCGACCGGTCCCGATACAACGAATACTTCAGACACTGTTTGAAACTCCAATGAGGGCGGCGCCAACGGCGGCCACCGGGTGGGTTCTGGGGATCACACGGATGCGTTCACCCAGGCGCAGCGAGGCGATAAACGGGGAGGCCTCGGCCCACTCGTTTAGCACCGCATCCACGCCGGACAACAGGGGTTCGCCGAGGCTGGTGACGCCTCCGCCCAGCACCACCGTGCGCACATCCACGCTGAGCGTGAGGATGCGAACGGCGGTTGCCACCCCCTCAAAAAGCAGGGCACGAATCCGACCGGCAACCGGATCTCCGGCGGCCGCTGCGGCCATCATATCGTGGACCGGTGAGGTACCGGTGGTCGGCCACTGGCGGGCAATCGCCGAGCCCGAGGCCACGGTTTCCAGGCAGCCGCGCTGGCCGCAGGAGCAGATCACCCCACCGGGATCCACGGGGATGTGCCCGATCTCCCCGGCCACCCCCGAGCTGCCCCGACGCAGGTGTCCGTCGAGGACGATTCCGGCGGCCAGGCCCGTCCCCAGGTTGAGGTAGGCGAGCCCGTCGGTGCCCAGGGAGGTGTCGCCCCCGGTGGTAGCCACATAGCGGTAGGCACCCACCGCGGCGGCGTTGACATCGTTCTCCACCGAGACCCGGGTGCCCAGCCGCGCGGCGGCCTCGCTGCCCAGATCGAAGCGGTCCAGGCCCAGATTGACCGCGTGCTCGACCCGGCCAATCTGTGCGTTGACCGCCCCGGGGATCCCAATCCCGATCGAGGCGAAGCGATCGGGGGTGAGGCCCACCCGCTGCGCCAGCTCGGCACTGGTTTCCAGTACCGAGGCGAGCACCTGGTCGCGGCCATAGCCGGTGGGGCGGGTCAGCTCCTCGACCGCCACATCATTGTCATCGAGGACCACCGCGGCGGTTTTGGTGCCGCCGACGTCGATCCCCAGTCTCATCGCGGAACCTCTTCCGCCGCGAAACCACCGCTGAGCCAGCGCTCCAGGAACGCCTCCCCGGCCAGGCGCGAGGCACCCAGGGTGGCGATCTGCGCGTCGGCACGGTCGGGCGCGGGCCAGCCCATGTCCACGGTGGAGGGGGCGTCGCCGCGCTCGCGCAGCAGGGCGAGGACCGCCTGCACCCGCTCCCCACGGTGGTTGTTCTGCCCCAGCACCACGATCGGTACGCCGGTGGGAATCTCGGCCACGGCGCCCGAGAGGTCGGTGCCATCCACCAGGTGGAAGATCAGCCCCGCGTCGCGTGCCTCGGCGGACTGGGCCGAGTGCGGCCCCCAGGGCAGCGGGCCCACGGCGATGTTCGGGACGCCCTCGACGGTGACCACGTGCACCGGCGCCTCGGGGCTCGGAGTGGGCAGGGAAACTCCGGGCAGCACATCAAAGGTAGCGGCCACCGCGGCGGGCGTCGGCCAGGCGGTGTCGGGAACCGGCTGCGAGGCGGCCTCGGCCCGCAGGGTGCGTCCGCGGTCGGCGAGCACACGCAGGCGCTCGGCGGCCTCGAGTACCCGCTCGGCGGGTAGCACACCGGATTCGATCGCCGCGGCCACATGGGCCTCGATCTCCCCCATCTGCGGATCGGTGTTGTTGCTGCCGATGCACAGCAGGTCACAGCCCGCGGCGAGCGCCCGCACCGCGGCCTCGGGGATTCCGGTCTTGCCGCTGGCACCGGTCATATCCAGTGCGTCGGTGACGATCACGCCGGTGAAGCCCAGCTCGCCGCGCAGCAGGTCCTGCAGGATCGTACGCGACAGGGTGGCCGGGTGCTCGGGATCCACCTGCGGCAGCATGATGTGCGAGGTCATGATCGTGTTGGTACCCGCGGCGATGGCGTCCACAAACGGGATCAGTTCGCGCTCACGCAGCTCCTCGAGCGAGCGGTCGATCACCGGCAGCGACAGGTGTGAGTCGTTCTCGGTGTCGCCGTGGCCGGGGAAGTGCTTGGTGCTGGCATCGATGCCGCGGCCCTGCACCCCGCGCACCCAGGCGGCGGTGTGGACACCCACCGCGTGGGCGTCGGTGCCGAAGCTGCGGGTCCCGATCACCGGGTTGTTGGGGTTGGAGTTGATGTCGGCGTCCGGGGCGAAGGTCATCGTGGCCCCGGCATCGGCGAGCTCGTATCCCACCCGGGCGGCGATGCCCTCGGTGCCCACCGGATCGCCCAGCTTGCCGAGGATCGCGTTGCCCGGGAAGGGCGAGCCGGTCTGGTGGTGCAGGCGGGTGACGTCCCCGCCCTCCTCATCGATCGCGATAACCGCGTCGGGGTTGGCGTCGAGGATCGCCGCGGTCAGCTCCCGGAGCTGACTCGGGGATTCGATGTTCATCGAGAACAGGCACACCCCGCCGAGGCCGGCACGCAGGCGCGCGGCCAGCCAGTCGGGCAGCTCGGGGCCGTCAAAGCCCGGGAGCATGGTCGCGGAAATCGCGCGGAGAACCTCGGGGCTGAGGGAGGAGTTGGTCATGGTTATCCCTTCACGGCACCGGAGACCAGGCCACTGGTCATTCGGCCCTGAACGATCAAGAAGAAGACGATCACCGGGATCGCCATGAGGGTGGATCCGGCCATGATGGCGGCCCAGTTGGTGGTTCCAGTAAGCGTCTGGAACGTACGCAGCCACACCGGCAGGGTCATCATGTCGGGCCGGGAGTTGACCACCAGGGCCAGCAGGAACTCGTTCCAGGCCTGGATGAATCCGAACACACCGGTGGCCACCAGGCCCGGGGCCAGCAGCGGGAAGGTGATCTTCCAGAAGGCACCCGAACGCGAGAGCCCGTCGACCATGCCGGCCTCCTCGAGCTCCACCGGAATACCGTTCACAAACCCGCGCAGGGTCCAGATCGTGAACGGCAGCACGGTGGCCACGTAGACCAGGGTCAAACCGGCAATCGTGTTGAGCAGGTGCCAACCATCCAGCACCCGATAGGTCGAGACGATCATGGCCTCGGCGGGGATCATCTGGATGATCAGGATGGTCAGGATGAACGCCTTGCGGCTCTTGAAGCGGAAGCGGGTCACCGCGAGCGAGGCCAGGAAGGCAAACACCAGTGCCACGGTCACCGTGAGCAGGGTCACCATCAGCGAGTTCCCCAGGGCCGGCAGGAACGGGGTCCGGCCGGGCTCAAAGAGCACCGTGTAGTAGTTGCGCAGGGTGAAGTTATCCGGCCAGAAGTGCAGCGTGGTCGAGCGGATCTCGTTGTTGGGCTGGAAGGAGGTGTTGATCATCCAGTACACCGGGAACACCGCGCACAGGAAGATAATCACGGCGATAATGCTCAGCACCACCGTGGTGGTCTTGCGCCGGCGCAGGGCACCGGAGGTCACGCGCTTGGACGGCGGGGTGGTCCCGCGCAGGGTCGGGCCGAGGGCCGTTTGGCTGGTCACAGCTCTTCCTCCTTGATGCTCTGGCGGACGTAGTACAGCGAGATGGCCATCAGGATGATCACCGTGATCACGGCGATGGCACCACCGATGCCGTACTCTCCGCTACCGAGCGAGGTCTGATAAATGTACACACCGAGGGTGCTGGTCTGTTCCTTGATGCCACCGATACCCTGCAGCGCGTAGATCTGGGTGAACACCCGCAGGTCCCAGATGATCTGCAGGATGGTGACCACCACAAAGATCGACTTGAGATACGGGAACACGATCAGCCGGAAGCGGGCCAGGTAACCGGCACCATCGAGCGAGGCGGCTTCAAGCACCTCGTCGGGGACCTGGCTGAGGCCCGCATACACGGTGAAGGTCACAAACGGAACGGCACCCCAGATCACGATGATCGCGGCCACGAAGAAGAAGCTCACCGGGTCGATCAGCCACGAGTGCTGGTGGAAGTCCAGTCCGAACACGTTCACCAAAACGTTGTTGATGACACCGTAGTCGGTGTCAAAGATCCAGCCCCAGACGATAGTTGCGGTCAGCGCGGGCATCGCCCAGGCCAGCAGCAGACCCACCGAGAGCAGGAGGCGGAAGAACTTGGTGAGGCGGGTCATCATCATCGCGATGAGGGTTCCCAGCACCATGGTGATCACCACGCAGACCAGGCAGAACAGCAGCGAACGGCCGAGGACCTCCCAGAAGGTGGGGTCGCCGAGCACCTTGGCGTAGTTGCCAAAGCCGATCCACTCCGGCGGGGCACCAAACACCTGGGCGCGGCCGAACTTCTGGAACGACATGATGATCAGGTTGATCAGCGGCCAACCGATCACCACACCGAGCACCACGATCGACGGCACCAGCAGGGAGTACGGGGTGAACTTGGCACCGAAGCGGCCGCGCGCGTTCGCCTTGCCGCCCGCCGGCGTGGTCGCCGGGGCCTCCTCCGGCGCGTCTGGCACCCGCGGTGGGGCGCTATTCAGGGTAGACATCTGAAACTCTCTTCGTTGAAAAAGTGTGGGGATGGGACCGGAAGGGGATTCGATCGGGTTCGCCGGGGTATTACGGGGTGAAGCGGGTGGGGAGGGGGAAGCCGGCCGGGGTGTGTGGTCCCCGGCCGGCTAGCTGGGAGCGGATCGGCCGCGACTGTGCGGCCGATCCGGGTGGCGTTAGCCGTTGAGGATGCCGTCGATCTTCTTGTCGAGCTCCTTGGCCAGGGAATCAACATCCCCGCCCTGAGCGATCTTCACAAAGAAGTCCTGCAGCACACCGGCAGCCTCAACATCGGCCCACTTGGGCGATGCGGGGGTCAGACGGGCGTGAGCGGCGGCCTCGGCGGTTGCCTTGGCAACCTCATCGGTGCCGAGCTCCTTGGCCAGCGACAGCTTGGCCGGAACCAGTCCGCCCTTGGCGTAGATGGTCTGGAACTCGTCGCTGAGGATGATCTTCAGCGCCTTGACCGCCAGTTCCGGGTGCTTCGACTTGGCCGAAACGGCAATGTTGGATCCACCGGCCATGACCGATGCGGCGCCGCCGTCCTTACCGGGCAATGCGTAGACGCCCAGGTTTTCTTCCTGGTCGGGGCAGCCCGGGGTCTCCGAGTCGGCCTTGGCCAGGATCGACCACTTGACCCAGCTCGGTGCCGAGAGCTGCAGGCTGGTGCCGTCGCAGAAACCAACCTGCGGGTTGTCTTCCTTGCCGTCCTTCGGGGCGCGCGAGGCGTTAACCATGGCGTCCTGAACCTGCTTCAGACCCTCGATGGACTTCTCGCTCGAGAAGGTCGAGGACCACTTGCCATCCTTGAAGGTGGCCACATCGCCACCGTTTTCCCAGATGAAGGGCAGGGCGTTGTACCAGTCCTGTCCGGGCCACCAGATGCCCGACTTACCGGGGTTGTCGGTAGCGAGCTTCTTACCGTTGGTGACGTAGTCGGCGAGGGTGGTGGGAACCTCCAGGCCCGCGGCGGCGAGGGCGTCCTTCTTGTAGAAGACGAGGCGTGCACCGGAGTACAGCGGGGCGGCGTAGAACTTGCCGTCGTAGCTACCGGCCTCCACGAAGCCGGGCAGCAGGTCCTTGCCGCCGAGCTCGTCGAAGTCCTTGGTCAGGTCGAGGAAGGCACCGGCCGAGGTGAAGGCCGCGGCCTGAGTGTTTCCGACCTCAACCACGTCGGGGCTGTCGCTGCCGGAGAGGTTGGTGTTGAGCTTGTCCACCAGGCCGGTCCAGGACTGCTCCTCGATGGTCAACTTTGACCCGGGGTTTTCCTTTTCGAACGTGGAGACGAGGTATTCGCGCGCTTCCTTGGGGGTGTCGGTACCCACCAGCCAGACACGAATGTTGGCATCGGATGCTTCGCTGGATCCGGGGCTGCCGTTACTTGCGCAGCTGGTCAGAGCCAGGGCCGACGCGGCCACGAGGGCCAGTACTCCCAGTTTCTTCTTCATGATGCGTTCCTTAAACAATTGGTGTGACGAGGTGATCATGTGATCGGTTTTGAGTTCTCGGTTATGAAACTCCGAGCTGTCCGGAGAGGACGAGGACGGCCGCGCCACGCAGGACGATGTCCTGGCCTAGCGCGGTCATACGCAGCGTCAATTCAGCATGGATGTCGCTGATTGTGCGCTGACGAATGGTCTCGAGCACCGCGTTCGCAAACGCGCCCTCGAGAAGTGTGGTGGGTCCGCTGAGGACAATTTCGGAGAGGTTGAGCACACCAACCACGGGGGCCAGGGCGATACCCAGGCGCTCACCGGCGGCTGCCAACAGGGTTTCGGCGGCGGCGGGATCGGCGGCCTGCTCAAGCTGCTCGGCCAGGCGACCGGCGGCCACCCAGGCCTCGACGCAGCCATCCTTGCCACACGCACAGCGCGGACCGCCGTCGGTGCCCACCACAACGTGGCCGATCTCACCGGCGGCCGAGCGGCTGCCCGAAACCGGGGCACCGTCCACGATCAGTCCGGCACCCACACCGGCACCGATCTGAATCAGGATCAGGTCGCTTGCGGCGTCCTGGCTCCCAAAGGTGTGCTCGGCGAGCACCGCGGCGTTGGCGTCGTTGGCGACGGTCACGGGGAGGGCGAAGCGTGCGGCCAGGAGATCGCGCAGCGGCAGGTCGTGCCAGCCGAGGTTTGGGGCGGTGCGGATGCGGCCTTCGCCGTCGACCACACCGGGGCTGCCAACGCCAATGCCGAGAATCGGTGAGGTCTCATCGCGCAGGAGACGCTCCACCAGCGCATAGACGATTTCCAGAGCGTCCTCGCCCACCGCTGTGCCACGGGGAGCGGAGATGCGCTCGATGATCGTGCCGCCGAGGTCAAACCGGGCGGCGTGGAAGGCCACCTTGTCGGAGAGGTCCATCCCGATCAGGTGGAACGCGTGGACGTTGAGTGCGAGCAGGGTCGCGGGCTTTCCCGGACGCGCATCCTCGCGCTGTCCGAGTTCGGCGATCAGGCCCTCCCCGATCAGCTCGCCCACCAGGTCCGAGATGGTGACCCGGGTAAGGCCGGTGCTGCGAGCAATGTCGGCCCGGCTGAGTCCCTCGGTGCGGTAGAGCTGCTGAAGAACGAGTGAACGGTTGTGACTCCGGGCATGCTCGGGGAGAACCTTGGCGGTGGGGCGCAGCCCACGCAGGCCCCCGCCGGCGCGGGGCACGCGCCCCGTCGCTGCGTTGCGATCGGTGTCTACTCCATGAGTCATGTTTGTTAGTAAAGCTTACGAACAAATTAACAACAAGTGTTTTTTGCGTCGTTAACACAAACGTTACAGACGCAAAACATTCCGGCCGCCCCGAGGGACGGCCGGAATGAGGGATAAAACCTAGCCCAGGGCGATCTTCTTTGCGCCACCCCAGACCGAGTTGGACACGCTCAGGGTCTTGAGCTCGGCGTCCGCCGGCAGATCAAAAATGACTGATCCGGTCACGGAATTCCCCGGGTTGATCTCGGAGATCCAGGTGTCGGCGGAGCTGGTGTCGTAGATGGTCGCGCTGCTGTCGGCGTTGAAGCTGCGCCCCTGTGCGTCTTCGATCTTGAGGAAGTTGACCAGGAATGTTTCGGGCTTGTCACCAACGTTCTTTACCGACAGGGCAACCCGAACAAAACGGCCCTGCGCGGTGGCCGAGAGGTACTGACCGCCCACGGTGGTTCCCGCCTCCTCGACACCGGTCACGGTGAACTCCATCGATCCGGCGGTAACGGCCTCGCCGATCCCGGGCAGCGTGTCCTTGGGCTTCTCCTCGGCCGGCTTTTCTCCGGCAACCTCTTCACCCGCCGGTGCTCCGGCCGCAGGCTTGCCCTCGGGAGCGGGCTTGGACTTCCCACCGCCACCGGCAGCGATGCTCGAAATGACGATGATGGCCGCGATGATGCCCAGAACGGTCAGGACCTTGTGACGGGCGAACCAGTTCCGGCGCTTGGCCGGAGCCGCGGCGTTCGGTGCCGAGTTATCGGGTGCAGGGAGGGTGTTCTGGGGAATGCTCATGACGGTTGTGTCCTTCGTGTCTGGGGCGGCGATCCGGTTGTCCTGGCGACCCGGGCCGTGTCTTGCTGTGGTTCCCAGCCAACCAGCGACGGGCATGCCCGCACACCCACCAAACGGGCCGGACGCTCCCGCCGTTCGGGGGGAATGGTGTCCCTCCTCACTCCCGCCGCCCGGGGGCCGCGCGCACGGGACTCGCTGCCATACGATGAGGTACATGACCATTCCCCCACCCCCGCTCCCATCGGCTGATTCCTCGCCCCGGCGTCGACACACCGATGCCGCCGTGTCACGCGGCCGAGCGTTTGTGCGTGGGCTGGTCACCACGATCTGGGTCGCCGTGGGGATCTTCTTCGCGGTGCTCCCGTTTGGTCAGCACATCGGCAATGAGGACCGGGGAATCCCGCCCACCAGCCCGGGCATCGCACTGGCGGCCGGCATCGGTGCCCTGCTCATGATCGGTGCCGCGATTCTGCTCGTCTGGCGCACCCGTTACCCCTATCTGGTGACCGCGATTGCCGCCGGCATCGCCCTTTTTCTGCCCTCAACCCCGGTTCCCGCGCTGATTGCCCTGGTCTCTGTCCTCCACCGCCGACGCGGGCCCTGGGTGTGGATCATGACCGGTGCCGTCGCCCTGGCCTGCGGGGTGTCCACCCGCTGGGATGCGCAGTCGACCTCAAACTCGCTCATGTCCACCTTCGCCGGACGGGGTGCCAGCCCGGACGAGGTGCTCGCAACCCTGCCGTGGGCGGTACCGCTGTCGGTGTTTCTACTCATGCTGCCCTTTGTTGCCACCGGTCTTCTGCTCCGTGCACGCTCGGAGCGCGATGTTGCTCTGGTCGAGGTTCAGGACACCCGGCAGAGCGCGGCAACCCTCAGTGACGAGGTGAGCCGGCAGCGAGAGCGTCAGGAGGTGGCCCGGGAGATCCACGACACCCTGGCCTCCCGGCTGTCCACGCTGTCCCTGCACGCGGGCGCCCTGGAGGTTAACGCACGCGAGAGTGACACCGCCCTGGCCGGGGCCGCAAGCGTGGTGCGCGAGTCCGCACAGCGCTCCCTGGACGATCTGCGCTATGTGGTTGATGTGCTGCGTGACCCGGCTCAGGCGCAGGGCTCAAGAATCGCCGCCGGTCGGACCTCGCTGGCGGATCTCCCCGACCTGATCGAGGCCGCCGAAGCCCTCCCCGGCGGAATCATTTCCAATGTCTTCCTCTCCGATGCCGCGGGCTGTGACCCCCGGGTGGCGCATGCCTGCTACCGAATCGTGCAGGAGGCGCTGGCTAATGCCCGACGTCATGCGCCGGGGCAGACGGTCTCCCTGTCGCTGCGTGGCGGTCCGGGCGCGGGTCTGACCCTTACCCTCACCAATCCCGCACCGGAGGGCCTGACGCCCACCTCGGTGGGCGGAGGACACGGGGTGACCGGCATGACCGAGCGGGCCAAGCTTCTGGGTGGGACCCTCACCGCACGCACCGACGACCACGGCGTCTTTGGAATTTACGCCTGGCTCCCGTGGATTCCCCCGGAACCGGCGGTCCCCGATCTGCCGGCCGCCGCCGCCCCCTAGCCCTGCCTACCCACGGTGGCCTGGGCAAATAATGGGTCATGAAACATGCGCCGTGGACCGTCCGCAACCCCGCGGGCAACCCAACACCCTAGAATCATGGAGTGACTTCAGGCAGCGATGTATTCCCGGCGGGTGTTCAGCACATTGACGTGCTTGTGATCGACGATGATCCCTTTGTGCATACCGGAGTCGAAAGCATCCTGGCCGCCACCGCCGACCTGCGCCTGGTGGGCTCCCGAATGGACGGTGCGGAGGTCATGGCCGCGTGCACGCAGCTTCGACCCGACGTCGTTCTGATCGATGTTCGGATGCCCGGAATCGACGGGGTGACCGCGGTCACGCTCGCCCAGGCGCTGCCGTTTCCTCCGCAGTTTGTGATGATGACCTCCTTCGATGACGGCCCACGGGTGGTGGACGCGATCGCCGCAGGTGCCGCGGGTTTCATCCTCAAATCCGACGGTCCCGACGCGATTACCAACGCTATCCGTGGGGTCTCCCGTGGCGAGACGGCGCTGTCTCCGCGCAGTGCCAAGCACCTGGCCGACTGGGTTCGTGCCGGCGGCTCGGGTGCCCCGCAGGAGCGTGCAAAACAGAGCCTGGACCTGCTGTCCCCGCGCGAACGCGACATCGCCTTCGCGCTCCTGGACGGCTCCTCGAACGCCGAGATCGGGCGTCGCCTCTTCATCGCGGACTCCACCGTCAAGTCGACGCTGCAGGACGTCCAGCTCAAGCTCGGTGCCCGCAACCGCACCGAGATCGCGGTACTCGTCGCGCGTTCCGGCCTAGAGCGCTAACCATCCGGGTTAAACAGTAAAAGCCCCACCCGTCCAAGGGTGAGGCCAACACTCACAACACCAACACCAACACCAACACCAACACCAACACCAACACTCACAGCACCAGCACCAGCACCAGCACCACAAATAATGCCGTTAAACAAGGAAAGCCCCGACCGTGAAACGGTCAGGGCTCTCAACCTGCAACACACAACATGTGTTGTAAAGAAGTCCGGCGGTGACTTACTCTCCCACAGGGTCCCCCCTGCAGTACCATCAGCGCAAAGAGCCTTAGCTTCCGGGTTCGGAATGTAACCGG